>NC_014259.1:2768362-3460452 GCF_000196795.1 Acinetobacter oleivorans DR1
ACAAAAGCAGGCCAAAAATGTACTGCGATTCGTCGTGCATTTGTTCCTGAAAACTTGTTAGCGACTGTGCAAGAAAAGCTAACTGCCAAACTTGCTAAAGTTGTGGTAGGTGACCCTCAAAAAGAAGAAACCACCATGGGTGCTTTAGCGAGCATTAAACAAAAACATGATGTTGCAGAAAAAGTTGCCGAACTCAGCAAAGATGCAAAAATTGTTTTTGGTGGCAACGATAGCTTTACATTTAATGCAGATCATCCTGAAAAAGGCGCTTTTTTCGCTCCAACTTTATTGCTATGTGAGCAACCTTTACAAGCAACACATGTGCATACCACAGAAGCTTTCGGTCCGGTATGTACCCTCATGCCATACAACAACATTGAAGAACTAGCTGACCTTGTTTCACGTGGCGAAGGTAGCTTAGTGGCTTCAGTCGTTAAAAATAACGATGAGAATATTGAACAGATTATTCAAAAAATTGCACCTTGGCATGGCCGTGTCCATGTACTCGATGCAGAATCGGCAAAAGAAAGTACAGGACATGGTTCACCACTTCCGCATTTAGTACACGGCGGACCTGGTCGTGCAGGTGGCGGTGAAGAGTTAGGTGGTATTCGCGCTGTTAAACATTATATGCAGCGTACTGCAATTCAAGGTTCTCCAAATAGCTTGACGCAAATTACTCACTCGTGGACTGCTGGTTCAAAAGTTAATGAAGACCGTGTACATCCATTTAAAAAGTCGTTTGATGAGTTAGTGATTGGTGAACGTTTATTGACGGCTCGTCGCACCGTAAGCGAAGCAGATATTGTCAACTTTGCTGGTTTAAGCGGTGACTATTTCTATGCGCATACCGACAAAATTGCAGCTGCCGAGTCTTTCTTTGGTGAGCGTGTTGCACATGGATATTTCATTGTGTCTGCCGCAGCTGGTCTATTTGTAGATGCAGCACAAGGTCCTGTGATTGCCAACTACGGCATGGATAACTTACGTTTTGTTGAACCAGTTAAAATTGGTGACTCGATTCAGGTTGAATTGACCTGCAAACAAAAAACGCCTAAACCACAAAAAGACCCGTCTCAGCCTGCGCATGGCGTTGTAGTGTGGGATATTAAAGTCAAAAACCAACGTGGTGAACTTGTCGCAACTTACGACATTTTAACTTTAGTTGCTCGTGATTTATAAATAGAACCCAAACTGATGGATAGTCAATATCCATCAGTTTTTATCTTACATGAGTCGTTGTTCTTTTAATGGATCGAAAAATAGCGACTTTAGAATTGTCTCAGATGAAAACGTTTAGCCAGTTTCTTTTGCAGAATAATAACGAGAATTGGAAACACTGCTGCGGAAATTACACATATCACTAGTAACTTGTTTAGATTTTGTGGTGCCATGCCACAATCAGGTAATAAAAAAGCAGACAGAAAGAATGCGATGGTTGTAACCAGATACATGATTGAGGTCTGTAATGAAGAAAATCCAGCTCGTTGTCTATCATCAGGAAACTGAATCGAAACCACCGAAGATGACACCAAACGACTGTAAGATGCACCGAGAAATAAACTAATAAATAACGTCGCATGCTGATAGCCTAAAATTGGTATCAGCAAACTTAGTATAAAGACGATCGTTGAAGCTGTAGCCAGCATTAAAGCAGAGAAACGGGAGGTTAACGCCCCTGTGATTTTTGTAGACAGATAACCTATCACGCCCCCGCTAAAGAAGAGCCAAGACAGTAGATCTTGAGAAGCACCCAACTGTTGTATCATTAAGGGTGCCAAAATAGGAATAACCAGCATAGGACTAAACTGAACAAGTGCATTACTGGAAGCGAACAGTAAAGTTTCCATATCAAGATGCAGCTTAGAGAACGTATCTAAAGAAACTGGGTCTTGGGGAATGACGGATACAATCAATGGTAATGCCAATACACATAAGGCACTTATGAGCCACAAAGCCACATGCCAGCCATAATGTGTGCACAAAAATAATATCGTGGGCATTCCTACAATACTTACTATTGAAAATGACGCGATCACCGTCGCCAACATTTTTCCATGCAAGTTAGGCGGCACGTTGTTTATTAATATACTTATACCCACACCCATTGTGGTACCGCCGACCAGCCCTGCACAAAATCGAAGTGCAAGTAGAAGACTAAAACTGGATGTATATGTAGTCAAAAGTGTTAGTAGACCCAACAACGCCATATTGGCAATTAAAAAATGTTTCTTATTGAAATGATCAATCCAGTAAAAAGCAATAATTCCCGAAAGGACGGCACCTAGTGTGTACATGCCGGACACATAGCCTGAGAATGATACAGGCACTGCGAAATCCGTTGCCATAAAAACAAAAACAGGGTTGAACACCATATATTCCAGTGCATTGGTGAACTGAACAAAAGCAATCACAATAGCTATCCGCATGAGAGCTTTATGATTAAATATCTGCATGACTGGGGGCATAGCAAGCAACCTATGGATGAAAGATATCCGAGTTTAGCTGCTATCAATGGTGTTTATTATATGGTAGAAATGGCACTTATTATTATCAAATATAGGATAATTGATGCGTCCTGCTCTGGATTTTAATACCCTGAAAGTGTTCATTGCGGTGGTTGAAAGAGAAAGTTTTGTTGGAGCATCGAAAATCCTTGAAATGCCGACATCAAATGTGAGTCGCTGTATTTCTCAGTTAGAAGAAAAACTGGATCTCCAGCTGATTGAGCGTAGTACCCGACATATGAAACTCACTCAGGCAGGACAGTTACTCTACACCCGAGCAAAACCATTACTAGAGGCGCTTGAGCAAACTGAAACAGAATTAACGTTGCGGCAAATGCAACTCAAAGGCCCATTGCGAATCTGTATTCCCAATGAAATAGGTCCTGCATTGCTGGGTTCTGTTATTGCCGATTTCGCCTGTCAGTACCCAGACCTTGAGATCAGCTGTGTTACCAATTTGTCAGGTTTCGAATCTCTGCGAGATGATCTGGATTTAGCTATCATTATTACCCGTGGTCAGATGGATAACAGTGACTACATCGCACGTCATCTGGTGACTATCCCTTGCACTATTGTTGCAGCCCCATCCCTCATTCAGCGTTACGACACCCCGACTCATATCCAGCAATTTGAAGAATTACCCTGTATTACAACAGTAAGTGCACTTAAAGGTGCTCCTTGGCAGTTTGTCAATAAAAAGGGAGAATTCGAGACCATCAAGGTTAAAGGGCATTATCGGGTAAACAGCGGGGAGATGGCAGGACAAGCTGCGATATCAGGTGTCGGTTTCGCGATTTTATCAAAACAAGCTTGCCAACCCTATATTAGCGATGGACGTTTAATCGAGATTGAGTTTGAACAATCGGTAGCGCCGCTCCAATTGTTCGCACTTTATTCAAATCGTCGTTACTTACCCGCTAAAACAAGAGCACTTATTGATTTTATGCAGCAGAAATTGAGTGATAGTTCGAGCTGATAAGGTCACTTTCTTTTTGCTGTTTATTTCCTCACTCATTTTAGGAATCCTTTTTGCCAATCAGTCTCAATTTGTTAAGATGGCAACCGTGAGAAATTAAGTTAAGCTCTCACACACTGTTGACTCAATTTTGACATAAAAAAGTACACTAAAAGGTATACTTTTTTCTTAGATTAAGTCCAATTCATACAGAAGTTGTTAGAATTGGTTAGATGACCAAACGTAAAATATTATTGATTTTTTAAGGGTTTATTACGCATGAATAGCGCTGAAATCATGGCTGATCTCTCCACCCACACTCCAATGATGCAGCAATATCTCAAGGTTAAAAAAGACTATCAACATGCGTTGCTGTTTTATCGTATGGGCGACTTTTATGAACTCTTCTTTGAAGATGCCCATTTAGCAGCTAAACTTTTAGGTATTACCTTAACCCATCGTGGTAAAGCAAACGGCAACCCGATTCCAATGGCAGGCGTTCCCTATCATTCGGCAGAAGGTTATCTTGCACGTCTTGTCAAAGCTGGGCGAACTGTAGCCATTTGCGAACAAGTCGGAGAAGTGACAGGTAAAGGTCCGGTTGATCGTAAAGTTGTTCGTATTCTTACACCTGGTACTTTAACTGATGATGCATTACTCAGCAGTTATCAATCGTCTAATCTCGTTTCATTATGCATTCATCAAAACCAGATTGGTTTCGCGTTACTCGACTTAAGTGCAGGTATTTTTAAAGTTCAACAACAAGATTACAAGCCAGAACAATTACCTATTGAACTTGCGCGTTTAATGCCAAGTGAAATCTTGATTGATGAAGACTTGGTCGACACAAATATTATCGAGCAAATTAAAAAACACTTAGAATGCCCTGTTACCAAACGTCCAAATGTAGACTTCAATCTAAATAACGCACAAAAAACTTTATGTGACCAATTTACGGTATCAACACTTTCAGGTTTTGGTTTAGACCCATTACCTTTAGCTAAAGCTGCTGCCGCTGCACTCATTCACTATGCAAAAGAAACACAAAAAACTGCATTACCGCATATCCGTTCAATTCAGCTTGAGCAAAGTACAGACTTTATAGCGCTCGACCCAATCACACGCCGTAACCTAGAAATTATCGAACCGTTATTTGAACATGGCACCTCATTATTCCAACTGGTAAATGACTGCCAAACTGCAATGGGTGGTCGTTTATTAAGCCGCACACTCATGCAACCTGTTCGTGATACAGCCTTGCTCGATGCTCGTTTAGATGCGATTGAACAACTCATTCAGGGCTATCACGAAAGTCCAGTTCGTTTAGTGCTTAAAGAAATTGGTGATATTGAACGTGTGCTTAGCCGTGTTGCACTAGGCAGTGCGCGACCACGCGATTTAGTTCAGCTTCGTCATGCATGTGCACAAATTCCAGCTTTAAGAACAGCGTTAACTCCAGTCATTCAAGCGAAAAAATCCAAGTTATTAGTTCAACTTGATCAAGAACTTGGAGATTTTAAAGCACTTCATCAGCATTTGATGGCAGCAATTGTTGAAAATCCGCCAGTATTACTTCGTGATGGCAATGTAATTGCAGAAGGATATGATGCCGACCTCGATGAATTACGCCAAATTCGTGATCATGCAGGTCAGTTCCTAATTGATTTAGAAATTAAAGAACGCGAGCGCACAGGTATTAACACCCTTAAAATCGGCTATAACCGTGTAAGTGGTTACTACATCGAATTGACTCGTGCTCAAGCAGAACAAGCCCCTGCTGACTATATCCGACGTCAAACATTAAAGAATGCTGAGCGCTACATTACGCCAGAGCTGAAAAGTTTTGAAGATAAAGTTCTGTCGAGTGAGTCGCGCGCATTAGCACGTGAAAAAGCATTATTCGAAGCTTTGCTTGAAAACCTTCGTGAAAATATTGCTCACTTACAAATGATGAGTTCGGCAATTGCTCAAATTGATGTGGTGGCAAACTTTGCTCATCAAGCACGTCTAAACAATTGGGCACGTCCTGAATTTACCCCAGAAACGGGCATTAAAATTCAGGCGGGTCGTCACCCTGTGGTTGAAGCATTAAATAAAGCACCATTTACCCCAAATGATACTTTCCTTGATGCTCAGCACCGTATGGCAATTATTACCGGTCCAAACATGGGTGGTAAATCAACCTTCATGCGTCAAACCGCATTAATTAGTTTACTTGCTTATTGCGGTAGCTATGTTCCTGCTAAAACAGCCAAGCTTGGTCCAATTGACCGAATTTTCACTCGTATTGGTTCAGCGGATGATTTATCTACAGGCAAATCTACTTTTATGGTTGAGATGACAGAAACTTCGCAAATTCTGCACCATGCCACCAATCAATCGCTTGTTTTAATGGATGAGGTTGGCCGCGGAACCAGTACTTATGACGGTTTATCTTTAGCATGGGCTTGCGTGGTTGATTTAACAAAGCGCGTAAAATGTTTATGCTTATTTGCCACTCACTATTTCGAGTTAACTGAACTTGGTAGTGAAGCAGGAATTGATAACTATCATGTGACGGCGCAAGAGCTTAACGGCAACCTGATTTTATTGCATAAGGTTCAGCAAGGCCCTGCAAGTCAAAGTCATGGTTTACAAGTCGCAAAATTAGCGGGCATTCCTGCCAATGTTATTAAAGAAGCACAGAAGCGTTTACGCATTTTGGAAAAACAGCAGCAGCAACATCTACAAACCAGTTTTCAAAATGATTTGTTTGCTCCACCAGATGCAAACTCTGGTTCACAAATCATAGAAAAAGTTGTCGAGATCGAAGTTTCATCCCCTGCTCTAGATTTACTTAAGCAAATTGAAGTCGATAACTTATCGCCTCGTCAGGCACTTGAACAACTCTATGAGCTGAAAGCTGCGCTGAAATCTTAATAAATCACGTCTGAATAAGCAGGCTTAGGTCTGCTTATTCACCTCGGAGAATAATATTTATATGATCTTAAGATCTTTGCAATATTCAGAAATCGATCTTATTTGGCAGCAAATTAGCCGCCGTGAATTAATCACTCAAAACTACATACAAAAACAGCAACATTTAGACTTAGTTGATTGTTTTTTTGATGTACAACATTGGGACGCATATCATCTAGAAAATGACCCACCAAAACTGAAACAACTCTTTGAGCAAGGTTCAATATTTATCGGCGCATTTGATGCTTCTGAAAAACTCGTTGGTGTGAGCGTAGTCTCAAATCAACTTATAGCGGACTACCCTCATGCGAAATTACTCCACTATTTCTATGTCGATGCAGACCAACAAGGTCAAGGCATTGGTGCTAAGCTTATGCAAGCCGCAAAAGAGTCCGCCAAGCAACTCGGTGCAAAACAACTGTATATTTCAGCAACCCCGAGTCGGCGCACTGTAGACTTCTATATGAAGCATGGTGCACAACCTTTAAGTGCTCCAGATCAACAACTTTGGCAGCTCGAACCTGAAGATATTCATTTAGTGTGTAATGTTTAGCTCTAAATATTTGAATATTTTCAGCCAAAAAAGCTGAAAATCAAAATTTGTAAAAGAAAAAATGAAAAGTTAAGGTATTTATTAAAATAGATGTCTTGACTTAAATGACATCTAAACAATTAAATAAAATAATTTTTAAGTTATTGTTTTATAAAATATATTATTATTTTAATTTTATAGACAAGCAGTTCATAAGACTGAAAGATTTGTTTGATTATCAACGTATTAACTTATCTTCATATGCATGAATAAAGAATATCAATAAAAGCAATTGTTTGTTTACCCCTTTTTTGCCTAAAATAAGCTATTCGAAATGAAACCATATTTTTTAGGTAGCTGTCGCCATGACCTTTGTTGTCACTGAAAATTGTATTAAATGTAAATACCAAGATTGCGTAGAAGTTTGTCCTGTTGACTGTTTCTACGAAGGTCCGAATTTCCTAGTGATTAATCCGGATGAATGTATTGACTGTGCATTATGTGAACCAGAGTGCCCGGCAAATGCAATTTTCTCTGAAGATGAGTTACCAGAAGGTCAGGAAGTGTTTATTGAATTAAATGCTGATCTTTCTCAAAAATGGCCTAACATTACTCAAATTGGTGACCAACCAGCTGACCGTGAAGAATGGAACGGCAAACCTGATAAATTACAATATCTTGAAAAGTAATTTCAAAAAAGATCAGCAACCGCTGATCTTTTTTATACCCTATTCAAACATTTCATTGCAAATTCCTCGTAATTTGTGCACTGTTTTGCATTAAAATAGCCGCAATATTTATAAGTGCTTAATTTTTCTTATGCGGAAGTTTTTGCAGAGTCTGGTGCCCTTATGCATAATCCCAGCGGTTATGGTAGGTTGTGTCAGCTCTCCCCAACACACAACAACAGGCAAAACCTCTCCAAGTGGTAAACGAATCTTTATTCCACAAGAGCGCGTTATTATCGAGCGCCCGATCCCCCCTAAAGTTGAGCCTGCGTCTTATCGAGGCTGGTTAAGTTCTGGTGAAAATTACCAACGTGTTCGTGAGTACGAAAACTTCTTAACCCGAAATAACGTCGCAGGCATTGTGCCAAGTTTTGAGTTATTACGCTCAGCACGTGATTGGCAAAAATGTGGCCGCTCAGAATATGCGGTGCCTAATCGCGAACTTTGGGGCAACTCTTTATCAACCCTACGCGTATTTAAATATTTAGTTGCAGCAAAAGTTTTAACTGACTTTGAAGTAACCTCGGTTTACCGTGACTTACCTTTAAATGAATGTGCAGGTGGCGCAAGCTCATCTAAACATTTATTTAACTCGGCAATCGATTTCCGTATTGGCCCTGAGTTCCCACAAGCTCAAGATTATGCATTTATCGAAAATACCAAGTTTAAACTTTGTCAGTTCTGGGCTCAGCATGGCCAAAGCTTAAATATGGGTATTGGCTTATATAGCTCCGGGCAAATTCATATTGATACTCAAGGCTATCGTACTTGGGGACCAGACCTCACCCGAAACAGTTCGATGTGTAATTTCTAATTCAAAAAACTCCTTTCAACTGAAAGGAGTTTTTTTATTGCTCATTTCTCAATCAACCAAAATTTCTTGAAACGAAGATTTTTGCACTCTATGCATAAACGTTTAAAATAGCCCGATCAACATATAGGTAAATTTGATTATGCAGCAGATGTGGACAGACATTGACCAATATATCGATTCACATTTAATTCCTGAAGACCCGCGACTCGAATATGCATTAAAGAATACTGATGAACATGGCTTTTCAAATCATCTTGCAGTGGCACCTAACCAAGGTATGTTCTTGCAGATGCTTATTCAAATGAATAAATGCAAACGAGTCTTAGAAATTGGAACCTTTGCTGCATATAGTACCATCTGGTTAGGCCGAGCTTTGCCTGAAGATGGTTATTTACTCACAATAGAAGGCCGTGCTACTCATGCAGAAATGGCTCAAAAAAATATCGACCATGCTAACCTTCCGGTAAAAGTCGATCTTAGAGCTGGCCGCGCCGCTGATATTCTGTCTGCAATTGATCCTCAATCTATCGAGCCTTTCGATTTTATTTTCATTGATGCAGATAAACAGGGTTATCCTGAATATTTAGAATTGAGCCTGAAATTCTCTAAATCAGGTACGATTATTGTGCTTGATAATGTCATTCGCGCAGGTGATATTTTAAATCCAGACAATAAAAAACCGAGTATTGAAGGCATCCGTGAAATGTTTAAAGCTCTCGAAAATCACCCACAAATATTGTCTTGTACAGCCTTACAAACAGTCGGCTCCAAAGGTCATGATGGCTTCGCAATTGCAATTGTGAAATAATGGTTAAAAAATCATCTTTTTTATTTTATTATTTATAATCAATAAATTACTTTTATTACTGTTGCTTTTCCATATAGTTATCCACAAGATTTGCGGATAACTATATGGAAATCTCATCATTTAGCCACAAGTAACGGTACAGTCGCGTTTCGGAATATGGTTGTCGCAATACTTCCCAAGAAGAATTGATGAATCTTGCTATGACTAAATGCTCCAAGCACAATAATTTGAATACCGTGTTCTTGTTGGTACTCTAAAATATTTTGTGCAACATCACCATAGCGATATACGGTCACAACATCTATGCCCGCTTGTTTCAGGTAATGCTCAGGTTCATTTAATATTTCTGGATGATCACCTACATATACCAAATGACATTGCAGTGTTCGCAATAAATCACTTTGGGCAATACGGCGCATCATTTTTTGACAAGTTGGTGAATATTCATAGGCAAAGATAAAACGGGTTGGCACTTTAAAGTTTTCACCAATAGTCAAAACTGTACAGTTGGCCCCACGGATAAAGTTCTCAACATTACTACCGATTGGTTTCTGTTTCTCGGCAGCCCGCTCCCCAACTCGACCTAAAATGACGATGTCATTTTCATGTAAAAGATTAAAACTTTGCTCTAAAAAATCGCCTTTTTCTTGAATTTTTGAACTCGTAATTCCATGTTTTTCTTGAATAAGATCAGAAATGTGACGGAGTAAATTATTGCTATAGTCTAAAGCGAGTTCACTTTGTTTTTGTTCCAGCTCAGCTAACTCTTTTAGCAGCATTGCATTGCTTTCAAAGCCAATTACCCCACTAATTTCACCAAGATGATAACTGGCTGGGTAATAATCTAGAATTTGTAATAATACAAGTTCCCGTCCGGTTGCTTTAGCAACCCATGCTGCTGCATCGGCAATAGCATTAATACACGGTGATGAGTCAATACACGCAATAACACGGTTCATGTTAGCCTCTCTTCTTCAGGTCTATTGCCTTGGAGATTATTCTTAAAACTTAGCTTTAACTTAACATAGATAAAAATTGGTATGTTAAGGTTTATGTATAAAAATCAACTTTTTTGTTTAAAGATCAAACATTTTATTACATTCTTAAGACTGCATTATTCTCTTAAACGAATAAATTTTGCGGGATTTCCACCAACAATATGGTAAGGCTCAACATCTTTGGTCACCATACTATTCATCCCGACTACGGCATGTTTTCCTACTTTAATACCATCTTTAATACCCACATGTGCCCCCAACCAAACGTCCTGCTCAACTTCAATTCCTTTAGAAGTGACAGGCTGTTGGTAAAGTGGACGGTCTAACTGCATCCCATGATCAAATGCATATAAATGACAATATGCTGCAATCCGAACTTGGTCATGCAATTTTATGCCAGCTCGCCCACCATCTAAAATACAATGATGATTTATCGCGACCTCATTTCCAATTTCAAGGGGTCCATGCAAACTACAATCTGCTGCGATAAAGCAATTATCACCAATGATAATTTTGCGTCCCGGCTCAGCAAAAATATGTGCTAACGGTGAAATAAAACAGTTTTCACCAATCTCAACGGTTTCCATGTCCATCAAATAAGCTTGGTATTCTTTTTGCCATTCTTCGGCCCAAGCACGATGTTTAGGTTTTAAAGTCCAATATAACCATGGCATATAGTTTAAGCGGTGCTTATGTTGCTCACGATATTTCAATAAGGAATCAGTCATCAGTTAATTCCTCTTCAATTTTTAACTCTTCACGACCACGCGTTACGTCTCTAAGTTTTAAAGCAAGCGGTTCAATTTGATGTATTTGTAGCCTTGCTTCGATATCTACACCCGTTGCAGTGTAGGTTTCCTGATATTCAATTTGTTGTTGAGTAAGCTCATATTGAAATATCGCCCACTCATTAAAGTGACAAGAAAAGTAAATCGTTTTCTTTGCAATGAGTTCAATACGCTCAGCCAAAAGCAAACATTGCCCAGCACAGCCTCCATATGCTCTAACAAGGCCACCTGTTCCAAGTTTTATTCCACCGTACCAACGGTTAACCATCACAATAATATTCGTCAGGTCATTCCCTTCAATGGTCGCCAAAATTGGGCGGCCTGCTGTTCCTGACGGTTCGCCGTCATCATTAAAGCGTACGTTATGGCCAATTTTCCAAGCCCAACATTGGTGAGTTGTAGAGATATCTTTATTGAGTTCTAAAAATTCTTTAACTTGCTGTTCATTTTCTACTGGCGCAGCGATAGCCTGAAATCTGCTTTTTTTAATTTCTTCTTCAAATGTAATCTGTGATGCAATCGTAAAAGCCATAAATTAAATAAAGCATAATAAAAATCAAATTATAACGTGAATTTAATAGAATCAAACCCATAAAAAAGCCCCGAATCTCGGGGCTTTTTTTATTATCTTTCTCGTAACGCTTCTTTCGCTTTATTAAACGGTTTAAGTAAGTAATCGAGTACTGTTTTTTCACCCGTACGAATATCTACTGTTGCCACCATACCCGGTGTAATACCAAAAGCCTTACCTTCTTTATTATAAAGCTTGTCGGAATCAGTGCGGATATAAACACGATAATAGAATTGGTCTTGTTTCACTTCATCACGAATTGTATCCGGTGAAATAACCGTAACCTTTCCTTTTAAACCACCATAAATTGAGTAGTCATAGGCAGTAATCTTAACCAGTGCTTCTTGTCCCGGACGAATAAATGCAATGTCACGCGGCAAAATACGCGCTTCAATAAGCAACTGCTCATCAATCGGTACAATGGTCATCAATTTACCGTTCTGTGGAATAACACCACCATGGGTTGTGACTGCAATTTCTTTTACAACACCACGAACCGGTGCTTTGAACACCGCACGATCTAAACTGTCACTACGACCCAGCACAATTTGTTGCTGCGTTTCACTATCCGTATTTGCTTTCGATAACTCTTCACGAGCCTTAACATAATACTGATTCTGCGCATCATTCATTTTGTTTCTAAGGTCATTTGCTTCACGACGTAAACGTAAAACTTCAACCTCACTTGCCGCACCTTTAGCAACCAAAGGCTCCGTCATTGCCAGTTCTTGTTGCACCAGTTGCAAAGCCTGTTTTAAACCTGAAAGTGTTTGCTCAAGATCAGCACGACGTGAGCGATAGAGCGCTGTTTCTTCTAGTACAAGTTTTGGTTCTTTCATCACAATTTCAGGAAAAACCAATGGCGTACCGTTTACTTCCGCACGCAAACGCGCTGCTGTCGCCTGAGCTGAAATGAGTAAAGATCTTGATTCACCCACATTAGATGCAAAACGGGTTGGATCTAGTTGCGCAAGAATTTCGCCTTTTTGAACAATGTCGCCTTCTTGTACATTGAGCTTGGTTAAAATACCGCCCTCTAAAGACTGAATCACCTGTTCTTTAGATGATGGAATCACTTTACCCGTACCGGTAGAAACTTCTTCAAGTTTAAATACCCATGCCCAGATAAAGAAAATAACTAAACCAATCCCCACAATCCAGATCACTAAGCTGGCACGTGGTAAAGGTGGCTCACTATAAGAGACATTCATTGAACGGGTGAGTTGTTGTTCTTGTTGTGGTTCGCTCATGAATTACCCCCTTGCACTTGTTTTTGTTGGGCTGTTGATTGATTAAGGACCTGATCTCTTGGACCATCCATCACGATTTTGCCATCGTTAACGACAATAATACGGTCCACCAGTTCTAAAACAGC
This sequence comes from Acinetobacter oleivorans DR1, assembly GCF_000196795.1. Lineage (NCBI taxonomy): Bacteria > Pseudomonadati > Pseudomonadota > Gammaproteobacteria > Moraxellales > Moraxellaceae > Acinetobacter > Acinetobacter oleivorans. The sequence goes on from NC_014259.1 coordinate 2,781,397, forward strand.
TCGGCGGTGAGTCGCAACGACCAAGGTCCGATGCGCCAGCCAACCTTTTAAATGATCAATCAGTTGTTTCTCTGCCACATCATCAATAGCTGCTGTTGGTTCGTCTAACAATAAAATGTTAGGTTGACGAATCAATAAACGAGCCAGTAACAACGCTTGTTTCTGACCACCCGAGAAACCAACGCCACCCTCTAAAATCAGGTGATCTAGTCCTTCTTTTTTCTCTTGAACAAAAGGTAATGCACCTGTCACCACTAAAGCCCGAAGAATTTCTTCATCGGTTGCAAGCGGAGCACCTAAAGTAAGGTTCTCACGAATCGTACCGTAAAAAAGATAAGCATTCTGGTTAAGTAAACCCATATCACGACGCACATCAGATGGGTCAATTAAAGACAGATCCAGACCATCTAAATGCACCGAACCTTGAGTTGGGACTTGCATGCCAGATAGAAGCTGAAGCAATGTCGATTTACCCGCCCCATTACGCCCTAGAATTGCAATTTTTTCACCAGCGCGAATTTTTAAATGACGGATTGCCAAACTTGGTCTCGGATCTTCTTCTCCATATTGGAACAAGGCATTTTTTAGTTCGTAATCACCATTTAAAGCAGCTTTATGTACCAGATGTGAACGGTCAGCCTGATCAATCGGACGTTGCATAAGCTCATCTAAACTTTGTTTTGCAACTTTCGCCTGCTGTAAACGTCCTAGAACACCGGTAATCTGTGCAATCGGACCTAACATACGTGAAGATAAAATTGAACAGGCCACTAACGCACCTGTCGTCATTTCACCATCCATCACCGCAAAACATCCTACTAAAACCACAATCGCATAGGTCAGACCTTGAAGCATTTGAGTCCATGCCATTAGGGTACCAACGATTTTACGTTGTCTCATACCAATGTCGGCTGAAACTTCATTCATGTGGTTCCACTGGTTTTGGAAGCGTGATTCAGCACGTAAAAGCTTGATGTCTTCAATACCTTGCACCGCTTCAACAAGAATGGCGTTACGGATTGATGATTCTCTCATACCCTCTTGTGCGAGTTGAGCTAGCTTCTTCTGTGCCAGAATACCCGGCAAAAGCATAAGGGGTACAACCAGCAACATCACCCAGAACAATTTCCCGCCAATAATCGCAAAGATGGTCAGGAACAAGAAAAAGAACGGGAAATCTGCAATTGCACTAATGGTGGTTGAAGTCACCAGTTCACGAACACCTTCGAGCTCACGAATCTGGGAAATAAAACTACCTGTAGACTTTGAGCGGTCTTTATTTTTGATTCTTAGGGCATGACCAAATACACGGTCAGATACCCGTAAGTCAGCACGTTTACCAATAATATCGGATAAGTACACGCGTGATATACGTAAGGTAAATTCGAAGAGCGCTGCAATGAGTACACCGCCTGCCAACACCCATAAAGTCGGGATAGACTGTGATGGAACAACGCGGTCATAGACTTGCATTGAGAAAATAATGGTTGCCAGTGCCAAAATATTGGCAATCAGTGAGGCAAACATAATATCAACGTAGCGCTTCCAGTCTCTGAGTACAATTGACCAGAACCAGCTTGCTTCATACGGTTTGATATATTCGTCAATACGCGCATCAGGAATAGAAGTTTCAGGACGCAGAATATAGACATTTTTAATTGTCGTTTTTAAGACGTCTAAGCTTAAATTTTGGGAAAGGCCGTGATCTCCACTCAACTGGATACTGACATTTCCTTGAGTATCAGCTTTATCAACAACACCAACCTGTCCGTCGTTAAACTCGACCATAACAGGCAGGCGCCACGGATTCAGCACCTCTAAAGAAAAAGGTACTTTACGTAAATTTAGTCCAACCTGACGTGTAATGAGCTGCAAAACATCATCAAGGTTTTGATTCTGGTTCCAGTCAAGTTGTAAACGGATTCTTTCTTCTGAAGGCTCAATTCGGTAATGTTTAGCAATCGTTAAGACCGCCTGTAACCAGGGCTGGTAGTTTATTTTTGTCATCATGGTTGTACTTCGAACCCCTGAATTGAAATATTATTTAAGTCATAAGCTTGGCGGGAACGTCCTGTTGCCGAAATATACTGAACAATACTGTTATAGATATCGTAACGTGCCGTCTCGAGTTCTGAGTTGGCACTATGAATGGCTTGTTCTGCGTTCAGTAAGTCAACCAATGAACGTGTACCAAGCTTGTACTGCTCTTGATAAAGTTCACGGGTACGAACTGTAGTGGCTTGGCGATTTGCTAAAACCAACATTTGACGTTGTTTATTTTCAATTTGTTCACGGCTGGTTCTAATTTGGTCGAGAACGTCCAGATAAACTGAATTGACTTTAGACTTTGCTGCTTCTTCGGCATAACTTGCCATTTTCACCTGAGAAGAAACGGCTCCACCTTGATAAAACTGACTGCTTGCTTCAAGCATGACTGAACTATATAGACCGTCATCTTTATCATTGTTTGGGTTTCTGCCATTGATGGCTTGACTCAAAGAACCTTTAACCGACAAAGTTGGATAACGTGTTAAACGAGTCTGTTCCTTTTGTGCTTTAGCGACTTCAACACTGGCTTGAGCGGCGATCATTTTTGGAATGGTATTAAACTCAGGTTCGCCATATAAATCAGATTGTTTCACCAAATCATCTGAAATAATCCAACCCGTGCGCGAGACATCTGCACCCAATAATGTTCTTAAATGTTGTTGGTACTGACGCAATAAAGATTGCTGTGCAATCAAACCAGACTGGGCAGCTTGTAAATAAGACTGAGCTTGAATCGGGTCAGCCTGACTACTAATACCCGCATTTGCACGTAAATTAGCGATTTCCTGAATTCGCTGAATACCCGCAATTTGCTGCTCGGCAATTTTATTTAATTGAAGATAGCGCTGAATATTGATAATCGACTGTGCAACATCAAGTGCAATATCATCAATGCTGACCAGCACATTGGCCTGTTCAACCTGAACCTTGGCTTGCTCAACATCTACACCTGATTTAACTTTACCAAAATCATAGAGCATTTGAGTCGCATTTAAGGTCAATAACTGCCTACCACGCTCACCACTAGTCAAGTCACCTGTAGTGATACCACCTGAAAGCTGTGGATAATAACCAGCCTTGGCGTAATCAATACCTGCGTTTTGGCCAGCTAAAGTAGAAATGGCTTGAGAAATATCAGGGTTACGCTGGATTGCGATTTTCACCGCTTCCTGCAAAGTCATTTTGCTTGATGGCAAACTTGAATAAGATCCAGCCGATCGATCATTGAGTTGAACAGTCGGAAACTCCTGAACTCTAGAACGATCTAACTTAAAATTACTCAGCTCTTGCATCTTGGCAACTTTAAATTCATCACTACTTTTTGGGGCAAAAAGCTGTGATAAGTTGTCTTTTAAGGTGTGATATTGCTCACTTGGTTTAGCAGCATATATCACCACAGGTACATGCAATGAAGTTAAAAGCATCAACCCTTTCAGGAAAGCCGGCTTTTTACATGTCCTTGTTACTCTTCTCTGGTTATATCCAATCATGCTTGTCTTGTTGATCTTGTTTGTTATCGTTTAAAAGCTTTTACATTCTACATATTTTTTTGCATAAAGAAGCATAATTGCAGGAATAATTCACACATTATAGTTCTATTAACTGAACAAGTTAAATCATTGTTTTTAAAAACTAAATATAAAAAAACTAAAAAGAGGCATTGACCTCTTTTTAGACAAATAGATTAACTTTGTTATTTAAACTGTGAAATCGTCACCTAAGTAGACTTTACGGACTTGCTCGTTATCCAGAATTTCTTGTGGTGTACCTTCTGCAATTACAGCCCCTTCACTCACAATATATGCACGTTCACAAATTGCTAAAGTTTCACGTACGTTATGGTCAGTAATGAGCACACCGATGCCACGGTCCTTCAAAGTCTGGATAATATCTTTAATATCTCCAACCGAGATTGGGTCGACGCCGGCAAATGGTTCATCAAGCAACATAAATTTAGGATCAGCAGCCAATGCGCGTGCAATTTCAGCACGACGGCGTTCACCACCAGACACACTCATTCCTAATGAATCTTTAATATGACTAATTTTAAAGTCATTTAATAATTCAGTAAGACGTTGCTGGCGTTGTTGCTTATTTAAGTCCTTACGTGTTTCTAAAATGGACATAATATTTTCAGCAATGGTCAGCTTTCTAAAAATAGAAGCCTCTTGCGGAAGATATCCAATGCCCTTGCGTGCCCGTTCATGCATTGCCAAATCGGACATATCAAGATCATCAAGGTGAATTTCACCTTTGTCCATACGCACTAGCCCTACAACCATATAGAAGCTTGTTGTTTTTCCTGCACCGTTAGGGCCAAGCAAACCAACAATCTGTCCACTTTGCATACTAAAAGATACGTCTTTGACGACCCAACGCTTACTATAGTTTTTTCCTAAGTGCTTAATACACAAAGTTTGGGGTTGTTGAAGAGCTTGTTGCATTAGTCACGCGCTCCTGGAAAGCTTTTTGAACTTGATGGTGGAATAATAATCTGCACACGATTTGATGATGAACCTTGAGCTTCAACATCACCTTTGTTCATACTATATTTCAATGAGTTACCACGAATGCTAGAACCATCTTGATATAAATATGCACCACCATTCAATGTAATAATGCCCGTATCTGCATTATAAACAATGGTCTGTCCTTCACCGCGTGCCACGCCCTTATCAGCACTTATCTGTTGCTGAAACTTAGATGGTCGGCCTTTAGCGGTAATGGTTTGGATTTCACGCTTAGAGTTTAGCGTAGCAACAATCGAATCGGCTTGAAGCTTCATCGTACCTTGCTCAATCACGACATTACCTGTGTAAGTCGTCAAACCAGTTTTTTCGTTATAAGTTGCACGGTCTGCCACGAGTGAAATTTGTTGATTACGGTCAGACGGCAACGCAAAAGTCGAAGCTGATGATAAAGCAACGAATGTAATAACCGCAGCTTGTTTTAGGAAAGCTGAAGAACGTTTTAAATTAAGACTTTGGTGCATACTTTCCTCGAATATTAAAAAATTCGTACTGACCATTATTCAAATTGGCTTTTAATCCTTTGCTGACAAAGTCGGCTTGTGGAGACTGTACAATCACTTGATGATCCGTTTCAATCTCTCTGGTTTTTGGATAACCAGTTAACTCATCGGTTTTGAATTCGATTTTCCCTTGTGGAGCAAGTTTAGTTGCGACCACATCACCCGATAATATAACTTTACGATTATCATCATAGCCATTTGCCTGTTTCGCAAAGAACGTCGCATCAACCTTGCCATCTTTATACATAGAGGCATTAAGTTGATCCAACTTTGATGTTTTTTGTTGCATATCCTGTTCAAGCTGACGAACTTCAGCACGAATATACAAATTGCCTTGATCATCAGTTTGAGTCAAATGGACGCCCTGCGCCGAATATGTCATATTCTTCGCAGAACCAATGTCTAGTTTTTTTGCTTTGCCACTATAGTAGTAATAACCACCACTTATAGCAGCAATAACTACAGCAACAATAGATAAAACTCTGGTATCCATGAGCAGGAATAGCCTACCTTTTTAAGTAATCTTATTATTAATGCGGTACTGCAAGATATTTTTCAAGAAGTTCTTGGTAAATGCCTTTTGCGATCAGCAACATATCACAGACTTCACGTACAGCACCACGTCCGCCCATCGACTGGGTAACCAAATGCGCACGGCGACGCACTTCTTCATGACCATTTGGCACAGTGACACTCATTCCTGCGATTGCAAAAGCTGATAAATCAGGCCAGTCATCGCCCATATATAAGCAATCGGAAGGCAAAATATTAAACTGTGCACAAGCTTCACGTAATGCAGAACCTTTGTCTTCACGACCTTGAAAAACAAGGTCTACGCCTAAATCAGACATACGCTTTTCAACAATATTACTTTTTCGGCCTGTAATAATGATGACTTTCATGCCTGCTTGCTGCACAAGTTTCATGCCTAAACCATCGCGAATATCGAATGATTTAATCTCATCGCCACTATTGGTTAAAGTTACAAAGCCATCACTCAAAATACCATCTACATCCAGAACCAATGCCTGTAAGTGACGTGCTTGTTCTAACAATGCATAAGATGCCATTGATTAATTTACCCCTGCCTGAATAAGGTCATGCATACTAATTACACCAATCACTTTATTTTGGTCATCAACCACAACAAATTGACTGATTTTTTTCAGGTTAAGCTGTTGTAGAGCTTCTACCGCACGTGCTTCTTGAGAAATAGTTGACGGTTTTTTTGTCATTACTTCAGAAACAGGTAAATTCACATCGAAACCTTGCTGTTTATCAATTAAACGACGCAAGTCACCATCGGTGAAAATACCAAGCAAATGTTCCTGTTCATCTACAATCGTGGTCAAGCCTAAACGCTTATTAGAAATTTCATAAAGCACTTGATTCATTGGCGTATCTGGTGAAACTTTTGGCAATTCATCGCCTGTATGCATGAGGTGTTTTACATGTAAAAGTAAACGCTTACCCAATGCTCCTGCAGGATGCGAACGAGCAAAATCATCTGCAGTAAAACCACGCGCTTCAAGTAAAGCAACAGCCAGCGCATCACCCAATACTAAGGTTGCAGTCGTGCTCGATGTTGGAGCCAAACCTAGTGGGCATGCTTCATCAGACTCACCTAAAGTTAAAGCGATGTCGGCATTTTGAGGCATTGGCCCTTTATCAGTACGGCTAATGGTAATAAGAGGTACACCAAGATGTTTGATGAGTGGCATCAACATCATGATTTCATCACTTTTTCCAGAATTGGAAATCGCAATTAAAACGTCACCACGAACTAGCATCCCCAAATCGCCATGCCCAGCTTCGCCCGGATGCATAAAGAAAGATGGTGTACCAGTTGAAGCAAAAGTCGCAGCCATTTTACGGCCAATATGCCCTGACTTACCCATGCCAGTAATCACAACACGGCCTTTACACTGTAACAATATTTCACAAGCCTGATTAAAACTGTCATTAATTTGTGTTGCTAACACGTCTAGGGCTTGCTGCTCAATACGCAAGGTTGCTAATGCGCTGCTTTGAAAATCTGTAGGATTGGGCATACGAGTTTGACTCAAAATAATTGATCTGATCTCTTATGAAGATCGGTGATTTTAATCAAAAGATTTGGGGGCATTCTAACATAACTCAATCATCTACACGTTTTTAAATGTATAAGATTTCACAAGCTTATAAAATTCTTGCATAAACCTTTGTGAAAAATGATGCATCAGTTATGATGTAACACTGTTTTTGTTGAGTGTTTGAAAACCCTTATGCAACCGTTTGTTTTATATAACTCTGAGCAACGAAAAAAAGTTGAATTTGTACCTCGCAAAGAAGGTCACATCGATATGTACGTCTGCGGTATGACCGTTTACGATTACTGTCATATCGGGCATGCTCGAGTTATGGTTGCATTTGACTACATTATACGTTTCTTACGTAGTCAAGGCTGGAATGTTCGCTATATTCGCAACATTACCGACATTGACGACAAAATTATTAAACGTGCGAATGAAAATGGTGAAACCATTCAGCAGCTCACCACTCGTTTCATTGATGCAATGAACGAAGATGCAGCCAATTTAGGCTGTGCCGCACCCGATGAAGCACCTAAAGCGACCGAATATATTGATCAGATGCAAAACATGATTGGCAATCTGGTCAATAAAGGCTCAGCTTACCCTGCTGCAAATGGCGATGTTTATTTTGAAGTCACTAAATTTGAAAAATATGGTCGCCTCTCTGGCCGTAAGCTTGATGATATGCAAGCTGGCGCAAGTGAGCGCGTTGACGTAGAAGTTGAAAAGAAACATCCGTTTGACTTTGTACTTTGGAAACATGCCAAAGAAAATGAACCATCTTGGGCGTCACCTTGGGGTAATGGCCGTCCGGGATGGCACATTGAATGTTCTGCAATGTCGACTTGCTGCTTAGGCAATCACTTTGACATTCATGGTGGTGGTTCAGATTTAATGTTCCCTCATCATGAAAATGAAATTGCGCAAAGTGAAGCTTCAACTGGCGAACAATATGTAAACTACTGGATGCATGTTGGCTTCATTAACGTTGACGGTGAAAAGATGTCTAAGTCTTTAGGCAACTTCTTTACGATTCGTGACGTGATGGAAAAATTCCACCCTGAAGTGATCCGCTACTTTATTGTGTCTTCACACTACCGTAGTCCTGTGAACTTCTCTGATGTAGCACTTAAAGAAGCAAAAACTTCTTTAACTCGTTTCTATCATTCATTTAAAGCTTACCAACAAATGTACGGTCAAACGACAACTGAAACGCTTGATCAAAGCTTTATTGAACGTTTTAACAATGCGATGTGTGATGATTTCAATACTGCCGAAGCAATGGCTGTATTGTTTGAACTGAACAAAGAATTAAACCGTGCTGTAAAAGAAGAGCAAGCTGACCAAGCGACTGTGCTTTATTCGACATTACGTTACCTCACCAACATTTTAGGTTTGGTACAACACAATGTAGATGATTTCTTAAAATCAGATATTGGACAAGAAGCACTTACTTTGTCTGATGCTGAAATTGAAGATTTTATTCAACAACGTGTTGATGCGAAAAAAGCAAAAGACTTTGCTAAAGCAGATGGTATTCGCCAGTCTTTGCTCGACCAAGGTGTTGTATTAGAAGACACTCGCCAAGGTACAGTTTGGCGTCGTGCTGATTAAATGTTCAATTAAATCACAAGAGTGTTGACACTTTAGTGAAACACTCTATAATGTGCTCACATTGCGGGAATAGCTCAGTTGGTAGAGCATAACCTTGCCAAGGTTGGGGTCGCGAGTTCGAGTCTCGTTTCCCGCTCCAAAATTTAAAAACCACTTAATTCGAAAGAATTAGGTGGTTTTTTTATTGGTTCTCAATTAGAAAAAATCAGCTACGCCCGACTGTTTCTTATCTAATGGATCTTAATAACTAATATTTAAAATTATTCTGACATAACCAAAAAAATTAATCTGAAACTATTTCAAAGTAAATTTATAGGTTCTAGAACCACTTTATAGAAAGAAAAAATGGCCTTAATTAATTGTAAAGAATGTAAGAAAAAATTTAGCAATCTTGCTTATGCATGTCCTAAGTGTGGTGCACCCACATCATACTCAACAGAAACAAATGAGGTATCTATCCAAACTAATACCCCTTCTTCTTTTGATTTACTTGAGAAGGAAACTCACAATCAAATCATGACTTATTATTGGAGTTTACATGATCAGATCACCCAGTTAGGTGGTGACGTGCCAGAAAAGCCAAATTATCCTGAAGAAGAGATTGTAAGAGCAATAATTACTAGAATAATGCACTCTCAAAGGATGTTTTTAACTATTAATCATTTTGATGGAAAACCTCAGATCCAATTCATTCCAAATGATTGTTGGATTTTAACTAGTGAGAATATTGTAAAAATTATTGCTGACCGTGAAGGTCCTAAAAAAGAGCTTTTACCTGATATTATTCAAGCCGCAGTAACTCGGTTGGCTAAAGCACCTTAGGGTGCTTTAATCTCATTTTATAACTTTTATTTGCCACTATATTCAGTAAGAAATTTCATACAATCGTTAAAAGTTTCATTTGTGTATTCAAGAATTATTGTTTCTTTTTCTTCCTTTGATCTTCCCAAAGGTGTTTTGTATGCTCCATCAAGCGCAAGTTTTAACATGGCTTGTGTATTTTTATCTTTATTGATTAGTGATTTGTACATATGTGCAGCAGGGATTCCTTTTTGCCTAGCTTGTACTGCAGATTCCGCCACCTCAGCAAACCCTGAACATTTCTCAACTATTTTATCAGTTGTGAGTGGCTCATTAGCAAAGGTCTGTGTAGAAATAATTGTAGATATAGCTAAAAACAAAAGCTTTTTCATTATTCTCTCCTCACGAATAAGAAGAGAATACCAGAAAGCATATTATTGAGCAGCAGATATAAACCTTCATTAAAAAACCACCCGGAGGTGGTTTTATTTATTTCCATATAATATTTCTATTAAGAGTCTTTGTAAAACCAAAGTGGTAAATATACAGGCTCAACACCACTATTGGCGAATAATGTATTTAAAAAGCTTCTCATATATGGATAACATATACTTGGTATACAATTATTCAACTTCTGCTCAACTTCCTCTTCATCAATTACTTCAAACCGAAAAAACATATCAATAACAGCTAGCTCCTTTACTTCATCGTTATCTTCTAAAAGCTTTGGTTCATGCTTAAATTGATAATGAACAAAATAAATACCATCTACGCTATCAGTAGGCTGAATAATTTCATGATTAAGTGGTAAATCTTCAACAGTTTTAACTTTAGAAAAAAAATCCATTAAATCTGAATTAAAAATCACAAGACTTCTCATGACCTTATGGTCAAGTAGTTTAACACTCATTTTAATTTCTCAAAGGAGTCCGAGTTAAATTCTGTGAAGCAATTTCATCATAAGTTTTAAAATTATAATCTTCAATGAAAGCATTAATTGGTGTTGATTGAGGAAGTAAAGTGATCGCCTGCTTCATAATACTTCCTTTAAGTACATGAACTACACTTTTTAAACTCTCATACTGAACTTTATTATAAAAATCATGAATAGAATTAGTTGCTCCAACTATCCTAGCTGCACGAACAAGTTCATCTCTTCTATTTAAAGAATTAAACTGCTCTTTAATTAAATCCAAAGCGTGATCATGCTCTTCAACTATTTCTAGGGTAGGAGAATTGTCACAACTAGCAAAAACAACACTTTGATGTTCTGCTACAAATTGTTCTGGAGTCGTATTTTCTTTCCATGCCAGTAAAGCTGCTCTAGCTTGTTGTCTTTTAGTAGCCATGATTTACTCCAAAAAACACTCAACGTACTCTTGAGGGTGTATAGGTGTGGAAGCAGTAATATATGAGTGTGCTTCTTCAAATATACATATCTGAGGTCTACCCATAGGTCTAAAACTATCAGAACTACTTGTAGACTTGGGTGTCATTTTTAATGTTTTATGTTTACCAATATATCTAAACATTGGTTCAGCAACCCAACAATCTGTGATTGTAATTGCTAAATATGGAAATATTTCTGGATGGCGCTTTCTAAAGAAATGAAGAACTGTACTTACAGTAGGAGTTGGGATTTGGGTAACCAAACCACGCTTTTTAGAATCTTCATAGAATTCTAAATAAGTCTCTACCAATAAGAAGAAATCATCTTCATCATCAGGATTTTCAATAAGATCGTAAACATCCTCTCTCGCAAGAGAAATATCATAACGAGTAATTAAAAAATCTGATTTAAGTCGACTCTCTCCCCACCATAAAGCATATCTATCACTATTTAGCCAAAAATAATATCCATCAGTTAGCCACTGATATACTTCATTTTTCTTATCAGTTTTATGACTATTCTCCACTAAAACTGATTTAGCTAAATGAGGTAATTCTTTAGCACTAGCCCTGATATCATTAAAATCACATCGTGTGGTTTGATATCCATAGCATGTTTTTAAACTAGCTGACACGACGTTCCTTTATTAATTAAATTAAAAGAAAATATAACTTTATGAGCAAAGTAAATATATCTTTTACACCAAAAAACAAGTACTTAAGATTATAAAATATTAACAAATGTTAATATTCGTTATATGGAGTGAATAGTACGTACTAATGACAAAAGTGTCAATATCGAATCGTAGCGTCGTTGTCAATAGAGCAGCCGTATTATGTGTCAACAACACCGCTAAGTTACGTCGCGCAGTCGCAGTTAAGTACCGCACGTCAGCATTTAAGTCTTCGTCGCTCATTGCGTCGCATTCTTATATACCCTATCCAAAAACATATCGTCTATATAAAACCAGCTTAAGCTTTTTACTTCTCAGCAAACTGTCTAACTTTTCTTAAATCATCAGATTTATGGAATAGCAGTCCTAGTTTCATTATGTTTTCATAAGTTAATAATCGATTTCCACGTTTACAGTAACTTTCGAGTTGAGCAAGATTATTTTCATAGCCTCTCAAATCATAGATTAGCTTCTTAAATGCATCATTTTGCATACCAGCCGGATCTCTAATCTCTCGGTGTATTCTTTCAAAATAGGCTTTGAGTTTCTCTGCTTCATGCCATTGAACTATCACACTGTATTTATTAGATTGGATGTTTAAAAGCTAATTATGTAATTATTACTGCCTTCCAGTTAACCATTTCTCACTAACACCCTCATATATTTTTAGCTAAATCTTTTGCCAAACATTGTTCATGCCACGTGGTTTGAAAATTTTCGACAGCTTTTGACTTGATGAGAGGGTCTTCAAATAATTTTGAAGAATATGCAGATTTGATAAGCTCTTGATAAATTTGTTTTGCTTGTTCCTCTTCAAGATGATTCGCTATGTCATGCAACTCTTTAGCTGGCACCTCATGTTGTCTAGCATCCATCACGCCACTTGCTGCTTTTTTAACAGTTTCGCAGTAATGAAGCTGCATTGCTTCTGACGCTGCATAACATTGAATTGAAATTGCGCTTATAAAGAGGAATATAAATCTCATAATCTCACCTTAATTTGACGCGCAAGGGTACCAACTAATCTGTCCAAATTTAAGTTAAAAAAGGTTATTTTTGTTTTCTCTTATTTTATTTGACCTTTTGCACTTCAGTATTAAAAGCTTTCAGCACTGTTCCATCTGCCGCGACTGGCGTCATAAATGGAATTTGTTGTCCTGTCGTTTTATCAATTAACAGAGAATGGCGCTCACCACTTTCAAATAGGTTCTGTTCTCCCCATTGTCGCAAAGCCACAACCACTGGAAACAAACTCTCCCCTTTAGCGGTTAATACATATTCCTGATAAGCCGTGCCATCCGAAGCATCTTGCATTTCAAGAACACCTGCATCAACTAACTTTTTCAGTCGATCAGAAAGAATATTTCGCGCAACCCCCAGACTCCGCTGGAAGTCTCCAAAACGGCGCATTCCATCAAAAGCATCACGCACAATGAGCAGTGACCAGCGGTCTCCAATGAGATTGACGCAACGTGCAACAGGACAAAGTTCATCTTTTAACAATGTAGAGTTCGCCATTGAGTTTCCTTACCAATCATCAGTAACAAGTTATCTAGTTGCATTTTAAAACTAGCAGACTTAATATTCAACTAGTTGCATTTTAAAACCAGATTAAATGGATTTAGGCCATGAAAGCTTCTCTTGCATCTTCAACTTCACACGCAGAAAGCAATAAACAGCTTTCAAGCATGCCTCGTGGTGTAATTTTGCTGTTTGCTATTGCAAGTGGTGCAAGCGTAGCAAATGTCTATTATGCGCAGCCTTTACTCGACATATTGGCCAAGGACTTTAATGTTAGTCATGCTGCCATTGGTGGGGTGGTTACAGCCACTCAAATAGGTTGTGCCCTTGCCCTCGTGTTTTTAGTGCCGCTGGGTGATCTTGTAAATCGGCGTCGATTAATGGCTATTCAGTTATTGACTTTAATCTCGGCATTACTCGTAGTTGCCTTTGCTCATTCTACGATTATTCTTTTAGCAGGAATGCTTGCCGTGGGTTTACTCGGCACAGCCATGACTCAAGGGCTTATTGCTTATGCTGCAAGTGCTGCTCTCCCACATGAACAAGGACATGTAGTCGGTACTGCACAAAGTGGTGTGTTCATTGGTTTATTGCTTGCTCGTGTATTTTCAGGAGGAATTAGTGATGTAGCGGGTTGGCGTGGCGTGTACTTTTGTGCAGCCATCATCATGCTCATGATTGCGTTACCTCTTTGGAAACGTTTGCCTCATTTAGAAGTTCAACCTAGTGCCATGCGCTACCCGCAACTTCTGGCTTCTATGTTGAAACTGCTGCGCCAAGAAAAAGTACTGCAAGTGCGAGGTGTTTTAGCTTTACTCATGTTTGCAGCATTCAATATTTTTTGGAGTGCATTGGTACTACCGTTAAGTGAGCCGCCTTACAATTTTTCCCATACTATTATTGGGTCTTTTGGTCTCGTTGGAATTATTGGTGCTCTGGCTGCTGCACGTGCGGGTTATTGGGCCGACCGCGGATATGCTCAGCGCACAAGCTTAGCAGCACTTGTAATATTACTGCTTGCTTGGGGTCCACTCTCACTCATGGCTTACTCACTGTGGGCGCTAGCGATTGGCATCGTATTGCTAGACTTGGGCGGACAAGCCTTACATGTCACCAACCAAAGTATGATTTTTCGCACTCGTCCAGAAGCGCATAGCCGGCTTGTTGGTCTATACATGCTGTTTTATGCAATCGGTAGTGGATTAGGTGCAATCAGTACAACAGCCACTTATGTCTATGCTGGATGGTTTGGCGTGTGTGCACTCGGTGCAGGTGTTAGCCTTCTGGCATTATTATTTTGGTGGATAACCCGTAAAATCTCTTAAAAATGCCTACTCTCAAATAAAAAAACCACATCACTCAAGAGAATCATGTGGTTTTTAATGAGCAGTTAATTTAATGAGACGACTGAGCTGCTTTAGGTTTAAAGACCACTAAACAGACAACAATAAAAGCTAATAAAACAAAAGATGCACTAAATCTACTTAACTCTAATCCACCATGTGCGATAGGTTTATCAAGAAAATCTCCCAATACTGCACCTAAAGGTCTGGTAAGAACAAAGGCCAACCAAAATAATAAGGTTCTTGAAATTTTGGTATAAAAATAGCAGATTGCTAACACCAATAATAAAGTACCAAAAATTAAAGCAGCGCTGGTATACCCTAAGCCTTGAGTATCAGCAGTCCAGTCTCCTAAAGCTGTCCCTAATGTTTGAGAAAACATGATGGTTAACCAATAGAAAGCTTCACTTTTTGCAGATTGAACACTTTTTACTGAAATTGTGCCGCAACTCAAATACCAAACAAACAGAGATACGCCTAATAAAATAAGTAATATTAAGCTCCCTCCTGCATAGCCCACACCTAAAGTTCGATCAACGAAATCGGCAATTGTCGTACCTAACGTGGTAGTGGCAATGATCGTCGCCCAGTAGAAAAATGAATTATAGTTTTTAGCTTTAATTTGTAGTCCGACAAATACTGCAAAGATCACAGCAAAAATTGCCGTACTAATGATATATCCCAAATTTAGGGACATAGATAGCGCATCTCCAGCAGTTTCACCTAGCGTTGTAGCTGCAATTTTAATGATCCAGAATAATAAGGTGACTTCTGGAACCTTACTCAAGGTTTTAGATAAATTCTCATGATTCATCATTGTATGTTCTCCCAACATACATATTCATTAGCTCTTATCTAAATATTTATGCCTTAAGATAAAGTTAAGGTTAAAAATAAATTACAAATACTTTTTTCAAAGCAAATTGCACAATCCATCTTTCCCAAAAACTCAGATGAAAAAAGATAACAATATACAAATAAATAAAATATAATAACCAATAGTTAATTATGCCAGTGAATGCGTACATTTGGCTTGAGTACTTAAGTTTAAACCGTAGTGGGATGAAATCTTCTCTAACAATCTAAAGATTGATATGCAACATTAGTCCATTACTATCAAAATTATATGGAAATCCCTATAGGAACAAAATTGGGTATTAATAATAAATTGATTTGCGCAGTTGTTTTTGCTGTTCTTACAGGATGTCAGCAGCAAGAAGCGAACGAAAATGCAAGTGCGGTGAAACTCCCTGTTTATCAGTCTAATGGTATTTCTGCTTCAGCGCGCTTAAAAGGAATATTGCAGCTAAAACAAGAGTGCCTTTATGTAAACGATATTCTCATTATTTTTCCTGAACACACCGCTCAGTGGGATGCTGAAAAAGAAGCTTTAAGTTATAAAGGCAAGCAAATCCGCTTAGGTAGCGAATTAGATATTACTGGTGGGAGTGGCGATTTTGAGCGAGACAACCTACGCATTAAACATTTAAGCCCAATGTGTGATCATCAGAAGATTTGGTTTGCGGGCTAATCTAATTTTCGCTCCGCTCAATCTCTAGGTCTTAAACAGAACGATTTAATTCACTACCAGATTTATAGATTTTTCTCACAGGTAACCAGAAATAAATATAAATTAAGAGAATGACCCAACCCAACAATACATCTCCAATCAAGTGTGGAGTTTCATGTGTCATTACCAAACCCATAACAAGCATTGCACCGAAGTGAGCAATATTTGCAAACATGGTAAATTCAAAAAATAGATAGTTTTTTAGAGGTTCATTCGCTGCTTTTAAAAGAAACCAGCCCCATACAATATAGATAGCTGAGATCATCAACTCGTAATGCTCACCTCCTCCATGCAACTCTCCCCAGCGAACTAATCGAACCAGAAATTTACCCCATTCAAACTGAAGTAAAATTGCAGGAATATTTAAAAAGATAAGAAGCGCTGCTCCGACAAAAAATAGCAGAAAGCTAATTCCCGTAAATTTTGCGGCTAGGCTAAATCTCGATATTTTTATATGTTCAGTTGTTGGCATCCTTATATCCTCATTGATATAAAACGTTAATTTATAATTTTAAGAAGCACGTAATCGACGAGTTTTGAAAATACCCAATCCTTTATCTTTAATATCTAGAATAAAAGATTTGAGACCATTTTCATTTGGAATTGGCAAGCGCCCTCGTCCTAATCGATGCATTTGACGTGTATACCAAGTGATTTCCAACGCACCCAAGTTATCAATAAACTTAAAGCCCGTAGTTAAAGGTTTAACTTGGTTTATCGTTTCAAGCCCACTTAATAAACGTTTTGATGCCAACGGTTCAATTGCGAAAATTCGCCCAAGACCCACAAAATCTAAATCGTTATTCGATAAAGCACTTTCGATTCCTTGCAGACTTCTAAAGCCACCAGTTACCATAAGTGGTACTTTACTAAGCCCACGAACTTTTTTAGCAAAGTCTAAAAAGTAGGCTTCACGAGAGATTGTGGAATCTTTAGGTTTACCCAACTGCATAATCGGTTTTTCATAGGTTCCGCCAGAGATCTCGATTAAGTCGATTCCTACCTCATCGAGTGCTTGAATGGTTGCCAGCGACTCTTCTTCGGTAAAACCACCTCTTTGAAAATCGGCTGAGTTCAATTTAATGCTTACAGGATAGTCAGCCCCGACTCGATTGCGAATTTCCTTGTAAACCTCAAGAACAAATCTACGTCGATTTTCGATAGTTCCACCCCACTGATCTGTACGGCGGTTATGATGCGGAGAAAGGAATTGGCTAATTAAATAACCATGTGCACCATGTAACTGAACACCAGAGAAGCCTGCTTTCTTGGCAATCTCTGCAGTGTTTGCATAACGTTGAATCAGGTCTTCTATTTCGTCTTGAGTCAGCTCTCTTGGTGTGGCAAAAACTGCTGCCATTTTAGGCCCGAACGGTACTGCTGATGGTGAAACTGTTTCTTGATTTAATCCTCGAATTGCCTGTTTACCTGGATGGTTTATTTGCATCCAGACTTCACTACCTCCAGATTTAGCAACATCTGCCCATTCTTTGATTAAGTCAAAATCTTTTTCGTCTTCAATAATGACATTGCCTGGTTCACCAATTGCTCTAGAGTCAATCATCACGTTACCTGTGATCAAAACCCCAGCTCCAGATTGCGACCACGTTTGGTATAGCTGAATCAGCTCTTTACTCGGTCGCCCATCTGTATGCGCTAGTGCTTCACTTAAAGCCGATTTAATTAGCCTATTTTTAAGTGTAAAGCCCTCTTTTAAAGCAAATGGTGATGCCAGTTTTAATTCGTTTTTCATTTTAGACCTCCAGCTTTATTGTTTTTTACGCAGTAAGCTTTTGAATATAATTACGAATAGGCATTGCGATTAAATCAGGATGGCTCGCAATTCCCCAGTGACCCGCATGAATATCCGTACGTGTAAAAGACGAATTTACCCATCTGTCTTGTTTATCTACGATGTGTTGAGGCACAAAACGATCTTTGGTCATCGATAAAACATGCACAGGTACTGAGGTATAGCGCTTTTTAGAGTTAATTAATGGCTTAAACAGATTCAACCGATAGAAACCTAACCCACGTACGGCATTTTTGAGTTGATGAGGATGTGGGGCAACTTTCTTACCTTCGAGTTGAGAAACCACTTTTGGCCAGATTTTAGATAGTCCCAGATACCAACTTAACTCTGGAATAATTGGAATATTAAAAAACAGTATATAACTCGAAGAAATCATCTGCTTAATAGCCGCAAACTTTCGTGCAAGTTCTTTGCTATTCAGATTTTCTTTAAACCACATACCTGCATGATCAATACTTGGTGCTAAAGCCGTATAACTTTTGATATCTGGTTTTAACTTATCGTCCAAAATCGCTTCCCAACCTTGAAGAGCACCAAGATCATGACCAATCAAATGTACGGGCTGCTGAGGACTCGTTTGCTCAATAACAGTTTTTAAATCTGAAATCAGGTAGTCCATGTGATAACCCGCGTCAGACAACGGAGTTCCTGATAAACCTGTGCCTCGTACATCGTAAGTCACAATATGAAAATCTGATTTCAGTAATGAAGCCAGTTCATCCCAGATTTGTGCTTCGTCAGGATAGCCATGAATAAACACAAGTGTTTCATTATGATCTGCCGCTGTGCCCCATTCATATATTGATAGCGTGACATCAGCAGACTGAATATATCTTTGTTGTTTTTCGATATTCGTATTCATATTAGCTCACCAATCCTTTTTGTATTTCTTCATAAAGTTTGACCGCTGGTGAACGGTTTATATAATCCAATGCAAGCTCAGTTGAACCTTCATAGTAAGGATGATACGAAGGTTTAAAGAAATTTTTAGCTGTAGTCATAAACCAGACAGGACTTGGTACTAATTCTTGAGAACTTGCTTTAAACCATTGTTGCCAAAAACCAAAGCGAGCTAAGGTTTGTTGAGATTTAGGTAAACTACGATCTACTGCTGCAAGCTCTTGCGTGCCTTTAACCATTAAATAAGTGAAAATTGGTGCCACCATACTCATGATTGCAGCACGTAATGCATAATTCCCGCCTAAGTGCTCAAATAAATCGAAAGCAACCGTTCGATGCTCAACTTCTTCGGCACAGTGCCAAGTAAATAGATCACTTACTGCTGGATCACAACCTTTGTCTTCCCAGTGTGCTTTCGTCAAAGCGTATTGCCCTAATGCACACGTATAATGTTCAGCAGCAGCAACAATGCCTACACGGAACAATAACCAAGACTTTTGCATACGCTTTGGTAGAGCTTTTCCAAACGGCTTGTCTGCAAGCATGTAATCAAAGAGTTCAATTACACGCTCATACTGTTCTTCAATATCAACGCCATAACGCTGTATATATTTTTCGATAGATTCTTTGTGCGCTTGAGCATGAATCGCCTCTTGGCGGATAAAAGTTTCTACATCTTTTTTTAATTTTTCATCGGTTACAAATGGCAATGCCTTATTAAAAATACGGCAGAAAAAGTACTCTCCTCGCACAAGTGTAAAACTGAAATGGTTTACAGCATGACTTCCTATTGGAGATTGTGGCATCCAGTGGAGTGGTGATTCATTCCAATTAAAAGCAACACGACGTGGAAATAAAGGCCATAAAGTTTTAGAAGCCATATCTTTGAATGTGTTTGGGTACATGTTCTTTTTCTCGTCCTCAAGATAGCTACACATTAAGTTCTAAAATGGAACTTGTTAATATCATTAAAGGACAATTCCGATGTCAGAACGGTCAAGAACTAATATTTAACGTTTTAAAATAAGGGTTAGCACAAAAAATTCAGAGTTAAAAAAGCCCCCATCTGGGAGCTTTTAAAAATAGTTGAGAACACTGTGATTTACAGCTAAAAACTTAACTTGGATTAATCTCTGTGGTTAATCTCTGCAAATCATGACCTGAAGGTGCTTGGTAAACACGTAAACCAAATTCAGGAAGAATCGCAATTAAGTGGTCAAAAATATCTGACTGAATTGCTTCATAAGAAACCCATGCAATCGTATTAGTAAATGCATAAATTTCTAAAGGCAAACCTTGGCTAGTCGGCTGTAATTGACGAACCATAATGGTTTGATTTTGGGCAATCCCCTTGTGTTGGCGCAAATAAAATTCAACATAGGCTCTAAATGTCCCAATATTGGTTAAACGGCGCTTGTTATAACGAGATTGATTGCTTAAATGCTTATTGAACTCTTCAATTTCAGAATTCTTCGCATCGAGATATTGGTCTAATAATAAAAACTCTTTGAGCTTTTGTTGCTCTTCGTCACTCATGAAATGAACACTGCTTTGATCGAGAAAGAGTGAACGCTTCATTCGACGGCAGCCCGAATTGCTCATGCCTCGCCAGTTTTTAAATGTATCGGTAACGAGTTTATTGGTTGGAATGGTGGTATAGGTTTTATCAAAATTTTGCACAGTGACCGTATGCAGCGAAATATCAATTACATCACCATCTGCATTAAGCGACGGCATCTCAATCCAGTCTCCAATCCGCACCATGTCGTAAGAGGCAATTTGTACACTCGCCACTAAAGACAAAATCGTGTTTTGGAAAACCAACATTAATACCGCTGCCATCGCACCGAAACCTGCCAGTAAAGTGAACACATCCTTTTTAAGGAATGTTCCTAAAATCATCAGGCCACAGACAACAAATAAGATTAACTTAACCAACTGTAAGTAACCTTTAATCGGCTTGTTTCTAGACTTCGGATTACGCTGATAAATAAGATTAAAGATATTTAAAAGTTCGCTGACCGTAAGCGCGAGTGTAAGAAAGATAAATGCTTGCGCGCCCATTTCGACAAACGAAATGAACTTTGGAGTTAGATGAGGAACCGTTGCAATACCGTTCATAATCACAACAGCAGGAACAATATTTGCAAATTTCTTTATGACGCTATGCTGGGCAAAAATAGATTGATTGGGGGATTTTAGCTTGGTCACCAAGTGACGGACGCCCCGCACAATAATGCGTTTAGCAATAAAATTTGCTATTGCTGCAAATAAAATCAAAATAGTGAGTGAAACAAACATTTCTAGCCAAGGATAATGGCTTAACTGAACCCGAATATCGCGGAAAAAACTTAAAAAATCCAAACCTATACACCTTAAAACTTTCTTTTCTAGAATTTTAAGGGCTAAAGCATGTGTTAATAAGACTTGTTTACATATGTAGGCATAAATACAACAACTAAGTTATATACCCTGCTATTTATCTTATTATTTTTAACGCTTAACGATAAGGTTTTATCTGCTTATGTTTTGGATCACGTACATCAACTAGATCGAACAAATCTGTTCATTTAGAATCATGCGTTAAACGAATAATTCTGGTTTTAGTAAGTGAAATTTTCTGATTTTTTGACTTTTATTGGAGTAGTCTGGTTTAGCTTATTCTTTGTCTATATTGCTTGGACCTTTTTTCTTAAAAGTCTGGTTCATAAGTTTTTAATCTATAAACGAGGAATGATTACTTCTGCCGAGGTCGTATATTTTCAGGACTCATTAGCTAAGGTGCAATATCGCCCGTTATGTTATATAAAATTGAAATTTCAAACTGGGCAAGGCCAAATCATTACTGAAAACCTTAAGGTGCTTATTGCTAAACAAAATCACGATCAATATAAGGTCGGTAGCATCATCAAAATTAAATATGACCCTAAAAATTTAAAGAATATTTCGATATTGGGAGAGATCATGGTTTAAGCGATTAGAGATTATTTAAAAAGTACGATAAGCCCTGAGGTGCACGTCCGTTTAAGCGACTACTCGTTGTCACTCGAACCAGATTACTCCAAGTAATATTACAACAATGCTTGATCAATTTTTTGATTAAAGATACATCTTCATCGCATGAAATAGGCTCAAAGCCACCTACTAAAATATAAACCTCTGTACTAAAACTTAGATTGGCCCCATGAATATGCGCGTGATCCATCTGATCTTTATAATGCGCTAAATATTTTTGCTGTTTCGTTATAGATAGATGACTAAAATCATCTAGCGTTACAGTACCGCAAATTGCATCTGTAGGTTGGTGCTGGATTTGATAGCGCAACCAATCAGGACTAACGACTGTGTCTGCATCCGTACATGCAATCCATGTCACGCCACGCCCAATTAAATGACGAATTCCTAAATCTCGTGCTTGCCCAACACATGCATAGTTACATTCAATCCAATTGATTTGATGGCTTTGTACAATCAACCGCGACTGATCTGTACAGTTATCCAGTACCACAATCACCTCTACGTCATAACCGCTAACGTTCTCTATAGCGACCTGAATAGAGTGCAAACAAGTAGATAAATAGTGCTCTTCGTTATGCGCTGGAATGACGATACCTATTTTCATCTTAGTTTTTCCTGCTGTGCTAAAGAGGAAGTGTTCGCCGTCCATAGATCAATCATAAAATCTGGATCGTTTAAACTGAGATAGTGATGAAATGGAAAATGTTGCTGAAAGCCTTGATGGACTTTTTCTGCATTTAATTCAAAATCTTGAATTTCATGACGCCAATGACAACAAAGAATCTCACCGTCATCATTTAAACTATGTTTTAACTTTTCAATAAACTGCTGCAATTCATCAGCCGATAAGTAATAGGCCATCTCACTAATTAAAATAAGGTCGAATTTTTGAATTGAGTAGTCTTCAGGTATTTTTCTATTTTCAACAACCACATGCTCAAACTCTTTTAGGCGCTCGGACGCTAAGCGAACAGCACTCTCAGAGACATCTATACACAGCAGTTGCCCGGCTCTTTGCGCCAAATGAAAACTTAAATGTCCATTTGAACAGCCCACTTCTAACACTTTTGAGTAACGAGGTCTTGTCAGCAGCGCGAGACAAATTTGTCTTTTACGAGCTTCATACCAATGAGAGTCATAGCCCCACGGATCACTGTTATGACGATATAAATCTTCAAAGTACATGCGAGAATGAATCACTCAAATAAACCTCATAAGGCATTAAAAGACGTTTAATTGCACTTGAAGAAAGAACCGAGGCATTACCCGTGGTTTCATCTGCTTCAAGTTGGGTTTTAAACTGCAAAATTGCTTGATGTTTTTTAGTTAGCTGTTCTTCGGTTAAGTGATAGGCTTTTGCTCGGTACCAATCAATTCGTGAGTCTAACGGCTTTGCCCAATGCCAAGCCCAAATTAATACGTGTAAACATAGAAGTTGCTTAGCTGTTGCGTAAGCTTGTACGGTTTTACCTACGGCTTCGTGGTCTGGGTGACCATCAAAGGCATAGCTACAAATTAGAATATCGTCGGCTTGAACGATCTGCTCTAAACTCTGCCACAGTTGATCGGTTTGTAAATGAATCTGACCATCTAACAAATGAAGCTCTACATGCTCGGTTGAGTCGGCTACCCCTAAAGACTTTAAGGCTGCTAGGCTTTCTTGTGGACGAAGAATATTGAGCTGATCTGGAGGATATTTTGTAGAGTTAGGATGGCTTTGGGTGCCGTTACTTACCGCTAAAATGAGGATCTTACAATTCAGCGCAATAAGTTGCTGCATTAAACCACCGCAACCAAGCACCTCATCATCAGGATGTGGAGCAACAATCACCACCCTTTTAGAGCGAAATAACTCAAGATCTAAAGCCGCTAAAGGTTGTTGTTGAAATGCATTTAACCATTGCTCTTTGGACGTACCCTCACCAAAAATAATGCGGTCTTCGACCAAAGGATGTTTTAAAGTTCCCATAGGCTTTGGTCCGATAAACAGAGTTCTGTAATTTGCTGGTAGTCAAAAGCAGCATGACTTTGTCTGATAAACACAGGCAAATCAGCCATGAGCTGTGCAAAAGTTGCATCTTCACAAAAAGGACGAGCACCTAATGCTTTGCCTACTCGCTCAACTACACTCAGACAGCATTGTTCTGTTTGGGCACGTAATATTCGTATTTCCCGCTCATGATTGAGCATGGGTTTGCTGTCAATCAGTTCAGCAACATATTGAAAATATTGCTTAGTGATTTCTAATTGATGAGCGACCTCTCCTAAGTACAATTTTTTAAAAGGATTCGGACTGACCTGACAACTTTCTTGTAAAAAACCAGCTAAACCAACGGCGGCGCCATACCAACAAGCCGCAACACCTGCTGCACCATGCCAAAAGCCTGGACGTTTTAAATAACTATTTGGGTGACCGATCAATTTAACAGGTGTATTTTCAAAACTTACTCTTGCAGTCTGTGTCGCATTCATCCCGACTGCATGCCAGTGGCTTGAGTCTGTGCTAATAGAGGAATGACTTAAGTCAACAATACAAAGCTGCGCCTGCCCTTGTTGATTTTTATAACTCATCAAAACTTTTTGAATAAACTCTGCCCCAGAACACCAAGGCTTTATGCCATTACACAGGTTATCTTTTACTTGCAATGGAGCTGGTCCACCGTCTGCTGCCCAAACAGCCCAAAGCCGGTCATCTATTTCTGGGTGATAACCCAATTCACTTAAAATACTTAAAGCATCGCAGTGTGACTCAAAGAGCTTCGCCAAACTCAAATCGACTCCAGCAATCTGAGCAAAAAGTTGCCAACGTTGATAGGTCTGACCCGAAGCGGGATGAGGCAAATTTTTCGCTAAATTTACCAATTGAGAGAGTAAATCTATACGAAGCTTGCTTTTATCTTCAGCTAAGGCAGATTCAAATTCACTCAAGACACTTAATATCGTCACATTTATAGGTATTTTAATATTCATTGCAAATAATTATTTATAAGACTTGGTTTAACCTTATCTAAATACTTCTGTTTAAATAAACATATAAATTGTAATAAAAAGATAAATATTATTAGTTTTATATCTAATTATTTCATTGTTACTCGAATATATTTATTAAGTGAACTTATAAACCCATCCTGTAAGGTTTATTAAAAACCCCTGATTTATCCAATTATTTAAAGTAATTTAAGTCTTACCGTTTTTCTATTTCTAAAGAAGAGGTCTAAAATGAGTACTTTAAATATTAATGATATTAAAAAACACGCAGACGTTATTGCTTCTTGTGGTACTAAAGTAGGTACTGTCGACCATCTTGATGGCGAAAACCAATTAAAGCTGACTCGAGACGAAAGCGGTCAACATCACCTTATTCCTACTGGATGGATTGGTGAAGTGAAAGAAAACCAAGTCATTCTGAATAAAAATTCAGAAGAAGTTAAAGATCAGTGGCAAGCGATCTAGACTTTAAAGCACGATACGTGACTTAACGTGAAATTTATAATAAAGCGATTTAGCTTAGAAAAATAAAGAGGCTTAGAAACTTTAAAGCCTAACTCCCTAAACTGAAGGCTCCTTTTGATAAGGAGCCTTTTTTATTGATATTTAGTTAGTTACAATGATAATAAAGTCTGATGTAACCTTATCGACGATACGATTTTCATGATTAATACTGCCTTGACCAATGTCCTGATAAGTCATGTTTTAGAGGTTCAAAACCAGCTTTTTGAAAATTAACTTAGCGGTTTTTATTCAAAAGAAATTTTACAATTTCATCGATAAATTGGCTTCTTCCCCGTTCAGGGCGGTCAAGATGAGCATAGTGGGTCGCGTTGGCCAATGTAACCTCGCGAATACTTTTCGCATGCACCGCATCATGAATAAAGTTTTCAGTATCCTCAGGTCGACTCCAAAAATCGTGCTCAGAGCGGACTATAAGCACGGCAGCCTTAATACTTCCAGCATCAAATAGATGTCGTCCTGTTGCTTGGTAAAAACTATCCTCCATAGCACCTAAGGGCGCGCGGAATGCTGGAGGTTGATGCCTCCTAGACTGTGGATCACTAGCTAGCGCTGCTCGCGTATAAGCTTCAACAATCAAAGGATCTCGCCACTCCGTCTTATTTTCAATTGGAATTGTTTTATCCCATGAGGGCAAAAGCGAAGCAGCCGTATTTAATGCATATCCCCCCATCGCAGGATTGAAGCGCCCCGAATTGTTAGGATCATCATTTGCTGAACCTAGACCGATCCCATCATGTTGTCGTGATCCACCATATAGCGCATTAAACATAATGAGTTCGCTGACACGTTCGGGCCAGAGCGACGAATAATAAGCTGCCCACATTCCCCCAGTTGCCCAGCCCAACAGAGCGACCTGCTCATTACCAGTATGTTGCCGTGCAAACGTTACAACAGCATCAATGTCACGTACAACTTCATAAGCACGCGAAAGCGGCTTAACTTTGTTTGGGGAATGATCCATAGCTGTAGGGCGATCCGATTGACCGTAACCCCGAGCATCAAGAATAAAGATTGTTCGCCCTGTTAACCGCGCAAGATCTGCTGCGAGTGATCCGTTTGACACATCCAAATCAAATGATCCAATACCAGAAACGCGTGCACCATGTACAAGAATGAGCGCAGGTCGTCCCTTAGTTCCATTCTCGCGAACCTCCCGAACATGTAACCCAACACCATCTGCCGTAAGGACTCTGAAATCCTTCCGAATAAGTTCCCCTTCACTCTGTTGCCGCGCCGCTGAAGCAATCGTACTCATCATCAATGTAGTTACGAGAACTAACATTATCGCGATTGGCACACTCTTGGGAACTTTTCTTCTTTCTCTTGTCACTCCACATCCTCCGCTAATGTACTATCAAGTTAATCCAATAACGTATGTTTGATCTGGGTCAACTTGGCCTGATGCAATGAGCTAATAAGGGATTCAGCAGTTCTTTTCCCGAGGAACGACTGGACTAAATCTTTATTATAGCTTCTGAAACAACATCGAATATCTTCACATAGTTCCCACCACGTAAGATCCTCAGCTTAACAATACCCGACATATTGCTCATAAAATATACACGCACACGAAACGAGTACATTTTTTAAGCTATTACAGAATATTCAGGACTAAAAGTTTATCAATTCCATCAAAAGGTGAGCGCTTTTATCAATAATGAGTGGTACATAATATAAGAATGTGCATTTTTGTCCCTTAAGCACATGGTGATCGATTTTACTTAATGCTAAAAATTGTGCATTCGCATTAAATGAATAATTATGAATAGGGTGACGTATATGATCACAGGGAATCATCAGCTTAAAGCAAGAAAAGTACATTTTGATTTTGCGGAGTCGTCTGTGTGTTGGATGCCGAATGATCCGCTATGCTCACATGTAGCCAATGGTATTAATATGCTCTTGCCGGCTGGTGAGTTTTGGTTTTGCCGCGTGTTTAATAAAACCCTTCCCTTGATTACTGATGAAACCTTAAAACAAGAAGTGATTGGCTTTGTTCGTCAAGAAGCAGCTCATGCACGTGCCCATGAAAAAGCTCAGGACTTCTTACGTGAAAATGGCTACGACATTCAAGAAACACTCAACCGCGCCCATTTTGTGTTTAACATTTTATTGGGTGACAAACCTTTAGGTATGCCCTTTTTAAAAGGCGAAAAGCTCGATGAATATTGGTTACTTTTCCGAGTTGGTGTGATTGCTGCAATTGAGCACTTTACTGGAACTATTGGTCAGTGGACACTTGATAGTAAGTCTTGGGACAAAGCCGACCCTGCCATGGCAGATTTGTTCCGTTGGCATTTGGCTGAAGAAGTTGAGCATCGCTGTGTTGCCTACGACTTATTTGAGCACCTCTTAACAAACAAGTTGGGTTTTTATGTGTCTCGCCAAGTGATTATGGCCGCTATTTTCCCACTGTTTATTTACTTCCTTGCTGATTTTGCACGTAGTTTAGGCCAACAAGATTTAGAGCACGAAGACATTCAAAAATTGATGCGTCGTGGTTACTTCAAAATTATTCGTGAATTTGAAAAAACTGCGACTCGCTCAGACAACTTACCGACCATTAAATATTTATGGAAAGCAACGTTAAGATGGGTTTCTCCAAAATTTAACCCACTTCATGAAGGTGACACCGAGCAAGCTTTGGCTTATATGGCTCGTTCACCTGCCGTTCAATATTTTGAAGGAATGGCACAAGCTACAAAACCAGCAACATTAAGCTAAGCAGCTATCTTTATTTAAATTGAAAAGCCTCCTTATTTGGAGGCTTTTTCTTAGGTGAGTTTTGTCGCTTAAGCAAAATTTAAAAAGAAATAATCCAACAACCGATCTCTTTCATCTACCACATTTTTATCTAAAAGCTGAACCATCGCCCCATCAATCATAAATAAAAACATGTAAGCATCTTGGATGGAGACAGTAGCTTTTAAGGTTAAAAGCAACTTATAGATTTCGTTAACAAACCAGTTTCTATAGTCAACCACAACTTTATAGGCAACTGGATAGAGCTTTTCAATTTCAAAAATTGCTTTAAAGGGTAAATGATAAAAGCCATTTAAATCGGCATGTAAAAGGTAAATCTGCCTAAGTTTATCGAGCACCATTTGTTCACGGTAAGAATTAATAATGGAAAACACTTTTACTTTTAACGCATCTTTTTGAAAAGTGAGACACATCTCGATGAGTCGTGCTTTTGAGTGAAAGTCGTTGTAAAAAGTAGCCTTGGCAACTTTGGCTTCTGCAATAATTTGGTCGACCCCGACCTTATGAAACCCATATTGATTAAATAAGTCTTTTGCGATGTGAAGCACTCTGAGTGCTCTAAATGAAGATTCTAAATTTGGCATAGGAAGACCGTTTAAATAATTTTTTGTTGTATCTAAAAGAGATAGAAATGCCGTCACTCTTAAAATGAGTGCTAAAAAACAGGCATGCAAAAGCAGCACAAAAATGTGCCTAAGCTATCTCAGATTTTATTGTTGCTATGATTTTTTAGTCGTAACGAGCTAAGGTTGTAGAAAACCTAGAGTCGGTTAAACCGTTTTAAAGACCAGTTGGGCGGTATGGCTAGAGAGAGTTTGGCAAAGACCAATAAATGAGAAGAAATAGTACGCATGAGCGAACTCCTTGTGTGTAAAGAAGTTCTACCAGATCACTGTCAAATGATTATGGTGGTAGAACGAGAGAAGGTTGACAGACTGACACACAAGAATCAGCACGCACAAGGCGTCCCCCTCCCGTTCCGCCGCAGAGGGGGCACGCAGGGATGCCCACAAAAAAGAAAGACTTTTTCGTGTGCTTTGGGTATACGGCCTGTCAAAGCCGACTGGCGATGTAGGCCAGCAGGCAAAGCATAATCGGAGGGGTTTTAGGTGTCAATGTGATATTGGCTAGAAAATAATTGAATAAATATTATTTTTCATTGGATTAGAATATTTAATTACTTCATTAGAAATTCATTATTTAGTAAAAATAATAATAGAACGAGAAAAGGTTGACAGACTGACACACAAGAATCAGCACGCATTAAGCGTCCCTCTCTCATCCTGAAATGAAGAATAATAAGAGAGATTTTAAGTGTCAATGTGATATTAGGCGAATTATTAAAGTTTATTTTTTTATTTTAAATTATATGCTGTGATACACCGATAAAATGAATAATTAAATCCATTTTATCGACTTGCTAGAAGAGGTCTTTAAAACCTTATTTTATTTTTTAATATAGTTTGGAAATTCTTTTAAAACCGTATTACATAATTGGCCTTTCATATCTCCTCTCTTGCGTGCTTCAAATTGGTCCATACCTAATCTCATAACTTCTCTACCATATTTTTCACCTAGTTCATGTTTAGTACATTTGTCAGATTCATGAACTAATTCTTGTGAAGTATAGTGATAATTACAATCAAGTTGAGCACGGCTTAAAAAACCATGTAGTTGTACTGTTCTCTCGCAAGTTGTTCGCTGTATATAAGTTTTAGGCTCTTGTTCAGCATAAACTGATGTTGCTACCAATAAAGTGAAAACTGTTACTAAAATATTACGCATTATTTCCCCGACAAAGTTATTAAAAGTATTAGTGATAATGTTGCGGGCGTATTAAATAATAATTACTTATAAGTGTCTATTAATAATAAGAAAATTAGATAAATCCTCTTCTCTTTTGAATACTTAATCACCTTAAAAAAATTGTGTGATTAAGTTTTCTCAAATAAATGATATTAAATTTTTTCTAATCTTCTTTAATATAATCCAAGTTATTCAAGTAAAGAGTTTTAGTGATATTTTATTGATTTCTTATCGACTAAAACCCTTACTCATTACACAATGTTAAAACCCTAACTTCTTAAAGACAAAATAACCCACATGGCTTTCAAAGCTACCGTCATTTTGAATTTTGAAATACTTCTTAACGAGGTCAGATGAACCTTCCTGCAAATAGCGTAAAGTTTTAATTTGATCTTCAGGAGTTTTCATACGCTTTACCCAGCTATCAAAGTCTAATGAAAGCGTTTGTTTGTCTAAACCCACTAAGTCAAAGCCGGCATCTTCAATAAAATAGACCCACTCTTTCACACTATAGTTTCTTACGTGACTTGGGTCTCGAATAGTTTCGATCGTCTGTAAAAACGTATCTAATATAGGCGAACTAGAACTAATAATATCTACAAAAATAACAATACCATCTGGCTTA
The DNA here is from genome assembly GCF_000196795.1 of Acinetobacter oleivorans DR1. NCBI lineage: Bacteria > Pseudomonadati > Pseudomonadota > Gammaproteobacteria > Moraxellales > Moraxellaceae > Acinetobacter > Acinetobacter oleivorans. The sequence goes on from NC_014259.1 coordinate 2,811,899, forward strand.
AGAACACGGTTTACTTCTTTCATGGCTGTCGGAACATGCTGCCAGTGATGAGCCGAATATCGGCTAATCACGACATCAAACTGCTGATCACTAAAAGGCATGTCTTCAGCAATGCCCTGCTGCACAAAGATGTTTTTTAATTTGCGCTGGCTAGCGGCCTTAGACACTGTGTCTAACATTTCATGAGATAAATCGTAGGCAAAGACTAGATCAGCATGTGGAGCAACATTATAAGAAACATGACCACCACCACAGCCTAAATCTAGAACCACAGCCTTTTCATATTTCTGAATTTCATGAATAAATTTATTAAATTCAATTCCTTCAGAATGAGCTTGGCTATTCAAATAGTCTAAAGATTTATTTTGATATTGTTTTTGGTTTATATCGTGCTGGGTGATCATAACCTTGCTTCCTACTTTGCAATGAAATCACCATAAAGCAAAAGTTAGATAAAAAATAATGATTAGTTTTTCTTCAATTGATAAATAAAAGTTATTATTTAATTTGTTTTAATACACTACGGCAATTAATAAAAATAGATTTAAGAACTTAGAAGGGATCCGCAAAGAGCACTGTTTAGTCACCCTTACTGAAACAGTGCTCTTTGCTCCATCACAACCCTTATCCAGAGAGTTCGATGCATAGAACTAGTGTATGTACCTTTAACTCAAAATGTTTCCTGTATTTTTTAATATTTTTAAATGTTCGCAGCATAAAAATGAAGTATATTTAATTTTATCAGAAGATTCTTCTTTGGTTTATATTTTGAACAGAACAGAATACACACTAGATCGCATAGATCGGAAAATTTTATCTGCCTTACGCGGTAATGGCCGTCTAACCGTTGCTCAATTAGCAGAAGAAGTCGGTCTTTCATCTTCACCATGCTGGACACGACTGAAACGTCTGGAAACTTTAAAAATTATTGAAGGCTATACGGTAAACGTAAACCCAAAAGCGATCGGTATTCATGAAGTATTCTTCATAGAAATTACTTTAGAACGCCATGACGATGAAATGCTGGAAAATTTCAGCGAAGCATTAGCTGACATACCAGAAGTTGTAGAAGCGCATCTGGTTACAGGTGATTATGATTATTTGGTGAAAGTAGCCGTAAAAGATGCTGACCATTACGAACGTTTTTTACGAAAAAAACTCTATTCAATTAAGGGAATTCGACACACCCGTTCGACCTTTGCCCTACGACCTCTTAAATCTGCCAATACCGCCGATTTAATGTTAATTGAATAAAAGATGTAATACCTATAGCACATAGACTTAAACTATTGATTCGAAAATTCTTATTGAGTTAAGTGGCTTAAACCATAACAGATTTAGGCTCTGTTATATTTTTTTTAAAAAATTCTGTATCTATGATTACAGCCTCCTCATCTCCATAATAAAATTAATCTGAATTGGAGGCATCGCCATGAACATTTTGAAGAAAAAAAATAAGGCCAGTTTTGTATTCTTTATTATTACTCTCTACTCTTTTATTGGGTTTGGCTTAGGTTTCATTATTTGGGAATACTTCTTAAAGGCCTAGTTCGCTAAAAAGAGTTAACGAGCCTCAGAAATAATTTCTGAAGTAATTTCTTTGCTACGATGATATGCGGCCCTCATGGCTAAACGTATATCATCAGACACATTGCCTAATTCAAACATTTGTAAAGCAGATTCGGTAATCCCGTTGGCTAAAGTAACCTTTCCACATAACTCCGCTGGTGGAACATTACTTTTACGAATCATTTCGACTGCGCCAGTAGCTGCTTGAAGCGCAAGATCTAAGGCAAATTGTTTATCTAGGCCTAATGAAACACCCGTCTTAATCATGCTATCTAAAATATAGAAAAAGTAAGCTGGCCCTGAACCTGATAAAGCAATAATGGCATCACTTTGTGTTTCAGACGGCGCCCAAAAAGTCTGGCCCGTTGCAGAATACAAGGTTTCAATTAAGTCTTTATCAAGCTGGTCCATTTGCTCTGAAGCAATAAGCACGTGAGTGCCCGTATGCGTAAGCACAGGTGGATTTGAAATTACACGAACGATTTTCTTTGAACCTGTAAAACTGGATAGATGCGCAATATCAATCCCTGCCATCATAGAAACAATAATCTTATTTGCTAACCATTTTTTAAACGGCGCAACTGTCTCTTTTAATTGTTTTGGGTCGAGTAACAACACAACAATGTCAGCTTTTTTTAAACCATTTTCTTTTTGCTTCAATGTCTGTGTATCATTAATTTTTTTCTCTTCAATCAAATGTATTTTTTCTTTTTGAAATCCTTTTAAAACTAACCCTCCTATTAATGCTAAAGCTAAATTACTACTACCGATAAAGCAAATATTAGGATGTACTGCATTTAACATTTAAAATGTTTTCCTTTCTTAAGAGAGGCTTATAACAATGAATATTATCTATAGTTTAATTATGAATATTGAATTAATAATGACCGTCTGAATAAAGAACCCACTTTAATAAAATATATTATTAAAGTGGGCGTTGTTTTATTTGCGCAATAAATAAAACTACTTTAACTTAAGCCTAATGTAGTAGTTTGGATAGTAAATACCACATATAAATTGTTTAAAGTATGTAAGTATTAGCATGATATTGTAAACAATCTACACTTAGAATTAAGTGAATATAAAAATAATTTAATTAAGCTTATAAAAGAGAGTCCTTATATAGTTAAGTTATTTAAATACTTTCTTTTTTCTTCTTTAAAATACTCTCGGCTTTTCTTATTGCTTGATTTAAATCCATCTCTTCACACACCCAGAAGCTAAAAATTTGTCCAAACAAGTGGAAGTGTTGCCTAATATATTTAGAACTATTGTCTGAATAATGCTCTTCAACCTTAAAGAAATCATTATTGTTTTCTATTTTCTGACCGTCAAAAATACCGCCAATACAAATATCCATTTTAATACCATACACCTAATTCGTTATATTTTAACATAAAAATTTAGAAGCACTTTGATGAGAGTATTTTTATACTTCTTTTTTTAAATATAAGTTGAATTAAAACTTATAAAAAACCCACAAGACTAAAGTGGGCTTTTTTAAACTCTAATAAAATGCTTTAGACTTAAATATATTTTATTTAAATAATATATTCAAATCAATTAAACGCTTTATTTATGAGTTTTGAAGAATCACAATATTTGAAGCTTGAGGGCCTTTTTTACCTTGTACTACGGTAAACTCAACACGTTGACCTTCTAATAGAACTTTAAAACCTTGTGTTTGAATATCAGTAAAATGAGCAAAAATATCTTTACCTTCATCAGTCACAATAAAACCAAAACCTTTAGTTTCATTGAACCATTTTACTGTACCAGTACTAGTAGACATATGTTATATCCTAAATCTTAAAATATTATAACTTATTATTGGGAAACCAATTTAACTAAAAAAATAGATGTCAAAAATTAAATATCTGAAGAAACCCAAGGATTATAAATATAAAACTGCGCAAATAGAAATTTATTATGACAAGAATATTTTGTTAGTTATGCTCGATAATACACGCTTCATAAGCATTTGCAATCGATATTCAAAATAATTAAAGCAAGAAAAACTCTACCCACTCCCCGATTCATCTTTCACATTGATTTAATTAAGATTCCTTTCAATTAAAAGTCAAATTTTGTTTCATTTTAATCGAAAGAAGTCCCATATCAGTGCTATTTCCCTATAAAACCATCAATAAAATTTCTTTTCACCAGCAGGGCGCGTCTTAAAGCGTCGATGGAACCACATGTATTGCGTAGGGGCAATACGAATTTGATTCTCAATAATCTTATTGACTCTTTCAGCATCACTCACTTCACATCCACTTGGAAAATTTTCTAATTTAGGTTCCACGAGAACGTGATATTGAGGGTTTCTAATATCGCCACTTCTATAAAAGTATAAAGGTACTGCTGCTGCTTTTGAGATATCCATCAATCTACGGTGAGCGGTCACGGTAGCCGCCTGTATTCCGAAAAATGAGGCCATTACACCTTGTTTTAAGCCAAAGTCCTGATCTGGGCTATACCATATGGCATGACCATGTTTAAGGTTCTGGATAAGTCCACGCATGTTGTCTCGAGCAATCTGGTTTTTATAGACTCTTGCGCGGCTGCGATGAATTAGAAAATCTAAAAAGGGATTATTTTGTGGTCTGTAAACCACGTCCATATTAAAAAATAAGGTACAAGCTGCTCCACCAGCGTCTAAAAGCGTACTATGAGTGCCTAATAGTAGTACGCCATTCTCCTGATTATTTGTTAAATTCTCTAATCCATCTATGTGAACACGGCTTTTAAACCAGTTTGGACTGTACCAAGCATTTAAGGCTTCAAATACACCAGTGAGAGTATCTACAAAAACCTGTTTGGCTTTCACCTCAATTTGCATAGGTGTTTTTTCAGGAAAGCATGCTTCTAAATTACGTAATGTTGTTTTTCTTCTTGAACCTAAAGATTTCCATGCTATTTTTGATAAAAGATCGGCAAGACGCCATTGAATTGCCCAAGGTAACATCGCAAAACACATCAGAATAAATGCTAAAAACCATATACCCCAATATTTAAACGATAAAAAGGAAAATCGAAATTCGCCAGATTTAAACTGCCGTTCTTTTTTCGTCATGCTGTATATTTCTTGAGGTATAGGTTTAGCATACTAACACCCCCTGCTGTTGGGGTTGTATGTTTATGTTGCTTTGAGTAATAAGCTTTTTATTACCCTATCTATTTATCGAAATGCATATTTTAAACATTTAATCTACTTAAGGCTTAAATATACATAACTGTCTGTATACATAACTTATTTTCTCATTTAAAGTAATCGCATAATCTTGTCTCATTGATAAATAGGATATATCAGCGTGAGCGGTCTTTTAGTCTTTATAACAATTGCATTTCTTACTCTCTTAAGCCCCGGACCTGGCGTTTTATTTACTGTCACAAATTCAATCAATTATGGTGTTAAAACTGCTCTATTCGGTATTAGCGGCTTAATCATTGGTATGTTTGTAATTGCTGTAATTTCCGCTAGTGGTGTAGGTCTTATTATTACCAGCAACCCAACTATTTTTACGGTTTTAAAATTTATTGGTGCATTTTATTTAATGTATCTTGGATATAAAAATTTCAGCAAAAAAACGCCATCGCAAGATTTAATCACTGATCAACAAAGCGATAAAAATGTAAGTAAATCGAGACTCTTTTATCAAGGCCTACTTGCATCTTTGCTTAACCCTAAAACAATCGTATTTTTTATTGCTCTATTCCCTCAATTTATTGATATCAAGAAAGAAATTTTAACTCAGTTTTTAGTTCTATCTTTAACCTTTTGTTTTATTGGATTTTTAATTCATTTGGTCTATGCAAATTTCTCTTCAATTTTTAAAGAAAAGATGTTGGCTGGAAATAATTTTTCTATACTCAATAAAATTAGCGGTGCTATTTTCTTTCTTCTTGCCGTTTTACTTATTGCACAATAAATCATTACTCGACATATGATTATTTGAAAAGCCTCAACTCATGGTTAGGCTTTTCAAGTCTTTTGTCTATTAACATATTTTTATCTAACTACAATTTTTACAACGCTACCCTGTTTAAGATCCATCCATAAAAGAAGTCTTCGTAATTTGGGTTCTTCTCTGTAATTTCGATATAGTGCTGCCCTTGCATAATATTTAAAACGCGTAGTAAGACCGTTTCTCCGTCTTTATTACGCCTGTTCAAATATGTACTCAGTGCTTGAATAGTGAGAGGTCCATATTGACCATCTAAGGTAAGATTTGGCCAGCCCTCCTCACCCTGCTTATTTAGCAGATTTAGAGCACGTTGTAATAAAGGTTTAGCAAAGTTGACTCCACAATTTATAGCCGTATCAAGTAACTCTTCTGCAATAGCAGGGCTAATTTTATTGATCTGGTCAAATTGGGGTTCAAACCAATATTGTTGTTTATAAATAGACTTGGCCACAGCTAAAGGTAAATCTCTCATATCACCTTGATATCCGTTTGATCGAGCGACTGCCTCGGTAATGCCAAATTTGGTGGCATGCCCATGGTCTGATGGATGATTAATATATCCACCTTCTCTGTCTATGATTGCTTCTAAGTATTGGTCAATATTCATTTTATTTTACCTATATCATTGAAACTGTTTTAGCTATTTTGCAGATCATCTTTCGCTTTTTTTAAGTCTTTGATGACTTCCACAATCGTTTTCCCTTCTTGTTTATTGATGAAATTAAATATCCATCTCACAATCGCCCAGCCCGGCAAACCGCAAATAAAGAAGAATCCACATAGTGTGATCATTCCCCAAATATCCGATACCCATTCATGTAAATTCCATTTCATGATAATAAATGAGCCACCCGTTAAGCTTGAAACGACTGTGCATATCAGCCCAACAATCCATTCTTGTGGTGAGCGAGGAAAACGCATCATCAACACGACTGCCACAACTAAGCTGACTGCTAAAGCCACCATAATTGCGATGCTATAAAAATCTAAAAATGTGGCTAAACCACTCATTGGAACTGTTTTCATCATCTTGTCCTGCTTTAAAGGGTAAAACTTGAAAACTCGCTATTCTTAATCGCTTGTTGTTTTTCAGGTTTCATCAATACCCTTAGTTTTCTTTATTACAGTCAATAAAAAACACTAACGCTTTTTTAACCGCGCTAAATTGCAAGACGAACTGATCCTTGACCCCATATTTCAGGGGTCCAAGAAAGAATGTTTGTATGCTAAAGCCTGTTAGTGTGCACTGTTTAAGGCTTGTTCAATCAACTCAATCACGGTGATTGCACCTATCGCTTTTTGCATTGAGACTTGATCATCGAATTCGAATGCATCATCTTCAAGCTCACTTGCAATTAGCTTTGCCTCTTCAAGCGCCCTTTTTATTTTTTGTACCTTGTATTTGTTTACGTCTTTTGCAATTGTCGGGACATATCCTCCACGTTTTGCATTTTTAAGTTGTTTAGCTCTGTTCTGCATTGCTGTAGTCATTCACTATCTCCAACTCACACGTTTAATAAGGCATCTTTATCGTTTGTTATTCTTGAAGTTTTGATCCATTCTTTGAGCAATATAGCGAAGCTATGACTACAAATGTGTGTTCAAAACGTTTCATCTGGTACAACAAACCTAAAGAACTAAACGGTATGCATTTAAAGCATTCATTTAAAAGTAGATATTCCTTTTTCTAAAATTGTAAAAAAGTATGAAAGCGCTTACTTTTACGCTTTTTTCGAACTTTAATTTTTTGACCAAAAAGTTCAAATAAGACTTTGCCGTATATCGGAAACTTTTGTTACGACTCACAATCTTTGCTAAATTCTTCATGTTCTTGATACCCTTTATCGACGAACATTAAGCCTGATCCACGGAATCGGGCTTTTTTTTATTCCATTTTTTGTTTTGATAGCCTATCTGTAAATAATAATTGAGCTATCTCCCTTCTATTTTGCCTCCTCTAGAAACAAAATAAATTTAGCTTTCATCTCAACATGCTGATAATTCAATAAATAGTGGTTCAAATACGATTTAAACTTAATCTATTCATCTGAAGATATAACTGATATTATAACTATAGTTATTATTAGTCAATAACTATAGTTGTTTTACTCGATATAACTTTAGTTATATATTTGTTATAAGTTTGCTGGTGTAACCGTTATGGCTCTTAAAGACCGTTTAAAAGATTCTAGAATTAAAGCCAAAAAAACTCAGGCTGAAGTCGCTGAGGCTGTAAAAATGTCTCAGCCGGCCTATCAAGCTTTAGAGTCTGGCAAAAATTTAAAATCTGCGTTTCTTCCACTCATTGCCCAGTTTTTAGGTGTAGATGGTTATTGGTTAACGACTGGAAATACAGAAGATGCTTTTAGAGAAAGTGATGTATTTAGCCCTACAGTTGTGAGTGCTGAATCCACCGATCAATATGCTTGGATTGAAGTGGTAGAAGCTAGTTTTTCGTGTGGTACTGGTGAGTCTATTGAGTTCCACTTCGATGCAATTAATGGGAAAATCCCTTTCCCTGCTTCATTCTTTAAAGAAAAACGGGTTGCTCAAGATTGCATGCGTATTATCAAAGCTAAAGGCGATAGTATGACAGACTACATTAAAGATGGAGATCTGGTTGGTATTGATATCTCTCAAACTGAAGTCATTGATGGCGAGATTTATGCGGTTTACTTTGCAGGGGAAGGAATGATTAAGCAAATTTTTAAAGAAGCGGATGGCTCTTTAATTTTGCATAGTTTGAATGAAAAATTTAGAGACCGCCGTGTAACCGAAGAAAATGGAAAGAACTTTAAGGTCATGGGCCGTCAATTTTGGCGAGCGGGTTAAGATTGTTATAAATATAATTAAAATAATAATTCTATCAATTTAATACGTTTTTGCTTTTTATAACTTTAATTGTTTATTATCCATATAGATATAAAAAAACCTATCTCTTTTAAAGGAGATAGGTTTTTTAGCTTTAGCGCCAAGCATTTTATCAACAATACGTCGTTAAACGATAAAGCTGATTAAATCCAGCATAAAAGCTTTTACCATCTTGGTTTAATTCGATTTCTTCACCAGATTGAAGTTGAATTTTCTTACCAACTTCGACCCAACGATAACCATCTTGAGAGTTTTGCTTACGCACATGAGGAACGATCCTCACATTAATCTCATTGCCATTTACGGATGTGGCAATATGCCACTCATTTACTATATTCACAATCATTCACTCATCACTGAGCTCATGTGATTTAACGGTATTTAATTAGAACGCTAGATTTAAGGTATGGACAGTCCGTCTAGAATTTAATATTTAGCTTTATATTGGGTTATTTATAAGCTAATTGCTTTTCATAATTTTCGCATTATGAAAAGTGGTACATCACAGAGCATAATATTTTGGTTGCGGGGGCCGGATTTGAACCAACGACCTTCGGGTTATGAGCCCGACGAGCTACCAGACTGCTCCACCCCGCAATTGGAAGTAAGCTTTATACGCTCATATATTTCATAAAGCAAACTTTATTTTTTAATCGGTTGTAATTATTAAGAATTATCTTTTTATTAATTTTTCATTTTAACCGTTTGGTCTAAATAACTCTATCAATTTCCAATTTTTAATTCTTTAAATTGTTGTATTTATTTTAAATAGAACCCGATATTCATAGACAGCAATTGCCTTGGTTGGATGGCTTTTATACTATCTAGGTTGGTCCTTTAATGTTTAGTTCGTATGTCTGAACCTCAGTTTTCCCTTAGTGAATATCTCGGCACAGTTCAGGAAGTCATACGTTTGGCTTTTGATGAGCCAGTCTGGGTAAAAGCAGAGATTCGAAATTTAAATATTAAAGGCGGCCATTACTATTTAGAGCTTGCAGAAAAAGATGCAAAGACTGATAAAGTCATTGCCAATTGTAAAGCTACGATCTGGAAGTTCTCAGCGAGTAAAATTGTTTTAAAGTTTGAACGTGAAACTGGTATTGAGATTTCAAGCGACTTAAATGTGCTTATCAAAATTAGAGCACGTTTTGATCCTCAATATGGATTTTCGGTCAATATTGAAGAGATTGATTCAAGCTTTACCTTAGGTGAAATTGCTAAACGTTATCAGCAAATTATTGAACGCCTCACACAAGAAGGGTTAATTCATAAGAACAAACTCCTGCCTACTCCTTTTGACATTCAAAATGTTTTAGTGATTGCTCCTCAAAATGCTGCGGGCCTAGGTGACTTTAAAAAAGATGCCGATGCTTTAGAGAGAAATGGTGTTTGCCATTTTGTGTATCATACCGCTACGTTTCAAGGGAACACCGCTGCAACTAGCTTGATTGAATCTTTAGGTTCGGGTTTAAGACAATGGGCCAGCACATTTAAATTTCCACCAGACCTTATTGTAATTATTCGCGGTGGCGGATCTGTGAATGATTTGGCTTATTTAAATGATTATGAACTTGCAGCCCTGCTCTGCAAACGCACTGTACCGATTTGGGTTGGTATTGGTCATGAAAAAGACCGTACTATTCTTGATGAAATTGCCCATCGTTCATTCGACACGCCAAGTAAAGTGATTGCTGGCATCCGTAACCATATTGTTGAACGCGTACAAGAAGCCGTCGATAGTCTGCAAACCATTAAGCTTCTTTCGCAGCATCAAATCACGACTTATCAAAGCAAGAATGATCAGCTACTTCATCAGATTAAATCTTCGGCGCAAGGTCAACTTAACTCGGCACATCGCCTACTTGACCAAATGAAAGAGCGTATTCAGTTTAGTTCACAGCAACAGGTTAAATTTTCATTAACTCAAATCGAATCATTAATGAAAGAAGTCCTTTTACAAAATCCGAAACAAGTTCAAGCCAAAGGCTATGCAATTGTTAGATCCGAAGGAAAAGCGATTCGGTCTATACATCAAATTTCAAACCCTGCCATTGCGATTGAAATGCAAGATGGTGTGATTGAAGCCAACATTACACAGGTAATTCCAAATGAACAATGAAGAGTTAACGTTTAAAGACGGCCATGACATTTTGAAAAAAAATGCAGAACTACTTGAGTCTCAAGAAAGCCCAGATATTGATAATTTAATGAAGATTGTTGAAGAGTCGATTACTGCTTATAAAGCATGTAAATCCCGTATAGAAGCCGTTCAACAAGCTTTAGATGAAACATTTAAAGAATAATTTGCAATAAAAAAAGCCCATTCCTACTTCTCATTGAAGGAATGGGCTTAGTGAAAACCACTTAGTCCTGAAATGCAAAAATGTGGATTAGGTCACATTTTTGCAAAAGAATAGTCCCACAAGTATTGGGCATCTTCAATATTTTAATTGTGTCTATTACGTAGTTTGGCTTTATTTTCAGCACTTCTTAGCTAAAAGCTATTCCTCGCTGAATGCTCCAATCAATTGATAAATTTTACCGTCTTTAGGGTTTTCATAAAGCAAATCCATGTTTGGCAAAATAATATCGTCATCAATTTCAATATGTTCAACGCTTTTGTGAAGTTCAAGGGCGTGGTCATTCATAGGTCGAACTTTTGCCAAAGCAATCGTTTCTTGGTTAAACTGGTCCTTAATAATTACTTTTAATCTTTTCATAAAAATCTCCTGAAAATTAAATTTTTAATATAAATAACGAGTTAAGTTTAAAATGAGCTAATCGCTGAATAGCCGATTGGCATAGCAAAAAAAGTTAAAATAAATGCAGCCGTACGTTGTAAATTACGTTGGTTTAACCAAGTTACTTTGTTTGAAATTAATACGGTTCCAAAAGCAATCCATAAAAAAGCAATGGGTGTAATTAATGATAAAAAAACAGCAATATGAATAAAATATACGTGAAACACTTCCCATGCTGCATGTGGAAAAATAGCAGAAGCAAAGAGTAAAGCTTTAGGATTCAAAAGTGTCGCGACAAATAAAGCCTTAGGCGTAATCAGTGGATTGTCTAATTTGATGTCGTTTGTCGATGTTGTCCAAAGTTTAAATGCAAGGTAGAGAATAAAAGTTGCACTTATTAACTTTAATACAGGTGGAAGCCACGGAATAAAATGTGAAACGGACTCAAGTAAAATACCCCATGAAGTAATTGCAATGAGATATCCCATCACTTCAGCAGGAATAAGTTTAAGAGACTGCTTTACTCCTGCCTGTATTCCAGCAGAGGCTAACAATGTATTTGTTGGGCCTGGAGTCAACAAAATGGTGACCACAAGTCCAATGAACATAAATGACACCATAGGCAACGAACTCTTTAATTATGCTAGGCGAAATATGTCAAAAAGGTGCATCTATTGTCGACAAAATGGTTGTAACAAGAAATATTAAAACTTGATTATTTGTTTTTAAAACAAATAATTAACTAAAACTGACCTTAAATTCACTTACGATTTCATCAATTTTAAATATGCAAAACCGATCACACAAACACGGAATAGTGAGCTATTCTTTCTTGCCTACAAGGAATGAACTTGAAAATTTATTACTCAAAAAAATAAGCTTTTTTTGAATATTTTTGAGCGTATATAACTCAGGAAATAACAGCTTTCCGCCTCACTTGAAATTTTAAAATTGAACAATATATAAACAACTAGAAATCGTAATTTTACTGAATATGATGTCTCACTCCCCATCAATTCATTGATTGTCGCTTTCATCAAATAAATCAAATGATGGAGGATGCATGATGAATGCTTATGTTCGCCCTCATCCCGATGGTTTTAAATCTTATTTAGGTAAAAATCAGAAAACCGGACTCTATGCTGTGCGGCTTGGTTGGACGGTTTATGAAACAAATGGCAATTGCTCTGTTCTATACATTGTCAAGAATGAACATAAGATTCCATTAGATGTAGATAAGTTTAAAACTGACCGACCCAAAATTTATGCTGCTCTTCTTAATGAAGTTCAGTTTCAACGCAAGAAACAACTAGCGATTGATCTCCAGCAATCAAATATCCCTTCTTATGACCGTAAAGCCTACAAAAAACGTCGTGGTTTTATAGACTCTTAAACCTATGTATTTATAGTACACCTATAGAAAAAGCACCCTCGGGTGCTTTTTCTTTTAACGACCAGTTGTAATTAATACGAACATACTCAGTATTAATGTGCTTAATGATCGTTTGCAATGGATGTGGACTTCATGCTCAGCTCCGTGAGCGTATTGATTAACGTTTTCCATTTCGTGTCCTTTAAAGTTCACATTCCTAATTTGCCTAATATTCACACAATAAGAAATTAGCCAAAAGTATTATATGCAATTAAATTTAACCCAATCCTTATTTCAAAAAATACGAGCATTTAAGCTAAAAGCTGGATGTAACATTCTACTACGAGGTTAATTATGTATTAGCGATTTGTAGACCTTTCATCTCAAACAGCCATGCCTTAAAAATGATCTTCTAAAATAGAAAATATAACGATATTCCATTTTTTAATAATAGTCTTCGATAGGAGAACTCTTATGGAAATTCAACAAGAAACAAACTCGGCTTTATTTTGTAACACCTCTACCTCAGTTCAAGCCTGTATTGAATGTATGATCGCTTGTAAAACGTGCGCAGCTGCATGTTTGCAAGAGGAACATGTCCAGATGATGCGAGAGTGTATTAAGCATTGCATGACATGTGTAGAAACCTGCCAACTGTGTACATCTTTAGAGTTAAGAAATTCTGAGCTTGCTGAACAAGCCATGCAATTGTGCGCCAATGCCTGTCAACTCTGTGCAGCAGAATGTAGCAAACATGAACATGAGCACTGTCAGATCTGTGCTAAAGCATGTTTGGCTTGTGCTCAAGCGTGTTTGGCCTATCGCGCCTAAATTTTTAAACATGTAAAGCCTACGCAATCTTTAGATCGTAGGCTTATTAAAACTTAATAAATAACAGAAAATTATATGTTTTTTATTTAAATCGAGTTAATCGTCACTTTTCTATAGGCATAAAAAAAACCCGCATCTTGGGGAAGAATGCAGGCTCTTAGATCTCCCACAACGACCATGAGTCCATTATTAAACTTGAACTTTAAACCGTTAAGTAAATGTACCTATAAATAAATTAAATTGCAATACAGAATAGTCTGTATGTTTAAAAAATTTTATTATTTCTACATCTTTTTATTTGCTTAAGAACGAATGGTAAAAAAAGACGTCATAAAAAAACTTTATTTATAGTCTGATCATCCACTAAATAGCTTTTTACAGGCATTAAAAAAGCCCGTTTCACGGGCTTTTCTGCAACGGTGAGCAATCTAAGATTTGTGTCTATCCATCTCTTACATGCTCTTTGCTAGCTATATGTAAGGTCCTATCGTATCTTTTGCCCTGTCCCAAGTTTCCCTGTGGATCGAGGAGATATTACGATTACCTTAGGTACAGTTATAGCACATTATTTATTCATGGCTAGTCTTGTTCACGTTTTTTTACAAATGAATAAAATACGGTCTAACCTTAATATTTAAGGGTTTTCTACCCCATTTTGATATTGGCGAGCACTATCGCAAATTGGATACCAGTTCACTTTTGAAGACACAAAAGCATGAGAAATGACAGATGTCGATATTTCTTCATTAATGAGCCCTACTCTTAAACGTACCACTGCTGGCTTATCTAAACGCTCACTCCAGATCGGTGAACCACAGGTTTTACAGAACACTCTCTTTTTATTAGGCGATGCAAAATAAGCCTGTAAAAGGTTTTCACCCTGCACAATATTTAAGTCATTTTTTTGTACTTGAGTAATGGCAGCGAAAGCAGCACCTTGAGCTTTTTGGCACTGCGTGCAATGACAAACCATAAAGGGTTCTAATTCGGCATTAATACGCAGTTGAATCCCATTACAAAGACAAGAAGCTGTGTAAGCCATGATTTTTCCTTTTTTATTTTAATGAAACTTAGCTTACACCCACACCTTTTTCAATGTGATCTAAGATCGCACAAGAAGCTTGCTGGTTACCACAGCAATCATCGGCTGAAGCCTGCAAAATATTGACCATTTCTTGGAGATGGGCAATTTTCTGTTTTAATTCGGCAATATGTTTTACGGTTAAGTCTTTCACCTCTGCACTATGCCGATCTGTATTTTTCCAAAGCGAAATAAGCTCTTTCATCTGTTCAGATGAAAAACCTAACTCACGAGCATGCTTTAAGAAGTTTAAAGTTTTAAGGTCTGTTTCTGAATAAATGCGATAGCCAGAAGCAGAACGCTGAGCTGCTTCAAGTAGACCGATTTCTTCATAGTAGCGAATCATTTTCGCCGAAATGCCTGAATGTTTGGATGCCTGACCGATATTCATCTCACACCTCAAATATTAAATTTGGTTTAAGACCTGCTGTCATGATCTTAAACCAAAAGTTAATTTTCAGCACCCTTACTGTACGGGCGCATGAAAACCTTTTAAGCGTAATGCATTGCCTAAAACAAAAACCGAAGAAAGTGCCATCGCACCTGCTGCAAACATAGGTGAAAGTAACACACCAAATGCTGGATAAAGCGCACCTGCTGCAATTGGAATTAAAGCAACGTTATATACAAATGCCCAGAACAGGTTTTGACGTATGTTTCGCATGGTTGCTTTACTTAGAGCAATTGCATTCGGTACGCCTTTTAAACTACCTGACATCAACACAACATCGGCAGCTTCAATAGCAACATCTGTTCCTGTACCAATGGCTAAACCGACATCTGCTTGCGCCAAGGCTGGTGCATCGTTAATGCCATCACCGACAAAGGCCAAACGACCATATTGTTGTTGCAGTTGGCGAACTGTGTCCACTTTGCCTTCAGGTAAAACCTCTGCCACAACTTCATCAATATTCAGCTTTTTAGCAATCGCTTGCGCCGTATGACGGTTGTCTCCTGTAATCATGGCAACCTTGAGACCTAATTGATGCAAGGCCTCAATCGCAGCATAGGTTGTCTCTTTAATGGGGTCTGCCACAGCAATGATTGCAGCTAGTTTCTGATCAATAGCGACATATAGTGGTGTTTTGCCTTCTTCACCTAATTGAGCAGCAATCGCTTGGAATGAGTTGGTATCTAAACCAAGTTGGTGCATATAACGGTCTGCGCCAATTTGTACTTTTTGACCTGATACTTCAGCCTCAATACCTGAACCAGTAATCGAGTTAAATGCTGTTACGGGTAATAAGTTTAAGCCTTCGCTTTCTGCTGCTTGAACAATCGCGAGGGCAATTGGGTGTTCAGACTTGGCTTCGACTGAAGCAACTAAAGTTAGCACTTGTTCACGTTCAAAACCTGATTGCACATTAAAGTCTGTCAGTGTAGGTTTACCTTCGGTGAGTGTTCCGGTTTTATCAACTGCAACGACCTGTGCTTCTTGCAAAAGCTGCAAAGCTTCACCTTTACGGAACAAGACACCTAACTCAGCACCACGTCCAGTACCGACCATAATAGAAGTTGGTGTTGCAAGCCCCATCGCACAAGGACACGCAATAATCAGTACCGCAACAGCATTCACCAAACCAAAAGTCAGCGCAGGCTCTGGCCCCCAAATAAACCAAACCAAGAAAGTAATTGCAGCAATTAACATCACTACAGGTACAAACCACATAGTAATTTTATCGACCAAACCCTGAATCGGAAGTTTAGAACCTTGGGCTTGTTCAACCATGCGAATAATTTGTGAAAGTACAGATGAGCTACCCACTGCGGTTGCCCGAATGTTTAGATTACCGTTCTGATTAACCGTGCCTCCAACCACCTGCTGTCCTATTCTCTTTTCAACAGGGACTGGCTCACCCGTAATCATAGATTCATCAATGTAGCTGTGTCCGTCAACCACTTCACCATCGACTGGCACACGTTCACCCGGGCGAATTTCTACAATAGTTCCACTGACCACTTCGGCAACAGCAACTTCCACCACTTGACCGTCACGCTGAATACGAGCTGTTTTGGGCTGCATTCCAACCAAATGTTGAATGGCTTGCGAGGTTCTTCCTTTGGCTTTGGCTTCAAAATATCGCCCAAGCAAAATTAAACTGACAATAACGGCAGCCGCTTCAAAGTAAACATTGACCGTGCCTTGGGGTAAAACCTGCGGCATAAAAGTTGCCACGACTGAGAAACTGTAGGCAGCCAAGGTACCAACAGCAACCAGCGAGTTCATATCTGGCGCTAAACGCCATAAAGCCGGAATCCCTTTTTGGTAAAAACGGCGGCCAGGGAAAACGAGAACTAATGTGGTCAAAACAAATTGTAAAAGCCAGCTATTGTATTGACCAATCGTATGCATGACCCACATGTGAAAAGCTGGAATGAGATGTGAGCCCATTTCCAGAATAAACACAGGTAAAGCCAACACAACCGAAATGATCAAATCTTTTTTAAGCTGATCTAACTCTGACGCTTTTTTATCGAGTTGCTCATCTTGATTTTTTTCAGATGCTTTCGCGTCGTAACCTGCTTTTTTAACAGCGCGAATTAAGTCTTCAACATTAACTGATGCATCTGCTTGTACCCAAGCCTGCTCTGTTGCTAAGTTGACTGTGGCTTCTTGAACGCCGTCTACTTTTTTAAGGGCTTTTTCAACACGTGCAACACAAGATGCACAGGTCATGCCCTCAATAGACAACTCCACTGGCGCAGCTTTTGGAACATCATAACCTGCTCGTTCAACTGCTTTAACTAGTGCTTCGCGCTGAATCGGTTGATTTGAATAAACAACGGCTTTTTCTGTTGCCAAATTAACGTTAGCAATCTCTACATTTTCAACTTTCTTAAGTGCTTTTTCGACACGACCTACACACGAGGCACAGGTCATGCCTTCGATTGGAAGTGTTTCACTATATGCTGGCAATTTTGTGTTTTTTGAGTCCATCAAACACCTCTGCAAATTTGCAAAATTTAATATTCTGTATTGAGCATACAGATTCCCATCATGGGAAGGTCAAGCATATTTTTTTAAAAATTTGGTCTTGACCTTACAATCATGACAAGGTTTAGACTCAGTGTTATCCAAACAAACATCTCATTCTTGATGGAGTATGAACATGAAACTACTTATTGAAAATATGACTTGTGGCGGCTGTGCACGTGGTGTGACTGCGACGATTCAAGATATCGACCCAAATGCAAAAGTAGATGTAGATTTAACGACCAAAATCGTGACTGTTGAAAGCAGTGAAAGCGTCGATAAAATTACCGAAGCGCTTGAAGAAGATGGTTTTCCAGCTCAAGTGCAATAATGAATAAGGCCTAACATTTAAAGTTAGGCCTTTATTTTTGAGCTTATTGATATTGACTCAAAGCTGAAATTTTTTAATTCGATAATCCAGTGCTGCCCGAGTTAGCCCTAATAAACGTGCCGCTTCAGACACATTATGATTTGCCTTTTTTAAAGCCGTTAAAATTAACTGCTTTTCGTGTTCTTCTAAATTAAACTCTGCCTGTAATAATTGCTCAAAGTCAGTTTTAACAGCTACAGCCTGCTCTGGGTCATGCTTGATCTGTGGAAAAATGGCATTTAACTTAATCAGTTGCTGATCGTCCGTTAATAAAACCGCCCTTTCTAATAAGTTTTCCAACTCTCGAATATTGCCCGGCCATTCATATTGCTGCATAAAAACTTTGGTCTTTTCACTTACGCCCTGAATGGTTTTGCCGTACATTTTTTCAAAGCGACGAAGAAAATGTTCAACCAGTAAAGGAATATCTTCACGGCGCTCTCGCAAAGGCGGAATCTGCACTGGGAAAATATTTAAGCGATAATATAAATCTGCCCGAAATCGTCCTGTTTTCACAGCTTGTTCAAGGTCTTCATTGGTTGCTGTAATTACACGGACATCTAAAATACGAGTTTGTGAGTCTCCAACTCGCTCAAATTCACCTTCTTGCAAAATGCGTAATAGTGCTGCTTGTGCACGAGGAGAAAGCTCAATCACTTCGTCTAAAAAAATAGTACCGCCATTAGCTCGTTCAAACTTACCCAAGCGAGATTGATGTGCCCCTGTATAGGCACCCTTTTCTACGCCAAATAATTCGGACTCAATTAATTCTGGTGGAATCGCTGCACAATTTACCGCAATAAAAGGTTGGTCTTTTCTTTGGCTATTTGCATGGACTCCTCGTGCAAAAGCTTCTTTACCAACGCCTGTTTCGCCTTGTAGCAAAATAGAAACTTTCGAACCTGCTGCTTTTGTTAGTAATGCACAGACCTGTTTATAAGATGCTGACTTACCCACTGAACTAAATAATTGGTAATCGGCTTCACTATCGCTATAAATTGATTTTTTAAGTTCAAACAGTTCAGCCTGCAATGCAATCAGTTCTTTTTCCATGGGTTCGGGTGACATGAACTGAATCAGCTCATCTGCATTTTCCCACTCTTCTAAAGGCTTACCAATAATACGGCAATGCTCATCGCCGCAAGCTTTACACTCTATTTCTTGATAAATAATGGTCATGCCCGTCGCAAAACTACTGTAGCCGCACGCATAACCCAGAAGCATCCAGCACGCAGGTTCATCACTTGGGCCAAAATGCTCTAAATGCACATCGGTTTCAAAAGAGTTAAGCCAATTTAAATCAGCATAAAACTGTTTTTTGTCGTGGCTTAAATTGAGCTGGTTGGCCTGTACTTGAACCATTCCGCGAATCGCATGCATTTGTGGACCCGCCATAAAAGCATCGTGTTCATTTAAATCGGGGCGCATTTTTGTAGTAACTTCTGCATCTTTCAACCCAGCTTGATACCCCAATCGAATAAAGAAACGCTTAGTCCGCTCAAGCCCAATCATGTGTGCTAAGTCTTTACGCAAATATCCCATAATGCTGGTGTGTAAAAGCAGCATCCGATATTCATCAAACCAGATTTGGCCGTGGGCAGTATCAAACTGCAGTTTAGACAGCAAATCGTGAATTTCTTGCGGATGATCTGCGTATCGTCCCGTTGTATCGTATTTTACTCGAGCCATGAGTGATCTGTTTTAATCCATTAAACACATTTGGGTTTTATCTCATCTTATCGAAGAACAAGATAAATGTCCTAGTACCTTAAAGACATAACTTCATACTAAAAAAGTATTTCTAAATCTCTCCTTTTTAAAGCCTCAAACATTCTAAAAAGAAATTTCTACGACCCTGTTCATCAAATCATGAATATCTCTATTTCACCATTCAAAAAAATTCATGAAATGGTGAATTTTAAAAATGCTGCACTTTCAATAAAAATACTAAGCAATTGTTTTTAATTATAAAAATAAAGTTGGCATAGCTTTTGTAAAGCTTATAGCGAGAGCAAGGAGCATTCATCAATTTCAAGACCATGTCTTGATGGAGTACAGCATGACGCAACCTCAAGTCGAAGCATTAACCAAATATATTCGGGTCACTGGCGACTTAAATGCAGAGTTTATCGAATTCGATTTTGCCATTCATGACCCAAGTCTATTTGTGGAACTGGTTTTGCCTAAACATGCATTTAATGATTTTTGTAAGACCAATCAAGTGGTTGAAATGACCCAAGAACAGCAAGCTTTTAATGATGCTCAGGAAGAAAAATGGCGCTATGGCACTGAAGCAACCTTAGTCGGCACGCAACGTAATAGCAACGATCACGATGATCAAATGTAAAAAATATAAGGAGATAAAGCCATGACTTTAGAAATCAAGACATCAAATGTCGAACCTATCCGCCAGAACTACGCCTATATCGAAAGACGATTTGGTAGTAAGCCAGCAACTCGATATCAAGAAGTAAGTTTTGATGTACAGGCAGAAACTAACTTTCACTATCGTCCTTTGTGGAAACCTGAAAAGACCTTAAATGATAAAACCCATACTGCCCTGCAAATGCAAGACTGGTATGCATTTAAAGATCCACGTCAATTCTATTATGGAACTTATGTTCAACACCGTGCGCGTTTACAAGACACCGCCGAAAGTAATTTTGCTTTTTTTGAAAAACGTCAGCTTGCAGAACACTTGTCTGATGAAGTCAAAGCTAAGGTCATTGAGTGCCTATTGCCATTTCGCCACGTTGAACAAACTGCAAACTTACACATGATGTCTGGCAGTGCCTATGGTTACGGCACCGTGCTTACCCAAGCTTGTATTTATGCCGCGATGGATCATTTAGGAATTGCGCAGTACATCTCACGCATTGGTCTAGCTTTAGATGGTAATAGCGACGATTCATTACAACAGGCAAAACAGGCTTGGATGCAACATCCTGCATGGCAAGGCTTACGCCGTCTGTGTGAAGAAAGCCTCACCGAGCAAGACTACTTCAAACTTTTCTTATTACAGAACCTTGTGATTGACGGCTTTGTGACAGAGCTCGTCTATCAACAGTTTGATCAGTGGTTAGTCACTCAAAATGCTCGCGACTTAGCCATGCTGACCGAGTTTATGAAAGACACTTTAGGTGATTTACGTAAGTGGTCAGACACCGTCATTAAAACTGCGGCAGCAGAATCCGATCATAACAAACAGCTATTAAATGAATGGTTCACCCAGTCTTTAGTTCAAGTAAAAGCAGCTTTTACACCTTGGGCAACAGCAGCCTTAACAGCAGAGGCAATTGATCAAGCAGAACAAGTTGTGATTGATCGCGCAAAAAAACTCGGTCTACAACCAGAACTGGCAAAAGCTTAAGGAGAAGCAACATGTCTAAAGTCTATCTCGCATTACAAGACAACGATACTTCACGCTACATCCTCGAAGCGATTGAAGAAGATAACCCTGAAGCTTCAATTCAGTATTTACCCGCCATGATTCGAATTGAAAGTGAAACTGATTTGGTCATTAAAGCCGAAACCGTTTCTGAAAAACTAGGCCAAGATTGGGACATTCAATCGTTACAACTCAACATGATTACGCTAGGCGGCAACGTCGAAGAAGATGACGATACTTTCCGCCTTCACTGGAATTAATCACAACATAGACGTTGTTTAACAAAAATTTAAGGATGATCAATCATGACAACTCAAACCAAAGAAACCAGCAAAAAGTTAAATGCTAAAGATCGTTACCGCGCATTAACCCGTGATCTGGACTGGGACTTTTCCTATGCTGACCGTAAAGACGCGTTCCCTTATGAAGAATTTGAAGGCATCAAAATTACGGACTGGTCTAAATGGGAAGATCCATTCCGTTTAACCATGGATGCTTACTGGAAATATCAGGCAGAAAAAGAGAAAAAACTGTATGCCATTTTTGATGCCTTTGCTCAAAACAATGGTCAGATGAATGTCAGCAATGAACGTTACTTAAATGCGATCAAACTCTTTTTAACAGCGGTGACCCCACTTGAATACCAGGCCTATCAAGGCTATGCACATGTAGGCCGCCAGTTTAGTGGTATTGGAGCACGTATTGCTTCTCAGATGCAGTCGATTGATGAGCTGCGTCATGTACAAACCCAGATTCATGCCATGAGCCATTACAACAAGTTCTTTGATGGTTTTCAGGACTGGGCACATATGCATGACCGCGTTTGGTATTTGTCTGTGCCTAAATCATTTTTTGAAGATGCCCGTTCTGCCGGACCTTTCGAATTTTTATTAGCGATTAGTTTTGCTTTTGAATATGTACTTACCAACTTACTGTTTGTGCCGTTTATGTCAGGTGCAGCTTATAACGGCGATATGGCAACCGTAACCTTTGGTTTTAGTGCACAGTCAGATGAAGCGCGCCACATGACGCTTGGTCTTGAAATCGTAAAATTTTTGCTCGAACAACATGAAGACAACGTGCCGATTGTGCAGGAATGGATTGATAAATGGTTCTGGCGTGGAACGCGTTTGCTTTCAATTGTGGGCATGATGATGGATTACATGCTGCCAAACAAAGTGATGTCTTGGAAAGAAGCTTGGGAGGTTTATTTTGAACAGGCAGGTGGTGCGCTATTTAAAGATTTAAGCCGTTATGGCATTCGTATGCCGAAATATAGCGATGTCATTGTAAAAGAAAAAGAGCATGTCTCACATCAGGCATGGTGGATTTTCTATAACTTTGGTCATGCTGCTGGTTTCCATACTTGGATTCCAACCGACGAAGAAATGGATTGGTTATCGGCTAAATATCCAGACACTTTCGATAAATACTACCGTCCAAAATGGGAGCTGGCCCGCAAAATGGAAGCTGAAGGTAAGCGTTTCTACAGCGCAGGTTTACCACAGCTTTGTCAGGTTTGTCAGATTCCTATGACCTTTACCGAAATGGGTGATGATCCGACTCAATTTAGTTATCGCCATAGCATTTACCAAGGCGAACGCTACCATACCTGTTCAGATGGCTGTCATGACATTTTCGAACGTGAGCCTGAGAAATATATACAAGCATGGTTACCTGTAAATCAAATTTTGCAAGGCAACTGTGGTGGCGGTGACCTCGAAACCATGCTCCGCGATTATTACCGCATGAATGTCGGCGCCGACAATCTGGATATTGAAGGTTCACCAGACCAACAGCGCTGGAAAAAATGGAAAGGCAACGCAGCTTAAGCACAAGGAATTATTCAGGCAGTCATCAAGCTGCCTGATAGGAAATAAGGAGATTGAACATGACTGTTCGCGCGATACACAACAACTATCAATTTGAACCGCTTGATCTGCAAAAAAATTATGGCGATCAATTCTTACTTTATGTGGGTTGGGATCATCACACACTTTTTTGCTCGGCACATGCCATGCTTGCCTCACCTCAACAAACTTTGGGACAGTTGATTGAGCAACAAATTACAGGTGGTTTTGCCCAACATCCAGATTTTGCCAAAATTGATTGGTCAAAAGTGCAATACACCTTAGATGGTCAAACAATTAGCCCAGAGAGTACACAAAGCTTGGCAGAGCTTGGTTTTGGGCATAAGTCACTACTTCGTTTCGTTACGCCAGAATTAAATGGCTATAACGACAGCTACGTTTAATTCGGAGGTGTGTCATGAGTTATCAAGTCACCATTGAACCGATCGGAACAACGATTGAAGTAGAAGAAGACCAAACAATTTTAGATGCCGCTTTACGCCAAGGCGTTTGGTTACCCTTTGCCTGTGGTCATGGCACTTGCGGGACATGTAAGGTTCAAGTCACTGACGGTTTTTATGATGTTGGTGAAGCCTCGCCATTTGCACTCATGGATATTGAACGTGATGAAAATAAGGTGCTTGCCTGCTGCTGCAAACCACAGTCCGACATGGTCATTGAAGCCGATGTCGATGAAGACCCAGATTTCTTAGGTCATTTGGTTCAAGACTATCAAGCGACCGTCATTGATATAAAAGACTTGTCGCCAACCATTAAAGGAATCCGACTACAACTAGATCGCCCAATCGAATTCCAAGCTGGCCAATATATCAATGTCCAATTTCCAGATATTGAAGGAACTCGTGCATTTTCAATTGCCAATTCACCCAGTGAAGTGGGCATTGTTGAGTTGCATATTCGTAAAGTTGAAGGCGGTGCAGCGACGACTTATGTACATGAACAACTTGCCACAGGTGATCAGCTCGATATTTCAGGCCCTTATGGTCAATTTTTCGTACGCAAGTCAGATGATCAAAATGCCATTTTCATTGCAGGTGGTTCAGGTCTTTCAAGTCCACAATCGATGATTTTAGATTTGCTTGAATCTGGAGATAGTCGCACCATTTACCTCTTCCAAGGAGCACGAGACTTGGCAGAGCTGTACAATCGAGAATTGTTTGAACAACTCGTAAAAGACTATCCAAACTTCCGCTATATCCCTGCCCTGAATGCACCAAAAGCAGAAGACCAATGGACTGGATTTACCGGATTCGTGCATGAGGCTGTTGCCGATTACTTTGAAAATCGATGTGGTGGACACAAAGCGTATTTGTGCGGCCCACCAATCATGATCGACTCGGCAATTTCAACACTCATGCAAAGCCGCTTATTCGAACGAGACATTCATACTGAACGTTTCTTAAGTGCAGCCGATGGTGCTGCTGGACAATCGCGTTCGGCTTTGTTTAAGCACATCTAAAGACAAACCATTCAACAATCCACTTTTTCAAATGAGCTTTGTATTTGTGATTTAGAAAGCAAATACAAAGCTCACAGGAGTTCTGCATTCCAAATTTACAGGTTAAACAGACTCAAATTTTAAAGACCGTTAAGGAATAACGTTTTTTAGTGACAAGCCAAACAATACAGAATAGGACATTCTATGAATAACAAAATTGCTGCAATCATATGTGGTGCAATCAGCGCCCTTTACCTTCCCTCTGCATTTGCGACAGAAAATGGCTCAGACTCTTTTGCATTAGGTGCCGAAGGTATGATGGCGGGTGCCTTACCACCTGCTGGTGTCTATCTACTCAGTTATTATCAAAATTATCACGCATCAGATTTTCAAAATGGTCCCGACCAGTTCCATGTTGATGTCAACGCTGTGGTTCCGCGGTTGGTCTGGATGACCGATCAAAAAATTCTGGATGGACAACTCGGGTTTTATGCAGCCCAGCCCTTGGTCGATCTACGGCTTAAAGTAAATGGAATGGCTGACTCAAACCAAGGTCTCGGAGACTTGATTTTGGGTGGCATGCTCGGCTGGCATCAAGGAAATCATCACTGGATTGCAGCCCTCGAAACGGTACTGGGAACAGGTGAATACGACACTCCAAGTACGACACATCCAGTTGAAGCTAATCTCGGCAAAAACTATCACACCATTCGACCTATTCTTGCCTATAGTTATGCCAATGCAGCAGGTTTAGACCTTTCAACTAAACTGTCTTATAGCTGGAATACACCTAACGACGCGACCGACTATAAGTCTGGACAATACATTGCGGGTGACTATAGCTTAGGTTATCGCATTAACCCCAAACTCAAAGTTGCAGTTGAAGGCTATGCTTTTAAACAAACTACAGATGACAAAGTAAACGGAAGTGACATTGGGTTTAAAGGACAAGCTTTTGCAATTGGTCCAGGCATTCAATATGCCGATAAAAACTGGTCTATTGAAGCCAAATTTTTAAAAGAAACCGAAGTCGAATATCGTCCCGAAGGCCATACCAGCTGGCTAAAATTGATTTGGGCTTTCTAAAACACATCAACGCATAGCTTCAGCTTTTGAGGCTATGCCCTCACTTTATTTAAAAATCGATACCGTCTGAATCATCTATCGGATTCTGATCGAGCGTGAAAACGGTACGTTTATATGGAATACCTTCAAGATCATAAACCTGATAAATACAATCAAATAAAAGCTGTAAGTCTTCACTTCGGTCCATTGCGCGTGCCGTAATGAAAATCGGACTGACTGCGCCGTTATCTAAAATCGGAATGTAGTTTAAATGAGGAAAACGAATGGTATCGGCACTGGCAGGAATAATACACAAACCTTCACCCGCTGCTACCAAGCCCAAAGCCAGCTGAATTTCCCGTATTTCATGCATATTTTTTGGAACCAAACTATGCTCGGCAAAAATATTTAAAAGCTGGGTCGAAAAATTAGGTTTCGGCGAAGTGGGATACATAAACATCTTTTCATCAATGAGATCGGCCAAATATACCCCTTCGGTACGCTGAGCAATCGGATGACTCGTATGCGCAGCAACCACCAAGCGTTCTTTACGTAGCAAAATACGTCTCACAGCAGGATCACTAATTCTTAGACGTCCAAATCCAACATCAATACGCCCTTCTTTTAATGCCTGTAGTTGCTCAGTCGTACTTAACTCCATCAATTGAATATTCAAATGAGGTTGTTGTTGCCGAAATAAATAAATGATTCGAGGCAGTAAACCATAGAGTAAAGACCCGACAAAACCGATGGTCACACTGCGTTCAATCAGACCAATACGTTTGGTCATACTTTTTATTTCTTCAGCATTCGACAAAAGTTTAAGGGCGTGCTGATAAAAGAAATGTCCGGCTGGGGTTGTCTGTAAAGGACGGCTTCCACGCTCAAACAGTTGAATTCCAAGCTCACTTTCCAAATTTTGAATCTGCCGACTCAAAGGTGGTTGAGCAATAAATAGTTTTTCCGCAGCTTTTGTAAAGCTCTGCTCTTCAACAACAGCCACAAAATACCGTAAATGTCTTAGTTCCATAAGGCATCCATACCTTTAAGATATAAAAAAATGCAAATTCAGTCTTAGACACAGTTTAACCATTCTTTTAAGGTATATACAAGCAACAAACCGATGAAGTGATGAATTGCTTTGTGAAAAAGCCCTCTTGCCAATCTTCCAGTGATTCATCTTCATCAATTCACGGTTAAACACCCAGCGCACTCATGCGCTTCATTGACAATATTAGGATATCAAGACCTTGTAAATCGTAGCTAAGGCCTTGGTGACTTCCACACTTTTGGAAAGTCGGAGAACGGACATGCCACGTATTCCTGTAATCAATACTAGCCATCTTGACCGTATTGATGAATTACTTGTAGATAATATCGATACAGGTGAATTTAAACTTCATCGCTCAGTATTTACTGACGAAGCCCTATTTGACCTCGAAATGAAATATATCTTCGAAGGTAATTGGGTTTACTTAGCACACGAAAGTCAAATTCCGAATAATAATGACTACTACACCACTCACATCGGTCGTCAGCCGGTCATTATTGCCCGCAACCGTAACGGCGAACTGAATGCCATGATCAATGCGTGTTCACACCGCGGAGCACAACTTTGCCGTCACAAGCGTGGTAACAAAGCAACATATACTTGCCCTTTCCACGGCTGGACGTTTAACAACTCAGGTAAATTACTCAAGGTTAAAGATCCAAGCGAAGCTGGTTACTCGGACTGCTTTAACCAAGAAGGCTCACATGACCTTAAAAAAGTGGCTCGTTTTGAGAGCTACAAAGGTTTCTTATTTGGTAGCTTAAATCCCGATGTTCCTTCACTTGAAGAATTCTTGGGTGAAACCACCAAAATCATTGACATGATTGTTGATCAGTCTGAACATGGCCTTGAAGTTTTACGTGGTTCATCTACCTATACATACGAAGGTAACTGGAAACTCACCGCTGAAAATGGCGCCGATGGTTACCACGTTTCTGCTGTGCACTGGAACTACGCAGCAACAACTCAACACCGTAAAGAAACTCAAGCTGCCGATAACATCCGTGCCATGAGTGCAGGTTCTTGGGGTAAACAAGGCGGTGGCTCGTATGGCTTTGAAAATGGTCACATGTTGCTTTGGACACAATGGGCAAACCCAGAAGACCGCCCAAACTTCCCGAAAGCAGATGAATACACCGAAAAATACGGTGAAGCAATGTCGAAATGGATGATTGAGCGCTCACGTAATTTGTGTCTCTATCCAAATGTTTATTTGATGGACCAGTTCGGTTCGCAAATTCGTGTACTTCGCCCACTTTCGGTTAATAGAACTGAAGTTACCATTTACTGTATTGCTCCTAAAGGCGAAGCACCCGAAGCTCGTGCACGTCGTATCCGTCAATATGAAGATTTCTTTAATGCTTCAGGCATGGCAACACCAGACGATTTAGAAGAGTTCCGTGCTTGTCAGGCAGGCTACGCAGGTATTGCACTTGAATGGAATGACATGTGCCGTGGTTCAAAACACTGGATTTATGGACCAGACGATGCAGCGAATGAAATCGGTTTAAAACCAATGTTAAGTGGTATCAAAACTGAAGATGAAGGTCTTTATCTTGCCCAACATCAATATTGGTTACACACCATGAAACATGCGATTGCATCAGAGAAAGAAATTGCTGATCAGGGAGAAACAGCATGAGTGCTCAAGACAAAGCAACTTTAGAAAATATTGCTCAGTTTCTCTATCGTGAAGCTCGTTTTTTAGATGATGAACAATGGGAAGATTGGATTGAATGCTATGCACCAGAAGCGTCTTTCTGGATGCCAGCTTGGGACGACGACGATAGATTAACTGAAGATCCACAATCTGAAATTTCACTTATTTATTATCCAGACCGTCAAGGTTTAGAAGATCGTGTGTTCCGTATTAAAACCGAGCGCTCATCTGCAACCATGCCGGACACACGCACAAGCCACAATATTGCCAACGTTGAAGTCGTAGAACGCGATGGCGACAAAGTTACTGTGCGCTTTAACTGGAATACCTTGAGTTTCCGTTACAAGACAAATTACAGCTATTTCGGTATGTCACGTTATGTGATCGATTTTTCAGGTGATCAACCAAAGATCTTGAGCAAGTATGTCGTTTTGAAAAATGACTACATCAATCAAGTGATTGATATCTACCACCTTTAAGACATACCCCCTCAGTTAAACGGACTGTTGGCTGAGGGTAAAAGTTTCAAATATTTTGTAGGATACATGCCATGTCAAACCACAATGTTGCACTTCAATTTGAAGATGGTGTTACACGTTTCATTAACGTAGCTCAGGGCGAAACCCTATCTGACGCAGCCTATCGCCAAAAAATTAATATTCCTTTGGATTGCCGTGATGGTGCATGTGGAACTTGCCGCGCATTTTGCGAGTCCGGTAGTTATGACATGCCAGAAGAAACCTATATTGAAGATGCATTAACACCAGAAGAAGCTGAGCAAGGTTATATTCTTGCTTGCCAATGTCGCCCAACCTCAGATGCCGTATTTCAAATTCAAGCCTCATCAGATGTCTGCAAAACAGCAATTCATAGCTTCCAAGGTACATTAGCCCGCGTTGAAAACTTATCAGACTCAACGATCACATTTGATATTCAACTTGATGAAGGTCAACCAGATATTCATTTCCTTGCAGGTCAATACGTCAACGTTGCGATTCCAGAAACTGGTGAAACACGTTCATATTCATTTAG
Source organism: Acinetobacter oleivorans DR1 (assembly GCF_000196795.1). Taxonomy (NCBI): domain Bacteria; kingdom Pseudomonadati; phylum Pseudomonadota; class Gammaproteobacteria; order Moraxellales; family Moraxellaceae; genus Acinetobacter; species Acinetobacter oleivorans. Next base: position 2,841,181 of record NC_014259.1, read on the forward strand.
CTCAAAACCGGGCAATCGCTTAACGGGCTTTGTGGTCCGTAACGTACCGAACGGCAAAATGAGTGAATTCTTGAGCAAAAATGCCCAAGCTGGCGACAAAATGACATTTACCGGCCCATTCGGTAGCTTCTATTTACGTAATGTAGCGCGTCCAGTGCTGATGCTCGCAGGTGGTACTGGCATTGCCCCATTTATGTCGATGTTACAAGTGCTTGAAGAAAAAGGTTCAGAACAGCCTGTTCGTTTAGTCTTTGGTGTAACCAATGACTTTGATTTGGTTGCTTTAGAAAAGCTCAACGAGTTGCAAGCGAAATTCCCGTGGTTTGAATATCGCACTGTGGTCGCAAGCCCTGAGAGCAACCATGAACGCAAAGGCTATGTCACTGGTCATATTGAAAGTGAATGGTTAAACGGTGGCGACGTCGATGTTTATCTATGTGGCCCAGTACCAATGGTAGAAGCGGTACGTGGCTGGTTAGAAACTGAAAATATCAAACCTGCTAACTTCTTGTTTGAAAAATTCTCTGCAAACTAATTCAAGGTGGAGAAGTTATATATGTCAAACCGTCAAAGATTTACCGATAAAGTCGTGATTGTTACGGGTAGTGCCCAAGGTATTGGTCGTGGTGTGGCACTACAAGTAGCAGCTGAAGGCGGCCAAGTCATCATGGCTGACCGCTCTGAATATGTTGAAGAAGTTCTCAAAGAAATTCAGAGTGCAAATGGCAATGCCGTCACGATTAATGCCGACCTTGAAACCTATGCAGGCGCGCAAGCGGTAGTTGCAAAAGCCATCGAACACTATGGTCGGGTAGATATCCTGATTAATAATGTAGGTGGCGCGATCTGGATGAAACCTTTTGAAGAGTTTTCTGAAGAAGAGATCATTAAGGAAGTAAATCGCTCATTGTTTCCAACTTTATGGTGCTGCCGCGCTGTGTTGCCCGCCATGATTAAGCAACAATCGGGTGTGATTGTAAATGTATCGTCAATTGCAACCCGTGGTATTAACCGTATTCCCTACTCTGCATCTAAAGGTGGGGTAAATGCTTTAACCGCATCGCTTGCTTTTGAACATGCTAAAGATGGAATTCGAGTCAATGCCGTTGCGACGGGTGGAACCGAAGCCCCACCTCGCAAAGTACCACGTAATGCCAATCCGTTAAGTCAAAATGAAAAAGACTGGATGCAGCAAGTGGTTAATCAAACAATAGATCGAACATTTATGGGCCGTTATGGCACAATTCAAGAACAAGTAAATGCAATTTTATTTCTTGCATCAGACGAAGCATCATATATGACTGGCTCGGTTATTTCAGTCGGAGGTGGAGATCAGGGTTAACCCTGATCTTTTTATATGATTGGGTAAATAATATGATTTGCATGGAGGCAATCACACATGGCAACCCTGTTCAAGACATTAAAAAATGACTGGTCCATATCAGCAATAGTTGCGGGCTTTCTTGCGGTTTTAATTTCTTACTCAGGCCCACTGATTATTTTTTTCCAAGCTGCTCAGCGTGCTCATGTGTCCACCGACATGATGGTGTCATGGATTTGGGGAATCTCAATTGGTGCCGCCGTTTCAGGTATTTATCTTTCGATTAAATATAAAACTCCTGTCATAACCGCATGGTCAGCACCGGGCACTGCCCTATTAGTTACCCTATTTCCAAACATCTCGTTGAATGAAGCGGTAGCCGCCTATATTACTTCCGCCATCGTTATTTTTTTAATTGGCATTACAGGTTACTTCGACAAATTACTAAAGTGGATTCCGCAAGACGTCGCTGCCGGCATGATGGCGGGTATTCTTTTTCAATTTGGTATTGGTCTATTTACCGCATCTGATAGTATGCCTTTTATTGTCTTTAGCATGCTTATTGTCTTTTTAATTGCCAAACGTTTAATGCCGCGCTACACCATGATTTGGGTGTTAGCTGCTGGAGTTTTATTGAGCCTCATTTTAGGAAAAATGAATCCGGTTGATGTGAGTTTTAGTTTAGCGATCCCGCAGTGGATTAGTCCCGAATGGACATGGAACTCAACACTCAACCTCGCTGTTCCTCTCATTTTAGTCAGCCTAACCGGCCAATTTTTACCGGGTATGGCGATTATGAAACTCAGCGGTTACGACACACCAGCCAAACCCATTATTACTATCACCAGTATTGCTTCTTTAGCCGTTGCCTGTGTCGGTGGTATTACGATTGTGCTTGCCTCAATTACCGCTGCTTTATGTATGGGCAAAGATGCGCATGAACTTAAAGAAAAACGTTACATCGCAGGAATCGCCAACGGGATTTTTTATATTTTAGGTGGCTTATTTGCTGGCAGTATTGTCATGCTATTTAGCTTACTTCCTAAAGAGTTGGTTGCAGCACTGGCAGGTTTAGCCTTGCTTGGAGCGATTGCCACCAATATTTCTGTTGCCATGAAAAATGATAGTCAACGTGATGCTGCTCTTATTACCTTTTTAGCCACAGCATCGGGCATGCATTTTCTTGGATTAAGCTCAGTCTTTTGGGGTATTTGTATTGGTGTAATCGCCCATTTCATTCTCACCCCACGTTCAACTTCAGCCACAAATTAAGTTTTTTATCTAAGCGCCCGCCACTAAAATAAAGCCTCAATCGCCAAATCAGGATGCAAATAATTTGCTAATTCTGGTTTTGCGATTTTTTATTGAATATAGATTAAATTTCATTTTTAAGATCAATTTCTAAAATAATTAAATAATAGACTTTAGTATTTTTTTTTATATTTTCACTTCAATTCATAATATAAAATTAGCTATATTTTTAGCTGTGATTATCATCAATAAAATCTATAAAAAAACATCTATAAAATCCTTAAAATTCTCATCATACAATATTTAATCCCCTTTTAAAGACACAACAAAACCAACTAAAGCAATAAAAATAAATACATATTTTTCAAACAATTAAACCAATAAAAGCACAATACCTTAAAGACATAAAGATATATCAATTAGGTTTTTGACTCTAATCCAATAACAAAATAGTTTATTAAAAAATAACACGATGCTTCACAAATTGGAGGTGAAGAAAATGGATATTAGCAAGGTTAATATTAATGAGTTAATTGATAAAGCCAGTTTTACATCTTTTCATTGGAAAGTTTTAATCTGGTGCTTACTTATTATTATTTTTGATGGATATGATTTAGTTATTTACGGGGTTGCTCTTCCTCTGTTAATGCAACAATGGTCATTAACTGCGGTAGAAGCTGGTTTACTCGCCAGTGCTGCTCTATTTGGTATGATGTTTGGTGCCATGATTTTCGGCACACTTTCAGACAAACTGGGACGTAAAAAAACCATCCTGATTTGTGTCACCTTATTTAGCGGATTTACCTTTATCGGTGCCTTTGCCAACGGACCAACTGAGTTTGCTATTTTGCGCTTTATTGCAGGTCTTGGTATTGGTGGCGTTATGCCAAACGTCGTTGCGCTTATGACCGAATACGCACCGAAAAAAATTCGCAGTACATTAGTCGCAATCATGTTTAGCGGTTACGCAATTGGTGGCATGACATCAGCGCTACTCGGTGCATGGCTGGTTAAAGACATGGGCTGGCAAATCATGTTTTTAATTGCGGGTATTCCCCTATTATTGCTCCCACTCATTTGGAAATTTTTGCCTGAATCTCTCACCTTTTTAGTGAAATCAAACCATAGCGAGCAGGCAAAAAGTATTGTTTGTAAAATTGCGCCAGAAACGCAGGTAAACGTCAATACACAACTGGTGTTAAACGAAAGCACAACCACAGATGCACCTGTCCGTGCGCTTTTCCAACAAGGCCGTACCTTCAGCACATTTATGTTCTGGATTGCTTTCTTTATGTGCTTACTCATGGTGTATGCCTTAGGAAGCTGGTTACCTAAACTCATGCTGCAAGCGGGCTACTCATTAGGTGCGAGCATGTTATTCCTCTTTGCACTTAATATTGGCGGTATGGTCGGTGCAATTGGTGGCGGTGCTTTAGCAGACAGATTCCATTTAAAACCTGTTATTACGATCATGTTTATTGTGGGATCAGCAGCTTTAATTCTGCTTGGCATCAATAGTCCACAATTTATTTTATATAGCCTGATTGCGATTGCTGGTGCTGCCACAATTGGTTCGCAAATCTTACTCTACACCTTCGTTGCACAGTTCTATCCAACGGCACTTCGTTCAACTGGCATGGGCTGGGCATCTGGCATTGGTCGTATCGGTGCGATTATTGGACCAGTTTTAACAGGAGCCCTTCTCACACTTGAGCTTCCTCACCAAATGAATTTCTTAGCGATTGCAATTCCGGGTGTGATTGCTGCACTTGCAATATTTATGGTCAATCTAAAAGCCTCTGTTGCTGCACAAACGCCATCAACTTTTAACCCTCAAAACACGCTTACCCAGCAGTAAACATAAATGCGCCGAGGACTGGCGCATCTTTTGGAAATGGATTATGGAATTATTACACCGCTTTAAACCATGTGCTTTAACTTTTGCGACCTTAGTGTTGATGTGTGGCAATTCATTCGCTGCAAATCCAAATCAGCAGCCCGAAGATGAATGGAAATTCACTTTAAAAAATGCCTATATCAATCGTAATTTTGATAATGATGCACTCAAAGACACAGGCAGTTGGTCTCAAGCAGCATCGTTATTTTATAAATCGAAAATGCATGACACCCCTCTGCAAATTGCAGATAAGCCCATTACGATTGGTGCAGATGCTTCTGTTCAATACGCCGTTCGCTTGAGTTCAGACAAACACGTTGCGGACACGGTTTTGCCTTTTAATAAAGAAACTCAGTCACAAGCATCAGACTTTTTAAAATACGGCGCGACTTTAAAACTAGGATATGACAAAACCCTTTTAAGTGTTGGTGAACTCTGGTTAGACCTACCTGTAACGGCTGTCGATGCTAGCCGACAATTACTTGCTTCATATTGGGGAACCAATCTTAAGTCGGAACTTTCAGATCAGCTTTATGCTGAAATTGGCCGAGTGGAAAAAGTGTCACCACGAAATGAAGAAGATTTTAAAAAGTTTTCATTCACGGCAAATGGAATTACTAAAGAATCTGATGGTTTAAACTACATTGATCTGCGATATCAATTTACACCTTCACTCAAGGGTGAATATTACTTTGGTAATTTGGAAGACCTCTACAACAAGCACTATGTAGGATTAGAGCATAATTGGAAACAACCTAACTTTGCTCTCACCTCTAAGTTTAAGTACTTCAATGCTAAAAATGACGGCAATACTTTTGATATTGATGCGCAAAACATTGGGGTGTTAGAAACACTTAAAGTAAAAAATCATACATTTGGTTTAGGTTATCAACAAATTATGGGTGAGTCGGCTTACCCTCTACCAGATGGCTTTTTGCCAGAGACTTATTTCATTAACTGGAATACCACCGGATTTTTTAAAGAAGACGAAAAGTCCTATCATGTAATGTATGGCTATGACTTTAAAGACTATGTACCAGGCCTAAATGCAATGGTGAAATATGTTTACGGACATGACTTTAAAGCAGCCAATGGCGAGAAAAACCACGAGACTGAGTCGAATGTGATTTTAAATTATGCGTTTCAGCAGCCATTCTTAAAAGGCGTTGCTCTGCAATACATTCGTATTGATTACAACGTTAAACACGGCAATGACTTTGGTGAAGATCGCCTGTTTGTAAACTACACAAAAAAGTTTTAATAACTTTTGATTCAATCTAAGCGGGCTAATTTTGGCCTGCTTTTTTATTTTATTTCGCTCATAAAAAAACGCTCTTACGAGCGTTTTTTAATTAATCTTGTAGCTTAAGCAACATGCTTTTGTACAACAATCGAACCCACTGAATAACCAGCGCCGAAAGATGAAATCACGCCATACTCGCCATTATCTACTTCGTGGCCTGTACGGTGTAAAGCAATAATCACACCTGCTGAAGAGGTATTTGCAAATTCATCTAGAATAATTGGGGCACGGCTTAGATCGGCCTCTTTACCAGCCACATATTTCAAGATTAGTTCATTCATGTTGGCATTGGCTTGATGTAACCAGAAACGCTTAATATCGTTTGCAGTTAACTGCATTTTCTCCAACTGCGCATTAATGATTTTTGCCACTAACGGACAAACATCTTTAAATACTTTGCGGCCATCTTGACGGAATAACTTGTCGTCAACCACTGCATCTTCACTACGGTTTAAGAAACCAAAGTTATTGCGAATGTTGTTTGAAAATTGCGTAAATAAATGAATATCTAAGATTTCAAAACCAGTCTTAGTAGTCGTTTCTTCAATAATAGAAGCCGTTGCAACATCACCAAAAATGAAGTGACAGTCACGGTTACGGTAGTCTAGGTGACCCGATGTAATCTCAACGTTCACCAATAAAACACGGCGAGCACCTGAACGAATTGCATCAGCTGCTTGTTTCAAACCAAAAGTAGCAGCTGAACATGCAACGTTCATGTCGTAGGCATACCCTTGAATGCCAAGTGCTGACTGGATTTCAATCGCTACAGCTGGATAAGCACGCTGCATGTTTGAACATGCTAAAATTACAACATCGATATCTTCAGCAGTTACACCTGCATTTTCCATTGCCTGTTTCGCAGCAATCACGCCCCACTCTGCTTGAAGTGAAAGTTCATCGTTTGAACGTTCAGACAAACGAGGACGCAAACGATTTGGATCAAGAATACCTGATTTCTCAATCACGTAACGGCGCTTAATACCAGACGCTTTTTCAATAAATTCAGCACTAGAACCACGTAATTCTTCGAGTTCACCTGCTGCAATTTTCTCTGCATTCTCTTGGTTATATTGTTCCACATAAGCATTTAAACTGTCGGCCAGTTCTTCATTAGAAATGATTTCTGTTGGGTGAAATAACCCAGTACCTGTGATACGAATGCCCATGTAAAACTCCTAAAAAAATGAATAGGGTCTGTTAATCTTTCATTTATAAATTGCGTTGTAGGCTAAACAACAACATAAACAGACCCCGATCTATCTTAACTGATTCCCAAACGATCCCATAACTTTTGCAGTCGAGTTGGTGAAATAGGCATCTTGGTTTTCATCGGCTGAGAAAATAAAGAAATGCGGAATTCTTCCAACATCAAATACAATTCTTTGATTTTGGAATTGTTTTTGAATTTAAATACCTTGTCCATCCATGGATCGACATCATCAATAGCGGCATGATCTCGCTGTAGATTATTTGGCAACCGATCTAAACGCAATAGCAGCGCTTTTAAATAACGCGGATATTCCTGCCAAAGATCGACGGGTTGGCAGTAAACAAAATTGCCAAGTGACATGAGATCTAACTGATCTTCAATATCATCAATACTACGTCCAAACACACCTGCATCAAGCACCAAAAGCTGACGGCGAATTTGTTGCCACTGGATATAAATGTCACTTAATTGCTCAAGTGCTTGCTGACCATGACTCAAAAATTGCTTTTTGACTTGCTCGAGTAGTTTATTAAATTCATCTGCATTAATTGGCAAAGTTGTAATTGCCATTTGCAACGTAGCATAGACCAACATCTGCTCAAGCTTAGCTTTATCACCCAAAGGTGAATATGCCAAAGCAAGCGGTTTTGAAATCTGCTTTTTCAACTGGCGAACCAAATCGCCAAGTTGCATATGGACGAGACGGATAATCCCTTCACGATGCTGCTTAATCGCCTCAGCTTGATCGTTAAACGTTTGAATAACAATGCCTGACTCATCTTTAGCTTCGAGGTCAGCAAAAGCTTTTGTAGGAACCAAAGCCTGATATTGCTTTACTACAACGCCCGTAACTTTATGAGAAGCCTCAAAAGTAAAGTTTTCAGGAAAGTCCTTAAACTCACCTTTTTGCTGTTTAACTGGACGATGTGTTTCTACGCGGCAACGTGCTTTTAACTCAGGTAAATCACGACCTTTCGCAATCAGCTTACCTTTTTCATCAATAACCTTAATGAAAGGCACCAAATATGGATCAATGCGTTCAAACGAGAAATCTTTGTCAGTAATTTGCTCACCACGTAAGGCAAAAGCTAAATAACTAAAAATATGTTCACGTAAATGTACTGCATCAATGCCTTGCATGAGCTTACGAGCAGTATCAGGAATAGGCACTACATTACGACGCTTATCTTTAGGTAAAGCTTTAAGTAATGCCTCAATTAAATCTTGGCGCCAACCCGGAATTCCCCATGACCAAATATTTTCATCAACTTGAGGCAGCGCCTGCACAGGAATTTGAACAGTGGCACCATCTTCATCATGGCTCGGGTCAAAATGATATGTTGTTGCTAAACGTAGCTGCCCATTGTGTAGATGATCTGGGAATTGCTGCGTTGTTGGTCGGTCATTGAGCCAGAGTGAATCATCTTCAATAAATAAATAGCGTGGATGATTCGCTTCTACCGTCGCGCGCCAGTCTTCAAAACTACGACGGCTTGCGATTTCTTCAGGAATCTTAGAGGCATAAAACTGATAAATCGTTTCTTCATCGACCACTAAATCACGGCGACGCAATTTATCTTCAACTCGCTCTACTTCTTCAAGTTTAAGCAAGTTGTGTTTTAAAAATGGTGGGATCGTACCCAAATTACCAGTGGTTAATGCATCGCGTAAGAAAATCTCATGCGCAGCAGGCTGGTCAACTTTCTCAAAATTAATTAACCGTTTTGGCTCAATAATTAAACCAAACAGCGAAATTTGAGCATAGGCATTTACGATCCCAGCTTTTTTAGACCAATGCGGCTCAAAATAGTGATATTTCAATAAGTCACGTGCAGCAAGCAAAATCCATTCAGGGTCAATTTTGGCTAAAGTACGTAAATACACTTGAGAGGTTTCAACCATCTCAAAAGCCATCACCCAAGAGGTATTGGTTTTGTGCAACGTACTTGCTGGAAAAACTTTAGCCTTTTGCTGACGCACCGCCATAAAGGTATTGCGCTCATCTGTTTTATTGGCAATGAACGATAATAAGCCTGTCAGCAATGCGCGGTGCAAGTTTTCATAATTTGCAGCTTTTTCATTAAAGCTAAGTTTTAAACCTTCTGCTAACTCAACCAATTGCTGGTGTGTCTGCTTCCATTCACGTAAACGTAACCAACTTAAAAAATTCTGCTTAGCAAACTGACGTCGTTTATTTTCAGACATACCTGCTTCACCTTTAGGATTTAAAGTATCCCAAAGTTTCAAATAAAACAGAAAATCTGAATCTGCTTCTTTAAACAAAGCATGCTTTTGGTCAGCCTGCATCTGTTTATCGGCTGGGCGCTCACGTGGGTCTTGGACAGCTAAAGCACTGACCACAATTAAAATTTCTTTGAGTACACCAAAATGAGCACCGCCAACAATCATACGAGCGAGTCGTGGATCAATTGGCATACGTGCCATCATTTGCCCGACTTTAGTCAGCTCATTTTTCTTCTCGTTAAGTGCGCCTAGCTCGATCAGCAACTTACGGCCATCATTTACAAGTCGGAAATCTGGCGGCTCAATAAAATCAAAGTTTTCTAGCTCACCCAAACCTAAACTGTGCATTTGTAAAATAACAGACGCTAAGTTAGTCCGTTTAATTTCAGGTTCGGTAAACTCAGGACGGCTTAAAAAGTCTTCTTCGCTATATAAACGAATACACACACCCGCCGCAATACGACCGCAACGCCCTTTACGCTGATTAGCAGCAGCTTGAGAAATTGCTTCAATTGGTAAACGTTGCACACGTGAACGGTAGTTATAACGAGAAATACGGGCAAAACCGCTATCAATCACATAGCGAATATTTGGAACCGTAAGTGCAGTTTCGGCCACGTTGGTCGCAATAATAATACGACGGCCTTTACCACCTGGACTAAAAATTTTTTGTTGTTCAGAAACAGCTAAGCGCGCATACAACGGTAAAATTTCGGTATGTCTTGGCCCGTACTTTTGCAAGGTTTCCTGCAACTCACGAATTTCTTGCTCTGTACTTGAGAAAATTAAAATGTCGGCATGTTCGGGGTGACCTTTTGCTTCTGCGTCAGCAAAGCATTCTTCTACTGCCTGTACGACTGCTCGAGGTAATTTTTCTTCGAAATCATCAAACTCATCGTCATCACTTCCGCCAATATTCATCTCTGAAATTGGACGATAAAGCACTTCAACCGGATAGCTACGACCTTCTACTTCAAAAACTGGTGCATCATTAAAGTAATTACTAAAACGATTTACATCTAAAGTTGCCGAAGTCACGATAACTTTTAGGTCTGGGCGTTTTGGCAGTAACTGCTTTAAATAACCCATAATAAAATCGATATTGAGTGAGCGTTCATGCGCTTCATCAATAATGATCGTGTCATATTTAGACAAGAAACGGTCATTGCCTAACTCGGCAAGCAAAATACCATCGGTCATTAACCGTACAATCGAATCTTGCGAACCTTGTTCATTAAATCGGATTTTAAAACCAATCGATTCGCCAAGCTTTTCGCCGACTTCTTCTGCAATACGCTGCGACACACTACGTGCAGCTAAACGACGTGGCTGAGTATGACCAATCATACCTGTTAAGCCACGGCCTGCTAACATTGCAATTTGAGGAAGCTGAGTGGTTTTACCTGAACCGGTCTCACCTGCCACAATAATGACCTGATGCTTTTGAATCGCATCAATTAAACGGTCAGCATATTGAGAAACAGGTAGTTCCTGATTCAGTTTAATTTTAGGGAGGCGTTCAAAACGCTGCCTTACTTTGGCATTCGATTGTTCAAATAATTTTTCAATCTCTGCTGTATTGGCTTTTTTATCTTTACGCAAACGATTTAAACGGTAACGATCTCTTGCCATTACCAACTGATCAATATTTAAATCATTCTGCACAGACAAATTTTCCTGAAAATACAACAATCCTCTATTTTACGCTCTAATGCCCTTCAGGTAAAACACTTGGTTTTTTATATATTTTTAATTTTTTAAAATTTTACCCTTGAATTTTGACTAAGTAGACTTCATGTTGTTATGCAAGTTTCTTTTACTATAACTGTCATTTGATTTACATGTTTTTGCAGTCAAATCGAATACAGTGTTTGGGGACTTAAAAATCGTAAATTTATCACTTATTCAATTTTCCGATTTTAGTCATGTAAAAATACTATTTCCCCAATAAAGAATTTTTATTTATTCTACATCTCGTAAACAAGTTTAAATATAAACCTCAATCATGGAGACAATGATGAGCTTGATTAATACTGAAGTTAAACCATTCCAAGCAACTGCTTACCACAACGGCCAATTTGTTGAAGTTAACGAAACTAACCTTAAAGGTAAGTGGTCTGTTGTATTCTTCTATCCAGCTGACTTCACTTTCGTTTGTCCAACTGAACTTGGTGACTTAGCTGACAACTACGCTGAATTCCAAAAACTTGGTGTTGAAATTTATGCTGTATCTACTGATACACACTTCACTCATAAAGCTTGGCACGACACTTCTGAAGAAATCAAAAAAATCCAATATCCATTAGTTGGTGACCCAACTTGGACTCTTTCTAAAAACTTCGACGTTCTTATTGAATCTGAAGGTTTAGCTGACCGTGGTACTTTCGTTATCGATCCAGAAGGTAAAATCCAAATCGTTGAACTCAACGCTGGTGGTATCGGCCGTGACGCGTCTGAACTTCTTCGTAAAGTAAAAGCTGCTCAATACGTACACGCTCACCCAGGTGAAGTTTGCCCAGCTAAATGGAAAGAAGGCGAAGCTACTCTTGCTCCATCTATCGACCTAGTTGGTAAAATCTAATTTTTTAGATTAGACCAATACGTCTGAAAACCACCCTTTTTAGGGTGGTTTTTTTATTGGTTATTTTTATAAATCTAAGCTCTATTCCACACCCAAATTTTATAGCTAATTTTTTACAATTCTTATACTTATAAATTTATAGCAATATTCATTTATGAATTGTCAGCCTGCTTAACTTAGAGTACTGTCGAATTATGAAACAAAAGAGCTTTATATATGTATTAAAAGATCAAATAAAAGTAGGAGTAGTTATATGGAAAAATCTGTTGTTGTAACCTCTTGGAAATACGATGTTTCTTCACGCTATTTAAAAATTTTCTATAGCAATGGCTCAGGTGAGCTCTACCATCCAGTTCCAGAGTTTATCTACAATAATTTGTTACGTACCAATGATAAAACTGCATTTGTTCACAAATATCTTGAGTTTGATCTGCATTTTAATAGACTCCGTATTTCTGCTTAATCATAAAAAATCAGCCCAATGGGGCTGATCTGTTTTTATATCTTTTGGCTATTAAGCCGCGTCATTTTGACCAATATATTTCTCTAACTTTTTTTCCTTCACATCAACATGCATATTGATTTTACTAAGGTCACCCTTATAGTGCTCGACAACGCGATCATCCATAATTTTTGACCACCAAGATGGAATAAATGCAGGCAAAATCATTGCACCATAACCTGCTGGTAATTGCGGTGCATCTTCAAAGTGACGTAAGGTCTGAAAGCTACGAGTTGGATTGGCATGATGATCTGAATGGCGTTGTAATTGATACAAAAACAGATTAGTCACCACATTATTATTGTTCCAGCTGTGCTCTGGCAAAGTACGTTCATATTGGCCATTTTCTTTCTTTGCACGCTTTAAACCATAATGTTCAATGTAATTCACCGATTCAAACAAAGTTATTGCATACGCAGCTTGAGTAACTTGAAATGGAATCGAACGCGCACCAAATTTCGCAAACATGGCTACATGGTACACAGCCGACATTGCCCAGCCATGAATCAGCTCATTTTCCTTACAGAAGAAAGGCAATTTCTTACGTTCTAAACGATTTTTTTCAATTTCAATCGCCGATTTAAAGCTGCCAATTACAGTCCGCGGTAAAAATTTCCAAAAGGTTTCACCAAATTGTGAAGATGCTGGGTCTTCAGGTGTCGCAACTCGGCGGTGGTGTCCATAAGGGTGTTCAATTCGAAAATGGTTATAACCCGAAGGCGCTAAAGCTAAATGAGATAAATAATGTTCAAGCTGCCCATTCTTGTGGCTGAGTTCATGTGCCGTATTAATGGCAATCCCATTAACCATTCCCACCAAAGTTCCAAGTAAAACCTGATCAGCAAGAGGTGTATTTTTACGACTGGCTAAATATGCTCCATAAATATTGGTCGCATATTGCAAAGGAATAAAAAGTTTAACAATGCGAGCATAATACGGATCTGCTTCTAAATCCGCGATTGCGTCTAATGGCGGATTTTCCTTGTCTTCCCCAATCAGTTTATCTAATGCAGGAATAACACCATGAATAAATAATGGCCCAAATGAAGCGAAGAATTTTTTAGTTTTTTTAGGACCAAATTGATAGCCTGCTAACCCACCCATTGCAATGGTTGGTACAGCCAAACCCAATAGCCATAAATGACGTTTTTTATCCTTAAATGTTGTTGTCGCTTGCTCGACATCCAGTTGAGTATGCATATTCATTAGAGACTCCAATCAAACACAAAATGTTTTGCTTGAATTGATTGTGCTCGTTCATAGTCCCTCTATATTATCATTTTAAGACTTGCTATTATCATTTTAAGACTTTGCTGAGTTTTTCTTGTGCAGAAGCAACAGATTCCTGTTATTCCATCACGTTATTATTTACGACTGATTGAAATTTTAATCGGTACGCATCAATACGATAATGATTTACTGAGGGCATTCCAACAAGAACTATCAAAAACAGAATTATTGTCGATTCAACAAATTGAACAATTCATTGAGATGGGTTTAAGTCTGCCCAACACTCAAGACCTAGCCTTTGAACTGGGTAAAAACATAAAACTCAGCTCACATAGTCTGGTCGGCTATGCACTAATGACCAGTCCTAATCTGGAACATGCCCTTAGGCTAATTGCACAATATTTTAGACTGATTATGCCGAGTTTTAAGCTCAGCATTCAGTTTCCGACCAATCAGCAAAAGGTTGAACTATTATTTGAACCGATTTTGCAGATGAATAAGCAATGTTTGGCCTTTCATATTGAAGCGATTGCCGTAGCCTTTTACTACAGCTTGTTAGAATTGGCAGGTCAGCAATTACAACGCTACCAAGTGTATTTGAGTGTTCCAGAGCCTAGCTATCAAGAACGTTACATATCCTTAGTAAAAGCCAATTTCCACTTTAACTATACGTGGCTTTCAGGTATACGCGTGGTGATTGATCAACAACAATTAGCACTACCCTTGCCTCTAGCTGACGCCCATAGTCTAAAAATAGTTGAACAACGCTGTCAGGAACAAATCCAGAAGATCTATCATCAAGGTGAAATTGTTGAATGGGTCAGCATGATGTTGCGGCAAGCCAATCAAGTTCCAACCCTAATGGAGTGTGCCAAAGTATTAAATATTTCGACCAAAACTTTGCAACGCTATTTACAACAGCAAGGCGTTGAATTTCAAAATTTAAAGCAACAGATCAGTACTGAGCGTGCCATTGATTTGTTAGAGAATTCTACCTTTACCATTACCCATATTGCCTATGAACTGGGCTATTCCAACCCTGCCAATTTCACCCGTGCATTTAATAAAGTACAAGGCTGTAGTCCACAAGCTTATCGGCAAGAATATCTCAAGAAAGCGAACCTACTTTAAAACCACCAGACTTAAACCTGCGCCTACTGGCAAAATACTGCTCATAAAATTTTCATCTTTTTTAATTAAAGATAAGAATGAACTTACTTCAGCCGCATGTGAAATAACCTTATCAATAATAAGAACACCACCTTTGGGCTTCATCAGACGCTTTAAATCGGGCCAATAATTTTCGTAAGCATTACGCTCAGCATCTAACAAAATAAAATCGAACGTTTCGTGAGTTTCTTTTAAATAATCGGCTGCATCCCCTATCCAAAAATCAACCACTTCATCTAATGCTAATTCAGTCGTATGGCGTTTCGCCTCGGTACTACGATTGGCATCAATCTCAAGTGTCGTTACTTTTCCTTGAGTCGATTGTGCAGCCTCAGCAAGCCATAGAGTAGAATAACCCGTTGAAGTACCTATTTCTAAAATTGATTTGGCTTGCTGCATTCGGATAAATTGCGACAGAAGTTTTGCAGATTCAGCCTCAATATTTCGATAGCGTAGCAAGCGATCTGACTGCTGGCCATCATGTCGTTTAAAGGTGTCATATAAATCTGCAACTCTTTGTAAGAAAAAAGTATTTGGCATATCTTCACCCTTTAAAATCGTTATTTTATATGACAACCGTTTGAGTTAAGTGCTTTGAATTAAATTGAATCGTGGCACGATACTTCCATCAGCCATTTGAACCGTTTCAGTAAACATATCAAGCGGACGTACCCATGTTGAATAGTCACCATAAAGACACTGATAAACCACGAGTTCCTCTTCAGTCTCACTGTGTTTTGCCACAGAAAAAACTTGATAGAGATTACCTTTATAATGCTGATAAATGCCGCGTTGCAATGACATGAAAGTACCTTTTAATGTTATGACATAAAATCTTTACAGCCATATAACATATATAAATTTTTAAACACTTTCACTTTAAAAGATAAAAAAGAGTAATAAAGACGACCAAAAGACAAATTCCACTTTAACTTCTTGATATTACTTATAAGTGTTAACCAACATTCAAAAAACCGATTAAATCTATAAAAACATACTGTTTCACCTATTTTGTGTTTTAACGTACTATGCATCTATTGAAAGAATTTGGATGCATTGGAGTAAAAACAGATGTTAGATCAAAACATTAAAACTCAATTAAAAGCTTACTTAGAACGTTTAGAAAGTCCAATCGAATTAGTTGCTGCTTTAGATGAATCAGATAAAGCTGCTCAAATTAAAGAGTTAGTGACAGAAATCGCTGAGCTTTCTGACAAAGTGACTGCCCGTTTTGATGGCAACAATACACGTCGTCCAAGCTTTGGTGTGGCTAAAGCAGGTGAACAACCTCGTGTGTTCTTTGCAGGCTTACCAATGGGTCATGAGTTTACATCTTTGATCTTGGCATTGTTACAGGTGTCTGGTTATGCACCGAAGGTTTCTGATGAAGTGCTCAACCAGATTAAAGGTTTAAACCTCAAAGCTAACTTTGATGTGTTTGTATCACTCAGCTGTCATAACTGTCCGGATGTGGTACAGGCGCTTAACCTGATCGCGATTTATAACCCGAATACAACAGCAACCATGATTGATGGTTCATTCTTCCAAGACGAAGTGGAACAACGCAAAATCATGGCTGTACCAATGGTGTTCCAAGACAATGAACACATTGGTCAAGGTCGTATGACCCTTGAAGAGATTGTGGCAAAACTTGACACCAACTCAGCTGAAAAAGATGCAGCAGCACTCAATGCCAAAGATGCTTTTGATGTATTGGTGATTGGTGGTGGACCTGCGGGTGCAACAGCAGCAATCTATGCAGCACGTAAAGGTATTAACACAGGTATCGTAGCTGAACGTTTCGGTGGTCAGGTGATGGACACCATGGACATTGAAAACTTCACATCTGTGCAAAAGACTCAAGGTCCTAAGTTTGCTGCCGAGATGGAAGCACATGTTCGTGAATACGATGTTGATATCATGAACCTGCAACGTGTCAGCAAAATCACAGGTGCAAACCAAACGATCAATGGTCTGGTTGAAGTTGAACTTGAAAACGGTGCAAAACTTGAATCGAAAACAGTGATCCTTTCAACAGGTGCACGTTGGAGAGAAATGAATGTACCGGGTGAGCAAGAATACCGTACCCGTGGTGTCGCGTACTGTCCACACTGTGATGGTCCATTGTTCAAAGGCAAACGTGTTGCCGTGATTGGTGGTGGTAATTCAGGTGTTGAAGCTGCAATTGACCTTGCAGGAATTGTTGAGCATGTGACTTTGGTTGAGTTCGATACAAAACTTCGTGCTGACCAAGTGTTGCAAAACAAACTGCATAGCTTGCCAAACACAACTGTGATTATGAATGCGTTAAGCACAGAAGTGTTAGGTGATGGCTCACAAGTGACTGGTCTTAAATATAAAGACCGTGCCACTGATGAAGAGCATGTTGTAGAGCTTGCAGGGATCTTTGTACAGATTGGTTTATTACCAAACACTGACTTCTTAAAAGACAGTGAAGTTGAGTTAACCAACCGTGGTGAGATCATTGTGAATGATCGCAACGAAACCAATGTCAAAGGTGTATTTGCTGCGGGTGACTGTACGACTGTGCCTTACAAGCAAATCATTATTGCCACAGGTGAAGGCGCTAAAGCATCACTCTCTGCGTTTGATTACATCATCCGTTCTGGGCAATAAAATTCAGTCCAACCAGTATGATTTAACCCAAGCCTAGCATTACAAAATGCTAGGCTTTTTTAATATTAGAGTTACAACTCTTTAACAATTTTCGATCTTTATTAATCAGTTAGTTTATGTTTATATTTTATACATCCATATTTGGATGCCATGAATTAGAAGGAAAAACACAATGAATAAATTACTTGTTGCTTTAGGTCTTGCTGCGACCGTTGCCCTTGTTGGATGTAATAAAGATAAAGCTCCAGAAACAGGTGCGACAACGGGTGAACACTTAGAAAATGCTGCTCAACAAGCAACTGCAGATATCAAATCAGCTGGTGACAAAGCTGCAAGCGATATTGCTACTGCAACTGATAATGCTACTGCAAAAATCGATGCTGCAACTGACCATGCTGCTGACGCAACCGCTGAAGCTGCTGCAAAAACTGAAGCGACTGCTCGTAAGGCAACTGCTGATGCTGCCCAAGCTGTTGAAAATACTGCTGCTGATGTGAAAAAAGATGCTCAACACTAATCATCTTTAGCATAAAAAAAGCCCCTGTTCATACAGGGGCTTTTTATTAATGTCTAAAAACTGATTAAGAAATTAGACCTTCATCACGCATCGCAATTTGTACAGATTGACGTTCTGCTACCTTATTACGTAGAGCAATAATATGTTTATATGGTGTTAAATCATGTTCAATTGAATTTGACCAGTTTGTTAAAACAAATAGATAAGCATCTGCTGGACCGAAATTATCATTTACCAAATAATCATAATCAGACTCAGCCAAATAGTTATCGATATATTTTAAAAGGCGATCAATTTCTGCATAAGCTTTATTTTTTTCATCAGTCGTTAACGGCGCCCCAAAGAAGACTGCATATGCATCATGTAATTCAGAGTTCAAATATCCCAACCATTCCAATACTTTCGCACGGCCCATCCCTGATGGAGGAATTAAGTCTTGTTTAGGATCATGCTGAGCAAGGAACGGTAAAATCGCAACGTTTTCAGTTAACATTAAACCCGGATTAATTTCTAAAGCTGGTACATATCCTTTTGGGTTAATCTCGTAATAATCTGCGCCTTTTTCTGTTTTATGAGTTTTTAAATTTACCCGTTCTAAGTCAAAATCAACATTAATTTCATTTAAAATAATATGTGCAGCTAAAGAACATGCGCCTGGCGAATAATATAATTTCATATCTGATCCTTGTTATCTCATATTAACGTTTTAAATTGCTTCTAGAAAACCTGCAAGGTTTGCACAATTCTTTAATTGTAAAAAAGCGTAAACTTATAAAATACTTACACCATCTAATATTCTTCAAAAAGTCATTCCTTGCAAGTTGTCTTGCGTGACGATTGTTTAAAATATGATAAAACACATTTGCGTCACGCAATTTTTCCTTTAATTACGTTTAAAAAGCTGGCTCAGCCAATTCACTAATTCAGTTAAGAAATCAAAAATCCCATTTTTCTTATCATCGTCAGGATGACTTGAGTCTTTTCCATTTAAATCTAGATCGACAATTACAGGGTCATGATCCGAAGAACGATAAGCATCTTCACCAAAGAATAATGCCTTTTGCTCATCCGTTTTATATTCTTCGTTGTAATCTAGAACCGTTGGCTCATCTGCATTGATATGCCATGCAAAGGTTCGAACCACTTTTGGATATAAAGCTGCATCAGCAATTGCATGATCTAAGTTACCTGCTCCACCATTACCGTTGGCATCACTCGCAACACCATACACATAGCTATACGCCTGAGTACCCTGTCCGACCTTAGTGTCATTAAGTAAAACTTTATAGTTCGCTTTTTCAAATGACAAAATAGGCTCTTCTTTTGCGTAACTATTCATATCCCCTACAAGTAAAGCATTTTGCTTTTGCACTTGAGTTGGATTTTTCGCGAGCCATTGCACAATTTGATCAACTGCTTTTACACGAGTTGGGTTCCAGCAACCTTGACCATCTTTTTGGTCTGCGTCAGTAGAGTTAGCATCGACCCCACTACAGCTTTTCGATTTCAAGTGGTTTGGAATAACAGTAAACGTTTTATTACCACGAACTGCTTGGAAACTTTGCGCCAAAGTTGTTCGGTTCTTGTCGCCTAAATCAAGCACAACAGGTTTATTTAAAGGCTTAACACGTTTGCTGTTATAGATAATAGCAACTGCGATTGCATCACCACCTAAACGGTCTAGATTTTCAGGAACCACATATTTCCAATCGCTACCTAAAGCTTTGGTCAAATTGGCAATTGCACTGTTAGGCCCATAACCATTGTTCGCAATTTCCATTAAACCGTAAACATCGGCATCAATCGCTTTTAATGCGCTCACAATTTTACGATGCTGTTTATCAAACTCAGCTTGTGTTGTCGCACCACGCTCTGTTGGGAAACCTGTTGCGCCATTGTCATAGTTCAAAACGTTAAATGAAGCTACACGAATGTGATTAGCATTTTTAGTAAGGACGCTTTGACGCGGGTTTGTTTGAGTAATAACTTCAGGCTGATTACGTCCAAGCACAGGTTGCACACGCCAACCATTAAAACGATATTCTAAAATACCTTCAGCATTTTTAAGTTGATAACCCGAGCGTAACGTATTGGCAGCGCTAAAATTGCTTGGTAACCATGGTGTACGGTTTTGATTGTTATAGCCATCATCAAAAATAATTTTCGATAATAAATTTTTCTGAGCTAGAGCTTTAGCTTCAGGAGATAACGCTGGATATAAATTGGTTGGAATATATAAACGGCCTAAACTTAATGAGAGTTCACCATAACGACCGTAATTATAGTTCTCACTCACCGTTAAAGTCTGAGGTAGTTTAACCAACATACCTTGATAACGCTGCGGTGAATTAATTGAGCCACCCGTTAAACTAGCAAACGGAAGTTCGAGGCTAATCGGCTGAACCTGATTTGCCATATTGCTGTTACAGGTTTGAATATCTTGTTGTAATTGATCTATTTGTAGCTGATTTTGATAAGACGTTAAACGACCACGTAAAATAACTTCATCGCCAACTTGTCCACCTTTGACCGTACTGCTATTTGGGATATAAACAAAAATCGCATTGCTAACATTTGCACGTGCTTTTGTATCTGGCGTCTGAACATAAAAACCAGAGAAACCATTGGCATAACGATAATCAGCTGTAATCACACCACGCACAGTATAAGTCTGGTCTTGAGTTGCTGCTGCCAAGTCAGCAATTGGTGTATCTGAGCTTGAACAACTTACCGTTTCAACAGGAGGCTGAGTTGTAGAACCTGATAAATTTGAAAAGTCATTTCGGTTTGTCCAAGCCGACCATGAATGTTCCAAATCAAATGCTGCGGTTGCATCAACACTTAAAGCTGGGTTTTCTGTTTCAATACGCTTAAAACTATTTCCGAGGCTTGAAACTGCTGTCCCCCATCCTGCAGCTGGGCGTTCACCAATGCGGCCAAAACGATCTACAGGCGTACCTTTATAGACAAGTACAACCGCATCATCTCCATTAAAAGATAAAGCAGCGACCTGATTAACTTTACTTCCAAGCTCAGTTTGTAACTCTGAGCGTCCCACTAAAAACTTCTGCTTACTCGCAAGCGTGCCTTGTAAACGAAAAGCCACAGTCTTTGCTGTACCACCATTATTAAATTGTTGAATCTCATAATCGGCTAAATTAACTGTAGCGCCATCTGGATTATAAATTTCCAAGCCTTTTTTATTACTGCTGCCATCAACATATTGGCTAAACATGAGCTGCGCTTGAGCAACTGAGCTATATGAAAATGCACCTAATGCACTTAAAAAGACCGAAAGTGTTCTTAATTGAAAAGTTTTCATGAGTAAAAGTGTTCATATGAGTTTTAATTAGTCTCTTAGAGTAAATATTGATCATGACATCTACATGAAGAAAAACACCGAAACATTTGACTTGATCCCATGAAGACTTAAAATACCGCATTTGAATTTCAATATTGCCAAGGTTATGTCGATCGATCAGTTAGAAACGCAAATTGCAGACTTAGACAATTTGCCTGAACACCGTGAAATTGTGACGTTTATGCGTCGTTCAGCACCACTTAATACGTCTCAACGCACGGCATTAGAACAACATCGCGATTTAATTTTGGAATATCCTGTTGGCGACCTACGTCAACACTTCGAACACCCAGAGCGTCCATTAACTGTTGAAATCGGTTTTGGTATGGGTCGTTCGTTAGTACTTATGGCAAAAGCAAACCCTGAACGGAACTATGTGGGTATTGAAGTCCATGTACCTGGTATTGCTCAATGCCTATATGAAGCGGGCATAGCTGAAGTTAAAAACTTACGTGTACTTGATGCAGATGCAATTCAGGTTCTACGTGAAATGCCAGACAACAGCATTAACTGCGTTCAACTTTACTTCCCAGACCCTTGGCAAAAGAAACGTCATTTCAAACGCCGTTTTGTTGCTCATGAGCGTATGCCGTTGGTTGAACAAAAACTTGAGCTTGGCGGTACGTTCCATGCTGCAACAGATTGGGAACCGTATGCTGAATGGATGCTAGATGTATTAGACAACCGTCCAGATCTTGAAAACTTGGCAGGTAAAGGCAACAGCTACCCACGTCCAGAGTGGCGCCCAGTGACTAAGTTTGAACGCCGTGGTATTGAGTCAGGTCATAAGATTAATGACTTTATCTTTAAAAAGATTAAGTAAAGAGCATATTATTTTTACTTAAAATTATGGCATTAAGTTTTAATGACTTAATGCCATAATTAATTATCTAAATTGCATTTTTCCAAAAACTTACTCTCTAAATCTAATAAAAAAGATATTCCGTATCTATCTTCATTTAAATTATTATAAAGTTGAATAGGCAAATCTTTTTTGTATTCTCTAAAACATGTAGCTAAACCAACAGCTATTGCCGCAACGCTATCAGTATCTCCACCTAAATTAATACATGACTTTAGAAGCTCACTTAAACAACTATGTTTTAATAAACACGTTAATGCCGCACTGACCGTATCATATGCATTTAAAGATACTCTATCTTTCCAATTATAATCCCAATTTCCATATTGCTCTGACTCTAGAAAACTCTCTAAATCGCTAATAGAACCTTTTTGGCGAGTTCCAAAATAGGCAGCTAACGCGATAGCACAACTTGATTGAATTCCTATAGGTGAATCATGCGTAACTTGTGCTTGTAACTTTGCTAAAGCAATTACATCTTCTTTATTTTTTAGAAAGCCAATAGGAACTGAACGCATCGCAGCCCCATTTCTTTCACTTGTTGGTATTATTAATTCAAGTAAATCTTTGCTAGACTCCACTTTACTTAATAAATTGAAGAAACCTTCTGAATACCCTAATCTCACATCTCTTTTAAAACACTCTATAAATTTTGAAGCTATATTTTCTTTATTCCACTCTTGACCAGATAATATGAATTCCACTATCGCAATCGACATCTGCGTATCATCTGTATACTTGCCTAAAATATCGTATAACTCATGCTTGCTGTATAAATCTAAATTGTTCTGTGAAATAATCTTATCTTCGCTACAAAATTCAAAACCTGCGCCATAAGCATCTGCAATAGCAATTTCAGTCAACATCAGAATTAAGCCTCTTTACAATAAACATAGTGTTTTATTCAATTGTCAAAAACCACGTAAGCTGGCTCATGTGTTGCACTTTCTTCAAGCATTAAAACTTCCACAAGTTCTTTTCTGAACTCACTCTCATGATTAAATAATTCTTGAGATAAGATAATCTTCTTAATAAGAACCTTTCTTATATTTTAATCCTAGAATTACTTAGAAATATTTTTAAAATTTAAAAATATTTACTAAATTATACAATCCTTATTTTATTATACAAATTCATTGGGAAGTAAAATTTTATAACCAGCATTGATTACCTCCTCCCCCCAATTTGTAACCATTAAGTAATAAGTATCTTTAAAAAAAGATCTTGGTTTTTCAATTTTCCAATTACAAGGAAAATAAAAGCATGTTTCATCATCAGACTCTAATAATTCAGAGAAATTATAATTCTCAGTCAGCAAAGCTTGCTCTAATGAGAGCATAACTACTGCTTTATGATGAATATTATACTTTTTATTTTTACTTTAAAAAAATATTCATTAAATAAGAGTTTCATTTGAGTAAAATCATTTGGATTATAGTGAGATAAATACTCTTCCCATTCATCCCGATCATATACCTGAAAAGGAGTCAAAGCATGTGCTGGACTTGCTGAAAAATCAACAGTACTATCTGGATATTTCAATAACATACTAAATATTCCATTGTTTTATCAAAAATTTTATTAGCTCCAAACAACTTCATTTTTTTCATTTATTACTTTTTCAATAGTATTCTTATCTACTAGAACTATAAATTCTGGTGGTAATATCAGTACAGACATGATTTCAGGTCGTAAGTAAAGTAGTTGAAAAGCATATATTGCTTCATATTCAATGTCTTCGCTATCATCTTCAAGTGTATTAATGAACCATCCAGAATCACCTTTCTCTAAATCTGGTTCTATACGCTCCATAAATAGTTTTTCTTTATCCAAACATCCTTTTACTAAAATAATTTTATCCTGAAATAACGTAGCTATAGGATCTACCCCGCAATGCTTTGCAAAACTATTTTGTAGTGCCTGAACTTCAAGTGTAAAATCAATACTATTTTTTTCTTCACTAAATGGATTACGTGAAAAATCTGGTTCACACAATATTAACTGATTATCATCAAAATTTCGAAATATCAAAAAAGACCAACCAAACTGTATTTTTACACCATCTTCAATAGATACACCCTTCCGACTCATATCTACAATCAGTTCTACCAACCATTTTGCTTGCTCACTTAATCGAGAGGAATATCTCATTAGGATATTCTTCTCATTTAATTCAATAACTTTCTCTTCCATTAATAACCTTTTATTAATTAAATTATATAGACCAACTCATTTCCACACTTATTTTGAATAGTTTATCTTTTCAATTCTGGTTAAAAGTATTACTCCTATATTATCAAACAACTCTCCTTAAAAATTCAAATATATTCTTATTAATCAAATTTTTAGATTTTTATTTAGAATATATGTCCTAATAGATATATTTTTTAACTATTG
This sequence comes from Acinetobacter oleivorans DR1, assembly GCF_000196795.1. Taxonomy (NCBI): domain Bacteria; kingdom Pseudomonadati; phylum Pseudomonadota; class Gammaproteobacteria; order Moraxellales; family Moraxellaceae; genus Acinetobacter; species Acinetobacter oleivorans. Next base: position 2,865,667 of record NC_014259.1, read on the forward strand.
ATTGCCAATCGAGCCAAATCTAGCTATTTATAGAAACTGGTACTTGCCATACTAAAAATTGCTAAGGACAAGAACACATGTTAAAAATTTTAGGGCGCGATAACTCCATTAATGTTCGCAAAGTCTTATGGTTGTGTGAAGAACTAGATCTTGAATATGAAAGAGAAGACTGGGGACGAGGTTTTCGCTCTGCTCAATCACCTGAATATTTACAATTAAACCCAAATGGTCAAATTCCTGTTGTTTTAGATGGTGATTTAGTCCTTTGGCAGTCCAACAGTATTATCCGTTATTTAGCAAATGCTTATGACAAAGAGTATCAGCTTTACCCTACTCAAGCGAAAGAAAGATTCTTTGTCGACCAGTGGATTGATTGGCAAGCGATCGAGCTGAATAACAGTTGGACTTATACAATTATGTCTCTCTTGAGACACTCACCAGATCATCAAGATCCAAAGTTGTTAGAGCAAGGTATTGATGACTGGAATCATCATATGCAGATTCTTGATCAACAACTCGCAAAAACTCAGGCCTATGTTGCAGGTACTGAGTTCACTCTAGCGGACATTCCAATTGGTCTATCTGTACAGCGCTGGAAGGCCACTCCTTTTGACCATCCAACGCTTAAGAATGTCGACCAATATTTTGAACGTTTAAATCAACGTGCTGGTTTCTTAAAATGGGGAAATAACGGCGAACCTTAATTTTAAATCACTTTTAGTCCGAGTGATGGCGTTTCACGATGCCATCACTTAAAAGTTGATAAACCTGTTTTAAATCATCTTGATTTGCTTGAGCCAATAAGTCTTGATGCATTGCTAAAATGTTTTGATCACCCCGCATCGCAGGCCCAGTTTGCATTTGCTTTGGATCATTTTCAGTCGCTTTTTTTGCTGTTTCCAAAATCAAAGGATATAGCAAACTAAAGTCCACCTGCTCTTTATCTACAACCTGCTTTGCCATATCAAAACAGTAATTACTAAAATTACAAGCGAACACAGCCGCTAAGTGTAAAGTTAAACGTTGTTTTGAGGTGTATTGATATACTCGATTGCTTAGGCTATTTGCTAAATCTAAAAGTAGTTTCTGGTCGACATCTGTTATTGCTTCAACAAATAACGGCGTTGAAGTCCAATCAACATCTCTTTCTAAGCTAAATGTTTGTAATGGATAAAACACCCCTGCTTTTTCATGTACATGACGGATGACTTCAATATCAGTACTACCTGAAGTATGGACAATGAGTGTGTCCGGAAAGAATTCATGAACTTGTTTTACAAGCTTTGCAATTGCACTATCTGAAACCGCTAGAATGATAAGATCAGTCGGTTGAAATTCGCGAAGTGTTTGGCATGCTTTTGCTTGAATTTTCTCTGCAAATTTTTGGGTTTTATCAAAATCACGCGCATAGACTTGTACGATGTTATGACCTTGGTCCAATAAAGCCTTTGCCAAATGAAAGGCAACTCGCCCACTTCCCACCAAACTGATTTTCATATCAATCCAACATTATTTGTCTCAACAAAAAAGCTTCTCAAAATAAGAAGCTTTTTTCAAATTAAAATAACTAATTTTTCATAAATCAGTCGATTATTGGGCTACTGAAAACTCGATACGACGGTTTTTAAAGCGACCTTCTTCTGTTGTGTTTTCTGCAACTGGCTGATCAGAACCATGGCCTTCTGCAACTAATTTAGAAGCATCCACACCTTTAGATTTTAAATAATCTACAACTGCTTGAGCACGGCGTTGAGACAAAGCTTTATTTGCAGCAGCGTTACCTGTTGAGTCGGTATGACCACCCACATTTAATTTGACGCTAGTCACTTTATTTAAAAGTGTTGCAGCTTGGTCAAGAATGGCTTTGTTATCGGCAGGTATGTCACTTGAACCACTCGCAAAATTAATAATTTGCAAGTTAAGTGCTTTCACCAAAGCATTTACATCGACATTGTTCGGGTCAATTGAGCCTAGAGCAGTTTGCGAAGCAGTTAAGCTATTGCTTACAGATTGCTCAGCTGTTACTGGTGCTGCACCGACAACTTCTGTATGTGGCACCAATGCTTTTACTTTTGCAGTTAATGCTTCTAATGCTGCCGCATCACCCGCTTTCAAAGTAATTTTGTCGCCTACCCATTCTAAAGATGCATTTGGTACACCTTTTAATGCACCTAACACACCTGCAAGCGCATCTTTGTCGGTAAATGAGGCTGCATAAGTTTGGCTTGTATCCACCTTACAATCTTGAGTTGTCGAAAAAACCTTTTTAACGTTGGTTTGTAGCGTTGCCAAGAAGCCCTGATCGCCAATTCCAGCCTGACACTCACTCACTGTACCTTTATCATCGGTACTTAAAGTTAAGCTAGCGGGTGCAGCAGCAGCTTCAACACCGCTGGCAGCCGTCGGTTCTGGTGCTGGTACAGCTTCTTTATGCTGACAAGAACGCCATAACCACGCAATGATCAGACCCAGAATAATGAGGGCAATAATCGGTAAGAATCCACGAGACTTGCCTGTATTTTCAGTTGCTGCTGCAAGCGGAGGTGCAGTTGATGGTGTGACAGAAGATAAACCTGCACCAAGTCCTAGCGGAGCTAATAGACCCACTGCCCATGCTGGTAAATATGAACGAATAGTATCTGCATGCTGGCGCAAGTAATTCACAATACTTTGCTGGTCATTTCCTGCAACATCTGAAATTGCATTAAGGCTGGGTTTAATCGCACTGTTGAGCGTGCTTTCAATTTCATTATTTGGTGCTGTACCACTTAAATGGGTAAGTACAGTATTTTTGATTTGGTCATTATGAGAAAAAAGGTCTGATAAGGAAGGAGCCAAACTATTTTTCAATTGTCCGATAAGATCAGGTTTAGCAGCTAATAATGAAAGTAAAATTGGATAAAACTTAGATAAAGCATTCGATTTTTCGCCTAGGTATCCATCCTGTTCATTTAATAATATTGAAGATACTTTTTCTTTAAGCAATTCTATAGGGTTTATCGACATTGGTTATTCTCCCGAATCTTATACGTCGTAACCAGCAATTTTTGATTATTCAAATACTTCTCTTTGCTGATAGTTTTTTATTCTAATCTTCCTTCAATCTTTTGTTGTTTTTTATATAATTTATATACAATTTTCCATCTAGTATTTACAAAACAGGCAGATCATATTGATCTACCTGTTCATATTTTAAATTTACTTTAACTAAGCACTTTATCAGTTAGCAAAAGTTTGAAGTACTTTACCCGTCAAGGTTTGACCCAACAATGGGGTATTTTTTCCTTGCGATAAAATAGTGTCTTTGCTTACTGTCCAGCTTAAAGCAGGATCAACCAATACCCATCCAGCTTCATCTTCCCAACGCGAGGTCATATTCGCAACCTGTGCTGGCACACTCGTAACTTTAGCAACCCATTCTAAAGGTTCAAATAAACCCTCATTAATGAGTTGAACGCCTAAAGAGACATAAGTATCAAAAGCGGTAATACCTGGCTGAGTTTCAGCAAATGGCGCCATTTTTGCCGAACTGCTTAAAGGTTCATGGTGCGTACAAATTGCATCAATTACGCCTTCTTTTAATCCTTGACGTAAAAGTTCTTTATCTTGCTCAGAACGCAATGGTGGGCGAACGTGTGCAAGTGAATTGAAACCGTCGATTAAGTGTTCAGTTAAATGTAACTGGTGCATTGCAACATCAGCAGTCACAGGTAAGCCTTTTGCTTTTGCCGCACGAATTAATTCAACCGATGCACCACAAGACAACAAACCAAAGTGAGCTTTTACGCCAGTTGCTTCAATCATAAGCAAATATTTTGCAATCGCTACAGTTTCAGCAAGCGCCGGAATCATTGGCAGACCTTGGCGAGAAGCAATAAAGCCTTCGTGTGTACATCCATCTTTAGCAATTTGTGGTTCTTCGGCATAGAACACAACCGTTAAGCCAAGACCCGCTGCATATTCCAAAGTACGAATAACCACATCATCATTTTCAAAAGCAGCGTTAGCATTTGAAACAGCAGTACAACCACCCTTTTTAAGACCGGCCATATTTGCAGGTTGTTTACCATTTAGACCTTGGGTTTGAGCACCGATAATATGCATATGAATGCCGCCATCAAGCCATGCCTTTTCAATCAAGCCATGAATAAGCGCACCGTTGTCTTGTACAATCGGCTTTGAATCTGGCGGAGTAATCACATGCAAAATACCATTAGCACGTGCTGCCTTCCCTTCAGATTTAAGTGTACCGTGTTGCTGTTGACCAGGTTCACGTAAACGCGCGCACAAATCAACCATGGTTGGCATTAACCATTTGCCTTGACCATCAATGGTTTGTTCAACTTGCTCTGATTGAGCAACCAACTTGCCATTTTGAATATATACAGTTTGTACGTTGTCTGTTTTTTGGATTGGGTCTAACACACGTACATTTTCAATTTTTACAATACTCATGTGATCCATTCCTTACAACGTAATCGCTTCAATTAAACCTTGCTCTTGGAGTTGGCCTTGCATTGACAGCGCCAACACAGCCATACGAACAGCAATACCATTGGTTACTTGTTTCAAAATAACTGATTGGTCCCCATCCGCAATACTTGAGTCAATTTCTACACCACGATTCATTGGCCCTGGATGCATGACAATACAGTCCGGTTTAGCTAAACCAAGACGCTCTTTGTTTAAACCATACATTCTGTAGAATTCAGACTGTGAAGATAATGCTGGAGAGTCAATACGTTCATTTTGAATACGTAGAGCAATAATCACATCACAATCCGCAATCCCAGCATCCATGTTATTAAATAAGCGAACGTGTTCGCCATATTCTGAAAAGCCCACTGGCAATAATGTATTCGGTGCAATCACGCGAATATCTTTACATCCTAGTGTTTGTAATGCTGCTACATCAGAACGTGCTACGCGAGAGTGTTTGATGTCTCCAATAATGGCAACACTCAACTCTTCAAAAGGTTTCTTTGTTTCACGGCGAATTGTAAGCATATCAAGCATCGCTTGCGTTGGATGAGCATGACGTCCATCTCCAGCATTAATAATCGCGACCTTTGGACATACATCTTTAGCAATGAAATGTGCAGCGCCCGAAGATGAATGGCGGACAACAAAAATATCGGCAGCCATTGCTTCAAGGTTCCAAAGCGTATCTCGTAGCGTTTCACCTTTTGATGTACTTGAACGTGCAATATCAATATTCAATACATTGGCAGACAAGCGTTTTGCTGCTGCTTCAAAAGTAGTACGAGTACGGGTGGAGTTTTCAAAGAAAAGATTCATAACCGTCAATCCCTCTAAGAGCGGACGATTAATTAAATTATTATTATCATCTAAAAAGCTTTGTGCGGTATCTAAAATCTTCGTGAGGTTTTCTTTTGAAAGTCCCTCAATTGTTAAAAAATGTTTTAAATTTCCGTCCTGATTGAGCTGAACCTGGCTCGGCTGATGCAACGCTGCAATATGCATAATGGATTCCTATGGGTCGAATCGCGAAAACGTGCATAGTGTAGCTGAATTCCGCTCTTTTCGCAGAAGAACTTTACAGAATAAGACCCTAAATTGACCAAAATTTAAGGTCTTATTCGAGATTACCTTAAAGCACCAATATAATGATGTGGAACTTGTGCCCGATAAATGTCTTCGGCTGTTATTTCTGGCTCTTCATCGACCTTAGCAACAGCGAGCGTTTCTTTTTGAGAAGGTTCTGGCAGTGTGTCAACTAACGCTCTTAATCGCTCAACACATCGTTTTAATTCATCATCCTCTGTTTCTAACGCCACCGTAATTACATATTTTGCGTAATCTTTATTTTGAATCACATACATTGCATCTATTACCCGACCTGTTATCCGACGCATACGTACATATATTTGTGTGGCCACTGAGAAAGCATCCGCATTCGTAATAAAACCATTCCCCATCATGTCTTTCATTTATAACGTCCCCATCCATTAAAATTATAAAAATGGTTAAAAATCGACTTTGTCTGTTAAATAAATAACCATCAATTATCTTGGTCTAGCAAAATACATACCAATTACAAGGTATTACTCTTTAAAAATCAGTTTATTGGTTGCTAAATGATAGGTTGCAATAATTTAAAAACCTTTAGACATCAAAATAAGTTAAACTTTGCATCGTTAATATTTATATGTTTTGGTCAATCGAGTTTATGAATACCTCTTTACGTTTAAACCACTATTGGATTACTTGTGCTGATGGTTTAGAACCCCTCTTACAAGAAGAAATAGAACAACTTGGCACCAAAGTGACAGAACGTAAAGCAGGACGTTTAATCATTGAAGGAACGCTTGAACAAGCTTACCGCATCTGTATGTGGTCGCGTCTCGCTTCTCGTATTTTACTTCCTATTCATACTTATGAACTTGATTTTACGCACGATGCACGTGATGTCGCAGAAGAACTCTACGAAGGTGCAATGAGCTTTGACTGGTCACTTGTTTTTGCACCACAAAGTACCTTTGCAATTCGCTTGCATGCCGAACGTGAAATCATGGTCAATTCGCAATTTGCTACTCTGCGTGTAAAAGATGGTGTCGTTGATTCCTTTATGGAAGCTGTAGGTCGCCGTCCTAGCATTGACACCAAACAACCAGAAATTACGATCTATGCTTTGGCAGGTAAAACTGAACATACTTACTGTCTAGATTTATCAGGTGACTCGCTCCATAAGCGTGGTTACCGCCGTTACATGACGGATGCACCAATTAAAGAAAACCTTGCTGCGGCAATTTTACAAAAAGCTCAGCTCAAACAGCGTAATCCAGAGATTGTACTTGACCCAATGTGTGGCTCGGGCACATTCATCATTGAAGCATTAATGATTTTAACTGACCGTGCACCGGGACTTGTTCGCCGTTTTGGATTTAATGGCTGGCATGGTCATGACCGCGAACTTTGGCTTTCACTTAAAGCAGAAGCAGCAGAACGTCACGAAAAAGCACTTCAATTACCTTTACCTAAATTTTATGCCTACGATGCAGACTGGGAAGCAATTAAAGCAACCCGTGAAAACATTATTGCGGCAGGCTTTGAAAATTTATTAGGTCAGATTCAAATCGAAGAGCGTACTTTAGCTGATTGGCCAGATTTTGCTGCTGAAGGCAAAACTGCATTCATTGTGACCAACCCGCCTTATGGTGAACGTTTAGGTGAAAAAGCTTCAAACCGTTCTCTATACTTAGGTTTATCAGCGCTTTTACAAAAACATTTCCCAAATCAATATGCAGCAGTTATTGCAGCTCAAATTGAACAATCTGATGTTCTAGCATTTGAAGCACCTGAAACCTTACGCTTAATGAATGGTAAATTACCAATTTATATTCGTTTCGGTGTAATCAAACCTGAAAAAGTAACTCAACCATTTTTAGCAACTTGGCAAGCTCAACCTATTGAAATGGAAGAAGCTCAAGACTTCGCTAATCGTTTGCAAAAAAATATGACTGCCTTGAAAAAATGGGCAACGAAAGAAAATGTTTATTGCTTACGTTTGTATGATGCAGACTTACCTGACTTTAATGTCGCTGTGGACTTATATGGTGACCGTTTACACGTTCAGGAATATGCACCACCAAAAACAATTGATCCAGAAAAAGCTAAAAAACGTTTTAATTTAGCGCTTGCTGCAATTCGTGCTGTTACTGGTTTAAACCGTGATGCTATCTTTATTAAGACACGTGCACGCCAAACTGGTACAACTCAATATACGAAGCAAAGTACAGCTTCAAAACGTTTTATTGTTCAAGAAGGTAAAGCTAAAATTTTAGTTAACCTGACTGATTACCTCGACACAGGTTTATTCCTTGACCACCGTCAAATGCGTTTACGTATTGCTCAAGAAGCACGTGGCAAACACTTCTTGAACTTATATAGCTATACGTCTACTGCAAGCTTACATGCTGCGCTTGGTGGCGCTGCAAGTACGACAAGTGTGGATTTATCTAACACTTACCTAAACTGGTCAAAAGAAAACTTTGTTTTAAATGGCTTAACTGTAGATCATGCAGATGAACAACACATGTTCTTTGCAAGTGACTGTTTTGAGTGGTTAAAAGAAGGTCATGAACAATACGATCTTATTTTTATTGACCCGCCGACATTCTCAAACTCGAAAAAATTCTATGGTACATTCGATGTACAACGTGACCACATCTCACTTATTAAACGTGCAATGAACCGTTTACACAGTGAAGGCACGCTGTACTTCTCGAATAACTATCGTGGTTTTGAAATGGACGAAGAGATCGAAGCTATTTTTCAGGTTGAAGAAATCACTTCTGAAACTATCGGCCTTGATTTTAAACGTAATCAAAAAATCCACCGTGCATGGAAAATTCAGCACCCTGGTTTAGATCAGTATTAATGAGACTAGAGGTTATTATTACTTCACGGTAATAATAACCTCACCATGAACATTTTTTGACTCAAAATCATATTTAGTAAAACGATCTGCTCTTTCCGGTAACGCAATCATTTCTAATTTCTTCTTTTCTTTACTATCAACAACATGATTCTGTTTTTGTTCTTGATATGGAGAAAGTACGCTGGTTCTAAGTGCATCCCATCGAACTTGCTGTAAATAGTTATCTCCTAACGCCTGCTGTACTTGTTTTTGTTCTATCGCAGGTTTTTTAGCATCATCCTGAGCTTTAGCAATAATTACGGGTAAAGATGCGTTTATCGCCCCTGTTTGAGTGGCAAGCGCACTTTCCGACATAGGTTGTGCTGCCCATGTGTTTGATAATAATACAGATACACCGCTCAAAATTCCCAGTATATACCCTTGCTTATTGTTCATTTCATTCATCCTAAAATTGTTATTGTTCGTTATATCGAACAAAATTAACAATTTTTTACGCATGTCGCAATGTTATAAATAAACTTCCCGACAATTAACATTGAACATTTTAAAACCTGATTTTTTTCACAGGCATTTTGTGAATATTCAAGTAGTTTTATAGATTTTTATCCCAGACTTGAATGACTCCCTTAAATCACTTACTGTAATTTTATAATTTATCTGTAAATTGATTTTATTTATAAATAAACACCATTCGAGGTGAAATAATGCTTCAGCACTGCTGCCAACTATTAGAAAATCTTCAACTCAAAATTGCCTTTATTGAAAGTGCCAGTTCCGGTTATTTAACCAGTCAATTTTCTATTCATAAAAATAGCGGTGCAGACATTTTACTCGGTGGTTTAGTGAGTTATGACCCCAGCATTAAAATTAGCATTTTAAATATTAATCCCAAGTTAATAGAGACTTACACAGCTGAGTCGCCACAAGTTACAGAGGAAATGTGCAAGCTTGGACAAACTTTATTTCCAAAAGCCGATATTATTGTAAGTTGTACTGGGCTATTAAAATCTGGGGGAAGTGAAACTTCAGAAAAACCTGTAGGTACCTTTTTTATCTGCATTTCTTATCAAGAACGTATTTATCATTACCATTATTTTTTATCTGGCCATCCCGAACAAAAGTTAAAGACATTAACTCAGAAAGTTTCAGATACCCTAATTGCTTTACTCACATCAAAAAACCAAATAGCCTCGCCATAAAAAAAGAGAATATGTTTCCATATTCTCTTTTCGGTTTTAGCAGAACAAGCTTAGCTGAGTTTCATTTTGTCGAAGACTAAATGACCATTTTCACCTTTAACCAAAATGGTATCACCTGCGACAAAATCACCCGACAAGATTTTTTGCGCTAATGTGTTTTCAATCTGTTGTTGAATCGCACGTTTTAATGGACGCGCGCCATAAACAGGGTCGAAACCAGCATCAATCAATAAATCAAAAGCAGTGTCATCTACAGTTAAACTCATATCACGATCAACCAGACGTGAACGTAATCGATCCAACTGAATATCGGCAATGCCTCGAATCTGTGCTTTTTTGAGTGAATGGAAAATCACAAGCTCATCAATCCGGTTAATAAATTCCGGACGGAAATGCTGACTTACTGCATTCATTACAATGGTACGCACTTCATCGTCTGTTGCACCCTCACCTAGCTCACGTACATCTTGTGAACCTAAGTTCGAGGTCATCACAATCACAGTGTTTTTAAAGTCTACTACTCGACCTTGTGAGTCTGTTAAGCGACCGTCATCCAATACTTGTAGCAAGATATTGAATACATCTGGATGCGCTTTTTCAACCTCATCAAACAACACCACACTATATGGTTTACGGCGAACAGCTTCGGTTAAAACACCGCCTTCTTCATAACCCACATATCCTGGAGGCGCACCAACCAAACGGCTAACCGAATGTTTTTCCATGAATTCACTCATGTCGATACGAATCATGGCATCATCGCTGTCAAACAAGAAATTAGCCAATGCTTTGGTTAATTCTGTTTTACCAACACCTGTTGGACCCAAGAACAAGAATGATCCGCTAGGACGATTCGGGTCAGACAAGCCCGCACGTGAACGACGTACTGCATTCGATACCGCTACAACAGCTTCATCTTGACCTACAACACGGTCATGTAAAAACTCTTCCATATTAAGCAGTTTTTCACGCTCGCCTTGCATCATTTTAGCAACCGGAATTCCTGTTGCAGCACTCACAACCTCGGCAATTTCATTTTCAGTCACTTTAGTACGAATAAGTTTTGGCTCTTCGTTTTCTTCAGCAACTTCATCTTGCTCTAGTTGTTTTTGTAGCTCTGGAATTACGCCATACTGTAAACGCGCTGCTTCAGCCAAATCGCCTTCACGCTGAGCTTTCTCAAAAGCAATACGCGCTTTATCAAGTTCAACCTGAGCCTGTTTAGTACCCTCAACAAGAGTCTTCTCAGATTTCCAGATTTCTTCAAGATCGTTATATTCTTTCTCGACTTCAGCAATCTGTTTTTCAAGATGATTAACTTCAGCTTTACTGCCGACATCTTCATCTTTTTTCACAGCTTCCAATTGCATTTTCAACTGGATTAAACGGCGATCAAGTTTATCAAGTGCTTCAGGTTTAGAGTCAATTTCCATCTTAATACGAGAAGCGGCTTCATCAATCAAGTCAATTGCTTTGTCTGGTAATTGACGATCTGTAATATAGCGATGAGACATTTTTGCCGCTGCAATAATCGCTGAGTCTAAAATTTGCACGCCATGGTGAGTGGCATATTTCTCTTTTAGACCACGTAAAATCGCAATGGTATCTTCAACACTTGGTTCATCAACCAACACTTTTTGGAAACGACGCTCTAATGCAGCATCTTTTTCAATATATTGTCGATATTCATCTAGGGTTGTTGCACCCACACAGCGCAATTCACCACGAGCCAATGCAGGTTTTAACATATTACCTGCATCCATAGCGCCATCGCCCTTACCTGCGCCTACAAGCGTATGTAGCTCATCAATAAACAGGATGATTTCGCCTTCGTGTTTTGCCAAATCTTTTAAAACAGCTTTTAGACGTTCTTCAAACTCACCACGATATTTAGCACCAGCAAGTAATGACCCTAAATCTAAAGATAAAACACGTTTGCTTTTTAAGCCTTCTGGTACTTCACCATTGACAATACGCTGAGCCAAACCTTCAACAATAGCGGTTTTACCTACACCCGGTTCACCAATAAGAACAGGGTTGTTTTTTGTACGACGTGATAAAACCTGAATGGTACGGCGGATTTCGTCATCACGCCCAATCACCGGATCAAGTTTTCCAGATAAGGCACGCTCAGTTAAATCAATCGTATATTTATTAAGTGAGTCACGTTGATCTTCGTGATTATTACTCATGACTTTGTCACTACCTCGAATATGTTCAATTACTTTGCGTAGACTGTCGGGAGTTACACCTACGGCACTTAAAATATTTTTAGTTTCGCCTGTTTCTGCTAGACCTAATAGCACCCAGTCAGTTGACAAAAATTCATCACCCGCTTTTTGTGCATATCTATCTGCAAGATTAAGCGCTTTAACAGCTTCAGGGTTTAAATTGACATCCCCAGTCGGATTCGCAATGGTCGGAGCATCTTTTATAGCTTGCTCAAGCTTTTGTTTAAGTTCAGGTAACCGTGCACCTGCTTGTTGCAACAAACTAATATTTGATGGCTCTTCTAAAAGGGTACTCAAAATATGAATACCCGCGATCGCGGTATGGTCTTTACCCATCGCTAAAGATTGAGCATCTGAAAGGGCTTGCTGCAAGCGGTTTGTAAATTTTTCAAAACGCATTCTTGTTATTCCTCACAACAAATTTGTACTTGTCTAATAGATGGGAACATTTCTTCGGATTTCAAATAAATTTTTATATATTTTTCATAATGTTATTAAAATAACAATGAGTAAAACTCCATTATAATATGGGATTGTTTTGTATATATTTCAAGTACAGTTCAGCTACATTTTATTAAAATACTTGAATATTTAGCTTCATGCTTATTCATACTACGGTTTTCACAAACTCTTCATTGAGAATTTATTGATTAAGCTTTAGTTTATCTTGTTAGTTTACTACTCGTTTTGAAATGAAAAATGCACTTTAAACACTTTCTATTAACAACAACTTGTCTTTTTACTTCGGCACTGGCAATCGCTCAAGTTCCGCAAGACTCAAGAAGACCCGGTGGCATCGCAGTTGTCCCATTAACCGCTGATATTACTCAGGTCACTTTTCAACAAAAGCCGGTTTTAATTAGTCAGGAAGGTCAGCAGCGTTATGCTATTGTGGGTATTCCGTTATCTACCCCACTTGGCAGTGTACAACTCGACACGAATAAAACCCCTATTCAAATAGAAATTAAGCCCTATCCCTATGCGGAGCAACGGATTAAAGTCACTAACCAAGATTATGTGAACCCGAACCAAAGCCAGTTAGACCGTTATGCTCAAGAAGCTAAAGAACAAAATGATGTGTATAGCTCATTTACAAAGAGTTCATGGCAAACCTTACCAGCATTTATACGCCCGACTTCAGGGAAATTTTCTAACTCTTTTGGAAGAAAGCGCTTTTTTAATGGTGAAGAACGTGCTCCCCATTCAGGTTTAGATATCCCTGCGCCAATAGGACAAAAAGTTGTTGCACCAGCAGATGGTGTCGTCATTCAAACCGGATCTTATTTTTTTAATGGTCAAACCGTGTTGATTGATCATGGCCAAGGCCTAGTCAGCATGTTCTGCCATTTAAGCGCAATTAAAGTAGAAAAAGGCCAACATATCCGCCAAGGAGAAACACTAGGTTTAGTGGGCAAAACTGGACGTGTGACAGGCCCTCACCTGCATTGGGGCATGAGCCTTAATAATGCTCGGGTAGATCCGCAGCTTTTTCTAAATACAGCTCGTTAATTTAAAGCTTTACGGAAATACTTTGGTGCTTCGATATAGCCTTCTCTTAGGTAAAATTGATGTGCCAAAGGTCTTTGCACTCCAGAATGAAGTTCCATTCGATCACAACCACGGCGCTTGGCTTGTTGCTCAGCTTCTTGTACGAGTAAGTGCCCTACACCTTTGCTACGTATATTCTCATCAACGCACAGATAGCATATTTTGGCAAAGTCACCTTCTAAGGCAATTTGCGGAATAAAATAAAGAGATAAAAAGCCACAAATCTTGCCATTTTCTTCAGCAACCAAAATTTGTGAGTTAGCGTCATTATGCAGTATTTCAAATTTTTCTTGGATAAGAGTGAGTGGCTGTGGGTAGCCCATCTGTTTAAGTAAATCGCATATTGCTTGAGTATCTTCCCATTTAGCAGTACGAATATTCATTTCATCCCTCCTCTTATTTTTTAGTTATTTTTGACAATAAAAAAGCCAACCCTAATGTCAGCTTCTTTTAATTTTTAGCTATCAAAAAACTGTCTTATTCCGCTTCAATAATTTCAAAGTCGTGGGTAATTTCTACACCACCATCGGAAAGCATTTTACTCGCTGAACAATATTTTTCAGCAGACAATTCAACCGCTTTTGCAACCTGTTTTTCTTTAACAGCTTTACCCGTTACCACAAAGTGTAAGTGGATTTTAGTAAAAACAGCCGGAATTGTGTCAGCACGCTCAGCTTTTAAATTACATACAACATTCGTCACATCTTGACGAGATTTCTTTAAAATGGTCACAATATCAAACGAAGCACACCCACCAAGTCCCATTAATAGCAATTCCATAGGACGTGGACCACGGTTTTCACCACCATACTCAGGTGAGCCATCCATAATGACACTATGCCCACTATCCGATTTCGCTTCAAAAGCAACATTCTCTAGCCAATGTACACTTGTTTGCATTGCAACTACCTAAAAAAAATTATAAATTTAAGCAGGGTCTGTTGACATTTCATCTATGGATTGCGTTAGAGCTAAAAATTAATCCAAATAAGACGCAAAACCCAGACAATGGCAATCCTTTGTCCAGTTTTGTTATATAGTTTGTGAAATTTCAGCCATAATCTGAGTTGCCATTTAAGCAGCGCAGGCACAGCGCAAGACCATGTTATTTTGTACGTTCCGTTGTTAAGATCTATTTATTTAGAATGGCTAAATTTCATAGCTCTTGCTTGGTAACGTCTAAAAGAATTGTCTTATGTCGCAACCATCTGTGAAATGTCAACAGACCCTTGTTTTGTACACTAACATAAAATGAGTTGATAAGGAATTTCATCTCTTCTGTGTAATAGCTCATCTCGGGCTTGTGTGAATTGTTTACCCTATTCGGAACATATTAAGCATGACTTCAAATTTTTCACAACTCAGCACAGATGCTTTATCTCCGGGGCAACTACCTGAATCCGTTAAAGCATTGTTAAAACGTGCTCACATCAACAGATATCCAAAACGAACCACAATTGTTGATGCCGGAACAGAGTCGAAATCTTTATATTTAATTTTAAAAGGCTCAGTTTCAATTATTTTACGTGAAGATGACGAACGTGAAATTGTTGTTGCGTATTTGAATCCGGGCGACTTCTTTGGGGAAATGGGGCTTTTCGAACCGAACCCTCAACGTACAGCTGAAGTTCGTACTCGTGATGTCTGTGAAATTGCAGAAATTTCTTATGACAACTTCCACGAACTTAGCAAACAATATCCGGACTTAAGTTATGCTGTTTTTGCACAACTTGTTCGCCGTCTAAAAAATACAACTCGTAAAATGACAGATCTTGCGTTTATTGATGTGTCTGGCCGTATTGCACGTTGTTTAATTGACTTATCTTCACAGCCAGAAGCAATGATTTTGCCAAACGGTCGTCAAATTCGTATTACACGTCAAGAAATTGGCCGTATTGTGGGATGTTCACGTGAGATGGTTGGCCGTGTACTTAAGACCTTAGAAGATCAAGGCATGATACAGACAGATGGTAAAGCTATTCTTATTTTTGATGTTTCATTAGAAGAAGCACCTGTTTCTGATGAAGACTATGATGATGAAGAATAATATTTATTAAGTTTTTAATAAAAAGCAAACTTCGGTTTGCTTTTTTTATATGCAACAATGAGTTAATACACAAAACTTACAAACTATTCTAATTTTATGATTTAAGTTGAATACATATTCTCCGTTAGGCTAACTCAAAATTTCCAAGGATTCCGCTGTATGCAATTTAACCCACTTAGTCGCACAGGCCTCAAACTTCCAGAAATTTGTTTAGGCACCATGACATTCGGTGAGCAAAACTCCCAACAAGAAGCATTTGAACAACTCAATTATGCTCTGGCACACGGTTTATATTTTTGGGATACGGCAGAGATGTATTCGGTTCCGCCAAAACCTGAAACCTATGGTGCAACTGAAACGATTATTGGCAATTGGTTTGCCCAAAATGGTCAACGTGACAAAGTCTTTCTTGCCTCTAAAATTGCAGGGCCAGGCTTTGGAGGAACTCACATCAGAGAAGGCCATACGTGCTTCAACAACGATCATATTGCTAAAGCCCTAGATGGCTCCCTGAAACGTCTCCAAACCGACTATATCGATCTCTATCAACTACATTGGCCTGAACGTCATACCAACTTTTTCGGTACGCTAGCTTATGGCAACCAGCAAGCACAAAATGATTACGATACCACCCCTCTAGAAGAAACATTACTTGCTCTACAAGAAGAGATTAACCGAGGACGCATTCGCTATATTGGCTTATCGAATGAAACGCCGTGGGGCACTATGAAATTTTTACATTTGGCTGAAAAGTTAGGTGTAAGTAAATTTGTAAGTGTTCAAAATCCATATAGCCTTCTCAACCGTACGTATGAAATAGGTATGTCTGAAATTGCTAAATATGAAGATGTTGGTTTACTCGCTTACTCTCCTCTTGCGTTTGGCTATCTCTCTGGCAAGTTTAGAAATGGCGCTCGTCCCGCGAATGCTCGTGTCACATTATTTCCACGTTTTAGCCGCTATAGTAACCCTCAAAGTGAGTGGGCAACTGAACAATATGCACAGCTAGCTGAGAAACATGGGTTAAGCTTAACTCAAATGGCATTAGCTTTTATTAAACAACAATTCTTTGTGACCAGCACAATTATTGGTGCCACTAATCTAGACCAACTTAAAGAAAATATTCAGGCATTTGAAATTGAACTACCTGCCGAAGTTTTACAAGGTATTGAAGCTATTCATGTCCAACAGCCCAACCCTGCTCCTTAAATAAAAAAACGGATGCTTAAGCATCCGTTTTCTTTATCTATAAAAAATTTATATCTTATTTACGGCCATTATAAATAGCCATTGCTGCAGGCAAGTTTTGACGCATATCGCTAATACGCTGAGAGTTAGATGGGTGAGTAGATAAGAATGATGAACCACCACCACCTTCAAGCTTATTCATTTTTTCCCAAAGTGTAATCGCTGCATTTGGATTATAACCTGCACGTGCCATTAGCATTAAGCCACCTTGGTCAGCACGACTTTCCAAACTACGAGAATATGGTAAGCCTACACCCACTTGTGAACCTAGCTGAGCCGCAGCAGTACCAAGTTGGCCAACATTATTGCCAGCATAGCTTAAACCAATACCAAGAGCTAAATCAGTTAGAGCCTGAGCACCGATTTTACTTTTTGCGTGCTCTTCTAAGGCGTGAGTCATTTCATGTCCCATAACAGCTGCAATTTCAGCATCTGTCAGGTTCAATTTATTTACAATGCCTGTATAGAACACCACTTTACCACCTGGTGCTACATAAGCATTAATCGTATCTGATTTCAGTACTGCCAACTGCCAGCTAAAAGGCTGACCAGTCTGGTTCATCTGGTTCGCATAAGGTTTTAAACGGTTAAAAACAGCATTAATACGGCTATAGGTACTTGAACTTGTATCCAAAGTTCCTTTGCCACGTGCTTCCTGCACCATCTTATTAAAACCTTGAGCAGATTGGGCATTTAAGGTTGCAGTATCTGCACCCGCCATGTCCGCTACTGTTGCACAGCCAGAAATGGTCATCACACTTGCCGCACACAAGCTTAAAAAGAGTTTTTTATTCATAACATGGATCACCTAAATCGAGAAAAAGCTGTTTATTCTTTTGCACTTATTATAAGAAATACCGCTTACACTTTGAATGTCTCATTTCTTCATGATCATAGTATTTATGTAACGATCAAGCCGATAAAGTCATCAAATAAATCCAGAAAATTAGACATATTATATTTAAGCCAAGATAAACATAACTTAAAAACTTAACTTTCTCTTCAAGATTAGGACTTTCTCTTTTCCAGAGTAAATAACTATTTTGTATGAGCACCACAGGAATTAACACACATGCGAACAATACCGACAAACTCATAAACGCGGTCATGAAGAAATCTTCATGATATTCTTGACCATAAATAACTAACATCGCCAGTGTCGGTGAACCACCAATAGCGAATAAAAAAGAATAAAAAATTGTTTTCGAAATAGTTGGTTGTAGCTTCATCCTGAGCCCATCATTCCTTATCTATCTAACGTTTTAATCTGAATCGAATAAAACGAAAACTGCACTTTAGTCGGGTATAAAAAAGCCCCCTTTTAGGAGGCTTTTTTAATCTTTGCTAATTAAGCAGAGAATGGATGACGTAAAACAATTGTTTCTGCACGGTCTGGACCAGTTGAAACGATATCAATCGGACATTCGATTAATTGTTCAATACGCTTCACATAAGCTAAAGCATTTGCTGGTAATTGATCGATACTGGTTAAACCAACAGTCGATTCGCTCCAACCTGGCATAGTTTCATAAATTGGTTTCAAGCATTCAAAAGAAACCGCATCAGAAGAACCTACACAACCTGAGTCTGTATTTTCATAGCCCACACAGATTTTTACTTCTTCTAAACCATCTAGAACGTCTAGTTTAGTTAAGCAAATACCAGAAAGTGAGTTTACATCTACAGAACGGCGAAGGATTTCAGCATCAAACCAACCACAACGACGTTGACGACCAGTAGAAGCACCAAATTCATGACCAACTGTACCAAGGTGTTTACCCACTGGGTCACCAGCATCAGCAGCTGCATCGTAAACCAATTCAGTTGGGAATGGGCCAGCACCTACACGTGTTGTATAAGCTTTAGTAATACCTAATACATAATCAAGATGTAAAGGTCCCATACCTGAACCAGAGCTTACGCCACCAGCAGTTGTATTTGAACTTGTAACGTATGGATAAGTACCGTGGTCGATGTCTAAAAGTGAACCTTGAGCGCCTTCAAACATTACAGGCTTACCTTCTTTGCGGTAGTCATGTAACACTTTAGTCACGTCAATCACTAATGGAGCAAGCACTTCGCGCCATTCGTTGCAAAGAGCCAATACATCTTCAAATTTAACAGCTTCTACACCGTAGAACTGAGTTAACTGGAAGTTATGTAACTCAAGCATTTCAGACAGTTTTTCTTCTAATGCTGCGCCACCACGAACAAGGTCAGCAACACGCACTGCACGGCGAGCCACTTTATCTTCGTAAGCAGGACCAATACCACGACCTGTAGTACCGATTTTAGCATTACCACGTTTCTTCTCACGTGCCTGATCAAGTGCAATGTGGTTAGGCAAAATGAGTGGACAGTTTGGAGAAATACGTAGACGTTCTTTAACAGGAACACCTTCTGCTTCCAAAATTCCCATTTCTTCAATTAACGCGGCTGGTGAAAGTACCACACCATTACCAATTAAGCACAATACGTTTTCACGTAAAATGCCTGATGGAATGAGGTGCAATACAGTCTTTTTACCACCTACGACAAGAGTATGACCTGCGTTATGTCCGCCTTGATAACGTACTACCGCAGCCGCCTGATCTGTGAGCAGGTCGACGATTTTACCTTTACCTTCGTCGCCCCATTGGGTACCAAGTACCACAACATTTTTGCCCATAATAGCCTCATTACATCATGCTGTTAAAATTGGAAACCACCAGTAAAAACTTACTGTTGGCGTTTAAATCTTTTCAATATCCCATTGACCATTTTGCGCCACGAGTTGATGGGTCGCGTATGGAATAGAACTTAAATCATCATTACCTAACAATTGAACGACACGTAAACCTTGAGCGCGTGCATTCGAAATTGCTGAGAGTAAATCTTGTTCTGAGCCTTTTGGAGCAACAACAGTTTCTATTTCGGCGAACTGATTTGCACCTAAGGCATATAAATCGCAACTGAAGCCAGTAGCAGGACGCGCACGACCAAAGTGCTCACCAATACCATCATAACGGCCACCCTGCGCTAACGGCGCAGCACGGTTTGGTGCATAGACTGCATACATTAAGCCAGTGTGATAGTGATAACTACGTAGCTCTACAACATCAATACCGATGTTGAGATTTGGCCAACGACCTTTTATTTGCTCAAGTGTCGTCTTCAGTGCATCTAATGCTGACTTAAATTCAGCATCTTGCAAAATATTGGCACTTAAATTGGTCTGCAATGCTTCTAGATCACTAGAATAACGACCAAGCGCATAGAAATCAGAACCCATGTTAAGGCTTTGAGTAAACTCTGCTAACTCTGGCAATGCTTTTCTTTGATAAAGATCAGACAGTTCATGTTCTTCATTTTTTGACAGGCCAGCATACTTCACTAGACTGCGGAACAAGCCTACATGGCCCAAATCTAAATGTGCGCCTTGTAATGTGTAGATGTTTTCAATCAATCCCAGCATAACATCGACCATTTCGACATCAGCTTCGATACTATCGTGGCCATATAACTCTGCACCTAATTGCAAAGGTGCACGTGTGGCATTGAAATTTTGTGGTTTAGTATGTAATACAGTCCCTGAATAACAGTAACGTGCAACACCTTCAACTGGTCTTACATGTGCATCAATACGTGCAACTTGTGGCGTCATATCAGCACGAACACCGAGTAAACGGCCTGAGAGCTGATCAATAACCTTAAAAGTTACTAAATCTAAGTCTTGATTTGATTCTGATAATGAAGACAACGATTCGATGTATTCGATAAATGGTGTATATACCAATTGATAACCTCGCACCGCGAGGAAATCTAAAGCTTCACGGCGAAGTTTTTCAATGACTTGTGCCTGTTCCGGCAATACATCTGCTACCCCGTCAGGCAGCAACCATGTCTCTGAAATGGTCATATTTCAAGCCTAAAATCTGATCAACGTGGAACGACCCCACATAAAAAAATCGGGAACACACCCGATTTCTCTTAGTGTAGCATGATACTTTCTGCCATGCACCTGACAATTTGCATAAATCTTTCTTAATAAACTCTAAAGTCAAAAAGAAGATAATAAGAATAAACAATAGTATTCAAAGCCTTACTCTCATCCAATTTAGTTACTTACTAAAGTTCTTCGACTAAAGAAAGGGCTAATATCTGAACTATCGCCGGGTTGCCAGTTAACTAAATTTAATCTTTGAATAGCTTGAGCTGCTTGAGTATTAAAAGCAAAGCAACCTTTTTCAAGATTTGCGATTTTTAATTTTTGTCTGAAAGCAGTTAATGAATGCGTATTATTAAGCGGGTTATCTTCTATAGAATAAAGGTGAGACTTCTCATACGCCAAACTTCTATCAGCATCCCATACACTGCTTGATACAAACTCTATAGAAGCAGACTGGTCATTATTATTCCCCAGTACGCTTTCAATATCACCAGTTTCCAAGTTTTCTAAAACAGTTAAGTTATAGCCATGCCACTGCGAGTTTAGAAGCCTAAAATACTTTTTATCTTGACCTAAGTTATTATATCTTTCGATTATTGACTGCTTTTTTTCACTAAACGTGGGATTGGCATTAAAACTAGATATATATGAAATATAAGATTGATTCCATTGAGTCTCTTTTAAACGATAACAATAACTATTTTTTGGAAACGTAACATTCTTATAGTTTTGGTAAAATTCAATTAAATTTTTATCAAGCTGATTATGAAGGCCTGTTTCTAGATTTTTATTTTCTTTATAGCCCGGCAATACACGATCAAAGATATTTTCACCATCTAACTTCACAATTTCAAACTTTAAATTTTTTTTCAAATCAGGAGTTAACTCATAAGTCCAACTACTAGGTGTTAACCTTTTTACAATATTTGTTTGCAGTGTCTCTTTATTTAAAATTTTCTGTTCAGTTAAAAAATCATTTTTTAATGGTTGATTGCGTGACTTTGCAAAAAAGATTTCGTTATTATTAATTGGATATTGAGTAATTTCAAAAGAATCACTATAGATACCTGAAGAAATATCAGAAGATTGATAATAAACTTGGTAAATCGAGCCATCTTTTTCTAAATTATTTTCAGCTTGACCATTGGTATTTTGATCTGAGCTTTCACCACCACAAGCAATTAAAATAATAGTAGATGTAAAAATTAAAAAAACACTTATTCTTTTTGAATTAAATTTCATATGAACTCTATAATTAAAATTTTAATGTTTGCGAATCATACAAATAGATATAATTTTACACAACACTAATATTTATAATTTTCATTATTTTTAACTTTTTATACTTCAAATTAATAATTACAAAAAGGATGTTTATTCAACATCCTTTATTACTTTAATTCACTTTCAGAAAGAATCGCACAAATCTAATAATCGATTTGCATAGCCCCATTCATTATCGTACCAAGCAAATACTTTAGCTTGATGCCCGACAACCATAGTTTGAGTTAAATCAACAATGAGTGAATAAGGAGAATGGTTAAAATCGCTTGAAACTAATGGCTCATCAGTCACTGCCATAATTTCCGCATAGTCGGTTTGAGATGCTTTAATTAGCAATTCATTAATATGATGCACAGTAATTGGAGATTGCGCGATAAAAGTTAAGTCAATTGCAGCTACATTAATAGTAGGTACCCGAATTGAATAACCGTCTATACGGTCTTCCATTTTAGGCATAACACGTTTTAATGCACCAAGTGCACTAGACGTGGTCGGAATAATATTTTGTCCTGAAGCTCTAGCGCGGCGCAAATCACGATGTGCATGATCAAGTACAGATTGGTCTGCCGTTACTGCATGAATTTCGGTCATAAGCGCTGTTTCAATACCAAAAGCATCATCAATAATTTTCACCAATGGAACCAAAGCCTGCGTAGTACATGAAACGCTTGATATGATCTGATCAGTCACTTTGACTTCATGATGATTTACACCATAAACAATGGCTGCATCGACATGATCAAAAGGCGCTGCCCCAATAATCACCCGCTTCGCCCCTGCTTGTAGATGACGCGTTGCATCAGCGTGAGAACGGAACAGTCCTGTACACTCAAGTACCACATCAATATCTAAACTAGACCATGGTAAAAGTTCAGGTTGTTCCTGCTTTAAAACCTCAACTTTTAACGCTCGTTGATTTGACTGAATATTCAAAAAAACTTTTTCATTTTCAATGAATATTTCCACATTTCCATTGAAGCGGCCATGTGTTGAGTCATATTTAAATAAATGCACTAATGTTTGCACATCTGCTATGTCGTTAATCGCCACGATTTCAAATTGAAATTGTTTTGAGCTCTCAAACCAGGCACGTAACACATTACGTCCAATTCGGCCAAACCCATTAATGGCGATACGTTGCATAACCTATCCTTATCTACAAAACTACAGGCTAAAGAAGGCATATAGTAAAGCACGTCACGCCTAATTGAATATAGATTTTTAGCCAAATCACAGTTTTGTAAGATATTCCTTTTAAAATCGTTGGTTCGGTGGGGTTTTTCCGCTACAATTTAGCGTTTTTAAAAAATAAGCCCCGTATCACATGCTAAGGTTTGGCATAAAACAAACAGGCATTGATACATTTAGCCAAATTCGAAAATATGGAGTGACTTGGTTGTGAGTACTCGTTTAATGACATCTGCTGAAATTCGTGAAGCATTTTTGCGCTACTTTGAGACGCAAGGGCATACACGTGTCGCGTCGAGTTCTCTTGTTCCTGCCAACGACCCAACTTTATTATTTACAAATGCTGGGATGAACCAGTTTAAAGACTGCTTCTTAGGTCTTGAAAAACGTGACTATGTACGTGCAACTACATCACAAAAATGTGTACGTGCTGGTGGTAAACACAATGACTTAGACAACGTTGGTTACACTGCTCGTCACCATACATTCTTTGAAATGTTAGGTAATTTCTCATTTGGTGATTATTTCAAACGTGATGCACTTAAATTCGCTTGGGAATTTTTGACTAGCGATGAATGGTTAGCCCTCCCTAAAGATCGTTTATATGCGACCGTTTATCACACCGATGATGAAGCTTATGACATCTGGAATAAAGAAATTGGTTTAGCACCTGAACGTATTATCCGTATTGGTGATAATAAAGGCGAAAAATACGCATCTGATAACTTCTGGGCAATGGGTGACACCGGTCCATGTGGTCCATGTTCTGAAATTTTCTTTGACCATGGCGATCACATTTGGGGTGGTTTACCAGGCACACCTGAAGAAGATGGCGACCGTTTTATTGAAATCTGGAACAACGTTTTCATGCAGTTCAACCGTACTGCTGATGGCGTGCTTCACCCTCTCCCTGCCCCATCTGTTGATACAGGTATGGGCTTAGAGCGTATTTCTGCTGTATTGCAACATGTTAATTCAAACTACGACATTGACTTGTTCCAACATTTATTAAAAGCTGCTGCAAACATTATTGGTATTGAAGACGAAGGTCAGCCTTCTTTACGTGTAGTTGCAGACCATGCGCGTTCATGCTGTTTCTTAATTGCTGATGGTGTTAACCCAAGCAATGAAGGTCGTGGTTATGTACTACGCCGTATTATCCGCCGCGCTGTGCGTCACGGTAATAAGCTTGGTGCAACTGGTACGTTCTTCTACAAAATGTTGCAACCTTTAATCGAAGTTATGGGTGAGGCTTATCCTGAACTCGCAGCTCGTAAAGATGTGATTGAAGCAACTCTAGTTCGTGAAGAAGAACAATTTGCAAAAACACTTGAGCAAGGTTTAAAACTACTTGAAGGTGAACTTGCTCAGTTAAAAGACAAGACTATTCCTGGTGCGACAGTCTTCAAACTTTACGACACTTACGGCTTCCCAACAGACTTAACTGCTGATATTGCACGTGAACGTGACTTTATTATTGACGAAGCTGGTTTTGAAGTAGAAATGGCTGCTCAGCGTCAACGTGCTCGTGATGCAGGTAAATTCGCTATTGACTATAACAGCATTGTACAAGTTGAAGGCGAAACTCAGTTTGATGGTTACATCAACACTACTGGTCAAGGCCAAATTGTAGCGATCTATAAAGATGGCGTACAAGTTGATGAAGTTTCTGAAGGCGACGAAGCACTTATCGTTTTAAACCAGACTCCTTTCTATGCAGAAAGTGGTGGTCAGATTGGTGACACAGGTATCTTCAAAAACGAAACTGGTATTTTTGAAGTTCAAGATACCAAAAAGTCAGGCGGTGCCTTTGTTCATCAAGGTATTGTGACCGTTGGCAACCTTAAAGCTGATCAAAACGTTGAAGCAATTGTTAAAGCAGATATTCGTGAAGCTACTGCACGCAACCACTCAGCAACACACTTATTACATGCTGCTCTACGTCAAATCTTAGGTTCACACGTACAACAAAAAGGTTCTTTAGTTGCAAGTGATATCTTACGTTTTGACTTTGCTAACGACCAACCTGTAACTTTTGAACAGTTACAACAGGTTGAGCGTCTAGTTAATGCAGAAATTATTGCAAATACAGCTGTAACCACTGAACTCCTTGACATCGAAGCGGCAAAAGCAAAAGGCGCAATGATGTTGTTCGGTGAAAAATACGGTAACGAAGTTCGTGTTCTCGCTATGGGTTCAGTGATTGATGAGAAAAACTTCTCAATTGAACTTTGTGGTGGTATTCACGTTAAGCGTACAGGTGATATTGGTTTATTTAAAATCACTTCTGAAGGCGGTGTAGCTGCTGGTGTACGTCGTATTGAAGCAGTGACTGGTACTAAAGCTTTAGAAGTAGTACAAAAAACTGATGCTGATATCCAGCACATTAATGGCTTATTAAAAGCACAGAAAGACCAAACTGTTGAGCGTGTACAGGCTAATGTAGAACTTGTTTCTGCATTACAAAAGCAGATTGAACAGCTCAATCAGAAATTGGCAAACTTCCAAGCGTCAGAATTGATTGATCAGGTACAAACGATTTCTGGTCGTCAAACGCTTATTACCACTGTTCAAGGTGTAGATGCGAAATCACTTCGCAACTTGCACGACAGTGTTAAATCAAAATTAGAGAATGCAGTTATTGTGTTAGCTGGCGTAGAGGGTGACAAAGTTAGCCTACTTGCTTCAGTTGCATCACAATACACTGCAAATCTAAAAGCAGGTGACATCATCAAACATCTAGCAACCGAGTTAGGTGGTAAAGGTGGTGGTAAACCTGACTTAGCACAAGGTGGCGCGCCACTTAACGAGAAGTTTGGACAAGTTATTGCTGCATTACCTGCATGGCTTGAACAAAAATAAGACTTCACTTTTTGTGTAACTGACCCTGAAAAGCCTCTCAGGGTCATGGCTTATATGGAAAAACTATGGCATTAATCGTTCAAAAATATGGCGGTACTTCTATGGGTACCCCCGAGCGCATTTTAAATGTTGCTCGTCGTGTTAAGCGTTGGCATGATCACGGTCACAAGGTTGTTGTGGTTGTATCTGCAATGAGTGGTGAAACAAACCGCTTACTTGCTCTCGCTAAAGCCATTACCGAAACACCTGACCCACGCGAGTTAGACCAAATGGTTTCAACCGGTGAACAGGTGACGATTTCCATGTTAGCTATGGCACTTAATTCGATTGGTGTGGAAGCTAAATCCTATACCGGACGTCAAGTCGGTATTAAAACTGACAGTGCATTTACCAAGGCGCGTATTGAGTCTATTGATACAGATGTCATGACCAATGACCTAGATGCAGGCCGTGTTATTGTTGTTGCAGGTTTCCAAGGCTTTGACGCTAACGGAAATATCACAACGCTAGGCCGCGGTGGTTCAGATACTTCTGGTGTTGCTCTTGCTGCTGCCTTAAAAGCAGACGAATGCCAAATTTACACTGATGTAGATGGCGTTTACACCACTGACCCGCGTGTTGCTCCTAAAGCTAAAAAAATCGACCGTATTTCTTTTGAAGAAATGCTAGAAATGGCTTCATTAGGTTCAAAAGTTTTACAAATTCGCTCAGTAGAATTTGCCGGGAAATATCAAGTTCCTTTACGTGTATTATCAAGTTTTGATAATGATAACGACGGCGCGTTTGACGAAGAATTTAAAGAAAATGTAGGTACACTCATTACGACTGAGGCGGAAGATACTATGGAACAGCCAATCATTGCAGGTATTGCTTTTAACCGTGACGAAGCAAAATTAACGATTTTAGGTGTACCTGATGAACCAGGTATCGCTTCTAAAATTTTATCACCAGTAAGTGATGCCAATATTGAAGTCGACATGATAGTGCAAAATGTTGAAGAAGATGGCACAACAGATTTCACTTTCACTGTAAACCGTGTTGATTTAGCGAAAGCTGAAAAAATCTTGAACGAAACTGCCAAAAATATTGGTGCACGTGAAGTTTCAACACGTGATGACATCGTTAAAGTGTCTATCGTAGGTGTAGGTATGCGTTCACATGCAGGCGTAGCGAGCAAGATGTTCACTGCCCTAGCTGACGAAGGCATCAACATTCTTATGATTTCAACTTCTGAAATTAAAGTTTCTGTCATTATTGATGAGAAATATCTTGAACTTGCTGTTCGTTGTCTACATACCGCTTTTGGTTTAGATCGTGAACATGGTGAAAGCAGCGCCCGCGCTTAATTTTACCAAACGGTCAATAATTCATTAAAAAATGTTTACTTGTCCGACAATAATCAAAGAAAACACAGAGCCGCTATAGTTTTTTTTATAGCGGCTCTGTTATATTAAACGGAAAGTTTTTTGGCAGTGATTATCAAAATATGACTTTGTTCTCATATTTCTGTTAGAATCTGACTGAAAACTGAGGTTGAGCTTTTATTTGGGTACCAATATTGCAGTTTTAAGCGTTTAGCAAGGAGATAAACATGCTGATTCTGACCCGCCGTGTCGGGGAAACATTAATGATTGGGGATCAAGTCAGTGTTACTGTGCTTGGCGTCAAAGGAAACCAGGTTCGTATTGGTGTGAATGCACCAAAAGAGGTTTCTGTTCATCGCGAAGAAATTTATCAACGTATTCAACATGAACGTGCAATGCATGAACACCTTCAACATCTTGATCAAGATTATCAAGTTTCTTTTGAAGATGATAATTATGCACAGAAAAACTTCAATCGTTAATATGAAGTTATTCTCTCCCTAATTAAAGCGACTTTCTAGTCGCTTTAAATTTTTTAGGACTTTGTATTTATAAGCCTAGAGCACGTTTAACAGGAGCATAGCTGCGGCGGTGCTGATCGATTACCCCATGCGTTGCAATTGCTTCAAAATGTGCTTTAGTTGGATATCCTTTATGTTTGGCAAAACCAAATAATGGATATTGCTGATCTAATTCTGCCATTTGTCGGTCACGTGTAACCTTTGCCAGAATACTCGCCGCACTGATCTCAGGATGACTCGCATCCCCCCCAACAATAGCTTCACAAGGAATAATGATTCCTTTTGGAATTTGATTTCCATCTACAATCACTTTTTGTGGTTGAGCTTTTAAACCATCAACTGCGCGCTGCATGGCCAAAAAAGTCGCTTGTAAAATATTTAATTCATCGATTTCAGCATGCGTTGCTTCTGCAATTGACCAAGCTAAGGCTTTTTCTTGTATTTCAATAAACAACTTTTCACGTTTCTTTTCAGTTAATTTTTTAGAATCATTTAATCCCTCAATTGGATTATTCGGATCTAAAATAACAGCCGCTGCCACAACGGAACCTACTAACGGACCACGTCCCGCCTCATCTACACCAGCAATAAACATTTACTCTTCACCTTTAAACAAAAGAGGCTGATCAATAGTAATCAGCCTTCTTTAATACAAAAATCATTAATTACTTTTGTAAAGCTTCTGCCACACACTCATTTACAGTTTTTGAAACCACTTGGTTTACAATTGTAGCACGTGCATTTACATCAAATGCAGCCGCTGCCAATTCTACTGCCGTTACACTATTTGGTGCCTTTTCGCTCACACAACCACAAACATTAGTTTGAATGCTATCACGTTGCTCAGCAGTCATAAGCTTTGTTGCTGTTTTCCAAGCGGCAACATTATTAATCTCTGTAATACATTTCGCATTTACAGCAACTTTTAATGCAGCCACACCCAACTGCTGAGTTGTTGTTTGTGCAGAAGTAGCGCCTGTACCCGTACCTGTAGTCGTTGCACAAGCTGTTAAAGCTAAAACAACTGGCGCTAGAGCGAGCATCAATTTTTTCATCATTTTTTCCTTTGATTGAACGTTGGCAGCGCGTATTGTGCCTAAACTCGACTTTAGAAGAAACAAATAATTTGATGCATTTATGCAATCTTTTTTCCCCAGCAAAACTCAGCTTATCAAATGCATTTTTCCTTAAACGTTCTGTTTTTAGCACGCTCTGTTACATTTAAAACATTTCTCAAAATCAGTGCTTTCTCATAAAATTGAAAATCAAAACGACAAAAAAATAGGTTTTTTATGCCTGCTGTTTCATCTCAGTATTACACCCGTACCGCACAAATCCTGCATTGGGTGATGGCAATCATTTTCATCGCAGCATGGGCTATTGGTTTCTATAGTGGAAATTTTTTAAGTTATGACGTTGATGGTCCCTTTAAAGGCGATGTCATTACGCTGCACAAAAATATTGCGACCACCATTATCTTTTTGGTGATTATCCGGATTTTATGGCGCTATACACATCCAGCTCCAAAACTACCTGACACCATGTCCCCAATGATGAAAACTTTGGCACATGTTGGTCATCTATTGCTTTATGTGATTTTGGTGGCTTTACCTGTCACTGGTTGTTTATTTAGCTGGAGCGCTGGTCACCCTGCGCCTGTTTTATATTTATTTGAAATTCCGCGTTTAGTACAAGATAACCCAGAACTTTTAGCTGTTGTTAAACCATTACACGTTTATATTTCTTGGTTTGCAGGCTTGCTGATTGTTGGGCATGTGCTTGCAGCTTTAAAACATCACTTTGTTGATAAAGACAATATTTTAAATAGCATGACTAAACAACCTAAATAAAACGTATGTATAAAAAAACCGCCTGAGATAGGCGGTTTTTTTATTTAAATTTTTTGGATTTCTGCAATCCACTTTTGTTTTTCTTCATCTGAAATGAAAGAGGCTTCAAAAGAGTTAATTGCGAGTTGCTTCAACTCATCATTGTTTAAGTCTAAAGCTTGTTGGATAGCAAAGAAATTATCATTCATATATCCACCGAAATATGAAGGATCATCTGAGTTAACCGTCACGTGTACGCCTTTTTGCAATAGACGACGGATATTATGATCTTTCATATCCTTAACAACGCATAGCTTTAAGTTACTTAAAGGGCAAACAGTTAACGGCATTTTTTCGTTAATTAAACGCGCCATTAATTGTTCGTCTTCTTCAGAACGCACACCATGATCAATACGGTTCACTTTGAGTAGATCTAAAGCTTCCCATACATATTCAGGTGGACCTTCTTCACCAGCGTGAGCAACGATTAAGAAACCTTCTTCACGAGCCTTAGCAAAAACACGTTCAAATTTAGCTGGCGGATGCCCTACTTCACTTGAATCGAGGCCGACTGCAATAATATCTTGTTTAAATGGTAAAGCTTGTTCAAGTGTTTCAAATGCAGCTTCTTCACTTAAATGACGTAAGAAACACATAATCAGTTGAGAGCTGATACCAAACTTAGCTTTGGCATCTGCACACGCACGCTTTAAACCACCAATCACTGTTGAGAACGCAACACCACGGTCAGTGTGAGTTTGCGGGTCGAAGAACATTTCTGTATGAACAACATGATCTTCGGCACATTTCTCAAAATAAGCCCATGCTAAATCATAAAAGTCTTGTTCATGTACAAGAACATTCGCACCAGCATAGTAAATATCTAAAAATGATTGAAGATTATGAAAGTTGTAAGCTTGCTTTACTTCTTCAACAGATTTGTAAGGAATCTGAATCTGATTGCGCTGGGCAATTGCAAACATTAATTCAGGTTCAAAAGTCCCTTCAATATGCACATGCAATTCGGCTTTTGGTAAGGCGCGAATCAGCTCGACTTGATTCATATTAACTCCACATCTAAAGAAAAAAGGGTGTGGTCAAAATCACACCCTTCTATAACTTTCTT
Organism: Acinetobacter oleivorans DR1; assembly: GCF_000196795.1. NCBI lineage: Bacteria > Pseudomonadati > Pseudomonadota > Gammaproteobacteria > Moraxellales > Moraxellaceae > Acinetobacter > Acinetobacter oleivorans. The sequence continues at coordinate 2,896,443 of NC_014259.1, forward strand.
CTTATTAGAAACTATGACTAAGATAGCTCAAGAAGAAAATTATAAAAAATCATATTAACCGCCAAATGCGATAAATTTAAATACCCAAAGTGCAGCAATAATCCATACCATGTACGGTACAGTTTTTGCCTTACCCGTGAATAATTTAACTAATGCATAGCTAATAAAGCCCATTGCAATACCATCAGCAATTGAATAGGTAAATGGCATAAATACAATAGTTAAAAAGGCTGGAACAGCTTCAGTAATATCATCCCAATCGATATGAGTGATACCTTGAATCATCAACACACCAATGAACAATAAAGCTGGCGCTGTTGCAAAACCTGGTACAGATTGAGCAAGAGGTGCTAAAAATAAACAGCAGATAAATAAGACAGCAACCACAACAGCAGTTAAACCAGTACGTCCACCCGCTGCTACACCTGAAGCTGATTCAATATATGGCGTAGTTGAAGATGTACCTAATGCAGCACCAGCAACAATTGCAGTAGAGTCTGCAAATAATGCTTTCTTCAAACGAGGTAATTTACCGTCTTGTAAAAGACCCGCCCGGTGTGAAACACCAACTAAAGTACCCGTACTGTCAAATAAATCGACAATAAAGAATACAAAGATGACGCCGACCATACTTGCTGTAAATAGACCTTTAAAGTCCATTTGCATGAACGTTGGTGCAATTGAAGGGATTTGACCCACTACACCTTTAAATTCGTTTAGACCTAAAGCAGTAGCAATGCCTGTAACGACTAAAATACTAATAATGATTGCACCGCGAATCTTCAACTGGTGTAAAACTACAATCATTAAAAATCCGAAAAGCGCTAACAATACTGTAGGTTGTTTGATATCGCCCAAACCAACTAATGTCGCTTGGTTATCAACAATGATTCCAGCATTTTTTAGTGCAATCAGTGCCAGGAATAAACCAATACCCCCACCGATTGCAAACTTAAGTGACATCGGAATCGCATTGACAATCGCTTCACGAATTTTAAAGAAGCTAATTGCAAGAAAAACAAGGCCTGAAACAAAAACAGCCGCTAAAGCTGTTTGCCATGGCACGCCCATCCCCATACAAACCGAGTAGGTAAAGTAAGCGTTTAAACCCATACCAGGGGCCAGTGCGATTGGATAATTTGCAATGATCCCCATTACTAAACATCCGATTGCTGCTGCCAAACAGGTCGCAACGAATACGGCACCATGATCCATGCCGGTTTCAGATAAAATGAGTGGATTGACAATAATGATGTAACACATCGTTAGGAATGTAGTTACACCAGCAAGAACTTCAGTTCGGAAAGTGGTTTTATTGTCGCTTAACTTAAATAAACGCTCTAACCAGCCTGCCGAAGAATTGGGCGCCGCCATAAGTAGCCTCTATGCAAAATCTGAACTGTGGAATATTTACTTCTATGTAGGTCGCTGAACAATATTGTTTTTCTGTTCAGCCCTATAAACAAGAATCTCAAACTTATGAAGCAACAAATATGCCACTCATTTGGTTTCTAGTTCTTACATAGGAAATAGCCACAGCCCCTCTTGAAACACAAAAAAGCTGCATAACCCCTATGCAGCTTTTTTACTATACGTTAAATAAGTTTAACAGATTCAACAGAAACATGATCAAAATTTATGAAAAGATATGACCAATGACAAAGTAAAATTCAGAAATTTATCATTCAATATTTTTAGAAAATAATTCTTTTCTCACTTATATATCCTTGCAAATTATAAGAAGCTAAATTGCTGTGGTGAGCATGATTAGGATTGCGTTCGATACTTTGTAAATTTTGTTCTGCTTCTTGAATGATCCGCATGAGCTCTTGATGTCTTTTATTTTGAGTATCTAAATAGGCCCAATATCCCAATACAAAGACGATACCCACGCACAACACTATTAATACTTTATTGATCATTATTATTATCTCTATGTTTTTAATGTTAATGATCTTAACAAAAAATTATAGCTTTGTGAATATTTTCACATTTATTTACAATAATACACTCTTACTCAAATTATTGAAAAGAAAGGTGATTTTAAATTCATCATTTCAATATGTGATAAATACAAAACATTTCCATTGAAAAGTAACTTTATTTCAAAACAGTTTAGCATTAGTTATTTTTAATATTAGCTTTTTATTCATTTTTATTATTAAGTTCATTTAAAGACACAGGGTAGACTAATGTGTATATCGCATGAAATATCTCTAAATTTTCTACCAATTAAATAGGATAAAAAGATTCATTTTTCTTTCAATTGTTCTATTTAAAAGTGTTTGGCGATCTCGCTATTTCCCGATTTTCATCTTTAGCTTTAAAAGTAAAATTTCAATTTTAACCCAAAGAGCTCATTTTCTTACTTAACAAATAATTTTCATTTAATCGTTCTAAAAATCGTACCAAGCTTTCCATTTTCAGTGCTTTATTACGATAAACGCTACGATAAACTACGCTCAGATAGAAAATTAAATCAGGAGAATACATCATGTTTGATATGCGTTTATCTCACGAGCGTGGTGCAGCACATCATGGTTGGTTACAATCAAAACATAGCTTTTCATTCGCTAACTATTGGGATCCTAAACAAGTTGGTTTTTCTGATCTACTTGTAATTAATGATGATAACGTTGCTCCATCTAAAGGCTTTGGTACTCACCCTCACCGCAATATGGAAATTATTTCCTATGTGCTTGAAGGTGCATTAGAGCATAAAGACTCAATGGGTACAGGTTCTGTGATTGTGCCGGGTGACATTCAGCTCATGAGTGCAGGTCGTGGCGTTGCTCATAGTGAATTTAACCATTCAGCTCATGAAGGCGTTCATTTCTTGCAAATTTGGGTTGTTCCAAATGAAGTGAATACAGATCCGGGCTATCAACAAGTTCATATTGATGAAGCAGACAAACGTGGTAAATTGCATTTGATCATCTCACCAAAAGGTGGCGAGAAAACTTTATCGATCAAACAAGACATTAATATTTACTCAGGTCTTTTTGATGGTGAAGAAACTGCTGAATTTGTAATTCCTGAGGGTCGATATGTTTACCTACACGTTGCCAAAGGTCGTGTTGATGTAAATGGTAAAACATTTAACACTGGCGATGCTGCACGTATTCGTGAAGGTGGAAGTTTATCGTTTACCAATGGTGATAACGCCGAAATTTTGATTTTCGATATGCGTCCTGAAGAAGTTCCAACCATGCCATAATGCAACTAAGCCCCCGCATAAAATTTATGCGAGGGCTTTTTTATTGTTGATCGGACTTATAAAATTCTAACTCAGCTCAATGTTCTTCTGAACGTGCCATCTCTGTATTGATATAGCTCATAATCATCGTGGTTAGCCCCTGCACCATTTCATCAAAACTAATATAAGGGTTTGGCAAAATAAGATGCCGCGCGACATTAAAAATTCCGCTATTGATACAAATGTAGGTAATTACAGGCAAATTATTGATTTTTAGGTATTTAGGATTGTGCATCATATATTTCATGATCACTTCCATTAAAGCCTGTTCAATTTTTGGGATGTATTTGTCGTACTGCAATTCCCCTGCATAGCGCAAAACAGTCAAATAGCGGTCATTATTTTTCTTTAATAAATCACTAAAAGTATAAAAAATCATTTCGATGACAGGCTCTAACTCCAACTGTAAAATCGTCGGTGTAAGCTCTGTAATCATGTCCAGAATTTCCCGAACAAAAAAGTGATTCATCGCATCATAAATTTCTTCTTTATTTTTAAAATATTCGTATAAAGACCCGACACTCACCCCTGCAATCTCTGCAATATGGCGTGTTGTAGTGCCACTTGGTCCGTGAAGTGCCACTGCAATAAAACCTGCTTCAATAATCGTGTCGACAGTGACTTTGGCTCGAGTTTGACGAGGTTTACGCGTAGTCATACGATCTAATCAATAATCCGAACATAAAGTCAGATTAGCATGTAATTTGACTCAGTAGAAATATAAAAACAAAATCCGAATAGTTGTCAAACTTAGTAAAAAGAAATGGGAAAAACATGCCCCAAACTATGAGTGAAACTGTGTTTTTAAGTGACTACTGCAATAGCTAAAATTTAAATTAATTTATTGTTTTTCAAATATATAAAATCATTAAATCTAAAATTTTTATTGCAGAACGGGTCTATAAAATACTTTGATATTTTTAAAAATTTACCCGAATTGAATCCGAACATAAAGTCAGATTAATATGAAAAAATTAAAGAAGAGTCACTAAATAGTTTGTCTATCTTTACTCTTCTTTCCGTTATTCAGCCAAATAATCAAACAAATAACGGAGCAACAACACCGTAGTCAATGCAGAGAATCATCTGCTTTTGAAAATGGAATTTTACAGTGCTTTGTTGATCATTGAGTTTATTGATTTTCATCAAAATGCACCACTACTTTGCCTCAGGGTGTCGCCATGATCTCGACCGCAGTTAAAAAATCATTTAACAAACTTAAATTTCAGCGTGAAATTGAGTTACCGGATTTTTCTAGCAAAAGCTCAATTCCAATCCGACATTTAAATATTGGTTTTGATGGAAAGGAAATTGATGTCAGATTCTATATGGACAATCAATTTGCTACTTTGTTTTTTGCCACGCTTTCGGTGTTTTTAACTTATGGTGAAGATCTGGTTATTGAAACCGCTCGCCATCACCGTGAATTTATCAAAGATCCAATATTAAAGCAGCGAGTAACTTCTTTAATTGGCCAAGAAGCAATTCATTCTAAATTGCACAATGAATATAACGATGCCCTTCAAGATGCTGAATATCCTGTTGCGCTATATCGCTTTCTTGGTTCGAACTTCTTTAAATATGTATTTTTGAAATTTCCACAACCACTAAAATTGTCAATGATGGCAGGTATTGAGCATTTTACTGCGGTACTTGCTGAATACATGATGAAGCATGAAAAGAATTTCTATTATTCAGATGATGCAAAAAGCCGTGCGTTGTGGATGTGGCATATGCTTGAAGAATCTGAACATAAAGACATTGCCTACGATGTTTATCAAATCTTAAATGGCAGCTATCCACTGCGCGCATCTGGTTTCTTCCTTGCGCTATTTACGATTTTAGGCTTAATCCCTGCGACTACTTTATTTGTCCCTGTATTAAGAAAGCCGCAAGAGATGCTGACCTTAAAATTCTGGAAAGATGCTCGTCGTGGTGTAGGCTTAATCTTTGGTCCAAAAGATGGTGTTTTTGGCAGTACGATTGGTCAAATTCTTGACTATTTACGTCCAGACTTCCATCCAAATGATCATGATACAACTGAATATCTTGAGTATTACAAACAGAAATTACTGAACGAAGGCGGCGCGATTGCACCTTACTTTGTTAAAGAATTTACCCCACCAGTACGCATGTCTTAATCGTCCTGTATTTCCAGCTATCAAACAGATAGCTGGTATCTCTTCAAGCTATTTATGGATGAATCATGATTTTATTTGGCAAAAAGAAAGTTAAACCAAGCCAAAAAGCTTATGCCGTAGTGACGGGTGCAGGCAGTGGGATTGGTCGAAGTTTTGCACTTGAACTTGCAAAACGTGGTGGCAGCGTAGTGTGTGCAGATATTAATCTCGAAGCTGCTGAAGAAACAGTAAAACTTCTTGAACAAGAAGGCGCTAAAGCTTTTGCTATGCGTTGTGATGTGGGTAATGCTGAACAGGTTAATCATCTAGCTGAAACTGCTGAAATCTTACTTGGACACCCTGTAACTCTTGTCATTAATAATGCTGGTGTGGGTTTGGGTGGCAAGTTTGACGAGCTAAGCCTAGAAGACTGGAACTGGGTCATGAATATTAACCTTTGGGGTGTTATTCACGGTTGCCATGCATTTGTTCCAAAGTTTAAAAAGTTAGGTTACGGTGCAATTATTAATGTGGCATCTGCGGCATCTTACACTGCTGCACCAGAAATGACCGCTTATAACGTGACTAAAGCAGGCGTGCGTGCGCTTTCAGAAACGCTTTCGGCTGAACTGCATAAGTTTAATATTAAAGTGAATGTACTCTGCCCGACGCTGGTTCCAACCAATATCATTAAAAATGGTCGAATTCCAGGACGTTATTCAAAGCTAGCAGACCATGCGCTGATGAACTATGCCTTCACGACAAGTGATGATGTTGCAAGATTAACACTTAATCGCCTTGATCAGGATGAGTTGTATACCATTCCTCAAATTGATGCAAAGTTATTCTGGTTCATGAAACGTGCATCTCCAAGCTTGTATAACAAGTTCCTTGGCACATCGTACAAATTATTTAAATAAGAAATTTATAGGTAGTACACATATGACTGCTCAAATGAAAACAAATGCTTCAGCAAAAAAAGCTGTCAAATCACCAAATCATATTTTCGATACTTTTATTGTGGGTGCTGGCATTTCAGGTATTGCCGCTGCTATTCGCCTAGATCAAGTTGGTTATACCAATTATAAGATTATTGAAAAAGCTGGCCGTGTTGGTGGAACATGGCGTGAAAATACCTACCCAGGTTGTGGTTGTGATGTACCTTCAGCTCTTTACTCTTATTCATTTGCACCAAGTGCAAAATGGAGCCATTTATTTGCGCGCCAACCAGAAATCTTAAGTTATCTGGAAGATGTGAGTAACGAGTTTAATGTTACGTTTAAAATCGAGTTTAATAGCGAACTGCTCAACGCAGCGTGGGATGACTCACGTCATGTGTGGGTACTTGATACCAGTACTGGTCAATATTTGTCTAAAACCGTTATTTTTGCCACAGGTCCAATTACCGAAGCTCAAATTCCACGTCTTGAAGGCTTAGAAACATTTAAAGGCGAGATGTTCCATTCAGCTAAATGGAATCATGATTATGATTTAACTGGTAAACGCATTGCCGTGATTGGTACTGGTGCATCTGCTATTCAGTTTGTGCCACAAATTCAACCAAAAGCGAAAGAGCTGTTTGTGTTCCAGCGTACAGCACCTTGGGTACTACCGAAACCAGATACAGACTTAGGCGAATTTAGTAAATCAGTGATTGCTAAATATCCATCTATTCAGGCGAGCTGGCGTAAAAGTGTAGCGTTAACGCTCAATGCGATTAACTTTGGTTTACGTAATCCACTTGCCCTAAAACCAGTCAATGTATTGGGTAAGCAATTACTTAAATTGCAAATTAATGACCCTGTACTACGTAAAAACGTAACGCCAAACTTTGATATTGGTTGTAAACGTATTTTATTCGCTAACAACTACTACCCTGCACTACAAGCACCGAATACTACACTTATTCCGCATGGCTTGGTGAAAGTAGAAGGCAATACAGTGGTTGCTGCCAATGGTGAACGTCATGAAGTTGATGTGATTATTTGGGGTACAGGCTTTGAAGTATCTCACCCACCGATTGGTAAACGTGTCCATAATGAAAAAGGCCAATGTTTACAAGATATATGGAAGAGTAGTTCTCCAGAGGCTTACTTGGGCACCAACATTGAAAATGTACCCAATGCATTTTTAGTTTTAGGGCCTAACGTACTGGTTTATGACTCTTTCATTGGTTTGGCAGAAGCACAGCTCGACTATATCGTAGATGGCTTATTGAAAATTAAAAACAAAGGAATTAGCAAATTAAATGTTAAATCTGATGTGATTAAAAAGCATAATGATTTAGTGCAAAAGCACTTACAAACAACGGTATTTAATAGCGGCGGCTGTAAGAGTTACTACCTTGATGCCAACGGGCGTAACTTTGCTGCATGGCCTTGGTCATTGAAAAAACTTAAACAACGTTTGAAAAAAGTAGATTTGAAAGATTATGAAGTGACGTATCAAACGACGAAAACTCACTAATTTGTAATTTCGATCAAATCCGTTGTAAGAAAGAGGCAGTGTATTTTAGGTTTTCATGAAATACACTGCCTTCTTCGTTGAATATCTTCAAGAAATAAAAAAACAGGATAAAGATGAAAGAAGGTCAATCAAGTCGTACCGCCGAAGCTGCTGCTGCATTACGGGCCAATCATTTTCAAAATACGAAGAACCCTGTATTTTCAGACCCTTATGCTTTTGAGCTGACCAGTAAAGGCTGGAAAAAACTGCTCTCTAACCCACTGATTGTTAAAGTCATGAATTCTTCGGTTTTAAACCGTACTTTAGGTTTACTTACTGGGCAAGTGGTCGGGCGCTCCCGTTATGCCGAAGATTTACTTGCTCAGGCAGTTCAACAAGATACTCAACAATATGTGTTAGTCGGTGCTGGCCTAGACTCTTTTGCACTACGTGAATCACACCATTACCCTACTTTGAAAATTTTTGAAGTGGATCATCCTGATACTCAAGCTGCTAAACAGACTAAGCTAAAAAAGTTAAGAAATATTCCTGCTACCGTTGAGTTTGTCGCGATTAACTTTGAAAAAGAGTCTATTTCGGAAGCCCTGACCAGAAGTGTCTATGATTCATCTGCTCCTGCATTTTTTTCATGGTTAGGCACAACGCACTATTTAAACCCGCAAACGACCTTGCAAACCTTAAAAAGTATTGCAGAATTTGCTGCAAATGGTAGTGAAGTGGTACTCGACTATTCGACCGATTTTCAGGAATTAAACGGTATTGAGCGACTTGGAAGTATGGGCGTTGCACAGTTTACCCATTTGCTGAAAGAACCTTTATTAGGTCAATTTAAACCAATAGATTTACATCATGCAGTGGAACAGATGGGATTTGAAGTGGTCGAAGATCTTTCAGGTGAAGCCATTACTGAACGATATTTTAATGCACGAATCGATGAAATTCGCCACACCTCAGCAACACGCTTATTACATTTACGTTTAAATAGAAAATAATGTTGAAAGCCAACTTAGACTTTAAGTTGGCTTTTTTAAATCTAGCTTAATACCATCATTACCAGCTTGAACGCGGCTCTGGCCCATCGACATGCTGATTTAAAAATTGGCGCAAATGATCTAAAAAGTGCGCGACTTTAGGTGACAGATTAAGTCTCTCTAAATACACCGCATAGACATCTGCTGGTGGTGTTTCATAGTCCTCTAGCACTTGAACCAATCTGCCACTTCTTAAATATTTTGCTACGTCCCACTCTGCTCGCATCAAAATACCGTAGCCTTCTAAAGCCCAATTTAATGCGACTGCCCCATCATTCGTACTCAGTTGCCCATGAACTTTAACAGTTTCAACTTGTTTGCCATGACTTAACCGCCAATTACCATAAGCAGAATCATTTTGCCGAATCACAATACACTGATGCTGTGTTAAATCATGGGGAGTGAGCGGTTGCCCTGCCATTTTTAAATAGCTAGGTGATGCACATAATAAACGGCGGTTGGCTGCCAATTTTTTGGCAATGAGACGCGAATCGGGTATTTCACCAAAGCGGATTGACACATCAATAGCTTCATCTGGCAGATTAATCGGGCGATCAGTTAAATGCAGTTGGACATCGACATCAGGATAGATTTTGGCAAATGTAGAAATCGCTGGAGCAATATAAGAACGACCAAAGCCTAAAGGCGCATTCACACGCAATACCCCTTTGGGTGCTGCTCGACTACTTGAAACCAAACGCTCCATTTCATCGATCTCTTTTAAAATACGAACCGCATTTTCAAAGTAGACCTCACCTTCACTGGTTAAGCTAATTCTGCGTGTTGTTCTATTTAAAAGCCTTACTCCTAAACGCTCTTCAAGTTGAGTTAAACGTCTAGAAACCGCAGGTGGGGTCAGGTTTAACTCTCGTGCCGTCGCGACAAGACTTCCTTGTTTAACCAATAAACAAAAGAAAGCTAATTCCGTATCTGCATTCATGATTATTAAGTTTTTTGCAATAGTGATTTAACTTTATATCGATTCATCAGTTTTTTAAAGGGTTTAACATCCATTTCATTGTTTCCCGACATAAGCCGTCTCTTGTTTAAGAGCATAAAAACGTCCGCAGAAGGAATGCTGTGGATGAACGGGAAAAAGCCATCTAGCCGTATGAATAGCGGTAAAGAAAGCGAAAACTACCAATCAGGATTGGTAGTCATGAATATGGAGTCATGACATGGAAATGGATATTGAAAAGCGAACGTTACGTCGGATCATATGGAGAATCGTACCGTTTATTATGTTGTTATACCTTGTAGCCTATATCGACCGCGTCAATATTGGCTTTGCCGCACTCACCATGAAAGAAGACCTAGGTTTTACCGCCTCAGTTCTCGGGTTTGGTGCGGGAATTTTCTTTTTGGGTTATTTCTTATTTGAAGTCCCATCCAACATTATTTTGCATAAAGTCGGTGCCCGTATCTGGATTGCTCGAGTCATGGTGACTTGGGGTCTGATTGCAGCGGGAATGGCCTTTGTAGAAAGCTCAACCAGCTTTTACGTTATGCGATTTTTACTCGGTGTTGCCGAAGCGGGTTTCTTTCCGGGCATTATTTTGTACTTAACTTACTGGTTTCCTGCACGCCATCGCGCTGGTGTGATTGCTTTATTTATGGCAGCCGCCCCAATTGCCACAGCAGTTGGTTCACCAATCTCTGCCGCGTTACTTGAAATGCATGGAATTTTGGGGCTCGCTGGCTGGCAATGGATGTTCATTATTGAAGCAATACCAGCACTCATCTTAGGCGTTGTCGTTTTTAAATATATGACTGATCGCCCTGAACAAGCCACTTGGTTAAAACAGGATGAACGCGAATGGCTTGTAAAAACCATGAAAGAAGAAGATGTCGGGAAAAATGCACCTCAGCATCACAGCATTCTTCGCGGTCTTGCCAACCCACGAGTACTTGCCCTTGCGTTGATTTATTTCGGAACATCGGCTGGGCTTTATACCCTCGGCATCTGGGCACCACAAATTATTAAACAGCTTGGCGTAACGTCTATGACTGTCGGGCTTTTAAATGCCATTCCACCAATCGTTTCTGTCATTGCCATGGTTTTATGGTCTCGACACTCTGACCGCACCAATGAACGTACATGGCATGTTGCTCTCGCATGTTTAACCGCAGCGGTTGGTCTCGCAATTGCAGCAGGCACACACAATGTCATTGGATTAATTGCCGCACTTACCATTGTGAATGTCGGTATTAGTTGTGCCAAGCCACCGCTATGGAGCATGCCAACCATGTTCTTGTCAGGATCAGCCGCAGCGGCAGGCATTGCCACGATTAACTCAATTGGAAATTTAGGTGGGTTTGCAGGCCCTGCCATGATCGGCTGGATTAAAGATCAAACTGGAGATTTTACAGGTGGACTCTATTTTGTGGCAGGCCTACTCATTATCTCGACCTTACTGACACTAGTGCTGAGCTTCTCCCAAAAAGTGAAAGTAAACACTGCCAAAGCAACCCAATAACTCTATTTACATCAATTAGATCTGAACAAGTTTCTTCAAGGAGCACAACATGGACAAAGATATTGCAGTCCAGTCCCTTACGGACACCATGGCCAAATTTACGGCTTATATTGGAAAACGCCTACCTAAAGATGTGAAAAGCAAGTTAATTGAACTGCGTACTTTAGAAACCAATCCATTGGCTAAGTCAGTTTATGACTCGATGGAAGAAAATCAGCAAGCAGCCGATAAGCTCAACCGCCCAAGCTGCCAAGACACGGGTGTGATTCAATATTTCGTTGAAGCAGGTGCCAACTTCCCTTTGCTTGGTGAACTTCAAGATATTTTGAGCGAAGCAACTGCTGAAGCAACTCGCATAGGTCCTTTACGTCACAATGCTGTCGAAACCTTCGATGAAAAAAATACGGGCACCAATACTGGTACTCAAATTCCATGGTTAGACTGGCGTATTGTGCCTGAACTCGACACTTGTACCATTGATGTCTATATGGCTGGTGGCGGTTGTACCCTACCCGGTGCGGCAAAAGTTTTAATGCCAGGTCAAGGCTATGAAGGTGTTGCTGAATTTGTGATGGATGTTATTACCGAACGCGGTGTAAATGCCTGTCCACCGTTACTAGTTGGTGTTGGGGTATCAACTTCGGTTGAAACCGCAGCTCGTCTTTCTAAACTCGCGATTATGCGTCCGGTTGACTCAACAAGTGATAATCCACGCGCTGCCTTAATGGAACAACTGTTAGAACAAGGTCTTAATGAAATTGGTATTGGCCCGCAGGGACTCACAGGTAATAACAGCGTGATGGGAGTCAATATTGAATCTTCTGCACGCCACCCATCAACTATTGGGGTTGCCGTAAATACAGGTTGCTGGGCACATCGCCGTGGCAAAATTAAGATTAACCCAGATATGTCTTATGAAATCTTATCTCATGAAGGAGTTGTACTATGAAAAAAATTCTGACCACTCCTATTAAAGATGAAGATCTTTTAGACCTTAAAGTCGGTGATGTCGTTTATTTGACTGGCCGTTTGGTAACTTGTCGCGATGTTGCCCATCGCAGACTAATCGAACAAGGTCGAGAACTACCAGTTAACCTTGAAGGCGGAGCGATTTTTCACGCTGGCCCTATTGTGCGCAAGAAAGGTGAAAACGACTTCGAAATGGTTTCGATCGGACCGACAACCAGTATGCGGATGGAAAAATTCGAACGGGAATTTATCAAACAAACTGGCGTTAAGCTTATTGTAGGTAAAGGTGGCATGGGACCAGAAACAGCTGCTGGATGTCAGGAAAATATTGCCGTTCATGCAATTTTTCCAGGCGGCTGTGCGGTACTCGCAGCAACCTTAGTTGAAGAGATTGAAGGTGCTGAATGGCAGGATTTAGGTATGCCAGAAACTCTTTGGATAAATCGAGTGAGAGAATTTGGTCCGCTCATTATTTCTATCGATACTAAAGGCAACAACCTGATTCAACAAAACAAAGTTGAGTTTCAAGCCAAGAAAGCCCCGATTTTAGAAAAAATTAGCAAACAGCTGAGCTTTATTAAATAAACCACTCTTTAGATGAAGGGAAAGCAAAAGCACCCTTCATCTTTTATTTTTGTACTAAACGCATGGCATGAGGTGTTTTCCCATGCCATCTTTTATAAGCATGAATAAAACTAGCAGGTTCCGCATAGCCTAACCACTCAGCAATCTGCTCGATAGATACTTTAGGCAAAGCTAGATATTGCTCAGCTAGAACTTGTCTGACTTCTTCACGAATCTGAATAAAAGTCATTCCTTCAGATGCCAAGTGACGGCGTAAAGTACGAATATTTAAATGCAAACGTTCAGCTACGATTTCCATAGAAGGCATTTCACCTCGCACAGTCATCAATTGCTGTTGTACTAAATTAATAAATTTCTTTTGGGTTTGACGCTTATCTAAAATTTGTCGACATTGTTCTTCTGCCGTATATAGCACCAGCTCATTTGCCATTTGCAGCTTTTGATTAATTTTCTGTGCATCAAGCAGAACAAAACTTTTGCTAGAACCAAATTCAGGCATGACCCCAAATAATTTTTCATAAGCCTCTAAATGATCTGTAGGTTCAAAAGAAAAAGCCAAATATTGGCAAAAGTTATCTTGTACGAGGTCGCGTTGCACCGTAATAAGAGCGGCAGCATCGCGTTCAATAATAAATTGCCTAACCAAAGATGGAATTCCTTCCTCTTCAATATCGACACGTGTTCCTGCATCAGTATCTGAAACTAAAAAACGGGTAAACGCAAAAGTAAGTGAAAAATAAGTGAGAGCTAAATCAAGCGCTTCACGAATGCTGGCACTACTCATCAGCGCCATACCTAATGGCCCAAATGTTGTGAAATGATAGCGTGTACCTACTTCTAAGCCCAACACTGGTCGGTCTGGAAACTGTGCAACCAGATTATGAATGAGCTGTAATTCCTGTTGCCCTGACACCACCATATTCGGGTCAAGCAACTGCTGTTGACTCAATCCTGTTCCATCTAAAATGGTCTGATAAGAAGCTCCTGCTTCTACTGCAAAATCAGCCATGAGTCGGACACTATGTATGCTGCGTTCAAATGCCCAAGCGTACGTCACTGTACTTTCCAAAATGTCCTCGAATCACAATATTTTGTCCTCATCCATCCTCTAAATCAAGCAAATAAACGACTATTCTGCATACAGGAAATTGCGATTCTTTCGCCCACTGTTTTTAAGGATTTAGAGCAGCCTATGTTTAATTCGTCGACTAATTCAAATAAAAATGTACGCATCGCCATCATTGGCACTGGCTTTGGTGGTCTAGGACTTGCCATTCGTCTCAAACAAGCAGGTTTTGAACAATTTACTCTATTTGAAAAAGCTGCCGATGTTGGTGGTGTATGGCGTGACAATACGTATCCGGGTGCTGCCTGTGATGTGCCCTCTCATTTGTATTCCTTTTCTTTTGAACAAGAACTCGGCTGGAAAAACCGTTTTGGTACCTCTCAAGAGATTTATCAATATTTACGTCACTGTGCCGATAAATACGACATTCGTCCACATGTTCAATTTAATACTGAAATAGCCAGTGCCGAATTTGATGCGCTGCAAGGCGTATGGCACATTCAAAGTACAACTGGTGAACAGTTTGAAGCTGAATTTTTAGTTGGTGCTGTAGGCCAACTCAACCGCCCTGCCTATCCAAAACTTAAAGGCATTGAAAACTTTAAAGGTAAGGCATTTCACTCAGCACGTTGGGATCATGATTATGACTTAACTGGCAAACGTGTTGCAGTGATCGGTACAGGTGCAAGCGCAATTCAATTTGTACCTGAAATTGCAAAACAAGTAGCACATCTAGACGTTTATCAACGTTCAGCACCTTACGTGATTCCAAAACCAGATCGGGTTTACCAACCTTTAGAGAAAAAAGCATTCCGCAAATTACCGATTTTGCAAAGTCTAGATCGTGCCTTGCAATATGGACATCACGAAATTCGTCTGTTGGCTTTTACAACTTCTTTAAATGAAATGCCTTTGGTGGAATATCTATTCCAACGCCATATTCGTAAGGTAGTTAAAGACTCCAAATTACGCCACCGTTTAATGCCAGATTATCCAATTGGCTGTAAGCGTATTTTAATCTCTAACCAGTGGTATGAAACGCTGACCCAACCTCATGTCGATGTGATTAATACTGGCATTCAAGAAATTACCGAAAACGGCATTTTAGATACGGAAGGAAAGCTACGTGAAATCGATACCATTATTTATGGTACAGGTTTTGCCGCAACCGAATTTATGGCGCCAATGCAGATTACAGGTCTTGATGGTCGCACCTTAAAAGACACATGGAAAGATGGTGCAGAAGCTTATCTCGGCTTAACTGTGAGCGGCTTTCCAAACTTCTTTATGCTTTATGGTCCAAACACCAATCTTGGGCACAACTCAATTGTCTATATGATTGAAAGCCAAGTGAATTATATTTTAGATGCCATTCAAACAACCCTACAAAATAAACTTCTGTTCACCAATGTTCGTACAGAAGTTCAACATGAGTTTAATCAAAGCATTCAAGAAAAAATGAAGAAAACTGTCTGGGCACAAGGTTGTACTAGTTGGTATCAAACTGCTGATGGCAAAAATACCAATAACTGGCCGGGCTTTACCCTTGAATATCGACAACGCACTCGTCGCTTCGATGTTGAAAACTACACTCAGGTTTCGGCTATTTCTTAATAAAGCTTCACCATAGGAAATGAGAAAAATAAACGGAGAATTTTATGAAGTCTTTTAAAAATAAAGTCGCAGCTGTGACAGGTGCTGGCTCTGGTATTGGACAAGCAATTGCCATTGCACTCGCAAAACAAGGTTGCCATCTGGCACTTTCCGATATTAGTGAAGCTGGATTAGCTAAAACAGTCGAGCTGTTAACGCCTTATTCAGTCAAAGTAACCACACAAAAAGTCGATGTGGCTAAGCGTGATGAAGTTGCAACTTGGGCAAAGGCAGTTGTAGATGAACATGGCCAAGTTAATTTGATTTTTAATAATGCAGGTGTCGCAATAGGCAGTACGGCTGAAGGTGTGAGCTATGAAGATCTTGAATGGCTGATTGGTATTAATTTTTGGGGCGTGGTTTATGGCACCAAAGAATTTTTACCTTACTTAAAGCAAAGTGGTGATGGGCATATTATTAATATTTCCAGTATGTTTGGCTTAACAGCTCAACCAACTCAAAGTGCTTATAACGCTAGTAAATTTGCCGTTCGTGGCTTCACTGAATCCCTACGCCAAGAACTCGATCTACAAAATGCTGGAGTGAGTGCGACCTGTGTGCATCCGGGTGGTATTCGTACCAATATTGCCAAAGCTGCCCGCATGAATAATAGCGTCCAGTCTTTAGGAATGGATCCTCTAAAAAGTCAGGATGCTTTCGATAAATTACTTCGCACCCCTGCGGATGAGGCAGCTCAACAAATTTTAGAAGCTGTTCGTAAAGACCGGCGCCGCTTACTCATTGGAGCCGATGCGAAAGCCGTTGATGTGATTCAACGTATTCTTCCGCAGGGTTACCAAAAGATTTTTGCAACTGCGACTGCCTTGCAAACTCGCCTACTCAACAAATCAGCAAAATAAAAATAGTGGTCAGCATACTCTTCATTTTAAGAGATGCTGACTGACATTAAATGCTTAGTATGAGTCCTTATTATGAAGCAGCTTCTTGCATGGACTATTCGTACCACGCTACGTCCAGCTTTATCCCCTAAAACACCACTAAAGCTACAACGTTTTTGTAGTGATGCAGCCAGTGCAATTGTGCTTGGGCCACGTGGCTATAAAACAAAAAAGCAAATAATTGCTCAAGTACCGACAGTCCATATTCGCCCCAAAACGACTCAATCAGGACTTGGCATCTTGTATTTACATGGCGGAGGCTATGTGGTGGGTAGCTCAAAAAGTCACACTAAGCTTGCTGCTCAAATCGGACATGCAGCTCAAGCACAAGTCTGGTTACCTGAATATCGCCTAGCCCCAGAGCACACAAGCCCTGCTGCTATTGAAGATGTAATTACAGTCTATAAAGCTTTACTTGCTCAAGGACAAGACCCGAAAAAACTCGTGATCGCTGGCGACTCTGCTGGCGGTGGCCTGAGTTTAAGTACTGCAATTGCGATACGGGACGCAGGGTTACCGTTACCAGCAGCATTAGTTTTACTTTCACCTTGGGTTGACTTAAGCCTCTCTGGAAGCACGATGAAAACTCATGCAGCTCAAGATGCAATGCTGTCAGAAGACTGGTTAGTTTGGTGTGCAAAAAACTATTGCGGACAAAAATCGGCAAACGATCCAACCTGTTCCCCACTCTATGCCGACTTAACTGGATTACCACCTGTTTTAATTCATGTCGGTACCGAAGAAGTATTATTAGACGATGCAAAACGGCTTGCTAAACAAACCGAAAAGTATGGTATTCCGACGAATTTGAAGGTTTATGACCGAGTCGGACATGTTTTTCAGTTCCACGCGGGTATACTAAATGAATCTAATGACTCGATTGAGCGCATTGGGCAATTCATTGATAAACATACACAGTCAATATAAAAATATCGCCAGAGAGGAGTCCTCGGCATGACAACAAACAATTATGACTATGATTACCTCATTATTGGTTCAGGCTTTGGTGGTAGTGTTTCTGCCTGCCGTCTAACCGAAAAGGGCTACTCTGTTGCTGTAATGGAAATGGGGCGACGCTGGGAAGCTAAAGATTTTGCTAAAAATAACTGGAATACCCGTCGTTGGATTTGGCGCCCGGGCATGAAACTTTTCGGTTATTTCAACATGCGTTTTTTTCGCCATGTCACCATTATTTGCGGTAATGCTGTAGGTGGCGGTTCAATCACCTACGCCAATACCCTACTTGTTCCACCTGAACATATTTGGGATGAAGGCACGTGGGCAGATGCAGCGGACTGGAAAAATGAAATGCCACAGCATTATGCTGAAGCAGAACGTATGCTTGGGGTGACGGATAATAAAATTTTCGGTCCTGCCGACCACATGCTCAAAAAAATGGGCGATGCAGTTGGGGTTGGACATACGTTTAAGCCCACTCGTGTTGCAACGTTTTTTCCACCCGAAGGTGAAGAAGGTGGCAAGACCTACCCTGACCCGTACTTTAACGGTGAAGGTCCAGACCGCGGAACTTGTACGGCATGTGGCGGCTGTATGACGGGTTGTAAACACAACGCAAAAAATACCTTAGATAAAAACTATTTGTACTTTGCCGAAAAAAATGGCGCCAAGGTTTACGAAGAAACCAAAGTCGTTGATGTTAAACCACTCAATGGTAAAGCCGATGGCAGCGATGGCTATGAAGTTACGACTGAATGTTCAAGCTCATGGTTTAATAAACAACGCCGTACATGGCGTGTTCGAAATGTGATTTTTTCGGCATCGTCTTTAGGTACGCAAGAAATGCTGTTCCGTTTAAAACAGTCTGGTTCTCTGCCAAATGTTTCTGATGATTTGGGCAATCGGGTTCGTACTAATGCTGAGTCAATTTTAGGCGTTCGCTTTTTTGGTAAAGATGTCGACATGAGTAAAGGTGTTGCCATTGGTTCAAGTATTTACCTTGACCATGACACTCACATTGAAGCAACTCGTTACCAAACTGGCTCAGATGCTATGGGCCTCATGTGTACTTACATGGCTAAAGGCAAACCAGGTTGGACGCGTATTTTCTTTTGGTTATGGGCCTTAATCTGCCATCCATTTATTTTCCTTCGCATGAGTAACCCTGTCAGTTTTGCACGCCAGACTTTAATTTTCTTGGTGATGCAAACAGCAGATGCCTCTATTAATATGCGCTTGAAACGTAATTGGTTCTGGCCTTTTGGTAAGGTGTTATCGAGCGAAGGTAAAAAGCTACCTGTGTATATTCCGCAGGCCAATGCATTTACCGAAAAAGTTGCCAAAATGTTTAATGGTCACCCAATGACGACCATTACCGAAATTTTGTTTAACGTACCTTTTACAGCCCACTGTATGGGAGGTTGTGCAATTGCTTCAAGTCCAGAACGTGGCGTGGTAGATGGACAAAACCGTGTCTTTAACTATAAAAACTTATATGTTGTAGATGGCTCAATGTTAGGTGCAAATTTGGGGGTTAACCCAAGCCTTACCATTACAGCTCTTGCGGAACGTGCAATGTCTTATATTCCAGCTAAACATACTTTGGATGAGCAGCAAGATCATAGAGTAGATGCAGAAACCATAGAGATCACCAAAGCTTCTGCTTAAACCAGCAAGTTGTTTTATAAAAAAAAGCCTATTTAAAAATAGGCTTTTTTATTTCGCTTTTTAAATTACATCGCTACGGCTTTAGCGCGAGCTGCATGCAATTTTTTATAGCTCTCAATCAGACGTAAATGGCGATCAAGTCCTTCTAGTTTCATGCTTGTTGGTGTTAAGCCATAGAAACGAACGCTACCATCGACAGAACCTAATACTGCATCCATTCGTGTATCACCAAACATACGGCGGAAATTAGTCAGGTAGTCTTCAAGCTCTAGTTCTTCATCTAACATCACTTCAAGCACCACGTTCATGCACTGATAGAACAAGCCACGCTCAACGGTGTTGGTGTTATATTGCAAGTAAGTTTCGACGAGCTCTTTTGCTTCTTCAAACTGTTGTAAGGCAACATATATCAGCAATTTTAACTCTAAGATTGTGAGCTGCCCCCAAACTGTATTGTCATCAAACTCAATACCAATCAGCGTGGTGATTTCAGTGTAATCGTCTAACTCGCATTCCTCTAAGCGCTCAACCAATGCCTCAAGCTGTTCATCATCTAAACGATGCAGATTTAGAATGTCTTCACGGAATGAAAGTGCCTTATTGGTGTTGTCCCAAATCAAATCTTCAACAAGATAAATTTCTGAATAATCCGGTACTAAAATACGGCAAGCGGTCGCACCTAAGTGCTCATAGACTGCCATATATACCTCTTTGCCCATCTCTTCGAGAATACCGAACAATGTTGCAGCTTCTTCTGCATTTGACTCTTCGCCTTCGCCAGAAAAATCCCATTCAACAAAGTCATAGTCAGATTTAGAACTAAAGAAGCGCCAAGATACCAAACCGCTTGAATCAATAAAGTGCTCAACAAAGTTGTTCGGCTCAGTGACTGCATTACTTTGGAAAGTCGGTTGAGGTAAATCATTTAAGCCTTCAAAACTACGGCCTTGAAGTAATTCAGTCAGACTGCGTTCCAATGCAACTTCAAAACTTGGATGCGCACCGAAAGATGCAAACACCCCACCCGTACGTGGGTTCATTAAAGTCACACACATTACAGGGAACTGACCGCCTAGTGATGCATCTTTAACTAATACGGGGAAACCTTGCTCTTCTAAGCCTTTAATACCAGCAACAATACTTGGGTATATTGCTAATACTTCTTCAGGAACATCCGGAAGTACAATTTCACCTTCTAAAATTTCACGTTTTACAGCACGTTCAAAAATTTCTGACAAGCATTGAACTTGGGCTTCTGCCAAAGTGTTGCCTGCACTCATACCATTACTTAAGTACAAGTTTTCAATTAAATTTGATGGGAAATATACAACTTCATCGTCAGACTGGCGTACAAAAGGTAACGAGCAAATGCCGCGCTCTACGTTGCCTGAGTTGGTGTCATATAAATGTGTGCCAAGTAACTCATCATCTGGGTTGTAAATCTCAAGACAGTATTCATCTAAGATTTCTTTAGGTAATTCACCATTTGGACCCGGTTTAAACCATTTTTCATCTGGGTAATGCACAAATTCAGCATTGGCAATTTCTTCACCCCAGAACTGGTCGTTATAGAAGAAGTTACAGTTTAAACGCTCAATAAACTCGCCTAATGCAGATGCTAAAGCACTTTCTTTGGTGGCACCTTTACCATTGGTAAAACACATCGGAGACTGTGCATCACGAATGTGTAATGACCATACATTTGGCACGATGTTACGCCAAGATGCAATTTCGATCTTCATGCCCAAATTTGCCAAAATGGCAGACATATTGGCAATGGTTTCTTCTAACGGCAGGTCTTTACCTTGAATAAAAGTATGGCTTTCTGAAGTTAGGCTTGGCAATAACAATGCTTGTGCATCTGCATCGATGCTTTCCACTTCTTCAATAATAAATTCGGGGCCCGTTTGAATGACTTTTTTAACAGTACAACGGTCAATCGAACGTAAAATCCCTTGGCGATCTTTCTCTGAAATATCGGCTGGTAATTCAATTTGAATTTTAAAAGTTTGCTTATAGCGGTTTTCAGGATCAACAATATTATTTTGCGATAAACGAATATTATCGGTTGGGATATCTCGAGCGGCACAATACACTTTTACAAAGTACGCTGCGCACAATGCTGACGATGCTAAAAAGTAGTCAAATGGGCCCGGTGCCGAACCGTCACCCTTGTAGCGAATTGGTTGATCGGCAATTACCGTAAAGTCATCGAACTTAGCTTCCTGTCGAAGATTGTCGAGATAATTAACCTTGATTTCCATGCTGGCACCTAAATATTTTTATGTGTCAGCACAGACACATAAAATTCTAAATATTGAAAAATAAGCCGAATCACAGCGAAGAAATTGACTTAAAAAAATGAGAGATTAAAGCCATGTGTTTAATGAGAGACTCAATTGGCTTTAATAAGATTGGCGGTATTATAGAGGGATTTTGTGCAGTTGATAACTAAAGTTAAAACATTGCTGCTTACAATGTTTTAACTTGTCTTCAATTTACTTAAATATTAATCATTAAAATTTAAAGGTGTAATCGACATTCAAACGTGTTTCATTTGCCGAGTGAAAAGTCATATTGGTAGGCATATCGTTGCGATAGTGAGAAAAACGAGCTCGCATTCCCAAACCTTTTAACTTACCTTCTGGAATTTTATAGCCCAAATCAAATTCTATCGACTCTTCTTTAAAACGCTGATCGCCATATTGCAACAAATCAATGTCTTCACCTTTTGCGTAGCGGGTCATAAAGCGCAGACCGTTTAACGAAACATCACCTACCCGCGCATTTTTAAAGTCATATTCATAACGAATTGAGTAGACTTTTTCGTCTTTATTTGAATAGTCCGAACTCATAAAATCAAGCACGACTGGACTTTCAGTTCCCGACAAAAATGGTAAACCAGTTGAACCAAACGACTGCATGTAGCCCAAAGAAAGCGTATGATTTTGATAGTTCAGACCAAATAAGCCACTAATATGTCGGTTATCGACTTCTCCTATTTTTTTGCTTCCAGTTTCTTCGCTATTAAAAAAACGCACGTCGCTTAAAAAATTAAGCTGGTCGGTTAAAGGCTGTTTGCCGTTAAATCCTAAAAATTGTTGCTGGTAAATGTCTTTGAGTTCAGCATGATAAGCACGCAAACGGTAATCCTTTAACTGATAGCTTCCACCTAAGGTATAAAAAGAATCGGTAGTTGCCGCTTTGTCAAAACGATGGTTGATATTGTCCGTTCCAACATCGGTATAACGAATTGAGTCGCGCTGACGTACTTCGTCGACATAAAAGCCTTCGAGTTGAAGATTTGGAATTTCATTTGAAACAAAGCGTATACCACGGTAAGTCTGAGGGAACAAACGTGCTGGCGATGAAAATAGGGTCGGTAATTGTGGAACTAAATCCCCCACAAAAAGCTCATTTTTTCTAAATTTAGCCTTCCCTGTAATGCCGATTTTTCCATAATAATCATCACGCGAGTTATCGGTATTCACTGGCAATAAGCCACTACGTGCATAGTCATCAGCACGGCTTCCCATCAGGTTAAAACCTGCCATTGCCAGTACATCAACACCGAACCCAACTGTCCCTTCGGTGTAACCAGACTGTCCTTTAAAAATTAAACCCTGCGCCCAATCTCTGGCTGCTGTATAGGGATATGGGTCTTTTTTATAGTCTCGGTCAAAGTAAAAATTACGTAGTGTTAGCTCAGCTTTACTATCTGCAAGAAATTCGGCATGCACAACTTGACTAAATAATGGGCACAAGCATACCCCCACCCATAATGGTGTCTTTTTCATTTTTTATCTCAACTATTTAATTTTTAATGGATTAAGGTGCTGTTTTAAGAGAGTAGTTTTGCTCTTTTTGACTGCGGTAAAAAGCATTACCTAAACTTAAAATCAGGAAAATAGCCAAAATAAACACCACACCGTAATAGGCATAAAGCGTTGCGGGTGCTACACCTTTATCCAGGAAGATGCCTGCAACCGTTGGCGATAAAATTGCCCCAATTCGTCCAAAACCAATTGCATAGCCCACGCCGCGACTACGAATTTCAGCATCGTAAATTGTTGGAGAAATAGAATATAAACCTGCTACACAGCCATTGATGAGTGTGCCAAGTAATAACCCAACCATGAGTGCAACACTGACTTGAGCGGAGACTGCGACAAATAGGAAAACACATGCCGAGGTTAGCCCTAAAAATAGACTTAAGGCATAGAAAATTTTCATACGTGATGCTAATAAACCAATAATGGCTGCCCCGAAAATCCCGCCAATACTAATTAAAATGCCAGTACTTACACCTTGGTGTGGCGACATCCCCATTGAAATAAGAATTTTTGGTGTCCAGCTCATGACAAAGTAAAAGCCAAACATCACCAGAAAGAATGCAAACCATAAACAAAGTGTTTGAAATCCAAGTTGTCCAGCAAACAACTTGCCCAGTTCACTACCATTTTGCGTGCTGATTTTTTCATAATGCGGCATAACAGGTAATTCGTTTAGCCCCATACGATTTACAGTTGCATTAATTCGTTCTAGTGCCTGTTTTGGTCGTTTTGCAAGTAAGTAATCTAAAGATTCAGGTAATAACCATGCGCTGATCAGCAACATTGCAATGGTAGTCACCCCACCTGCTAAAAAGATTGAGCGCCAACCTAAATGCTCAATCAATGCCAGTGATAGTACCCCGCCAAGTGTCGCACCAATTCCGTAACCGGTAGACATTAAGCTCACAGCAAGACTGCGCCAACGTGCATTGGCATATTCACTTGCCAATACATTACTACTCGCAAGGATGCCCCCCACCCCAATTCCAGTAATAAACCGAAGTGCAGCTAACATGCCGTGACTTTGCACAAAAGCACAGCCCAGCATGCTCAGACCTGCAATGACAAGACAAACTAAGATGAGTAAACGGCGACCGATTTTATCAGCTAAAGGTGCAAGAAAAATTGAACCGGCAGCCATCCCAAAAAGACCTGAACTAAGCAATAAGCCAATTTGTGCGCCTGAAAGTGACCATTCTGCTGACACGGATGGAGCGGTAAATGCCATTACCATCACGTCAAAGCCATCAATAATATTGAGACAAATACAGATCAAAATGACGAACCATTGATAGCGGCTCATATTGTTTTGATTGATCTCACTTAGAACGTCTCTTTCCATTTGTGTATCTCCCTTGGATAAGACATACACACGACATTGCTGATATGAGCGATTGGGTGGTTATGCACATCCGTATCCATAATGACCTAGAGGAATATTTGTTTTTTGAGCATCCTGCTCTTTTTCTATACTGAATATTTGGATCCAAAAAATCAACTAAAATTATAAATGGATTATTAAAAAGTATATAAACACATAAATTATATAAGTATAAAATTATTAAAAACATAAAATTAGAATGCTTGAATATTTTTATGGATCCATATTAAAAAATCTATTATGATCGATTCTAGAGCATTTTTTAGCCAAAAAAAGCTCAGTTTATTTCTAGGAAATGCAAGATGCATTTAGAAACATCAAAGGATTGTTGTTATGAAACTCAAAAGAGTAAGTCAGCTTACATTGGGACTTTTTTTTGCCAGCCAATTATTTTACACAACGCAAGCAGCACCTCCAAAAAATCAACAACCACCCAATATCATGATTATTTTGGCCGATGATCTTGGCTTTTCAGATATTGGCGCTTATGGCGGCGAAATTAAAACCCCTCATATTGATAGCCTATTAAAGCAAGGAAAAATGCTTTTTAATTTTCATGCTTCATCAATGTGCTCACCTACCCGTGCACAGCTTATGACTGGTGCAGATAATCACTTGGTCGGTTTAGGTGCCATGTATGAAACGTCAAAACGACAAGAAAATTTGGTTGGAGCCGATAGCCCGCGTGCACTCCTCAAAATTGATGGCTATTCAGGGCACTTAACGCAAAATGCTTACACACTCGCAGAAATTTTAAAGACTAAAGATTATTACACCTTCATGGTCGGTAAATGGCACTTAGGCTATGCTCCCGACCAAAACCCTAAAGCCCGTGGTTTTGATCAATCTTTTGCTCTGCTCGATGGCTTCGATTTACATTTTAAAGACCAACCTAAAAACTATCCGCGTAATACCCAATACACAGAAAATGGTCAAAAAGTCACACTGCCTGATAACTACTATTCGACCGACTTTTTTACACAAAAAGCGTTTGAGTATTTAGACAAAAATAAAGCGCAAAAACCATTTTTTGCTTACTTAGCCTATACCGCTCCACATTGGCCGATACAGGCACCCGCTCATTACAGAGACTTATATAAAGGTAAATACGATCAAGGCTACGATGCAATTCGTAAGCAACGCTTTGAGAGACAAAAGAAATTAGGATTAATTCCTGCAAACGCAGAATACCCAGTCGAGCGTGGCAACCAAGCTTTAGGCACTAAAAGCTGGAATGAACTGACATCACAAGAGCGCAAATACGAAGCGCGTAAAATGGAAGTTTATGCGGGCATGGTTACCCAGTTAGACGACCGTGTGGGTGATGTCATTCAATATCTTAAAAAGCATCATTTATATGACAATACTTTGATTGTGTTTATGTCAGATAACGGTGCTGAAGGTGGTGATCATAATTTCCCAATGGGTGATGCCGACAATCGCTATGAAAATATAGGCAACGCCAGTTCATATGTTTATATGGGACCACGCTGGGCCGAAGTGAGCAGCACACCATTTACTTACTGGAAATCAGCCGCGTCAGAAGGCGGTGTGCGAGTTCCATTTATTGTTAAGTCACCTGTTCAGATTTCTAAACAACGTGGAATTAACAATAACTTTGCGACAGTGAGAGATATATTCCCAACTGTGATGGAGCTAGCAGGCATTCAAAATAGTCAAATTTATCCAGCAACTAGTACCAAAATCAAACCATCAGGTTTTAGTTTAATTCCTGCTTTTAAAGATAATACAGCCCGTATTCGTCCTGTTAATTATTATGACTTCAAAGAATTACATGGCAGCCGCTATGCCAAAACTGATGAATGGAAACTTGTTGAAAACTCACCTTCTAAATTTAAGAGTCATGGCTGGGAACTCTACAATTTAAAAACAGATTTTAATGAGCAACATAATGTTTACAAAGAACATCCTGAGATCGTCAAAGTCTTAAATGACAAATATTTAAGATATGCCGATGAAAACGGCGTTGTGGATTTTGAGCAATATAACAAAAAGTAGAGAAAACCAGATGAAACAAATCATAATGCTTTCATCTTTCCTCTTACTTTGTGCATGCCAAAAAACTACACCTCGACTAGAACAAAATCCTTTGCCCGACCTAGGCACTAAAGCTAAATGTTCTTCCTATTCAGGCCTTCCTTCGGGTTGGCCTAAAAATAAAGAAGCAGGCATGGTCAAGCTTTCGCAAGGAAAAATTGTTTTAGGCACCACACAAGGTTATGAAGATGAACGCCCATTAAATTTACAGGCAACTTCCGTTCCCGCTTTTTTAATTGATGCAACTGAAGTCACCAATGCTCAATTTCAAGAGTTTGTTAAACAAACGGGTTATGTCACCGATGCAGAGAAGCAAGGCGGTGCGGCCATGTTTGCACAACCTGAGCATCCAGTTGAAGAATTACAGTGGTGGAAATTTGAAAAAGGGGCCAATTGGAAACATCCATGGGGCCCAAACAACCCTAAACAACCTGCGCCTCATGAGCCTGTTCGCATGGTGACATGGAATGATGCCTATGCTTATGCGAACTGGCTAGGTCATGACTTACCGACTGAGCTTGAGTGGGAATATGCAGCCAAAGGTTTTCAACAAAATTCCGATATTGGCCCGACCCACGAAGGCCATATTGTAGCCAATTTCTGGCAAGGCGAATTTCCTTATAAAAACATTCAGGAAGATGGTTTTAAGGATGTTGCCCCTGTTGGTTGTTTTAGTAAAAACCCCTTTGGTTTGTATGACTTGATTGGCAATGTATGGGAATGGACGCAAACACCCTACACAGGACCAAGAGATCATCATATGGGAGATCCATCGAAATATCGGCAAAGTCACGAACAGATTTTGCAATACACGATTAAAGGTGGATCTTATTTATGCGCAACCAACTATTGCGCGCGTTATCGTGCTGCCGCGAGGCATCCACAAGAACTCGACCTTGCCACAAGCCATGTCGGATTTAGAACAGTAAAACGCTTTTAAACGGATTTAAAAATGAAGCATATTTTTATTTATGGGATTTTATTCTCAGGGACAACCCTTGCCTGCTGTTTAGCTCACAGTGAAGTAGATGTTAATTTTCAAAATACACTCACACTCAAAACATTTAACTTCGACAGACAATATGAAAATGGCATTAGCCCCGATACTCATAGCTTGAGCCAAGGCTTAATGTATCGTGGCGACTGGTCAACCAAACTTAATGAGGTTCAACTACACCTCAATCCAAGCATCCAATATGCTTATCGCCTAAGTAACGACCAACACACCAATGATATGGTCATACCCTTTGACCCTAACACCAAGAAACAAGCGCAAGACCAAGTTAAATATGGATTAGGTGCTGGAGTTGAATATCAAAACTTTCGCATGAATGTAGGTGAAATCACTCCCGATTCACCACTTACACCACAAGTGGATACACATCAATTACGAGTGAACTATAAAGGCTTGGAATTAAAATATAAGACACCACAACAAAATTTCGAGCTAGGTTTGATTAACCGTTATTCGCCAAAAAATGAGGAGGACTACCACAAACTTGCCATCTCAAAACATGAATCTGATGGGCTTTACTTTTTCCAATGGGATGGGAAAACGCCTCAATATAATTGGAAATTTTATAATGGCTATTTAACTGACCTCATCAATCAAAGTTACTTTGCTTTTGATTATCAATGGACAAAACAGCACACTACAAAATTACGTGTGTTTCGCCACGATGATGTCGGCAAATCAAAACTTGGCGAATATGACAATACATCTGTAGGGGCCATGCATTTCATTAAACATGGAAACTTTACAACTGGAATTGGCTATCAAGAAAACTTTGGCAAAGATGGTATTCCAAAACTCGACAATATGCCCATCCCGCACATGGTGAACTGGACCTTAGGCGCGTTTACCAAAGCAGATGAAAAATCTTATCATTTCGTTGCCTCGTATGACTTTAAAGACTATATCAAGGGCCTAAAAGTGACCTATAAATATATTTATGGCGATTCATTTCAAACCATGAATCAAAATGATTTTGAGCAAGAAAGTAATGTGTTGATTCAGTACGACCTAAATGCTTGGATTAAAAATCTTAAGTTTCTTTTCTTAAATATTAACTACGACACCAAACATGGCAAAAGTCTGAATGAACAGCGCATGATGCTTCACTACACGGTTAATTTCTAAATCTCTACACTCCCATAATGGATTAACCACAGCCATTATGGATCCAAATTAAGATGAATAAAAATTTAGCCTCTAAAATTCAAAGTAAATACAAAAGTCTTTAATAGCAATTAAAAATATACAAAATAACCAAATTAAAAGATCAATATTTTTTAAAAAATATACTGCTTATCAATTGACCAATATTTTTATTTATTATAAATTGGATCCAATAAGTGATAAGGAGTCGTCACAAATGTTTATTAAAAATGCTTGGTATGTTGCCTGCCGTCCAGAAGAAATCCAAGACAAACCACTAGGTCGCACTATTTGTGGTGAAAAAATTGTTTTTTATCGTGGTAAAGAAAACCAAGTTGCAGCCGTTGAAGATTTTTGTCCCCATCGCGGTGCCCCACTTTCACTTGGCTATGTAGAAGATGGCAACCTTGTATGTGGTTATCATGGCCTAGTCATGGGTTGTGACGGAAAGACCGTTTCAATGCCAGCTCAACGTGTTAACGGTTTTCCTTGCAACAAATCATATGCAGTTGTTGAAAAGTTCGGTTTTATTTGGATATGGCCGGGCGAGAAAGCTTTAGCAGATGAAACAAAACTGCCAACTTTAGAATGGGCAGATCATGCTGAATGGAGCTATGGTGGAGGCCTATTTCATATTCAGTGTGACTATCGCTTGATGGTCGATAACCTGATGGATTTAACCCACGAGACCTATGTTCACTCAAGCAGCATCGGACAAAAAGAGATTGATGAATCCTTGCCTGTCACTAAAGTTGACGGCGACCATGTCATTACCGAACGCTATATGGAAAATGTGATCGCGCCCCCATTTTGGCAAATGGCTCTCCGCGGCAATCATTTGGCTGATGATGTACCTGTTGACCGTTGGCAACGTTGCCACTTCTTTGCGCCAAGTAATGTCCACATTGAAGTAGGTGTAGCGCATGCTGGACATGGTGGTTATCACGCACCAAAAGACAAAAAAGTTTCCTCAATCGTGGTCGATTTTATTACGCCAGAAACCGAAACCTCGCACTGGTATTTCTGGGGAATGGCACGTAACTTCCAACCTGACAATGCTGAACTCACCGATCAAATTCGTGAAGGCCAAGGCAAAATCTTTACTGAAGATTTAGAAATGCTGGAGCAACAACAGCAAAATATTTTAAACAATCCACATCGCAAGTTACTCATGCTCAACATCGACGCAGGCGGTGTACAGTCTCGTAAGGTGATTGAGCGACTACTTGCCGAAGAAAATAAAACACGTCCTGAAACGTCCGCTCAGAAGTTTCCAAACATTCGGATTATTTAAAGGAGCATGAACATGGACGTTATTATTCAAAAAATTCACCAGCTCACCCCGACCATTCGTGCCTTTGAATTGGTTGCGGCAAATGGCACAGCGCTACCGAATTTTGAAGCAGGTGCCCATATTGATGTGCATCTTAAAAACGGCCTAACCCGTCAATATTCACTTTCAAATTGTTGCAGTGAAAAGCATCGTTATGTAATTGGTGTTTTACATGATGCTAACTCACGCGGTGGTTCACGTTGTATCCATACTGAATATCGTGAAGGTGATCATTTAAAGATTGGTGAACCACGTAATTTATTTGAGATTCATCCTCAAACAAAGCAGGCGGTTTTATTTGCTGGTGGTATTGGCATTACCCCCATTTTATCGATGGCGTATCGACTTAAGTCAGTCAATATTCCGTTCGAATTGCACTACTTTGTCCGTAGTCATGAAATGATTGCCTTCTATGGCAATTTAACCGAGCACTTTGGTGATCAAGTTCATTTTCATATTCAAGATCAGCCAGATACCGAATGTAATATGGCAGAGGTTTTAGGTCAGAGTTCACTAGATAAACACTTATATGTATGTGGGCCTACAGGGTTTATGCAGTTTGTCATGAGCTCAGCCGAACAAGCTGGCTGGCACAGCGAACAGTTACATCAAGAGCATTTTGTCGCTCAAAAAGTAGATACATCTAACGATGAAGCTTTTACGATTGAAGTTAAAGGTACGGGCCGTCGAATTGAAGTATTACCAGAGCAAACTGCTACTGAGGCATTAATTGCAAATGGTTTTGATATCCCAGTTTCATGTGAACAAGGTATTTGCGGTACCTGTATTACCCGCATAGTAGAAGGCACTCCAGATCATCGAGATATGTTTATGACCGATGAAGAACATGCACTAAATGACCAATTTACGCCCTGCTGTTCTCGTGCAAAAACTAAAAACCTTGTGATTGAACTTTAATATTTGAGTTCCTTTATTCAAAAATAAAGGAACTTTTCACTTTAAGCGCTGAGAACATTTCTTAGGGTTTCACCTAAAATCACCACACTACTGTGTTCGCGCATTAACGTTTCAGCACGCCCTGCCTGACGATTTACCAATGCATCGAAAATCGAACAATGCTGTAAATGCGCATAGTGCAAACGACGATATTCTGACAAAGCTCGGTTCTGGTCATAGGTAATGGCTTGAGCAGAAGCCATCGGCAATTGGTTGTTTTTCGCTAAGGCTTGTATGAGGGCAACGTTTTGTGCGCCCTCAATAATGGTGTCATGAAAAATGACATTAAAATGGTGATAACGTTCTAATTCAGCATCGCCAAACTCGTCTTTATCATTAAATAGTTTTTCAGTTTCTTGAATGCAATGTTGTAGCGTCTTTTTCTGCTCTTCACTTAAGCCTTGTTCTGCCAAAGTTTTCGCAGCTAATCCTTCGAGCACACCACGCACTTCAAGCGCATCATGAACAAGTTGTTCTGAAATTTCACGAACCGTGTAACCACGAGTTGGGTTTTTAATGAGGAGGCCTTCTTGCTCGAGCAAGCGAAAGGCAATACGAACAGGCTGCCTTGAAACACCAAGTAACTCGGCAGTCGGAATTTCGGCAATTCTGGCACCGCCTTCAAGTTCCCCTGAAATAATCATTTTTCTTAGTTTAAGTAAAACTTGTTGTCCTGAAGACATTCGCTGCCACACATCACCAAAAACGTCACTTCGATGCTAGCAAGTTCATTTGTAAAATGAAATAAATTTTCTGTGTGAATCAGTGCTTAAGCATTTTTGTAGATTTTAAAAAATTAAATTGCAAACTACCTTTTATCAAAGGTTTTTAAGATTATTGACCATAATATCGAGATTATTACGGATTAAATAAGCCAAGTTAATATCAATGCCTTCAAGCATTTTTTCTTCAACTTTTAAAACCACTTCATTGCATTTATTTAGCTTATCAACACCGCTTTCAGTCAGGGTAATTAAAATACGGCGGCCATGGGTTGGGTCCGGTTTTTTCTCAATCCAGCCATTCACCAGTAAATCTTGCAAAATTTTGTTGGCCGATTGCGGCTTAATGAAAGACCGCTCAGCGAGCTTAGCATTGGATACATTACTTTTTGAAGCTAAAACAGAAAGCGCAGTAAATTGCGGCAAGGTAATCTCAAGCTCTTTTAAATGTTCTGTTAAATGTTTACTAATAATTCGGTCAACACGAGCAATCATGTAACTTAACTTAGGCTCATCTTCTACTTTTTTTTGAACTGAATTCGAACGTACCATAACCTTTCAATCATCATAAGAAAATCTGTAGTGAAAGTATGAGGATCTACCCCATACTTTCGTTAAAACTTAGCGAGCACCTGAGCTTTGTACTAAATGTACAGGCTGTTTAGGTTTTTTGACAAGAAGTAATGCAGAGATCGCTGCAATTAAAATCACTGGGATGCTTGAACCAATCACGATGGTCGAGCTTTGTCCAAGCGAGAGTAAAAAACCAGCCATTAAAGGCCCTGCAAAAGAACCAATACGCCCGATCGCAACCGCTGAACCTACACCTGTTCCACGCATTTCGGTTGGATAATACATGGCAGCCAAACCGTACAACGCCGATTGTCCGCCCACAATGAATAAACCACAGCCCACTGCCGAAAGTGCAAGTAAAGCAACGGTTGGGGATATCGCTAGACAACAAAGCGAAAATAAAATGCCGAGATAAATCAGTTTAATCACAAAGCTCATGCGCAATTTATCAAGTAATACACCCATCAGGATTGAACCTAAAATTCCACCAACGTTGTAGCCCATCTGTACATAGTTTGCCTGAAGTTTCGATAAGCCTTGCGCGCCCATCAGTAACGGCAACCAGTTCAACAAGAAATACAGTACAACGAGCGTACAGAAAAAACTGACCCAAAGCTGAATGGTCGACATACGACGTTCTTTCGCAAATAAAACTTCCAAAAATGGCGTCGTTTTTTGCGCTTGACCTTTACGTTGCAGGTAATCATTTGACTCAGGTAAAAAACGCATAATCAGTGGAATGAGTAAAATTGGCGCGATACCACCAATATAGAAAATATGACGCCACTCTGCATCACCTGCCAACGACATAGCAACGACAGAAGTAAGTAACCCACCAAAAGGAATACCGCTGTACATAATACTCACCGCGGTACCTTTATATTTATCAGGTACAGCTTCAGATGCCAGTGTAATCATCATTGGAAGTGCCCCACCCATTCCTAAACCAGTACAAAAACGAATGAGTAACAGCAAACTAAAGTTAGCAGCATATGCCGTTAGCAAAGACATTATTCCAAAAAGTAAAATACTAAAAATCAGAATTTTCTTACGCCCGACAATATCGGCAAATCTACCACCCAATATGGCACCTGGTAGTGTTCCTAAAATTGCAGCACTAAATGCCCACGCCATCTGGCCATTGTCCAACATAAACTCAGCCCGCATTCTTGGAGCGGCTACCCCCATTGACTGAAGATCAAAACCTTCAAAAATTGCTATTGCAAAGCATAATAGCAACGTGATTTTTGCCCTTGCAGACTGTCCTAATATCTTTTCCATTGTGTTATCCCTTATTGACTAGTCGTTCCATTTAGCCCTTTGTGTATTATTGTTTAAACACACCAAAAATATCAGTTAAACTTACTAAAAAATCAACATATTTTTATATTAAATCAACAATAAAATTAATTAATATTTAAAATACAATGAATTATAAAATATTTATGAAATTTTATAAAAAAGACTTGAATGTAAGTTTAACTGATATTAAATTAAATCCCAGAACAGCTAAAAATCATTCAAGGAGTATGAAGATGAGTTATGAAAACCGCTGGGAAACAGTAGATGTTAAAGTTGAAGATGGAATTGCATGGGTAACACTAAACCGCCCAGAAAAGAAAAATGCCATGAGCCCAACACTCAACCGTGAAATGATTGATGTACTTGAAGCGATAGAACTTGATCAAAATGCACGTGTGCTTGTGTTGACAGGTGCAGGCGATTCTTGGACAGCAGGCATGGACTTAAAGGAATATTTCCGTGAAGTCGATACGCAGCCTGAAATTTATCAAGAGCGTATCCGCCGCGACTCATGCCGTTGGCAGTGGCAACTTCTTCGCATGTATTCAAAACCAACCATTGCTATGGTCAACGGCTGGTGCTTTGGAGGCGGTTTCTCACCTTTAGTGGCTTG
Organism: Acinetobacter oleivorans DR1; assembly: GCF_000196795.1. Classification (NCBI taxonomy): domain Bacteria; kingdom Pseudomonadati; phylum Pseudomonadota; class Gammaproteobacteria; order Moraxellales; family Moraxellaceae; genus Acinetobacter; species Acinetobacter oleivorans. Next base: position 2,930,520 of record NC_014259.1, read on the forward strand.
TGACCTCGCAATTGCAGCAGATGAAGCAACTTTCGGTTTATCTGAAATTAACTGGGGTATCCCACCGGGTAACCTTGTAAGCAAAGCAATGGCAGACACTGTTGGTCACCGTGCCTCTTTGTACTACATCATGACGGGTAAAACCTTTAGTGGTAAAGAAGCTGAAACCATGGGCCTTGTGAACAAAAGTGTACCGCTTGAACAGCTAAAAGCTGAAGTGACTGAGCTTGCAAACTGTCTACTTGAGAAAAACCCTGTGGTTCTTCGTACCGCTAAAAATGGATTTAAGCGTTGTCGTGAACTGACTTGGGATCAAAACGAAGACTACTTATATGCCAAACTTGATCAATGTATCCACCGTGATACAGAAAATGGTCGCCAAGAAGGTTTGAAACAATTTTTAGATGAAAAATCAATTAAACCGGGTTTACAGAGCTATAAACGTACTGGTTAACTTTTGATTCTCTAATGGCAATGTAAGGACACAACCCATGCAAAATGTACAGTTACTTATTCACGGTCAATCTGTTGATGCATCAAATCAGGCAACTTTTGAGCGTATTAGCCCCATTGATGGATCAGTGGCAACTAAAGCTGCTGCTGCAACATTGGAAGATGTTGATCGTGCAATAGACTCGGCACAACAAGCTTTTAAAATATGGTCGAAACTCTCGCCTACGGAACGTCGCTTACGTTTATTAAAAGCAGCCGATTTAATGGACCAAAAGACTGAGCAATTCATTGAAACTGGAATGCAAGAAACAGGTTCAACTGCAACATGGTATGGGTTTAACGTTCACCTTGCTGCCAACATGTTACGTGAAGCCGCAGCCATGACCACACAAATTGACGGAAGCCTCATTCCGTCAGATGTGCCGGGCAATCTTGCAATGGGTGTGCGAGTTCCTTGTGGTGTGATTGTTGGCATTGCACCTTGGAACGCCCCTGTCATTTTGGCAACACGTGCGCTTGCTATGCCTTTGGCTTGTGGCAACACCGTTGTATTAAAAGCATCGGAAGCCTGTCCAGCAACACATCGTCTCATTGGTGAAGTGTTACATGAAGCAGGTCTTGGCGAAGGTGTGGTGAATGTAATTACGCATGCCGCTGAAGATGCACCACAAATCGTGGAGCGTTTAGTCTCTCATCCAGCCGTGAAGCGTATTAATTTTACGGGTTCAACCAAAGTCGGAAAAATTATTGCCGAGACTGCTGCCAAATATTTAAAACCTGTTTTACTTGAATTGGGTGGTAAGGCGCCTGTCGTGGTTTTAAATGAAGCTGATATTAATGAAGCCGTAAATGCAGTCGCTTTTGGAGCATTCTTTAATCAGGGGCAAATTTGTATGTCGACCGAACGTGTTTTGGTTCAAGACAAAATTGCCGACCAATTTATTGAAAAACTGATTGAAAAAACTCGCTCTATTCGAGCAGGTAATCCAACCTCAAAAGACAATGTACTCGGTGTTTTAGAAAGTCGCCGCGCTGCAAACCGTATTCAGCATTTGTTGGAAGATGCTCAAAACAAAGGTGCTGACTTACCTTTAGGTATTCATATTGAAGACACCACCATGCAACCGACGCTGGTGCTCAATATTAAACCTGACATGCTGCTTTACCGCGAAGAATCATTTGGGCCTGTATGCACAGTTCAACGTTTTTCAAGCATTGAAGAAGGCATAGCACTGGCAAATGACAGCGAGTTCGGTCTTTCTTCAGCAGTGTTTAGCCAAAATATTTCACAGGCATTAGAAGTCGCTCAACAGATTGACTCGGGTATTTGTCACATTAACGGCGCAACCGTACATGACGAAGCTCAAATGCCATTTGGCGGAACCAAATCGAGTGGTTACGGACGTTTTGGTAGTAAAGTCTCTGTTGCCGAATTTACCGACTTACGCTGGATTACCATTCAAACCCAATCACGTCATTACCCGATTTAGTCAGGGTAATGCAGACAACAACATATTAAATAAAAATTGCATGATGCAAAAAAATAAAGCGCAGTGATGCGCTTTCCATGGAGTGAAAGAAATGCAAATGAATGCCACTCAATCACAAGACCGCGAACGGTTCGTAAAATTAGGGCAACATGATATTCATTATCACCATAAAGATGACACGCTCTATATCAGCCCAAAAGAGCAATTAAAACCGTATCCACAAAAACTGACAGATCGGTTAATTCATTTTGCACAAACCAAACCAGACCATATTTTTGCAGCAAAACGCAATGCTCAAGGTGAATGGGTCAAACTGAGTTATGCAGAAGTTTTACAACGTGCATGGCACATTGCTCAGGCATTACATGAACGTAAGTTAAGCCAAGAAAGACCTCTGGTTATTTTAAGTGGTAATGATCTCGAACATTTAACACTGTCTATGGCTGCCATGCTGGCAGGCGTGCCTTTCTCTGCTATTTCACCCGCCTACTCTCTAATTTCTCAAGACTTTGGCAAACTTAAACATGTGTTTGAAGTGCTTACACCTGGTATGGTCTATGCCAGCGATGGACAAGCTTTTGCCAAAGCCATTCAGGCATGTATTACACCTGACATTGAAGTGGTGACCAATAAAGGGATTGTGGGCGATCAGATCTGCACATCTTTTCAATCGCTTTTAGATACGCCTGTTTCAAATGTTCAAGAGTTTTACCAAACCCTTGATGAAAACCAAATTGCCAAATTCTTATTTACATCAGGTTCAACCAAACTCCCTAAAGCTGTGCCGACCACGCATTTAATGCTGTGTGTTAATCAGCAAATGTTGTTGCAGACTTTCCCTGAGTTTGAAGAAACGCCACCTGTCCTACTCGACTGGCTGTCTTGGCACCACACCTTTGGCGGCAGTCACAATGTCGGTATTGCGCTCTATAACGGCGGTACCATTTACATTGATGACGGCAAACCCGTTGCAGGAAAATTTGATGAAACCATTCGTAATCTGAAAGAAATTTCTCCGACAGTTTATTTAAATGTGCCAAAAGGTTGGGAAGAACTCACCGAAGCTTTAGAAAAAGATGAAGAATTAAGAGACCGCTTTTTTGCCAAAGTTAAAATTCTATTCTTTGCAGGTGCAGCGCTTTCCGAAGCGGGCTGGAACAGACTCGATAAAATTGCTCAGCAACATTGCGGAGAAAAAATTCGCATCATGAGCGGCTTGGGCATGACTGAAACAGCTCCCTCTTGTGCTTTTACCACTGGTCCACGGGTGATGGCTGGCTTTATTGGTTACCCTGCTCCGGGGTGTGAAATTAAGCTGGTTCCATGTGGTGACAAACTTGAGTTTTGTGTTCGTGGCAAACATGTCATGAAAGGCTATTGGCGCTTAAAAGCGGACCAGCAAAGTACTATTTTTGATGATGAAGGCTTTTTCCACACTGGCGATGCTGTTCGTTTGGTCGATGTGAATGATCCAACTAAAGGCCTGATGTACGACGGACGAATTGCTGAAGACTTTAAACTCAATACAGGCACTTTTGTGAATGTGGGCACACTACGCAACAAAGTACTCATTCAAGGTAATTTACTGGTTCAAGATGTTTGTATTACAGGTTCAAACCTGAATGCGGTTGGCTTTTTGATTTTTCCAAAACTAGATGCTTGTGCTCAACAAGCTGGCCTTAAGCTGGGCGAACATTCTCCAACAGAGATACTACAGCACCCTAAAGTCCAGCAATGGTTCCGCCAATTTTTAACGACCTTTAATAAAGATGCGACTGGTAGCTCAAATACAGTCTCCATGCTTTATTTAATGACCGAGCCACCTCAACTCGATGCAGGTGAAGTGACCGATAAAGGCAACCTTAATCAAGGCAATATTACCAAGCGTCGTGCTGCTTTAATTGATGAGCTTTATCAAAAGCAGAATGATAACCCACTGATTATTCGGGTGCCCACCTTAAAGCAATAAGCAATTGAAATAGAAAAGAAAGCTCAAATTTCGGTTTGAGCTACAGCCTCACTTTTGCCTAAAAAAGGTTCAACATGCCACACGATACAGAATTTGAACTATTTCGGGACAGCTATCGCAGATTCTTAAAAGAACAGGTTGCTCCGTATTATGAACAATGGGAATACGATGGCCTCATCCCACGTGACCTATGGCTTCGTCTTGGGGAAAATGGCTTTTTGTGCGTCGATGTACCCGAAGAATATGGCGGCTATGGCGCTCCTGTGCACTACTCACTCATGTTGGTTCAAGAAACTGCTCAAGCTGGTTTTGCATCTTTAGCGGTTGCCATTGGCGGGCAAAATGAGTTGGTCTCTCCTTACCTGCAAAATATTGGAACTGAAGAGCAAAAACGCTATTGGTTACCGAAAATGGTGACAGGTGAAGTCGTCACTGCAATTGCCATGACCGAAGCGAATGCTGGTTCAGACTTACAGGCCATACGCACTCAAGCGATTTTAGAAAATGATCATTACCGTATTAATGGTTCAAAAACTTTTATTTCAAATGGTTTGCATGCCGATCTGATCGTTCTGGTTGCGAAAACTGATCCGCAAGCTAAAGCAAAAGGCATTTCGATTTTTCTAGTCGATGCTGCGTTAGATGGCGTTAAAAAAGGCCGTTCATTACAAAAAATCGGGCTGCATGCCCAAGATACAGCCGAACTGTTTTTTGATGATGTCTGTGTGCCTACAACTCAGCGTTTGGGTGAAGAGGGACAAGGTTTTGCTTATTTAATGCAAGAGTTACCGCGTGAGCGTTTGAGCATTTCTATGATGGCTTTGGGATCAATTTTAGGGGCTATTGAAATTACTAAAGACTATGTTTTGGAACGTAAAGCTTTCGGACAACCGTTAAGTCAAATGCAAAACACACGCTTTGTGCTCGCAAACGCTCAAATCAAAGCAAAAGCCGCACAAGCCTTTGTAGATCAATGTGCAGCGCTGTATCAACAACACCTGTTAAGCGTCACTCAAGTTGCCGCACTGAAATGCTTTATTACCGATGCTCAATGTGAAGTGATTGATCAATTACTTCAGCTTTTTGGTGGCTACGGTTACATGCAGGAATACCCGATTTCACGCTTTTTTGTCGATGCGCGGGTACAAAAAATTTATGGGGGAACCAATGAAATTATGAAAGAAATCGTGGCCCGAGAACTGCTCGGAAAATAATTCGATTTAAAAACCAAACAAGGCTGACACAACAACTAAGCCTTATTGAAAACAAAAAATGTTATTTCAGGAAGAAATGCTATGTCGAAATTATGGATGTACTCTACCCTCATGCTCTCTGGTTCAGTGTGGGCTGGCAATTTTATTGACAACAGCTCAGTAGAACTCACCACACGAAATTTCTATTTTGACCGCGACTACCAAGAGCAATCTGCTTACCCTGCTGCCAAGGACTGGACACAAGGTTTTATTCTTAAAGCCAACTCAGGTTATACCGAAGGGACTGTTGGTTTTGGGCTGGATGTGCTTGCAACGGCGGGTTTTAAACTCGATGCCGACGCAGAACATGGTGGTACAGGAAACTTACCTAGAGACACGCGTACTAATGAACCTGCTGACTCTTATGGCGAAATTGGTGTCACAGCAAAAGCGAAAATGAGCCAGACCGAGCTACGTATTGGTACGCTCATGCCAATGAATCCGGTGTTAGTGGCTTCACCTGCTCGTTTGCTTCCTCAAACCTATCGAGGCATTTCACTGACCAGTAAAGATATTAAAGATTTTGATTTACAAGCGGCTTACCTCGATAAAGTGAATCATCGGGATTCGACCAACTATGAAAAAATTAAAATTTCAGGGGTGAATGGACGATTTAAAAGTGCTGAAACTGATGGTCTCTATTATTTAGGTGGAAACTATCAGCTTGATCCAACAATCAAACTCACCGCTTTTTACATGGATGTTGATGATCTTTATAACCAGACCATGGTCGGTGCCCTACACCAACATAAAATTAATGACACCACTAATCTTAGCTCGCAATTACGCTATTACCGTAGCCGAGATGACGGACAAGCAAAAGCAGGCTTAGTCGATAATGATCTTTATCATGCGCATTTCGAACTTAAACATCAAAACCATAAATTTATTTTTGGAACCTTCCAACATCACGGCGACACCGCGTTTCCGTATTTGACTGGTGGTGAAACTGGGCTTCTCATAGACACATGGCCGGGCGAGTTTTTAAACCCAAAAGAGAAAGCCTATAGCTTCCGCTATGAATACGACTTTAAAGATTATGTGCCGGGTTTACGTTTCATGACTCGTTACACCACAGGTCACAATATTTATGCACCCAACTTAGGTGGGACCAATCTAAAAGAACGCGAAACAGACTTTGATTTAGGCTACACGGTTCAAAGTGGCTGGTTAAAAAATCTAGGGCTACGCGCGCGTTATGCCATTTATGACAACAACATGCTCTCTACAGCCAACATCAAACCTGTAAACGAAACCCGCATCAACATTGACTACACATGGAAATTTAAATAATTCAAAACGAGAGGTTCTGTCACACATAGAACCTCTTTTTATTTCGGAAAATTCATCATGAAGAAAGTTGTAACGCTACTCTGCGGAATGAGTCTGATTGCCCTGACTCATGCCGAAACTCAATATAGCCCACCGCCCATTCAGCTAGAGCCTTTAGCAAAATTTAGTGTGGATTTAAATGCGCCTGTTTGGGAATTAGGCACAACCAGTGATGCTGGTAAACGCCGAATTATTCCTATTACAGGTGGAACATTTGAAGGGAAATCGCTTAAAGGCCGCATTTTAAATAATGGCGCAGATTGGCAAATAGTCGATAGTAAAGGACTAGCCATTATTGATACGCGATATTTGTTAGAAACCGATGACGGTGCACTCATTTATCTTCAAACCAAAGGTTACCGACATGGCTCGGCAGAAACGTTAAAACAGCTTGCTCAAGGCAAAGATATCGACCCGAAAAATTACTATTTCAAAATTACCATGCAGTTTGAAACCAGCTCACCAAAATATTCATGGCTTAATCAGACTGTTGCAGTAGGTAGTGCAATGCGCTTGGGCAAAGCGGTTATTTATGATGCCTATACCCTGAAATAATAATTTTTATAACACTTACAAAAAGGATGAACGCTTCATTATGGATCAAAAAACTTTAGAACACTTACCGCCCATCCACCACCATTTGGGTGGACATAATATCCATTGGAATGACAAAAACACTGAACTCACTATCCACTACACGGCACTAGAAAGCTTTACCAATCCACGCGGCACCGTTGAAGGCGGCATGATCTGCGCCATGCTTGACGACGTGATGGGACTTTTTGCATATCTCGCCAATGACCGTAAACCAGCTACCACCATCAACTTAACGATGGATTTTTTAAGACCCTGTGCTGTAGGCGAAGTCATTACAAAATGCCGTTTCATTAAACAAGGCAAAACCGTACTGAATCTCGAAAGTGAAGCTTGGCAAAACAACAAAATGATTGCACGAAGCACAGCTAATTTTCTGGTTTTAGATTAATTGCAAACATTCATTCAATAAGGATATGAATAAATGAATTACACCAACAATAAACGAATTTTAACCCATTCCGCTTTAGTGCTTGCCATGCTTGGCGCTTTGGTAGGCTGTGGAAGTGATAATGATGACACATCGGCTCCCTCAACAACCAAACCGCCTCAGTTGTCTCCTGCTGTGGGTGTAAAAATGACAGGAAGCTGTTCAGACTTACTCGGATTTCAATACAACAATACCGTGATTAGCTCAGCCACTCTTCAAGAGGCAGGCACATTAACTGTAGCCAACAAACCAATTGGCGCTCATTGTTTGCTCAAAGGATATATGGACCAACGTGTAAGCCCTATCGATGGACAAACTTATCAAATTGGTTTTGAAATGCGCCTACCAATAGATTGGAACGGCCGTTTTCTCTATCAAGGTAATGGTGGAACCGATGGTAACTTAGTACCTGCAACAGGTCAGGTCGGCAGCGGTGGTCCACTGACCAATGCTCTACATGATGGTTTTGCTGTTATTTCTTCCGATGCAGGACATAATGCTTCACAAAATCCAATGTTTGGTTTAGACCCTCAAGCCAGAATTAACTATGGCTATGGCGCAATTACCAAACTCACGCCTATGGCAAAAAATCTAATTAAAACAGCATATGGTAAATTGCCAGATCGCTCCTATGCAGGTGGCACATCAAACGGCGGGCGTCATGCCATGATTGCTGCAACCCGTTTGGGCGACCAATATGATGGAATTTTGGCAAGTACACCGGGTTTTCATTTACCTCGTGCAGCCGCGGCTCAACTCTACACAGCGCAGCAGCTTCGTCGTGTCGCAACAGATGAAAATGACCTAAGTACGGCTCTTACCCTTTCAGAGCGTAAAGTTATAGCAAAAGCGATTTTAGATCGATGCGATGCTTTAGACGGTGTTGCAGATGGCTTGGTTCAAGATGTCGAGGCTTGCCGTACGGCTTTTGATATTCGCCAACATGTACCCGTTTGTTCAAGCACAAGAGATGGTACTTGTTTGAGCGCCGAACAAATTGATGTATTAGCCAACATTTACCGAGGTCCTGTAAATTCGGCTGGACAAGCGCTCTATGCAACCCAGCCTTTCGACCCCGGTTTAGTCGGCAGTAACTGGGCAAGCTGGAAATTCGAATCTTCGGTGGGAACAGCACGAGACCCAGTTGCAGTTGGAATTCTTTTTCAGGTTCCACCAGACCCAACTGTGACTCAAAATTCTAGACAATTTGCCTTTAATTTTAACTTCGACACCGACTATCCAAAACTATCGGCAACCAATGATGTATACACTGAAAGCTCCATGTCATTCATGATGCCGCCTGATGAATTGAATCTGGATAAACTCCGTAATCATGGTGGAAAAATGATTGTGGTACAAGGCACAGCAGACGGTGTTTTCTCTGTAGATGACACTCAAAATTGGTACGATCAACTGCTACAACACTATAAAAATGATGCAAAAGGTACAGCACCTGAATTCGCACGTTTCTTTAGAGTTCCGGGCATGAACCATACCCGTGATGGCATAGCGACCGACCAATTTGATGCATTGACTGCTTTAGTTAACTGGGTGGAATATGGTCAATCACCTGACAAAATCATTGCAACTGCACGCGGCGCAGGTAACCCGAGTGGTCAAGTGAATACTGAACTTCCACAAGACTGGGCACCAGACCGCACCCGCCCACTTTGTCCTTACCCACTCATTGCCCGCTACAATGGTCAAGGCGATAGTGAAAAGGCTGAAAACTTTAGCTGTAAATAACATCCTATAAAAAAAAGAGAGCTTAAATAAGCTCTCTTTTTTTTATCTTAATCTTAGCTCAAGTTTTACTGCTTAAACTTTTTAATACTTTTAGACAAATGAGCTCGCATCATTTGTCGAGCCAACAAACCATCCTGATCGACAATTGCGTTATAAATATTGACATGATCATGGTGAACCGCTTTTAAATATTCTTCACGGTTTTCAGGGCTTTGCTCAATAGATTTTAAGCGTGCACGTGGAATAATTTTTTCACCCAGATACTTTAAAAAATCAACGAAATATTGATTTTCAGAAGCTTCAGCAATGGCAATATGGAAATCATAATCAGCTTTTACTGTGCCATCATTTGCATCTGATGAAATATGACGTTCAAAGTCTTCAAGTGCAGCTTTCATTTTATCGATGTGGATTTGCTTACGGCGCTCAGAGGCTAAAAAAACAGCTTCAGACTCAAGGCTAATTCGAAGCTCAAGTAAAGAAACAATATCGTTAATAGTTTCTAAACTGGCATTAGATAGCAAAAAATTCTGTTCAATAGTCTGCTCTTTTACAAAAGTACCAATCCCGTGACGAGTTTCGACAAACCCTAAAGAGCGCAACTCAGTGATTGCTTCTCGAATAACAGAACGGCTTACTTCAAAAGTTTCAATTAATTCAAGTTCGGTCGGAATTTTCTCTCCAACTTGGAAGTCTCCAGACTGAATTTTTTCGATCAGTTGTTCTACAATAATCTGGCTTAGTTTTTTTGTTGATCTAGGTTTAATTGCACTAGACATAATCTGAAGAACTCATGAAATGTTGAAAAAATTAGAAAATTCATTTTACTATAAACTTAGACGATAGTCATATTCGGTTTTTATGCCTCTAAGCTATTAAAATTAAAATATTTTATCTTCCTTTTCAAACACTCACATATATTTAAAAAGTAAGCAACTTGTGCTTATTTCAATATTTAATAATGCGTTGAATAAGCTAAAAAATATGCAGCGCAATACCTTTGATTGAGCTGCACAATTTTTAAATTTGAGTCTGAGTTAACTGCCCATTGATCAAACGAGTAATCTGTAGCGGATTACTGTCTTTTAGTGCATCAGGTAATAATACTTGTGGCGTATTTTGGAAACATACCGGACGTAAGAAGCGTTCAATTGCTCCCGTACCTACCGAAGTTCCGCGTGCATCACTGGTTGCAGGGAAAGGACCACCATGCACCATAGCGTCAGACACTTCAACTCCTGTCGGGAAGCCATTAAACAATACACGACCCGCTTTGCCTGTTAACAAATGAAGAAGCTCACCTGCTTGAGATAATTCAGCGTCATCACCAATAATGGTTGCCGTAAGCTGGCCACCTAAAGCGTCAATTCCTTTTAATAAGGTTGCCTCATCTTCTACACCAATCACAATTGACATCGGTCCGAAAACTTCATGTTGTAGTTTTGGGTTGCCTGATAGTAAAACAGATTGTTCCGCTTTAAATAGATGTGCTTTTGCTTGAGAAACTAGCTCGGCCTCTTGACCTGTCGCAACTACTTCAAAACCAGCTTCACTGTTTAGAGCTTCAATACCTTGACAGTAGCTTTTTAAAGTACCTTGATTCAACATGACCTGTGGCACAGCTTTTTTTGTGCTTTCAGCTAAAGCTGCTACGAAACTGTCAAATTCAGGACCTTGTACGCCTAAAATTAACCCTGGTTTTGTACAGAACTGGCCACATCCCATATTAAATGAGGCAACCGTATCCTGAGCGATTTGTTCACCACGAGCACTAAGCGCTTGAGATAAAACCACGACTGGGTTCACACTCGACATTTCAGCAAAGAATGGAATTGGCTGAGGACGACTCTGCGCAATGTTATAAAGCGCCATTCCGCCTTCAAGAGAACCTGTAAAACCAGCTGCTTGAATGAGTGGATGTTCTACTAAGTTTGCGCCAATACGAGCACCAAAAATCATATTAAATGTGCCTTTAGGCATATCGCAAACTTCGATTGCTTTTTCAATGGCTTCTGCAACAAGCTCAGCAGTCGCCATATGTCCAGAATGCGCTTTAAACACAACTGGACATCCTGCAGCTAAAGCAGCCACGGTATCACCGCCAGCTGTTGAAAATGCAAGAGGGAAATTACTCGCACCAAACACAGCAACTGGTCCTACCCCTACTTTGTATTGACGCAAATCAACACGCGGTAAAGGTTTACGTTCTGGCAATGCCACATCAATACGAGCACCGTAAAAATCGCCGCGGCGTAAAAGTTCAGCAAACAGTCGTAGCTGACCTGTAACACGGCCGGTTTCACCTTGAAGGCGAGCAAGTGGTAAGCCTGTTTCAAGTGAAGCGACTTCTTGTAAGTTCGCACCTAATGCTTCAATTCGACTAGCAATTTCTTCAAGAAAAGAGGCACGTTGTTCTTGAGAAGTTTGGCTATAAACTAAAAAAGCGTTATGCGCAGCTTGAGCAGCTTGATCTACCTCTTCAACTGTTGCCTGACTAAAAACATAACCAGTTGGTTGATAGTCTTTTGCACCCACACTTTCTAGAGCGGGTGTATTTGCAGCAACGCGTTGACCATTAATAAATTGCTGACCATTATTTTTACTCATTTTAAAGCTCCAATGCCTAAAGAGATAGAATTATTGCGGGCCAAGTGTCGCAATGAGCGCAGCCAAATCTTCATAATCTGCGTGAGTTAAATCACTTAATGGTGGACGCACTGGACCTGCGTCGTGCCCAACAATTTTGGCACCTGCTTTAATCATACTTACCGCATAACCTGATTTACGGTCGCGAATTTTAATCAATGGCAAGAAGAAATCTTTAATCAAACGATTGGTTGTTTCAAAGTCATCACTGCGAAGCGCGTTATAAAACTCCATTGCAGTCTTTGGAATAAAGTTAAATACAGCTGATGAATAAACTGGGCAACCTAGGGCTTTATATGGCGCTGCAAAAACTTCTGCTGTTGGCAGGCCACCTAAATACGACAAACGATCGCCCATAGTTTGGGTCACTGCCGTCATCATATCGATTTGACCAGAGCTGTCTTTAAAGCCAATTAAGTTCGGACACATCTCGGCTAACTTTTGGATTGAATCGAGATTTAATCTTGAAACGCTACGGTTATAAAAAATTACACCAAAGTCTACTGAGTTACATACTTGCTTAACGTGTTCGATCAAACCTTCTTGGCTTGCTTCAGTTAGGTAATGCGGCATTAACAAAATACCGTGTGCACCTAAGCGCTCTGCTTCTTTTGCCTGTTCAATCGCCTGACGTGTCGGACCACCTGCCCCAGCAATAATCGGTACACTACCTTTACAAGTATCGACAGCTGTTTTAATCACGTCAGAGTATTCACTTCCAGTTAACGAGAAAAACTCACCTGTACCACCCGCAGCAAATAATGCACTTGCACCATAAGGCGCTAACCATTCAAGACGTTTTGCATAAGAAGATTTGTTAAAGTCCCCATTTTGGTCAAAGTCAGTAACCGGAAAAGAAAGAAGGCCATCAGAAACAATGTTTTTTAACTCAAGAGCATCCATTAGAAAATATCCATACATGTTTATGTTGTCAGACATCTTACATCATAAATTTTATTTTAATCAATATATTTTTCCTCTGGGAATCTAAAATTTTTAAAAAGATAAAAGTTCTTTATCAAAAATAACTTAACTATTTGTTTTATAAAATATAGTTAAAATTTCTTAATTTTATAGCTAATCTTTAGACATAAAAAAAAAGCTGCCCGTATGGACAGCAAAGCATTAAGAAAACTTAAAAAAGCGAATTTTTCAAAGATATCGATAAAATATTAACGAACCAAACACGGCTTTTTATTATTAAATGACCAGTTTGGTATTAAAAATTGCATCGCATCAGCATCATTACGAGCTCCTAAACCTTTTAATTTATAGAGTTCATGGGCTTGATTAATTCGGTCCCAGTCCAGCTCAACACCAAGTCCCGGTGCTGTTGGCACCTGAATTTTACCGTCTTTAATTTCAAGCGGCGCTTTCGTTAGCTGATCTGTACCTTCTTGCCAAATCCAGTGTGTATCAATTGCCGTAACGTTACCTACAGCGGCGGCAGCAACATGGGTAAACATGGCCAGTGAAATATCAAAGTGATTATTAGAATGCGAACCCCACGTTAAGTTATACATATTGCAGAGCTGTGAAACTCGAACCGAGCCTTCCAATGTCCAAAAATGTGGATCAGCCAAAGGAATATCAACGGCTTGCAATTGAATACTATGTGACATTTCTCGCCAGTCGGTAGCAATCATGTTGGTCGCAGTGGGTAAACCTGTGGCACGTTTAAACTCGGCCATAATTTCACGGCTTGAATAACCTTGTTCTGCACCGCACGGGTCTTCTGCATAGGCCAACACGCCTTTAAGATGTTTGCCTAAAGCAATTGCTTCATCTAAAAACCATGCTCCGTTTGGATCAAGCGTCACACGTGCTTCTGGAAAACGGCGAGCGATAGCTGTAACAGCTTCAGCTTCTTGTTCTCCGTGTAATACACCACCTTTTAATTTAAAGTCTTTAAAACCGTAACGGTCATAAGATGCTTCTGCTAAACGCTGCACTGATTCAGGTGTTAACGCTTTTTCATGGCGGACTTTGTACCAGTCATGGTTCAGATGTGGTGAGGTCGCATAATCAAGAGATGTCTGTTTGCGATCACCAACAAAGAATAAATATCCTAAAACCTCAACTTCACTACGTTGCTGACCCTCACCAAGCAAACTTGCGACATTCACATTTAAATGCTTACCAAGCAAATCAAGCAAAGCCGACTCATAAGCCGTTACAACATGAATTGTGGTCCGTAAATCAAAGGTTTGGTTGCCTCGTCCGCCACTGTCACGATCAGCAAAAGTTTGCTGAATTTTTTTAAGCAGATTTTTATATTCACCAATCGGTTGCCCTTCTATCAAGGCTTTAGCATCATTTAATGTCGCTAAAATTTTTTCTCCGCCCGGAATTTCGCCTACCCCAATATTTCCAGAGTTATCTTCGATAATGAGTATATTACGAGTGAAATAAGGTCCATGGGCACCACTCAAATTGAGCAGCATGCTGTCATGTCCAGCAACAGGAATTGCTCGAATTGATTTAACGATAGGTGTAGAGGTCGCCATTAAAATACTCCTTGGCATTCTGATACTATTTTTTCATCACCAAAACTTATAAGACATCATACAACTTGTCAATATAAACCCACATAAAAATTATTTTTCGGTCCCACTTGCCAAAATAATATTTTTAATCATATGATGTCATACATCTAAAGACGCGGTTTTAGAACTAGGACTATAGAGTAGATACAAAATTCCGTTTTCTCATCTATTCTATCGATGAATTTGACATGACGTCACCTATTTCACGGATATGCAAATAGGTCGATTATTAAAAAGAGTTTGTATATGGATAATCTGCAAACAAATCTTGCTGCTGTAAATCAGCAACGAGCGAAGCATAATAAAACCCGCTATTACATTTTAGCGATGATTTTTTTAGTTACTTCATTAAATTACGGTGATCGGGCAACACTTTCTATGGCTGCTGCCCCGATGTCTCAAGAGCTGGGATTAAGCTCAGTGACCATGGGATATATCTTCTCTGCGTTTGGCTGGGCTTATGTTATTGGCCAAATTCCAGGTGGCTGGTTACTCGACAAGTTCGGTGCTCGAAGAGTCTATTTCTGGAGCATCATGCTCTGGTCTTTTTTCACTATTCTCTTGGGTTTTGTTGATATTTTAGGTTCTATTCCTCTCATTATCGCCTCATTATTTCTTTTACGTTTTTTGGTTGGATTATCTGAAAGCCCAGCATTTCCAGGAAATAGTCAGATTGTAGCAGCATGGTTCCCAACCAAAGAACGTGGGACCGCCGCAGCAATATTTAACTCAGCTCAATATTTTGCAACTGTCATATTTGCACCATTCATGGGATGGCTGGTTGCCCATATTCATTGGCAATCTGTGTTTTGGATTATGGGTGGACTAGGTATTGTGATTGCTTTTATCTGGTTAAAAGTCATCTATAGCCCAGAAAAACACCCTACTATTAACTCAAATGAGTTCAAATATTTACAAGCAGGCGGTGCTATTACTAGCATGGGTGAAAATCAGCTTAAAGTTGCTGATGAAAACAACAAGATGAATTTTAAAAATATTAAAAAGCTGCTTTCTTCTCGTATGCTTCTAGGTATTTTTATCGCTCAGTATTGTATTACCTGCTTAACCTATTTCTTTCTAACTTGGTTCCCTGTCTACCTTGTAAAAGAACGCCACATGTCAATTTTAGAAGCTGGTTTTGCGGCTGTATTACCGGCACTTTGCGGATTTATTGGTGGCGTATTAGGGGGAGTAATTTCCGATAAACTTATCAAGATGAACAAGTCTCTAACCTTTTCCCGTAAATTTCCCATTATTTTTGGCATGTTGTTATCAACCAGTATTGTGGTTTGTAACTATGTCGATTCGCAAACAGCCATCTTGTTGTTTATGTCGCTCGCCTTTTTTGGCAAAGGTTTTGGTGCATTAGGCTGGGCAGTCATGTCTGATGTCGCACCAAAAGAAATGGTGGGTTTATCGGGTGGGTTGTTTAATACCTTCGGCAATACTGCGGGCATTGTTATCCCTATTGTGATTGGCTATATCATCAACTCAACAGGTTCTTTCAATGGTGCACTGGTTTTTGTAGGCATACATGCAGTCATCGCAATTATTTGCTACCTCTGTATGGTGGGCAAAATCCAGCGCTTCGAGTTAAAACCTACCTCTTAAAAATGCTTCACTATAACGCTTAAACAAATTAAGCGTTATAGCCCTCTCTTCAAATGTATACAAGGAACGATCATGCTGAAGCCTCTCCTCATAAAAATTAGTCCTCTTGATAATGTAGCCATTGTAGTGAATGACGGCGGTTTACCACCTTCTACACATATTGAAGAATACCAACTCATCTTGGTTGATCATGTGCCACAGGGACATAAAGTTTTATTAAAGTCATTAAAGCAAGGTGAAGCAATTGTTCGTTATGGGGAAATTATTGGTTATGCAAATAAAGATTTATCCGCAGGCTCATGGGTAAATGAAGCCGTTACCCAAATGCCTGAGGCACCTGAGCTAGATGATCTTGAGTTAGCAACTCGTCCTGATCCAAAGCTCCCTACGCTTAGCGGATATACATTTAAAGGTTATAAAAATAAAGATGGCAGTGTCGGCACAAAGAATATTTTAGGTATTACAACTAGTGTTAACTGTGTTGAAGGTATTGTCGATTATGTCGTTAAAATTATTGAACGTGATTTACTTCCAAAATATCCAAATGTAGATGGTGTAGTCGGATTAAACCATTTATATGGTTGTGGTGTGGCAATCGATGCCCCCGCTGCAATTGTTCCTATTCGTACAATTCATAATCTTGCACTCAACCCTAATTTTGGTGGAGAAATTATGGTTGTGAGTCTGGGCTGTGAAAAAATGCAACCCGAACGACTTTTAAACATTCCTAAAGAAAACAAATATATTCCTCTAGCAAATGAAGATATTATTCAGTTACAAGATGAACGTCATAATGGTTTTGAAAGTATGGTGAACCATATTTTAACTGTGGCAGAACAACATCTTGAAAAGCTTAATCAACGTAATCGAGAAGAAGTTCCAGCTTCTAATTTAGTTGTAGGCATGCAATGTGGTGGGAGTGATGCATTTTCTGGAGTCACCTCTAACCCTGCCGTTGGTTTCGCAGCTGACCTGATTGTGCAATGTGGCGGTACAGTCATGTTCTCTGAAGTTACGGAAGTCCGCGATGGTATTCACCTACTTACTCCACGTGCAGCAAATGAACAAGTTGCCAAAGATCTAATTCGGGAAATGAAATGGTACGATGACTACTTAGCAGCAGGCCAAGTAGACCGAAGTGCCAATACCACACCGGGTAATAAAAAAGGTGGACTGAATAACATTGTAGAAAAAGCGATGGGATCGATTGCCAAATCGGGTCGCTCACCGATTGTAGAAGTTCTCGCACCAGGCCAAAGACCGACTAAAAAAGGATTAATTTTTGCGGCAACGCCTTCGAGTGACTTTATCTGTGGTACGCAGCAAATGGCATCTGGAATTACGGTTCAAGTCTTTACTACAGGCCGGGGTACACCCTATGGACTGGCAGCAGTGCCGGTCATTAAAATGGCAAGCCGAAACAATATTGCAAGCCGTTGGTATGACCTGATTGATATCAGTGCTGGCGATATTGCCATTGGAAAGAAAACTATTGAAGAAGTAGGTTGGGAACTTTTTGAACTGATTTTACAAGTGGCGAGTGGCGAAAAACAAACGTGGTCAGACCGTTGGGGTATTCATAACTCACTCGCTATATTTAACCCAGCACCAGTGACCTAATAAGGTTTAAAAGATGAGGCATATCCCCCTCATCTTTCTTATTTCCCATATTAATTACGACACATTTCACCAAAACTTAACATCACTGCTAAAATAACATCGAAAATTAAGAACTGTATTTCTCTATGCAAAATCAGACTGCTCCAAATCTCCCCTCAACTCAACTTGGAAAAGCACTGCTTTGTCTTATGACATCGGCATTATTATTTTCCATTATGGGGGTATGCATTCGTTTTGCTTCGCAAACAGTGGACAACGCGACCGTCGTGTTTT
Source organism: Acinetobacter oleivorans DR1 (assembly GCF_000196795.1). Taxonomy (NCBI): domain Bacteria; kingdom Pseudomonadati; phylum Pseudomonadota; class Gammaproteobacteria; order Moraxellales; family Moraxellaceae; genus Acinetobacter; species Acinetobacter oleivorans. The sequence goes on from NC_014259.1 coordinate 2,948,483, forward strand.
TTAGAAATGCAGTAGGTTTATTTATTTTTATTCCGATGCTGTTTAAACAGGGTTTAGACTTTATTAAAACCGATAAACTCTGGATGCACACTTGGCGAAGCTTAGTGGGTCTTGCCGCAATGTATGGTTTTTTCTATGCCATCGCGAACTTAAAACTCTCAAATGCCATGGTTTTTAGTTATTCATCTCCTATCTTTATTCCACTCATTGCATGGCTTTTCTTAAAAGAAAAAATTACCAAATCGATGATTTTTGCCGCAGTTATTGGGCTCGTTGGGGTTTTATTTGTTGCTAAACCCGACCAAGGTTTATTTAACGCACTATCTTTTATTGGCTTGGGTGCATGCTTTTTATCAGCAATGGCCTTTGTCACCGTAAGAGCTTTAACCAGTACAGAGCCGCCTGAACGTATCGTTTTTTATTTCTGTATTTTTGGTAGTTTGATTTCCTCTATTCCAATGTTCTGGCATTGGCGTATTTTCACTTGGCATGAATTAAGCCTACTCATTGCCGCAGGACTTTTAGCTAATATTAGCCAATTGTTTATGTCTTATGCTTATAGCTTAGCGCCAGCAGGACAAATTGGCCCCATGAATTACATTGCCATTATTTTTGCAGGAATATGGGGATTTGTTTTTTGGCATGAATTACCGGATCTGTTTAGCATTATCGGTATATTTATTATTTTATTTGCCATCTTGCTCTGCAATCCATTTTTGCAGAAAAAGTTACTTTCTCGATTTAAATAACCGACAAACCTGATTCTAATTTAGGTACTGTATTCGATACTCATTTGGTGAAATGCCCGTCCAGTGACGATAGGCTTTTCGAAAGTTAGAAGTGTCCGAAAAGCCAATTCTCTCCGCAATCTCGTCTATGGTTAAAGTTGTCTCTCGCAAATATTCATCCGCAAGACGGCGCCGAGTTTCATCTAATAACTCTTGATAAGTCAGACTAAAACTTGCCAAACGCCGATGTAAGGTACGCTTTGACATATGTAACCGTTCAGCCATTTCTTGAGCTGATGGGAAAAGTTCTGTTCCATCCAATAATATTAAACGGATTGTTTTCACCAACTCAGGCTCTTCAAGTTCAGCTGCACCAAGCATCCGCTCACAAAATGACTTACACATGTCTGCGGTAATCGGGTTGGCATTTGGGCAAGGTACATCGAGCCACTTTAAATCAAAGTGCCATTGCATTACCCCAGCATTAAACTGAACTGGGCAATGAAACACTTTTTCATATTCTTCTGCATAGTCAGGCGCTGGGTATGGTAATAAAAGCTTCTTCGCTTGAAACGGTCCTTCAAGCACCCGTTCAATTAAGGTTTGCATGGAGCTAAACCAAAACTCGCACACTAAAGGTAGAAGCTTACCCAGTGCAATAATGTCCTGCCCTTCAAAAATGGCAACATCATCTCGAATATAAAAAGACTTCTTTAAAATAGGTCCTGCAAGCTTAATGTGTCGAATGCCAAGCTCTACCGCTTGTCTAAAATTACGAGAAGAGTAAAGTGCGTAACCATACACCCCAAAATCTGACAGCCGCTGCTTTTGCCCTGCACGCAAACCAATTAAGGGATCGTGAGATAGTTTTTGAATATTTTGAAATAGCTGGATTTTTTGGACTTGAGAAATATATAAAGAGGATTGATTCATCGTATCTAGCGAAATATTTGTGCCAGACAGAACTTCTGATATTGAATGGCCTTGCAAACCCATTTCATCAAATAAACTGGTCAAACCTAGCAAATATGTATTCGAACCAAAAGCTGTATTATCATAATTTCCTTCAATAACACTATTTGCATTTTTATAAAGATTTTTAGGCATTTAACTCACACCATCCCTAGAGTGACGTGCATAATGGCACTAAACTACCTCTTGTTGTCTCAATTTAACATCGACCATACAATGCTTCAAGCATAAAGTATGATAAGCAAAAGTATGGAAGGAACAATAATGGAAAGCTCCACTTTAAAAGAATATAGCGGCTCTGCCACCGAACATATGGAACTTATTTTTTCCAAACAACGTGCCAATTTTGAGGCAGATCCATATCCAAGTCTTGAGGCACGTCGAACAAAACTGCATCAACTTAAAAAACAAATTATTCGCTATCAAGATGCTTTAGCTACTGCGATTAATACTGACTTTAGTTCAAGATCACTGGATGAATCTAAACTATTAGATTTACTTGGCTCTGTGTTAGAGGCTGATCATGCAATTCATCACTTACGCCGCTGGATGCGCCCAAGTAAACGCCGTACCGAGCTTTTATTTTTATCAAACCGTTTAAGTGTGCAATACCAACCTAAAGGCGTGGTTGGTGTGATTGTTCCTTGGAACTTCCCCGTTTATTTAGCACTTGGCCCACTGATTGCTGCTTTGGCTGCGGGCAATCGAGTCATGATTAAACTCCCTGAAATTACCCCGAATACTAATGCCATGCTAAGACGCATGCTTGCCGAAGTCTTTAATGAAGATGAAGTGGCCGTATTTGGTGAAGAAATTACAGACCCAGCAAGATTTACATCTTTACCGTTTAACCATATTGTCTTTACTGGCTCTCCTGCGATTGGCAAAGTCGTCATGCGAGCTGCTGCTGAAAATCTAACACCTGTTACACTCGAATTAGGTGGTAAATCACCTGCAATTGTAAGCCGCAACTACCCTCTTGCCGATGCTGCAAAACGTATTACTCATGGTAAAGCAACAAATAGTGGGCAAATCTGTGTAGCACCTGACTATGCGTTGGTTCCGAAAGAAAGTATTGATGAGTTTGTGGATGCAGCAAAATCCAGCTTTATAAAAATGTTTGGTCAAAACATTACAACCAATGAGAATTACACATCGATTGTAAATGACCGTCATTTAAAACGTATTCAAGATATCTTGACCGATGCACAAGAAAAAGGTGCTCGTGTTATTCCTTGCGACACGTATAGCTTTGACCAACAAGGTCGCAGAATGCCTGTACAGATTGTGCTGAATTGCACGCCAGACATGCGCATTATGAAAGAAGAACTCTTTGGCCCTATTTTACCTGTCGTGGCTTATGATTCTTTAGATGATGCGATTACCTATGTGAAATCGGATGAACGACCTTTAGCACTTTACTTCTTTACACATAGCTCAGTAGAACGTGATCGTATTTTACGTGAAACTCATTCGGGTGGTGTGACCATTAATGATTGGGGTTGGCATGTAGTTAACCATGATGCTCCTTTCGGTGGTATCGGTAACTCAGGCATGGGGTCATATCATGGCGAAGAAGGTTTTCGTGAACTTTCTCATGCAAAAACTGTATTTATTCGTCATCGGTTTTTCCCGACTCAGCTTTTCCACCCTCCTTATGGAACATTCCTACAAAAGTTAGCGATTCGCTTTTTCTTAAAAAAAGGCGATCCCAATATTAAATAAAGATTATGAAAAAAGCCTCGTCATGAGGCTTTTTTATCGGCTTTTAATTAATCAACAATTAATATTAATCACACTAGTTATATATCTAGTCATTCATATATTGAACTAATTTATTCTAAAAAATAATATAAAATTTACTATCTAAAATTACTGGCCTACAGTCACCTTATTAAAACATGCCCCTGTAAGATGATTTTTCTCATAAATATCCTTTATATTCTGACTTACAATGATAGTAGCATTTTCTTTCTCAATTCGAAAAAAATCAGCATTATCAGTTTTTTTGGCATCAATAATTAACTTAAAGAATGCCCTATAGTGCCCCGCAAGATCGGGCCTTACAGGATCATTTTCAATAAACTTTTGAAAATCAGAATTAGTTTCATCTACACAGTCATATCGTAAGGGATCAATTAAGAGATAAAACTGCTGAGACAATTGCTTATTAAACTCTAATGGGACAACCATACAATCAGTAAGCTTATATTCCTCTAATAAAAGCTTGAATCTATAGCTAATGACACAAAAACCATAAAAGGTTGTAGTAAAATCGACTTCTTGGTCTCCACTATCAATAATAGCAATATATTTCTTCCCCTTATTGACACTATTTTCTAACAAAAACTCATCCCAATCTATCTGAGCTCTAGGATTATCGAATCCTACAATCTCAGTAATAAAATATTGGTGAGGAAACTCATAGAAATCAGCTTTCATTTCATAGTAAGTCATTACGTCATCCTATTTTTTGGTTAGCCATTTATTAACTTGTGATCCAGATACTAAGGCTTCTGATTTTATTCTGGATAATGTTGCTATCACTGCATTTCGATATTCTGCTGTATTAGCTTGTTTTCCAATTACAGCTAATCTTAATTCTTTCTCAACATAAGCATGATATTCTTTCGGATGAGGACCTTTATGGTCAGCTAGTGCCACTAAATTTTCAACAGATTTATTAATATCTAAGCCAGCACCGTCGAAATATTTTTGAAATTGTGGTGTCCATGGCCCTCCTCTCGCTGTACTCAAACAATTTTTGTTCATACAAATATGATGGATAGGATCAACTAATATTAAATACAATTTAATATCAAATACTTAATAACAAAAATAAAAATCATGGTGTAAAATTGGTGTAGAGCCGAACTATTTAGACAAGAGAACAAAAAGTATTCAATTACAATCGTGATAGTTGGAAATGATGGCAAAGCCCTTCACACTTTGACCTGTATAGCTAATTATTAAAATTTAATTTTTGGAGTAAAAATGAATACAAAATCATTCCAATCCTCACAAGAAGATGGACTTATTGAACTTGAAGAACAAAATGAAATCTCATGTTTAATCCGAAGATTTGCTATAGAAAAATTAGGATATTCACGGGCACGGGTTTCATCTATGCAATTAAGTCAAAAGAAACCTCAAATGAACGTGAATATTGCATTTAGTAAAAGGTATGATGATCTCTATCTCAGATTTGGAAAATATGCATTCGCCGATCATAAAGACAAGAAATATATTGTAGTCGCTCGTATCGGATTTAGGAAACAGAAACATGGTTATGGAACCACTTTACTCAAAGAACTCTGCAATTTCGGGGAAAAATTTGGATATGAATATTTAGAAGTAGAATGCCCGAACCCAGATTGCCAAGCCTTTATGAAAAAGTTAGGTTTTAAAGATCAGTTCTATCTTCCAATTAATCAGTTGAAAAAATCTATTCAAAAATATGAGCTTTCAAAGCAGGAAAAAGTCAATTAAATTCTAATATTTAATTTATTTGAATACTCTGCTCCTCAAACTAAACTTATGGCGCGCAGCACTTCCCCTATTAATACTTTAACCACTCCTCAGGAACCCTTATTTCGTTAAAATTATTTAAATTGACAATGAAAGACTTATGAACCTGAAATGCTTTATGTTTAGAGAATGGTGAAGGATCTCTTTCAAATTTCATTGTCATTTCCCATTTTTTTGATTCAAGGTATTTGACATCAAGATTAAATTCCTCATTCTCAATACACTTCGCTTTTGGATCTGAGTCTAGTTCACCATTTAAACAATGCCATGTCATTAAAAAATAATAATAAGGGACATTATCTATAAGCGATGTATATCCTCCATCTTTTTCCAACTTTACAAAATCCATTTTATTTTCTTGAACTAGTCCCTGAATTTGTATATTATCTCCCCAACCATAACGTACTCCAATAGCAAAATTATTTTTATCAATTGGGTATAGAGCATTATTTACAGATACACCTAATACTTTTCCATTACCAAACCAATTAGGTCTAGATTCTTTGGGTATGTAGTTTAAAAAATCCCAATGATTTATGATTCTAAAATTATTATTTTACTCCTGAAGGAAATATACTTTTTCTTGTGAAATAAAATAATATTCATTACCTTCTATTCTTTTCAATGCCCAAATATTGCTATTAATACAGTCTTCTGGGAATAATGCACATAATTTTATTTTTCTATGTTCGGTTAGATCTTCTTGAGAAAATTTAAGCACTTGAGGTTTTGCAAAAACACAAGTACTCACTATATAGCATAAGAATATTAATCTATGCATCCTCTCACCTTCTAATAATCTTTCCAGATCAGTATCATGTTGCGTTTCCAGATATATATATTATAAAAATTTAGCACATTCTTTCAGTAAATGGCTAGCTTAAATCAATCAGGGATTCACTTAGGTTGCTATGCAGATAGTCAACATAATGGCAAATTTTCAGTAGTTGTTGGCAGTCTGCAAAAGTAAGCAGATGAACTGGTCTAGCTGGTTTTGCCGCATAGCCTCTAAGCTGTTTAGTATCTGTAAGATATTGAACATTTTGAACTCAACTAATGTGCCACCATTACCGAATGCATCTGGAATAATATTAATTTGCCCATCTCTCTCAGTTTTTATAGTAATCATTTGTCGATCAGTATTTCGCTTTAGTCCAAATTTACTTGCAACACTGGTTTCGAACTCCTTTCCATTTATCCTATTACGTGTAATAACATCTACTCTATTTGGTAAATAGTTTGAACATAAGAACGATCTATTTTAATTTATCTAGTTCACTCTTTGGAAGCCTCAATGATTCTCCCTTGCCAGATTTCAAATCTGTTCCAACAACTATGAGGATTGGGCCAAGTTTTATGGTGCATAAAAAATAAATAACATAAAATAATAATGCTTCTGCCTTAAAAAGCAGAAGCATTATTATTTTATCAAAAAATCTAATATAAAGATGAATCTTACACAAAATAGTTTATAAACTTAGTACATCAAGAATCCATAGCACTTATTTTTATTAAAAATTTACTCCATAGTTTTATCTCAACAATTACTCTATAAGGTTCATTAAATATCATTTTTATAGTTTGTTTATCTTCATCTAAAAAAAACTCTCTAAGATTTTCCATATAAATATCTGTTAATTTCAAAGAATCGCTATTAAGAATTACTTTGACGCTATCATCAACCTGTCCAATATAGATACTCAACTCATTTTCATCTTCATCAATGAATTTCATTATTTGAATATGATTATCATCTACCCAACAATCACATCCAAAAATGGAAGATAATTCATCACACGATGGGATCAAATATTCAGACATTTACTTACCTCCTTTAATAATAATAGTAGAAAATCTACGTTGCCCATCTGGCATAATTTCAAATGTCGATTCTGCTTTTCTTACTCCCATAGGGCCAGAAAGCAGAGAGTCTCTAATTTCAAATTTTCTATCAACTCCATTAATTTTCTTTATAAAAGTCTCAGAAATATTATCAGATCGACTTACAGTATCAGTTAAATGCATAATGATACGCTCGCGCCCCTTATTATCATCAAAAATGCCTACTGAAGCCAATTGTTCTTTGTTTTGTAAACTTCTTGGCGTGTTATGAGGATCATAAGCTGCTTTTCCAAAGAGATATTTAAACTTATTTTCATCGAAAGATAAATTTTCAGCTGGGAAGTTTTTTCCTATTATTTTTTTATCAACTTTCAATACATCAACATTCTTCCCTGCTTTTAAATCAATACCTATTAGCAAATCAATTGCTGCAAATGCTCTATCCCCAGGTGTGGATGTAGGGCTAATCAAAGTTTTGATATTGTCCCCAATATCAATTACTCCCTGAACACCTTCTTCCTTAAAAATCTTAATAACATCGTCGGGTTTAAGATTTGCTCTTACTGAGGCTGGCATATCAGTAATTCTTTTAGCTACTCTATATGCCGCTTTTCCTGCTGTTGTTGCTAATTTACCTAAGCTATTATTCTCAACAGCCACATTCGCACTATTCGCAGCAGTATTAACATCATAGCCAACAAAGGCTGCTGTTACTCCAGCAACGATTTTACTTGTATCCTTAATTTTTGTTCTTTCGGCATCTGTTAGATCGAGTGCATTTTTACCTGCTGGAATCATAAGCTCTGCAACTATTTCACCAACCCCTGCCCCAATTGCACCCGCTTCACAACTCTGTTTTGTAGCCGCCGCTGCTGCACATCCGACGACAGCATGTGCAATTTTATGAAGTGTATATTCAAATACATTAGGATCGACTTTATCTAAACTCGTCCCAATCTGGCTAGCCAACTCTCCTTGTAATGCTCCAGCTAAACCTGCTAGTAATGCAACCTGTAAGTTATCTCCGAGATCTCCCCCTTTAATCGCAGTTTGTACTAAAGTTGATCCTACGGACGATGCAAAATTATTAGCCAATCGGTCTGGTAGAAGTGTACTATCTGGTTTTAAATTTAATGCAGAACTAACTTGGCTCATTAAACCGGCAGTAACTACAGATGCTGCTAAATTCTTAATAGAATCTTTACTTCCTAAATCTTTTAACGTTTTACCAATATCTCCGCCGTTGTTAATCAATCCTACACTTGCTTGAGCTGCCAGACTGGTGATTGCTGCATTTGCCATGGCACCTAGAGCTGATGGAACGATTGCTCCTGCTGCTGTTGTAGTAACGCCAGCAGCACCGAGCATGCTTGCGCCAAGTCCAACAGTAGTACCGCTTGCAGCAGCCCCTCCTGCCGCACCAGCCGCCGCCGCCGTACCTGAACCCATCGTAACAATTGTTACAATGATGACAATAATTGCTGCCCCAGCACCTGTTAAACCTTGTGACTTATAATCCCAATCTTTTTGAGTTAATAGAACTGTTTGCCAATCTACATCTTTTCGATTAACTAATTCTTTGAGATAAGCATTTCCTGGCTGATTTGCCAGTTTTAGAATTTCATTACGCAATTCAACTTTATTAACGTCTTTTTCACTAATTGGAACTTGTACACTTAAACCACCTGCCGCTTTAAAGGTAGGTAAAAGTGGACCATTAAAACTCGGTAATTGAGCAGTTTCAGTAATTGAGCCTTTATCCTGCATTGACTGCCAAACTACAGAATTTTTTTCTTTTTTTAATAAGTCAGTAATAGACGTTTTTGCTGCAATGAGTTCTAACTTACCACCAGCTTCAAGTGTAGAACCGATTAAATATTCAAATTCTGTTCCGAAAAGTCTTGTATCATAAACTGATTTTGTCCCAATATAATCTGCTTTTAAGGTTGCAGGTATTTCAGTAACTTGAGTACGCGTTGCATTAGTTTTAGACGTGTTATATTTAATACCTGCAAACGATGATTTTTTCGTAATATCCACATCACTCCTAGAACTCTCTTCCACCGTATAAAGGTTAAGATTCCCCCCAGAGTTAATAGAAATTGTTCCACCCTCGGCAGTAAAGCGCCCAGAATAAATATCAATATTATTATCTGGGGTTTTAGCATCTACAGATGGATCTAGTTTCTTTGTCTCAATAGAAATATTCTTTGCAGAAATATCAACTGAAGCTGCATTTGTTTCATTATTCTCAGCTACAGTCGTAATATATTTTTTCTTTAAACCACCCCAAGATTTTTTCTTTTCAGTAGTTATTGTACGGTCATAACTTTGTTCAACAGCGGCATCAAATAAAATACTTTTATTTGATTCTATTTTTACGTCACCATTTTTTGAGATAATACCAGTACCTTGTAATACCAAATTATCACCGTTATTTTTACCTACAGTTCTAATATTAACCCCTTTATCGCCATTAATAATGGTAGGACTGACTAACGTTCGCATGCTATAGTTGTCATCATTTTCATTTCCTTTATCATAGAAATCTGTATGACCATCAACAATAATACTTGCATTTAATATTCTTGGCTGTGGATTAGTCTCTGTAGTGGTTGTAGATTTATACTGTTCGGCTAAAATACCACTTGCTTCTAAATTCACCTGTCCCGTTTGAGCAGAAATATTTCCACCACTTATAGATAATCCTTTAGCAGAAGTAATATTTATATTTCCTGATTTAGAAGTTAACTTAGTCTCAGCATGTTCAGATCCGTTTAGATTTGATTTATAAAAAATCTCATTTCTTTTGACATCATTAATATAATCATCATCATATTTAAAACTAAAAACGTAATCTGCCGAAAATGGAGAGCCATCCATTAAGCTAATTAATATAGGAGGTTCTCCAAGGATTGGATAATTTATTTTCACCATATACTTACTTTTAAATTCATTATAATTTTTATGATAGTCATTATATGCATTAACCCAAAGTACTGCATTTTCATTTTTACTTTGATCTAAAGTACTACGATCCCAATATTTATTAAGCACTTGATTATAATATTGATATTTCTTTTGCATATTAGAAAAATCATTAAGATATTCTTGTGATTGTAACTTTACACGTTCTTTATTTATCCTATCTAACTCTAGAGAATAATCTTGAGCTAAATTTAATTTTTGTATACTAGAAAAATTATTTTTTACACCATCAACTAGCACATCATCTTTACTTGAAACGATCTTAATATCTTTTAGTGCTGTTAACTGTGAACCTTGAATATCAACTTTAGCACCTTCTAAATTGATACCGCCATTTGCTGTATCCAACTTAACAACTTGTTCCGAGCCATTCCCCGCAGTTCCACCATAGCCTTTTAACATTAAAGTACCCGTTTTAGAAACAAGTTCAATATCCCCCACTGCTTTTAAACTATAAACTTTTGGATCAATCGTTAAGTTAGAATTGGTTTGAATTGTTAGGTCACCATTTAAACTATTTAACTTTGTATCATTCTTGAGTAAATCACTTCCGACCGCATTTAAGTTCAATCCAGTCTGACCTGCAATAAAACCACCCGCCTCTAATAAAACAGCCCCACCTGTTAAATTTGTATTTTGTAATACTTGGTTTCCTGTAGCCGTTACAGAGGTCACCCCTTTAGATGTTAAATTGGTTACTTTATCCGCAATCCATTTGGTCGCTGGCGTATACTCAGCATTGCTATAAACCGTACGACCAGAGCTTACTGCCAGATGCTGGTCTGATGTAGCATTCACCCCCTGTAAAGTCAGTAAATCTTTTGCATAGAGTTCGGTATTACCTTTTGATGTTAATACACTGTCGATAATTGTGCTCATACCTGCTCTACTATTGATCGCAAGTTTACCAACCGTAGAGCTGAGGTCTGTATTTTGGATTTTAATATCAGATTTACTATTTTCTATCGAAACAGTTTGTCCCTTTAGAACATTATTTACCGTTTTAAATCGGCCCGTATCCCCAGTAACAACTACATCATTATTAACTTTTAGATTGATTCCATTATTACTCGAAACTAATATATCGCCCTGACTCGCATTAACTTGTACTGATTGCAAGTTAACGGTGCCATCACCAATCGAGCCAAGCGTTACGCCTCTTAAACCACTAATAACCGTCTGATCAGTTGTTAATTCATCTTTATCAGCTGAAGGCATCGCCTTGGTTGTCTGGGTCGAGTTTAAATTTATATTTTTATTAGCAAGTATAGAAATCTTTCCAGCCGAAGATGTGGCCTTTAAGCTATTTGCAGTAACTCCACCAGCAAGTGCGGTTAGATTAATATCACCTTGAGCCTTGAGTGCCTGACTTAAAACAAGATCAGCAATTTCGGAACTCACATCAATATTTTTTTGTGACGTCAGTGCACTATTGAGTGTTATTTGATTGGCATGGAGTTGGATACTGTCTTTATTGGAAATTTCTTTTGCTGTAACGGTTAAATTATTGGCTGCATCAAGTTGAACCATACCTGTAATAAGGGGAAGTGCCTTGTCAGCATTATTCCAGACCAGATCACGTCCACTATAGGCTTTAATGTTTTTAACTCTGGTTGCAGCATTTTCAAGTGAAAATCCAAGATTCTTTAGATTCAGATCTCCTGAACTATACAGGTTTAGATCTTTACCCGCATAAATCGTTCCGCCTTGAAGATCAATCAAGTTTTGGGTATTAGCCGAATTTGCTTGTAGATTGATTGAACCTAATGATGCCTGTATATGGTTCTCTGTAAGTGATAACTTACCGTTACTTAAAACATTTAAATCTTTGGCAGCAATCAGTTTTGCGCCTTTTGCTGCAACCAAGTCTTTTTGTACTTGTATGGTTGCTGTACCACGGTTACTTTTGAGTTCTGATCCAGCGGCAAGATTGATATTCGCTGCATCAATATAGACATCTCCACCTTGTGAGTCATCCATAATGCGGGTATCAGCAGCCAGATTGATATTACCTTTGGCATTAACGATTAAAGGTGATGAAGCCAGGCTACCGACATTAATAAGAATTTCTTTAGCATTTACATTCAGATTATTACCTGAATCGATATTTAGCATGCTATTACTGTTAATACTGCCTGATGAGTTGATATCGGCAGCTGCATCAGTACCCGTTGTTTGTATGTTCACTAAACCTTGGGTTTTACTGGTCGAACTGATTGTGCCACTGTGTTCAATTTTTCCGGCACTGGTAATCACCAGATTATTTACTGCCTGAATAGTCCCTGCGTTAGTCACGCCCAAACCTTTTTCAGTTCCCATCAAGTAAATATTATTGGCATACATCCCACCCAGCGCTTTAACATCTACCGCCAATGTCGGTGCGGTTCCAGTACCAGTTTTAGCAGTAACATCCTGTAAATCTGCACTGACATTATTCGCCCCGGCAATGACCTGAATATCATTTTTAGCACGTAGTTCAGCACTAAGTTCTAATGCACGCGCATAGAGGTCTACATAATTTGCATCGTTATTATTTCCACCTAGTCCAAATTTAGAATTAGGGTTTGCTGAAACCGTAATTTTTCCTTGGTCAACCGTAAACTGCTTGATACTACCATCAGCATTTAACTGAGGTTTACCTGTGGTGAAAATTGCCTTGTTGGCATTAATAAAGCCACCACCTTTAATACTAATACCAGATGGGTTGGCAATAATCACATCTGCCATTTGCCCTGCAACTTCCAAGTTCCCTTCAAAGCGTGAAGCCGCTGATGAATTTACTTCATTTAAAATAACTCGTGCTTCACCTGTAGCTAAAAACGGGTTGGCTGCAACGTTTCCTACCGTTTGTGTCGTAGCCCCTTGGCGGCTGTTATTCAGGACGGCACCTTCAGCCAGTACATCAAACTGTTTATAAATATTATGAGATATCCCATTTTTGGGAGTTTGAATATTAACGACAGGAACAACTGTACCAGCCGAGTTCTTACCAGCACCAATCACTGCTCTATTCGCAGCATTTGCTGCACTATCCGCCACAATACCCGCATAGACAGGTGCTAAAGGCATCCACAAACTTATACTGGCAACCAATGCTTTCACTTGCCAGAGTTGATGAAATGCCTGAGATTCAGTGTTATTAATATTGCTCTGGGTACTTGCTTCACTTTGGCCTGATGCCTTGGTTTGGCTTCGTACATTTTCGGCCACCGCCACAAACATTTGACGTGCTTTGCTATAAATAATGCGATAACTATTCTTGTTCATGAATTAAGTCTTTTCTAAAGTAAATTAATAAGAAAGGTTGATACTAAAACCGGTAACCCAGTCTTTTTTTATGCTGTCAGGTGCAATTAGCCCTCGACCTGTAAAGGCATCCAGATAAAAACTATTTTGATAGGTGCGTAGCCCTAAAACACTCCCGAGTAAATAACGCTGACCCGGTATGCTATTACGCCCATTAACCCAGCCCTGATCGACCGCCATGTAAAACTGGGTATTTGGAATTGGTGCATTCAAGCTAATTTCTTGCTGTACATACTGCCCGTTATCTCCGGAAAGCATGAGCTCACCATCAAAACCACGCACGCTATAGCGACCACCAATATAAAAGCGGTCATTCGGTACTAAAATTTTTGGTGCATATTGTCCACGCCAGTTAAGGCGATATTGAGCTGGTTTTTCGAGCAAAAGGAATGGTGTGCTAAAACGCAGATCGGCACTTAAAAGTGGCGCACGGGAGTAACCTTCAACAGGAAGATGTTTCCCCTCAATATTGGTAATATTTTCTTCTGGTGCAGTTCGGGCACCTACCCCCATCCCACGACGGTAATCGATGCTGCCGTCTAATACTGCATTTCCTAAATATTGACGATGCTGAAACCCTAAATTCCAGCCTGAGGTTCTACGGTGTAAGACATTAATCTCAACATCATCAATAAAACTTTGGCTTTCCTTATGATAAAGTTTTCCATACAGACTAGTTTTATGCTGCCCGCTACGGCTAATCACACGAGACAAATTCAGGTTGGCTTGTTGGCTGTTACCATGGTAAAGCAGTGGACCATTCGCACCTAAGACTGTTTGCTTATATTGATAGTCATTGTAGCTAAGACCTAAATCATAATAACCAACAGGCAATTGATAACTAATAAAGTAACTTCGGTTTAAGTCTTCATGAAAGTCATCTAATGAGTGACTCACGTTTAACGATAAAATATCATTTAAATGAAATGGGTTATTGACGCCTAACCCGATGTTTCCCATATAGGTACCAGTATCCTGATTACCCGAATCATCTACACTTAAATTAAAATTAACTTTTTGTAGTGGCTGAAGTTTAAGTATTAAATCGCTATAGCCCGTTAATTCTTTATCTTGACTATTTGCAGGGGCAATTTGCATATCTACCGCATAGACACGTTTGAGATTTTCCAACCCCTGATCGAGCCTTTTTAGATTTACAATGTCACCTGCTTTAAATGGCAAGCCTGTCTTAAGCTGTAATGAGGAAATTTTCCCTTCCTGAATTATGATTTTATTCAGGCGACCGATTTGCACACTCAGGTTTAAATTACCCTGATTTAAGTCTTGCGGACTCACGACAATTTGACTGGTAATAAAACCCTTTTTTAAAAGTTCGTTTTGGGCATAGTTCACGATGTTATGTAAACTTTGGGTTCCAATACATTTACCCAAAACATTCTGTGGGTGTTTTTTTATAGCTTTAACCACAAAGTTAAATTGCTGTAGTTCAGACTCTGACTGGTCATTTAAAGGGACAAGACTAATTTGTTTAACCGCCACACATGGACTCTCTTCAACAACCAGATGCTTAAAGTCCTGTAATGGCTTGGTGTTTTGGTAAGGAGTTTGCTGGGCAAGCTGGTCTTGTATTTGCTGGTTAAGCTCTTTTAAACGTTGATCTTGAAGCACCTGGCTCGGTAAAGAAACATCTTCAATCGCATAGACATATTGGTGAAAACCCGCAAAAAGAATAAGGGAAGAAGTTATAAATTTTTTAGTTAACATCTCATATACAGAATTGTACGTATAGTCACACTATTTTACATAAACACAATATATATCTCAATATTTAAGAGAATAAAAAAAGCTAGGCACTCACCTAGCTTTAATATAAAAATAACTATACTCGACTTAAATATAATCAACCTTTTGTGCTTTTAAAATATCAAGCTGCAACATCTTTTTCTTTTTATATTTATAGGCAATAAACAAACCAATAAACCATACTGGTGAAAACTCTAAAGCAATTAACGTGTCATGATCTAAAGCTAAAATTACTATAGTAAAGACTAAAAATAACATTGTCATCCATGCCATAAATAAACCACCTGGCATTTTATATTTTGACTGGATATGTAATTCAGGGCTTTTCTTACGATAATAAATATATGAAAGTACAATCAGCATGAATGTAAAAATACATAAAATTGAAGTGAGCGCTGAAATAATCGTAAATGCCGTCATAACATTTGGAACAATGAATAGAATTGATGTTCCAAGAGTTACACAAGCCATTGAAAATACGAGGCCGCGAATGGGAACTTTTCTTTTTGACAGCTTACTAAAGCTTTTAGGTGCATCGTTGTCTAAAGCTAAGCCATATAACATACGGCTGGTCGCAAAGATTCCACTGTTTGCCGAAGATAGTGCCGAAGTGGCAACAACAAAGTTGATTAAACCTGCCGCGATTGGTAACCCTACCAATGTAAACATTTCTACAAATGGGCTTTTTTCTGGTGAAACCTTAGCCCAAGATGTAACTGCAATAATACAAACCAATGCGCCCACATAGAATAATAAAATACGTAAAGGAATAGAGTTAATTGCTTTTGGAAGTGAGGTATGCGGGTCTTTAGTTTCAGCAGCAGTTGTACCAACTAGCTCAATACCCACAAACGCAAATATGGCAATTTGGAAGCCAGCTAAGAAACCTGTTACACCATAAGGAAACATTGATTGTGTTTCGAACAAATGGCTCATTGAGGCCTTAACCCCATTTGGAGAAGTAAAACCAGTACCAATTAAATAAATACCAGCCAAAATAAACAGAATAATTGCAGTAATTTTGATGAGTGAGAACCAAAACTCAAGTTCACCGAACAATCGAACGGCCACAAAGTTGAGTATGGTTAAGACGGCCAATGAAGTAAATGCAGGAATCCAAACGGGTAAATCGGGATACCAAAACTGCATGTACCCTCCGATCACAATCACATCGGCAATCGCAGTAATAATCCAGTTACACCAGTACGACCAACCAAGGAAAAAACCCGCCCACGGACCAAGATAAGCCGTTGCAAAATCGGCGAAGGTTTTAAAATTAGTGTTCGCAAGCAACAATTCACCCATTGCTCGCATTACGAAGAAAAAGAAGAAACCAATAATTAAATAGGTTAAAACAATTGAAGTACCCGAAACACTTAATGTTTTCCCGGAACCCATAAATAATCCTGTACCAATTGCACCACCAATTGCGATCATCTGAATATGACGATTGGTTAATGAGCGCTGCAATTTCTCTTCTTCTTGTTCAGTCATATGTTGACTACCAAGAAGATCTCCTTCCAGGAACTGCTTTCCGTTATTCTTACTCATGTAATATTTACTCCAATTTATAGCAACCGTCGTAAATGCTTTAATAATAAATAAATTATATGATTATTAATTTAGTCCATTAAATCATGTTAAAAATATTATTAAACCACTTAAAACCTTATAAATTCCTTTTTAAAAGCTATTACCTATAACAATAATCATTAATCATTAATCCTTTCCTTCATTATTATATTAGCCCGCTTTCCTCAATATAACTTCAATAAATATTTAAAATATATAATTTAATTAAATATTTTATTTACTTACTCTTTATATAGAAAATCAGGCTAATTAATCCCAGCTCAGTGAGCAAGATTGCATTTATCCATATGCCCATCTTGCGCTAGCGATAATATAGTATTCCTTCTTAAATTTGGTGAAATGTATAGTAATTTCTGCTTAATTAACAGCCATTCGAAAATGTTCAGTCGCTTTGAGTTTATTGACCACTTCAGGACTCGAAACTTGTTTAACTTGAACACTTAGCACCCGAACTAAAGAGCCATTTTCAACATTCAATTGTTTTGCTTGTTCTTTCGTTAACTGCAATATGTTCTCATGAGGTTTGCTATACACAAGAATCGAGCGATAATTTTCATAGTCATCATTAGCCACAATGTAAGCTTCATCACCTACAGCGATATTTTGAGGCTGTTCGATTTGAACCGTTACAGACTGGCTCTCTTTAATTGCCCGTAAATTTTCGATATCAGCTTGCAGCGTCGCACCACCATCAAAAATATCGACATAGCCTTTATAGCGTAGTCCCTCTTCAAGCAAGAGGTTGTAAGCTGGTCGAGTATTTGGATGAACAATACCAATCGCAGCTTTAGCATCGTCAGGTAACATATCGACATAGAGTGGATGTCTTGGCATTAGCTCAGCAATAAAAGCCTTTTGCCCGACTCCACTCAAATAATCGGCTTTGGTAAATTCAATATTAAAAAACTTATGACCTACCGCATTCCAAAATGGTGATTGTCCATTTGCATCAGAGTATCCACGCATTTCAGCAACAATCGTTTCTTCGAAATATTGGCGAAATGCTGACAGAAACAAGAAGCGAACTTTAGATAAAAACTTGCCATTTTTATTTAAGCGATAGTCAGGGTCTAAAAATAAAGTACAAAGCTCACTACAGTTGGTATGGTCATTACTCAAATACAAAGTAGGTAAAGCGTTATAAACACTTAACGGTTCTGACGCATGAACTTGGGTTCCTACATGAAAGTTGTACCAAGGCTCTTTTAAACCAAGTGCGACTTCAATACCGCAAACACCAACGACTTTGTTGAGTTCAGTATCTTCTAAAACAAATAAATAGACCTGATCTGCTTTTGATAATTCTCCTGCGACAGTTTTACAAGCCCGCTCAATACGAGCAGCAAGTTTTTCCATATTGGGCTGCAAAGATGTCAAACCAAAACCCGCTTTTTGCGCCAACAGGTAAAGGTCATTAACATCATTAGGTTCGATGTAGCGAATAATCATCATGCTGCTTGTTCGTCCTTTTGAATTTCCACAAAGCGAGCAAGCGCACGTTCAAAGCGTTTTAAGCCTTCATCAATATCAGCAAATGGAATAATTAAAGACGGCGTAAAACGTAGAACATTTGGACCTGCAATAAGACTCAGTAAACCTTCTTCACCTGCAAGGTTATTAATATCTTTTGCTTTACCAGCAAATTTGTCTTTTAAGGCACAACCAATCAGTAACCCTTCACCACGAATCGTTTCAAAGATTTCATATTTTTCATTTAATTGATTTAAAGCGTTTTTATAGTAATCATGACGTTCTTTCACACCTTCAAGCACTTCAGGCGTATTAATAAATTCAAATACTGCACCGGCAACCGCACTTGCTAACGGATTACCGCCGTAAGTTGTACCATGTGTACCCACTGAAAAATGCGGAGCAAATTTATCAGTTGTTAACATTGCACCCACCGGGAAGCCACCGCCTAATGCTTTTGCAGTCGTTAACACATCTGGAATAACACCAGAGTTCATGTAGGCATAAAGTGCGCCTGTACGGCCTACACCAGTTTGCACTTCATCAAAAATAAGTAAGGCACCAAACTCATCACACAGTGCACGTAAACCTTTTAAAAATTCGATGTCAGCAGGAATAACGCCGCCTTCACCTTGGATCGGTTCAACAATGACTGCACATGTTTGCTCATTAATCACCGCTTTTGCAGCTTCTAAATCGTTAAAGGCAACATGGTTAATTCCGTTTGGAAGTGGTGCAAAGTCTTGTGAATATTTAGGTTGACCACCCGCTGAAACGGTAAATAAGGTACGGCCATGGAAAGCATTATTAAATGCCACAATGCCACTTTTACCAGCAACGCCGCTATCTAAACCAACTTTACGAGCCAGTTTTAATGCAGCTTCGTTCGCTTCTGCACCTGAGTTACAGAAGAAAACCTTGTCTGCAAATGTATTTTCGGTGAGTTGTTTTGCAAGGCGTAGAACGGGTTCATTGGTATAACCGTTACCTACATGCCAAAGTTTTGTTGCTTGTTCTGTTAAAGCATTTACTGCCACTGGATGCGCATGACCTAATGCGTTTACTGCAATCCCGCCTGCAAAATCAATATATTCTTTATTTTCTTGATCCCAAATACGTGAACCTTCGCCACGTACCGGAATGAAATTTGCCGGTGCAAAAACTGGAACCATCCACTCGTTAAAGTCACTACGTGAAACTGCAAAATTATTCATTTTATCTAGTCCATTAAATTAAAATTATGAGGGTTAGCTGATGACCCTATTATTCAAAATCAAATTGATTCACAAAATTTGTAATTCAGCAAAAAATGAATTATTTTTTACCAATTTGATAATTGACAATTACAATATGGATAACATTGATCAAATTATTTTAGGTTTACTTAAAGATAACGCACGGATGTCTGTTACCGAGTTAGCCGAAAAAGTTCACGTTTCAAGAGCAACTATTAAAAAGAGAATGGAGTATTTAGAGTCTTCAGGCATCATTACCGGATATACAGTACGGTTTAAACCCAATGCTGAACGCAACGTTATTCGTGCATGGATGAGCATTATGGTTGAAGGGACCAAAGCTCAGTCTGTGATTAAAGAACTACGCCTAGAAAGTGCCGTTGAATGTTTGCATAAAACCAATGGCAAATGGGATATTTTGGTCGAGCTACGCTCTGATACCTTAGAAAACTTCGACAAAGTTTTAGAGAGAATCAGGAACATTTCAGGTATTTATAACAGTGAAACTAGCATTCTGCTTGCGAGTCATAAGACCTAATTATTCATTTTAATTTCAATAAATAAGAACTCGAAATTGATGAGCTAAGCACAAGATCTGGCTCATCAAGCTGCTCTCAATTAGAAAAATTATTCTATTATTTTTCATCAAATCTACTGAACGAGTACGACAAAGAGCCTCTTCTAAAAATCTTCAATAAATTTTTAATTTTTTAAATAATCAAATCAAAAACTTAATTTCTAATTTGATTTAAATCCCAACTTTTTTCACTCACTCCCCTCATCAAAGCATTTGACAGAAAATTTAAAACATAATACATATAGTATTATATGTTATATGTTAAAACCTAAGGACAAGGTATAAAAAATGGCTAAAACTCAACTACAACACTTTATTAACAGCGAATATGTTGCTAGCAAAGGAAATGATTATTTCGACTTGGTAAGCCCAGTGACTGGTGAAGTTTATGCACAATCACCGAATGCAACGGAGGCCGAAGTTGATGCAGCTTATGCTGCTGCAAAAGAAGCATTCAAAATTTGGGGACGCAGCACACCTTCAACTCGTCAAAAAGCATTATTGAATTTGGCAGATGCTATTGAAGCAAATGCGGAGCGTTTAATTGAGGCGCAAAGTCGTAATACAGGTCAGTTAAAACACTTAATTGCATCGGAAGAAGTAGGTGCATCGGCAGATCAAGTGCGTTTCTTTGCAGGCGCTGCCCGCTTACTCAATGGCACAGCTTCAGGTGAATATTTAGAAGGTTTAACCTCTTCTATTCGCCGCGAACCAGTCGGTGTAGTTGGTCAAGTTACGCCTTGGAACTATCCACTTATGATGGCTGTTTGGAAAATTGCACCTGCTTTGGCTGCGGGTAACACAGTGGTACTAAAACCAAGTGATACCACCCCTGAAAGTACGCTTTTACTGGCAGAAATTGCTGCACCTTTTTTCCCTAAAGGCGCATTTAACGTGGTGTTAGGTCAGGCTCAGGTAGGTTCAAAAGTTGTATCTCATAAAACACCTGCTCTGGTTTCTATTACAGGTTCTGTTCGTGCCGGATTACAGGTTGCAGCTTCTGCCGCAGCAAATTTAGCAAAAGCTCATCTTGAGCTTGGTGGTAAAGCGCCTGTCGTGGTTTTTGAAGATGCCGACATCGATAAAGCAGTTGAAATGATTGCATTAACTGGTTATTTCAACGCAGGACAAGACTGTACTGCGGCAACACGTGTGATTGTGTCTGAAGCCGTTCATGATGAGTTTTTAAGCAAGTTAGTTGAAGCAGCAAAAAATACCCGCTTTGGTGAACCCGATGATCAAGATGCACTTTATGGTCCACTCAACAATGCCAATCAATTGAAAAATGTTAAAGCCTTTATTGATAACTTACCTGCTCACGCCAAAGTTGAAACAGGCGGAAAACAGGCAGACCGTCCAGGCTTCTATTTTGAACCAACTGTTATTAGTGGTTTAAAACAACAAGATGAAGCCATTCAAAATGAAATTTTTGGACCAGTCATCACTGTTCAAAAATTTACAGATGAAAATGATGCGATTGAAAAAGCCAACGATGTTGAATATGGCCTAGCTTCAAGTGTTTGGACCAAAGACCATGCCCGTGCAACTCGTCTGTCTCGTGAACTTGATTTCGGTACAGTTTGGATTAACACCCATATTCCTTTAACCGCAGAAATGCCACACGGCGGCTTCAAAAAATCAGGTTATGGTAAAGATTTATCTGGCTACGGTTTTGAAGAATATACCCGCGTTAAACATGTGATGAGTTCAAACGAATAATAAAAATGAACTTTGAAAGGAGATCAAAATGAATAAACAACAAATGAAAGACTTGGTGAGCAAAGCCCATCACGAGCTATTTAATTTGCACGACACCACTGCTCTGGACCGTTATTTTTCTGAAGACTTTATAGAGCACTCACCACTCGTTGCAAATGGTCTTTCAGGCCTTCGCCAACTGGTAGAAGACTGTCCCGACATGCAGCATGAAGCTGTACGTGTACTTGCAGATGGCGACTTGGTCGCAATTCATGGCCGCTTTCAGGGATTAGATGAAAACCCATTGGTTGGTTTTGATATTTACCGAGTGAAAGATGGCAAAATTGTGGAACATTGGGATGGTCTTGTAGCAGAAGCTGCGCCGAATGTGAGTGGTAGAACCCAATTAGACGGCCCAACCGAAATCGTGACTCCTCATGATTCGGAGAAAAATCGTGAGATTGTGACCTCTTTCTTTAAGAAGTCATTAATTGATGGCAATTACGAAGCATTTAAAGAATACACCCACAACGATCAGTTCATTCAACATAGCCCAGATATTGGCGATGGAGTTAAAGCCGTCATTGATTTTTTGAACAATATCCGTAATGAAGGACAAGGTTTGGTATACTCCAAAACTCATCGCTCCATTGCTGATGGTCAATTTGTATTGACACATTCCGAAGGAAATATTGCTGGAAATCGACATGCTTATTTTGAACTGTGGCGTGTAGATAACGGCAAAATTGTTGAACTTTGGGATGCAATACCAGCCGTGCCTGAAGATGAACAGGCAGTCCATCAATATGGCGTGTTTTAATCATTTATCCGTTTCATTAAGCTAAGTCACTGACTTAGCTTTTAGAGAATTCGCCATGTCAGCATATACGATAATTTTTGCACCTATCGCTCAGGCAACTCGATCGGAACAAGTTGTGGAACGCTTGGAAAATGCAATTATCTCTGGATTGCTTAAAAGCAATGAACAACTTCCTAACGAGGCGGATCTAGCTCGCTTAATGGGAGTGTCACCCATTACCGTTCGTGAAGCTTTAAATACTTTACGCGTAAAGGGTCTGATTGATACACGACGCGGGCGAAACGGCGGAAGCTTTGTTTGTGAGTTACCTTCCGATTTACTCTTAAACAAGCATCCTCTACGTCAAGCTTCCAACGAATATCTAGCTGATTTAGGCGAGTTTCATAGTGCAATTTTAAGCCACGGTGCATATTTGGCAGCACAAAGAACCACTGAATATGAACTGAACAAAATCAAAGAGCTGATTGAACAATTTGAACAGGCCGTTGAAGCAGACACGCGTGCCCAACTTGATTTACGTTGTTTGCTGACCCTCACCTCTTTTGCTCAATCAGCTCGTCTAGCAAATCAAGAGTTAACTATACAAGCCGAATGGGCACCGCTCATTGCTGTGCTTTACCAAGATGATCAATTCCATCAACTGGTCGTAGCTCAATATCACCAACTTTTATCATCTTTTGTTCAAGCCAATGAAGATGATGCTGTTATTCAAGCACGAAAAATTATTTCGATGCTAACGGATCAAATGCTTCGATATAAGTTATCTATCGAATAAAAATAATAAAACAGAGCACTTATCAAATATCGAGTGAGAAATATGGAATTTTAGGAGTTATAGGAATGACCCAACATTTAGATATAGAAGAGCTTCAAAATTTGTTAAAGACGGTGGTTGAGGAAACGACAGCCATTACAGAAAAACTGGCAGCTAAAGCGAGCAAAATACTCTCAAAACATGAACCTGAAAAAACAAAAGACATTAAGCTTTCAGGTTCAGAACGTTCAGCTTTGCAAAAGGAAATTAAAAAGGCCTTACAGGAAAGCCATTACAGTCAAGGTATCGGCTTTGCAAGTTATAGCCCTGCAACCCAAGAAGAACAAGATTATTGGACACTTGAATGGTGGTATAAAAAGGAAGATCAGTTACAACAAGCCAAACTTGAAAACTATCAAAATGCTCAGCGCTTTTTAGATTTTCGCTCTTTTGAATGGTTCCATAAACCTGCTCAAAATAAAAGTCCGTGCATCCATGGACCATATGTCGACTATATCTGCAATGGTGCATATACCATCACCCTTGCCCATCCGGTCATGATTCGTGATCAATTTATCGGTGTAATTGCCACCGACATTTTAGTTTCAGCACTCGAAAAACTACTGATGCCGAAACTTAAAAATATCAAACAAAAAGCAATCGTGATCAACGATTCCTGTCGTGTGATTACTTCAAATGACATCACCATCAGAACAGGCACATTATTTAAAGGCCAAAGCCCACAGCAGGTTCTGTCACGACCGTGTCAATCTTTTCAACTGGTCGTGATCTAAAGCGAAGTCACAGATATAAATATTTGACTTTGCTTTAGGGCATCACCAAAGCGAAATAGCCCCTAGCTTTTGTACAAACTTTCTTCAAACAGACTTGTTTATTCAGGTCTAGGGGAAGTTTTGGCTCAAAAATAGCATCGCTTTTCCGGATGAAAAGCAAAACAACGAAATTTGAGGTTGAAATGACATGGAAAATAAAACGTCTTCCTTAAAAAAACTGTCTCTTTGGCAAGTCACAATTATCGGTATTGCCTACATGACTCCCATGACGGTGTTTGATACTTTCGGTATTGTCTCTGGCATTACCAATGGACATGTGCCACTCGCATATTTAGTCGCACTTGGTGCCATGTTACTCACCGCTTGGAGCTATGCAAGATTCAGCAAAAATTCAGAAAAATCAGGCTCGGCATATAGCTATACCGCTGAAAGTTTAGGGCCTAAAAGTGGCTTTTTTGTCGGTTGGTGTTCCCTACTCGACTATCTGTTATTACCCCTCATTAATGTTTTGCTAGCCGCAATTTATCTCACAGCCCTTATTCCAAGTCTTCCTTATTGGTTTTGGGTGTTTGTGTCGGCGGGCCTAGTCACTTTAGTGAATTGTTTCCGCATTCGGTTACTCGCCAATTTAAGCCTCGTGTTTGTATTTGCACCCATCATACTCATGGTCATTTTTGTTTATTTAGTGATTCAGGGTATTGGCTCGACTCAAGGTTATGAGCATGTGCTTACGTTAGCTCCACTCTGGCATGAGCACCAATCTATACTACCGCTCGTTGCTGGTGCCTCAGTTTTGTGCTTTTCATTTTTAGGCTTTGATGCTGTTACCACGCTCTCAAATGAAACCAAACAACCCACTAAAAATATTCCCCGAGCAGTCATGTTAACAACTCTCGCTGGTGGACTTATTTTCTTTACAGCCGCTTGGTTTATTCAGCTTTATTTTCCAAATAATCTACGCTTTCAGCACCCTACTGAAGCACTGCCTGAAATTGTGCTTTATGTCGGTGGTGCATTCTTCCAATCCGTATTCTTATGCGGACAAATTATGAACACTGTCGCCTCTGGTCTTGCCTCTCATGCCAGCGCTTCGCGTTTACTGTATATAATGGGCACCGATAATATTTTTCCTAAAAAGTATTTTGGGACAATTCACATCTCCTTAGGTACACCATTTTTTTCGGTTTTATTTGTTGGTCTTATTTCAATGTCTGCGGTTTTTCTAGATCTAGCACAAGTCGTAAGCCTGATCAGCTTTGGTGCGCTAGTCGCTTTTACAGCCGTAAATTTCTCAGTTTTTATGAAATTTTATATTAAAGATAAACAGCGCTCAGGGTTTAAAAATAAATTTCTAAACCTCTTTTTACCGCTTTTATCCGTCATCAGCATTATTTGCCTGTGGCTTAACCTTGATTCATCTTCACTCACTTTCGGATGTTTCTGGTTATCGCTAGGCATTCTTTTATTTATCTATAAAACGATTAAAAAACAAAGTATTGCGATTAGTAATGCTTATTAATTTTTAAGGAACTTCGTCATGAATATTATTTCTAAACCTCAACTTTTAAAAGACGTGCAATATAAACCAAGTAAATCTCTACAAGTGGGCAAAGAGTGGAGCTGGTTAAATCCAAAACATGCAAAATTTGACTCAACCACTGTAGAAGGCACATCGGTAGATAACCCAGCAAACTACTATGAAAGCTCGCTTTCTGATTGGCATACATTTGACAGTTTACAAGCTGATATTGAATGCGATGTGGTGGTTATTGGCGGTGGTTTATTAGGTTCATCAAGTGCATTACATTTAGCTGAACAAGGCGTAGATACCGTTTTATTAGAAAAAAATCGCATTGGTAGTGCAGCTTCCGGCAGAAATGGCGGACAACTTACCCCAGGTTTAGCTCGCTGGGAAGCTCAAGAAATGGCCGATCGCTTAAGCTATGAAGATGCCAAAAAGCTCTGGCATTTTACTTCTACAGAAGCCATGCAACTTATTGATGACATCTCAGAAAAATACCAGCTCAACTTTGATCGAAAATACGGTCACATTACCGCCGCCGTTCATGAAGGACATTTAGTTGGTTTAACACAAGGCGCCGATGCACGAAAATATTTAGGTGAAGACCATACGCGCATTGTAGGTAAGCATGAACTCATGGACTTTATTAAGTCTGATTATTACACAGGTGGTTTAATTGATGAGTTAGGCGGACAAATCCATCCTTTAGCTTTGAACCGTGGCTTAATTTATGGCTTTTGCCAAAATGGCGGTACTGTTTATGAACAAACAGAAGTCATTTCAATAGAAGAAAAAGCAGATGGTATTTATGTTCAAACAGCAAATGCTGTCGTAAAAGCTAAAAAGTCTGTGGTGTTAGCAGTACACCATGCTTCATTTAAACTTTTATCAGAGCAAAGCAATACTACTATTCCGTTTTATACCTATGTTGCGACGACTGCCCCACTAGAGCTTGATACAAAAGAGCTTTTGCCATTTGGGCATCCCGTTTATGACACTCAGTTCCAAATTGATTACTACCGTCCTGTGTTTAACAACCGTTTACTGTTTGGTGGCCAAGGCACAGGAACATGTTGGGGACCAGAGAAAACTTTAAATTATCTAGAACATCGAATTCATACGGTTTTCCCTCAAATTAAAAATCTAGAGATGGATTTTGTCTGGAGTGGAACGACTGATTTAACTGTAAATGGTGCAGTCGATAGCCGTAAGTTTGGCAATAAATTCCCGATTTATGCTGTTCACGGCTGGAGTGGTCACGGCGTTGCACAGACGGTACGCATTGGTAAAGCGATTGCAAATGACTTTATTGGGCAATCTAATGACTTTGAAATGTTATCTAAAATTGACCATCAAAATATTATGTTTGGTCGTACCCTTGCTCCCGTTGTTATTCCACTCGCAAAAAGTATGTATGGCATCGGCGCAATGATTAACCCGGGCAAAATGGTGTCTTTCTAATTTATAAAAACATCGTTTTTCTAAAAAGGATCCGTATAGCTTTGTACGAATCCTTTTTTATTTAACTGAGTAAAATCCTTTTCAAATTAGGTTATCCCTAGCCAATCTATTACAATAGCATCAGCTTTTTTATTCAGCGCATATATTTTGAGCAACTCATCTTCCCAATTAAAACGCGGACTTAAAAATCGCCACATCCAGCTAATCGCTATGGGTGGTGCTGTCGGGACAGGTTTATTTTTAGGCTCTGCACAAGTCATCCAGTCTGCTGGTCCTTCTATTATTTTAGGTTATGCCATTGTCGGTTTGGTCGCATTTTTAATTATGCGCCAAATGGGTGAAATGATCGTAGAAGAACCTGTGGTCGGTTCCTTTAGTTACTTTGCACAAAAATACTGGGGAAGATTCCCCGGTTTTTTATCGGGCTGGAACTATTGGGTGGTCTATATTTTGGTCGCAATGACCGAGCTGACAGCAGTTGCTAAATATGTGCATTACTGGTGGCCTCATATTCCTGCTTGGATATCAGCCTTATTTTTCTTTGTTTTAGTCACATGCTTGAACTTAGGCAACGTTAAATTTTATGGTGAATCTGAGTTTTGGTTAGCCATTATTAAAGTCGCGGCGGTCATTGCCATGATCGTGTTTGGCTTATATTTATTGCTCACCGCAGGTAGTGACTCTATCGCTAGCTTTTCAAACCTATGGCAGCATGGCGGATTTTTCCCGCATGGATTCTCTGGCCTGTTTTATATGCTCGCCTTTTTAATGTTTGCCTTTGGCGGTATTGAACTGATTGGGATGACTGCTGCTGAAGCCGAAAATCCTGAAAAAAGTATTCCACAAGCCATTAACCAAGTCATCTTTCGAATCTTAGTTTTCTATGTGGCTTCACTTGCTATCATCATGTCGCTCATTCCGTGGAATCAGCTTGACCTTGGTGGTTTAGATAAAAGTCCATTTGTGATGATTTTTAGTCAGCTTGGGATTGGCTGGGCAGCGCATTTGCTTAACTTTATTATTTTAACGGCTGCACTGTCTGTTTATAACAGCGGTATGTACGCAAACAGTCGCATGTTGTACGGCTTAGCAGTACAAGGCCACGCATCTAAAGTTTTTACAAAAGTCAGCAAACAAGGGGTTCCTACACCTGCTGTTATTTTCTCTTCTATTCTGATTTTTGGTTGCGTGTTACTGAACTATTTTATCCCAGAAGAAGCTTTAAGCTATCTCATGTACATGGCTGTAGCAGCTTTAGTTTTAAACTGGGCAATCATTAGCTTTACTCATTTGAAGTTTAAACGTGCCATGAAACTTGAAGGTAAAGTTGTCAAATTCCCTGCACTATTTTCACCTTTAAGTAACTATATCGTTTTGATTTTTATTGGCATGATTTTATATATCATGTGGACTCAAGGCTTTGAAAAATCAGTTATTTTAATTCCAATTTGGATTGCATTCATGTTTGGATTATATAAATTTTTGAGTTGGAAAAAATCACTCTAATCTTCAAAAAAGGCTTATTCAAACAGGATAAGCCTTTTATCATTAAATAGCTTGTCCTCTTAAATAACTTCAAAAAATCTACTCAAAAAAACCATTCACATTTTATTCATCATTATTAAATTTTTCGCTGCTAGACACATTGATATGTAAGCCTTAGTCATTCTAAACATCGGTATTTAATGAGATAATTATTAAAGTACAAGTGTTTACATGATCTATAAATATTTGTGTCAATGTTCAGCTAAAATCAAAGCAGACCAGTTATCGTTACAATCACTCAATAGGAAAAAGACACTTCATCGAAAGACAGGTTCTTTACCCACTTTACTGATTTAGCACCGTCAACTGTGTCACTCAATGATGAAAGACAGGAAATTTTATGGAAAAAGCTCTGCAATGTCCTAAGTGTGGATCTACAGAAATTGAAGCACGTGACCATGACAAATTACTTAGAACAACTGGCGGTGTTTTACTGACAGCTGCTGGTACAACAGCAGGCACAGTAGGTGGTGCTGCAACTGGAGCTTCTGTTGGTGCAGCGATTGGTACGATTGCTGGCCCTTTAGGTGTGATTGTTGGCGGAACTGTAGGAACTTTTGTCGGTGCAATTAGCGCAGGTATTACTGGCGGTGTAGTTGGCAATATTTTTGGTAAAAAAGCAGGCGTAATGATCGATAAAAATATCTTTCAGGATTATCGCTGTCTAAAGTGTAAATATCGTTTTAAGCAAAAGAAGTAAAATCAATTAAGTAGGAGAACTAGTTGCTCTAGCTCTCCTGCTATTATAAATACCACAGGACTCTACAAATATAAGTCTTAATTTTTCAAGGATGGGAAAGTTCTTAGACTGTTATCTGACTCTT
The DNA here is from genome assembly GCF_000196795.1 of Acinetobacter oleivorans DR1. NCBI lineage: Bacteria > Pseudomonadati > Pseudomonadota > Gammaproteobacteria > Moraxellales > Moraxellaceae > Acinetobacter > Acinetobacter oleivorans. The sequence goes on from NC_014259.1 coordinate 2,977,904, forward strand.
ATTGACCTAACTAGCTGCTTTTAAGCCCTGCTGGACTTGTTGATATTGATCAAAAAGCTGTTCTTGCTTAACCTCTTGACTACCTACACTGCATACAGCTTTATCTTCAGCAACTTTTTTATCAACTTCTTCACCTTTTCCACTACGACGCGATTCATAAACTGTTCTTTGTCGGAAGTAACTGAATGGTTCCGCATTACTGATAAAACCATATTTGGAGTCATGTATATAATTCTGATAAAAGTCCATAATTTCTGGGCTTGCTCCTTTTCTCCAACTTGCAAACTCCCAATCATCAATACCCAAATAAAACTCGTAAGCTTTCGAAACAGGTGACAATAATCTAAAGATATTAATTCCCCCTGTTGTATTGGGAGCAGTGAGTTTCTGTAGTTTTTCTAAACGACTAATCTCAGTTGCCATATCTGATGGACCAATGGGAATATATTCACGAATTTTATTGTCATTACGCGCTTGCTGACTTACAGAAATAATTTTCTTTTCAGCTAAAGCCCCGTAAGCTGCATAATAGACTTTCATTGTGGCAATAATTTGATCTTGAATTTTTCCACTAGATTGCATTTCTGCTTTCACGGCATTATATAAATGTAGGGTTTTATCTTGAATTTCAAACTGCTCAACAAATAAAGCCCCGTATTTTTCTTTTAATTGATTATAGTCAAACATACGAACACCCGCATTTACTGCTTCCTCCAACATATCCTTCAGCGGAATGCGAGCATAGTTATCATTTACATTTTGACTTCCCGGAGCATAACCTCCCCCAACATCCGAATGCATACCCGGATAGACAATTTCTTTCCAGTTAGGGTTCGCAATTTCACCATTTTCTTTATGAATTAAATCAACTGGAAAGGCAAAACGCTGTTCATTTCCTGCAATATGATGAACACACATTTTTACCCGTTGATCAATGACCATATCCCGGCCTTCAAAAGTTAAATTATTATTTAAGTTAGTCGCAGGTAAGCCAAAAGAGGCAACAGTATCAAATATCCCCATAAATTTAAATTCGATAGGATATTTTCCAGTGCCATAAGTCAAGCCATTGCAATCAGATTCACACTGCCACATAAACTGATTGGTAAAAGCACGTGCTAAAGCAGCACCACGTGAAAAGCCAAACGTAGAAATATTAATTTTTTTGATGAGACGATGTTGACTTAAACTTTTCTCTACTTCAGCAAAACTATAAACTTTTTTTTCGCTAGCATATTTACTCGTATCTATTTCTGCTTTTTTCGCATTCATAATCATGACTTGTTTTAAAGCATCATTAAGTTGATCTTCACCATAATCGAGCCGCCGAGTACCGCCTGATCCTACACCAAGTCCCAAACCACTATGATCTTGGATCATAGCAAGTGCTCGTTGGAAAATATTTAACTGGCCATTAAAACGCGTTCCTACACCTGATACATATATTGAGTAATTTGTTCTAATCCCGTTACTTTCACTTTCTTGAGCATATTGATCAGCAGTTTTCCATAGCCTTGCAGGATTTGACCATTTCTTTAGTTCTTCATCAGCATCTTTATTATTACCTGTCCCATCAAAAAAGACAGAAATATGAACGACATCTGAACAATCTTGTTTTGCCACAGGTGAAGTGTTTGGAACATCACTATTAGTTTCTACAGTTCGTTTGATAACTGTTTTTTTAAACATTATTTAGCCCCATTCTTTTTTATTCTTTCTTGCCACTTTAAACCCTTTTCAGTTGGGTTTGGCCAATTAAGAGATGTAATTATTTCAATAGTGTCATCTGGGTATAGATGGACAACAAGATATTTCATATCCTTAACGTCATTCTTTTTTAAAAAAACTTGATTTTTCGCTGTATGTAATTCACCAGTTTTAGCATCTTTCCAAGTTACATTCTGTAAACCTAGTATCACTGGCGAAGTATTCATCGAGCCTAGTGCTCCACCGATAATATGATTATTTAGTTTCACATCATAAGTATTATATGACGGATTATAATTAACAGATGTTGTCCCCATATAATATGTTGCGTTTGGGCCAATACCAGCACAACCTGCAGCACTAAATGCTAAACTTATTGGTAAGAGTAAAAACTTTTTAAGACTCATGGTATTTCCTCATTTCTCCTTGCTATCTTGGACCTTTTATAGCTGAACTTACTCAATTATTAGATGTGGTAGTTTCTAATGTATAAACAGGCTACAAATATACAAATGAATATTCATAAGCTCACTACCATCACTTAAATTTGTCCATACATCCAATTACAACCTGTTAAAATTACTGGTATAACAAGTAAAATAAATAGCATTTTATATTTCATTATTTCTCTCCATTTTAAATTCATATTGACTTACTCTCACTAAAGCCATATTAATCATAATTAAAAAAAGTGATTACCCAGCTTTAGACATCAAACTATTCATAATCTGATCCATTGTTAGCTTTCTATCTTTCAAATTATTTAACAAATGCTGTAGGTTATCATCTGACTCAAACTGGACTCCGTACATCAATTTTAGGCAGATAAAATTTAAAATATCGCGAGTACCAGATAAATAGTGATCTCTTGCTTCAGGGATACTTTCAATTACAAATTCATATAATGACTCATCATCAATTTTATCAACCAAAAATGAGTTATTGAGTTTAAGGTAATAAATTAGATTGTCAGGAAAAGTAGCCTCGACCATCATTTCTTCTTGTTCCACCGTGAAATGTAAAGGCTTTTCGATTGATGGCAGTACTTCAACACGCTCATTTAATCCAAATATACTTTGCAGATTGCTTAATCGATCCCAATACCACCAGCTTTGAACAGGTTTTAGTAAAGCTTCAATTTGCTGGGGATTAAATACAGGGCCTTGTACATATAAAGTTTTATCAGCTTTGTGCCCAACTAATGTCGCTAAGATAGCGGGATCCCAAAATGCCAACATCATTTCTAGACCACCGTCAAATTCAACATCTAAAAAATTTCTTAAGTGCTTATATAGATAATCAAAAGTTAAAGGCGTAATAATAATTGTCATTTTGGGTGTGCCAGCAATATTACTTTCAATCCACTCCCATTCAAGTGATGTAAAGTTTTTAGGTAGCTGAATTAAATGTGGAGAAATCTCTTTAGCTTTTTCACCACTAGCTTCTTTAAGTAGACATTTTTGACGTAAATGCTCTAAAACCTTTAAAAACTTTTTATCTTGGGCTGCATCAGCGATTGCATAAATATTTAATCCAATTTGATCAAGCGGATATCTTTCAAACGTTTTAAATAAGTACTGGAGACTTTGATTATCTATCATTTACATTCCATCTCCTTTATTGATGAAAGCTCCACGTTGTGCTGCGCGTCGAGCAAGACATTCCCAACAAATATTATTTGGAAAGATCGGAAGCGTTGGGCTTTCACTTGCACCTGTTGTAAAGAGATGTTGACCTGCTTTCGCAGTAAACTTATTTGGTGTAATGACCGTGACGCCATCACCATTAATTTTTAGAGCACTATCTTTTGCTTTAAATACAATTTCCGTTGGACTATGGATTTCTACTTTACCTTCAGAGGATGTTATTTTTACATCGAGTCTTGCAGAAACATCTAATACATTATCTTGCGATTGCAGATCAAACTTCCCTTTTGCTGCATAAATTTTTAAATCTTCCTCACCTGCAAACAGGCTTACTTTTTTCTTAGCATTTAAAATTAGATGTTCATCAGTACTGACATTAATGGATTGCCCACTGCCAACTGTTACGCTATCCAAAGCATTAATATGTATATTCTTTCCAGAAACTAAAGAAATACTATCTGGAGAGGCAAGTAACATCAAAGCTTCTTTAGTCGCTTTTAAGTCAGACCACTGAGATTCAATCGTTTTAATATACTGATCAATATTTTCAAGCATGTCAGCAGCTTCTGCTTTCTGTTTCACGGCATACTCAGATAAAGCTTTCATACTTTCTAAACTTTCCGTGAAGTTTTGAACCGCTTCTTTTGCCTCTAAATGTATATCCGTTGCATTACTCTGAACAAATGTTGAGATATACAATCCTTTACTTCGAATTGCACCTGCACGATCTGTTCTTAATTCAAATCCCTCACCACGCCCCTCACTCGTCGCAGTTTCTTTAGGATAACTTAAATTCCCTAAGTTAAGCTGTGTAGCACCATGACTACTATGTAGCTGAGCACTAATTTGGCCAGTTGTGTCGTCAAAGCGAAGTTGGTTATAGCCCATACCTCCGACTTCTTTCGAACGAATACCACTCAGTTTTTTTGTGTCAGGTAATTGTCCTTTAATATCGAACTTCGTTGGAGAACGCTGCGCCTCATGGATGCGTCCCGTTACAAATGGTCGATCAATGTTGCCATCAAAGAAATCAATTACTACGATTTCATCTTTACGAGGTAAAAAACGTGCTCCGTAACCTTCACCAGCCCAAGGAGTGAGGACGTCTACCCAAGCCGAATCTGTATCACTATTATTAGCCCCCGCACCACCATCATGGGCATGGTCATCTGTACGCGTAAATAGGAATCTGACTTTTATTCGCCCCCATTCATCCACATGAATTTCTTCACCATCACTGACTACCTTGGCACGTTGGACATGAGCAACAGGGCGATGCTTCAATGGATCATATTCAGGGACAACGTTAATATTTCTACGAACAACTACAAATTCATTGGCCTGACGCTCTTGTTCACTGTCTTTACTGTTTTGCCAGTGACTTAAGGTCAATAGTTTCTCTACTTGGTCTTGAATATCTTTAGGTAGGTTATTTTGATTATAAAAGTACTTATTAAGGATCAAAAACTCCCTATCTTGCTGACTATGATTTTTTTCTAACTCTGGATAGTCAATCAATTGGAACCAATAACCGACTTGAGTATCTCGTACACTACTATGCGCAGTAAAATACTTGGCTTGTAATGCCTGATATTGGTTTAAGTGCATATTCAGTTTTTCTAACTGAGAATTACTTGAAGCGGTGGCTTGATCCTCTCCTTTAAGATCGCTTATCCAAGCAGGAGATATATTCCACGCCTGTTCTAAACTTAAGCTTTCATTTTCTCGCTGAGCACTGTGTTGATGTGAGCTGACCACTGAACCACTAGCATCTTCTTGACTTAGACTGTCAGCTTGCCAACGTTGTACATGGATAGCAGTTGGTTGTAACTGTCGCTGAGCAATAAAACTAGTGATGCTGTCATATTGTTCAGTCGCATTTGAACGGTGATAACGAATGGATCTGCGTTCGAGCGATTGAAACTGACCATTATCATCAATTAAACGTAGTTTTTGTGCCTCAATGTTCTGGCTATTACTTGCTACAAGATAACTCGCCTCATCCACAAGCCAATTAATCGATTCTTCACGCATTATTCGAGTTAAATATGCATAATCACTTTCATTCGACTGCATAGAAAATGGACGTACATCATACGTTTTTGTTAAACCACTCGTATCTAACAGTAAACTTGACGCAAACAACGGACTTTTATTCTGCCATTCCTTAAAGATGACTTCGATAATATCCACAATGCTTTTATTCATAAACACACGACTGTTACGTCGTTTATGCCATAAGCTTGTAGCATCCTGCATAGTCAAGCGATATAAACTAAAAGCGCCATCGCTTTGACCTTGGCTAGCACCAGTGACAATACCCGTAGTTCTAAAAAGCTGACCTGCATCTGTTACTTGATCAACTGCAACCTGACATCCAATAAACTGTTTTAATTCAATATATGGATTTGTAGATAAGCAAATAAGCTCTGCCGATAGTCCATCATTAATGCCATGATAACCATCAATACGTTGCAACATAATCTGTGAATTAAGCTCAGTATTTGAAAACTGGATACTAATCGCACGTTTTTGAGCGCCAAATCCTATTTTTTCCAAAATACTAAAGATATTGTTCAACATTATGATGCAAACCTTATTATTAATTAAACAAGTCTAACAGAATGACAAGTCTGTCTCAATTTAAGGTATTTCATGTTTTGTTTATATTAGTATCTTCTCACTTGCTTTATTTAAATCTAAAACTGACCTTAAATTTTAACAACAAAATATTTACAACTAACTTTAGTGAAGAGAAGCAATCAAAAACAGTAACTTACTTTACATTATCAAGAGGACATGAAAAAATTGCTACCTCATATAACATCTGAAAGTTAAAATGAAAAAAATATTATTTTTAAGTTTAGTAAGTATTCTTAGCTCATATAGTTTTGCTGAAGACAATAGTTCAATTTACCGTGGACTTGGCACTGGCACTAATGACTTTTTAAAGTTTGAAATACTAAAAAAACAAGGCTTTATAGCAAAAAAAGCAAATATTTCAAGAGCTGATTATAATGATATATACAAACTGAAAAAGCCTTATCAATTTATGGGGCAAAATGTTGTATTAATCTCAGATGAATACATGTCTGAATATGTGGGCTGCTGTGTTAGTGAAGGTTGGGGAGCAGTATTTAAACAAACCTCTAATTTGAAATTGATTAAACAATTTGCAAAAACCAATCAATGCAAAATCTCTCCTATAGAACAAGATAGAACTTACTATGGATTTAAAATCACTTTATTACCCAAAGGTAATTACTATGAATTATCATGCCGCGAACGCGATTTAGATGAATCCCAATAAATCGAAGTTAAATTCTAAAAATAGAAAGCCAAACTATAAGTTTGGCTAGAAGAATCGGACGGCTATAAACTATATTAAAGAGGAATAGCCTTGGAAGCGACTTTTACCAAAGTACCTCCACCAGGAACAACCGTACTAGCTAACTCCGCCGAAAGTTCTACTAAATTTTCTTTAGTAAAAGCTTGATCAAAAGTATTCCGGAACCAACTTCCTTGTTCAATAACTTCTCCAGTAAGCCCATCAACTTCAATAACACCAATTTTATCTGCATTAGACCAAATATATTCAAATGCATAAACTGGACGAAAATATAGGTACAGTTGGGTTATTTCCTCTGAATCTTCAATAATATTAGTCGCATGAACTTTTTGATTTTGTAGTTCCGATCTGACAATGCTAGTAATAGAATCAAGAGAAAGTAATGGTTGAAGTACATTCTCAAATTCGACTTTATCTACTTCGGAAAGTTCAAATTTTTTAATATATTCAGCTAAATGAGATGATTTGAGTTCACGCTGTAGACCATCAAAATAATTTGAGAACTCTATTTTTCGGCTACAGACTTCCTTCATTTGTAATTCTACTTTTCCTTTATCCTGCTGGCGTGTAACAGGATAATTTTTTTGTTCAGGGTCTTCATAAACCTGAATTTGCTTCGCATGTGGATTATGTACAGGAATAGAATAAGTCACAACACAATCGTAATTAAGGTTACGTTCGCTTGAGACAAACCAAAATGGTTCATAACGTAATATATGATTTTTTAAGTGTACTGTTTCTTCCGTAGGACGTTTTAAAAAATTAAATTTTGCTAACATTCCAAAAGCATTAACCTTCTTCTTTTCAGCTTGTTGCTTTGCTGAATCAAACTCAAATATTTTTTTAAAAACAAAAATTTTATGGTTTTCAGCTTTTACTTCTAATTTTGACATAATGATATCATTGCTATTAAATAAATTTTTTAAATTATAGTTATTAAAACTCATAAAATAAATCATTGAGATTGTATATTTTCACTAACTATAAGATTAAATAACACTATAAACATATATAATTCTATAATCTTTCAACCTATTAACACACAACAAATCAATAACTTAAGCAATTTAAATAAAATTTAACTTCGGCTTTTAATATTGTGCTTAAGATTTATAGGTAATATCCTTAATCCAAGTAATCTATTCATTTTGCCATATAAGTTATTCATTCATACTAGACAAACAGTTTGAAAAATAATCCAACAACTTCTCTCTTTCATCTGGCTTGTTTGGATCTAAAAGCTGAACCATTGCTCCATCAATCACAAACAAAAACATGTGAGCATCTTGTTTTGAAGCATTTGTGTTGGTGGTTAAAAGCAAATTATAGATTTCATTAATAAACCAGTTTCGATATTCAACGACCACCTGATAGACCTTTGGATGTGTTTTCGCAATTTCAAAAATAGCTTTAAAAGGTAAATGATAAAGTCCGTCTAAATCGGCATGTAAAAAGTAAAGCTTACGCAGTTTTTCAACTAGGGTTAATTCTTTTTGATCATGAATGATTGAAAGTACCTCATGTTTTAGCCCATCTTTTTGAAAGGTTAAACTCATTTGAATTAACCTTTCTTTTGAATGAAAGTAATTATAAAAAGTCGCTTTGGGGATTTTCGCTGACTCAATAATTCGGTCTACCCAGACATTGTGAAAGCCATAGTTGTTAAACAGATATCGGGAAGTGTGAAGCACACTTAAAGCACGAGATGGGAGATCTGAATGTGGCATAGTTTTACCGTTATAAAATAAATTCTTGTTGTATATAAATGAGATATAAAAACCACTGCCGTTTTTTGGGAGAAAAAAAGGCATAGCAAAGCCCCTAAAGACTGTGCTTGGCACATCTCAAGTTTTATTGTTGATTAAGTTTTTAGTTAAGACGAGTTAAAGTCTGAAAAACCCTATTGGCTTTCAAACTGCTCTAAAAGTTTAAGTTGTGTCGTTATAGCTTTTGACAAAGGCTGCCAAGAAATAATGAATGTGCAAAGCCAACTCCTTTTTATTGGGAGTTCTGCCAAAACATTAAAATTATGGTGGCAGAACGGAAGAAGGTTGACAGACTGGTCAAACGAGGCCAGCACACCCAAAGGTGTCCCCCTCCCGTTCCACCGCAGAGGGGGCACGAGGGTGCACACACCAAAAGTAAAAACCTTTAGTGCTCGTTTGAATCAGCCTGTCAAAGCCGGCTGGCAATGTGGCCAGCAGGCAAAGGATAGTGCTCTACCCTATTGCAGTCAAGCACACAAAACGACATTTGCTTTAAAATAGATCATTAAAAAGTAAGGATAAATAATGAGTGAGTTATTGTTAAAGAAGGGTTTATAACGGTATTGAAATTTATATAGATATATTAGTTTCGACAGGTAAGACTAGAATATAAAATGCTAAATGATGAAATGAATGAAGTAGAAAGTTTCAGTTAGAAATCGCAATAATTCACCAATATGCCTTTAAACCTATTATTTATACTTCTCTCGATCTGCTTTCTGCTCCGAACAACTCAATAAGAATATAATAGTAAAAATAGTTGTTTGCTTTTCATTCTATTTCTTTCTATTTATAAAAAATATATAATATTCTCAATAGCTTTCTAATTATCTATTACATTCAATCAAGATCATTTAGTTTCAATAAAGAGAATAAAATGCAAGAACAAGCTTTACCCTCATCTCCTCAAGATTTGAATGAGGATCAAAATATTACGTCCCCACCAATTTCTCAATCAGGAATTTATCATTTTAAGTTTCATGGTAAAGCTTCAGAATATTTTGGAATCTGGATCGTTAATATTCTTTTAACTATTATTACTTTAAGCTTATATGCACCGTGGGCTAAAGTTCGTCGCTTACGCTATTTCTATGGCAATACAGAATTTTTTGAACGTCGCTTTGATTTTACAGGCATTCCAACCAAGATTTTGATTGGACGTTTAATTGCATTAGGAATTTACGCCGTATTTGCAATTTCATCACAGTATTCAATGATTGCGACTGTGGTTGGACTAGTTGCATTATATACAGCAATACCTTGGCTAATTCGCGCTACTTTGCGTTTTACTGCAAGAAATAGTAAGTTCGGCAACGCACGTTTTTATTTTGGTGGAACCATAAAAGAATCTTATAAAGTCTTTCTTTTGAGTATATTGGTATATATTTTCACATTAGGAATTTTTACACCTGTAGCTATTTGGCTATATAAAAAATATTATCTAAACAACTTATATGCTGGACAATTAAATTTTAAATTAAACGCAAAATGGTCTGCATATATGGCTGCAGTTTATATACCAGTTTTTATTGCTATTGGTATAATTGCTATTTTTTCAATCATTTACTTTGCCATGGCAGGAACAATTGCTGGGTTCTCACCGAACGTTGCAGTCTTCGGAATAGTTATGGTATATGCATTTATTGGATTATTTATTTATCCATTAATTGCTGCACGTATTTTTATTACGACATGGAACAATACTACAGTTGGAAACAGTCAATTTAAAACAGACTGTAATCAATGGCGTTTTGCATGGATTGTAGCTTCAAACTGGATTGTAAAAATCTTAACCATAGGTTTAATGTCTGCTTGGGCTGCAGTTCGTATTCACAAATATCAGATTGAATCGATGAGTTTAATTTTATTAGATGATCCAGATCAAATGATGAATCTCGCTCAGCAAGAACAAAGTGCTTTAGCTGAAGAAATCAGTGACATTTTTGATATTGACATCTCTCTATAATAATCTGAGTTTACTTATTTATGTCCCAAGCAGTAGATATCATTTTCTATGATGGCATAGTGTCTAAACCTCACCATGCTCAGATTTCAGCTCAATCTAAATCTGAAGTTCTCATTCGGTATGGTGAGCAATTAGAACAACAACGTCATTATCAATATACTGATATGAAATTGATTGGTGCGCTGGGACAGTTACACCCAGTGATTGAATTATCTGATGATGCACGGATTGAATTTCATAGTGCATTACCAGAATGGTTTAATTACACAACTAAAAAGGTTCAACATTCGATTTGGAAACTTGAACGCTCTCCGAATCTTATTCTTTTTAGTGTAATTTTTGTGATTACTTTTGCGATCATTCTAGTGAAATGGGGTGTTCCAGCCACATCCCATTATCTTGCTTTTCAATTACCTGAGAATACTTTAAAGAAACTAGGTGATGAAGCCGAGAATTATGTATTAAATAATTGGACTGCACCCAGCCAATTAGCACAAACTCAAAAAGACCAAATTACTAAACAATATTTGAATACTGTTGCTGAAAACAGACCAGCCAAATTAGTCTTCCGTAAAGGCGATCATTTAGGGGCAAATGCTGTAGCGCTACCCAATAATACAATTATCGTCACAGATGAACTGATCAAAATGGCCCATACTAATCAGGAAATCTTAGGCGTATTAGCCCATGAACAAGGCCATTTGGTTTATCGCCATAGTTTGCAACAAGGGTTAACTAGTTTAGGCTTAAGTATATTATACATTGCAATGACCGGAGATAATTCAGACTTATTTACGTCATTACCTGCTGCTATGATAGGTGCAAATTACTCACGTAAATTTGAGTCAGAAGCCGATCTATATGCTTTACAGCTGATGGATAGGAAGCATATAGAAGTCTCGCACTTCGCAAATTTCTTACAACGTTTAAGCGATACAACAGAAGAAGGTATTGATAAAAAAAATCAGTCCAACCTACCAACTTCTCAAGAAGAATCTTCAGCTAATAAATTATCTACAGCTGTTCTTGATACTTTATCCTCTCATCCTGCAACTGAAGAGCGTATTCGAATGGTTCATGATTTTGAGAAAAAACAACATGCTAAAGATTAAATAGTAGAAAATGAAGATTCATGCCTAAGACACGATGAAATATAAAGTTAAGCTGAAATCTCAATCTGCTTAACTCAATCCAAATTTCCATATGAGTTGCCAAGTACTAAAACTTTTTAAAGGCACTCAAAATAATTTATAGGCTCACAGAGTCTATCTAGAAAATTTATGGTCTTTAGGAAGTGGAGCATCACATGGTTGATCCGTCTTTACATTGACCATTTTCACAGGCCCATCGTTGTAGATTGTTACCTTACAGCCTTTTACGACATATTCTTGTTGAATGCCACCGTACATTTCATCCTCAGAAACAGCAGATGCAACATCACATGCCTCGTCAACACGGCACATATCCTCTTGCCCACCTACAGCTTCTGCTCCAGCAGCTTCCATTACATCTACAGCACTCTCTTGTACTTCAGCATCTACAGCCTGTATTTTTGCTGCATATGTATTTGAAAGATTCATCATAAGAAAAATTGCAAGAAATAACTTACTACTAGGTTTTATTAAATTCATGAATTATCCATATCTCTTAATTTAAATTTGGTACATATCAGGCGATTTTACTTTGCAAGTTAGTGATGCAAAGGGGTTTATATTATAAGTAGCCATTTTACTCATAATTATACATATAGCAGCAACAGTTGACCCGAAAGAATTCTTCAAACAATTACAAGATATTGACCATTATGAAAGTGCAATTAACTACAAAATATAAAATTAAACTGAAACTTAATTCCACCCAACTCAATCCAAATTTTTATATGGATTGCTAAGTAATAAAAAAGCCCCTGCTTTTAACAGAGACTTTTCGAATTTGGTGAAGCAGTGAAATTCTAATTCAAACTAAGTATTGATGATATGGCTTTGTGCAACTCATTGTCCGCTGATTCAATTTTGTTGCTTTGCCAAGCAATATAGCCGTCTGGCCTGATCATTATGCAAGCATTTTCATCATTACCCCAAGAGCGAGAAAGTTCTCCATAAGAGTCTTCAACGTCTCTTTTTGGACCTACCTGTATAACGTTAATATCCAAGTTAAGCTGTTTATTCAGGTTGTCTACAGCAAGTTTCCATTTATCGCCTTGTAGCCAACAGAAAAGCGTAAACTTTCCATTTCCGATTAAGTCTAAGGTTGATATTTTTTTATGATTTTTGACTAGCCATATATGAGGAAGTTTATGACCAGAGGTAAATGAGGAAGTTTATGACCAGAGGTAAATGAGGGATAATAATGAAGATCTTCATCTCTACTAGAATCTATTTTATTTTCAATAGCAGACTCTGCTCCAACAATTGCAGATGAATGATACCTTACGTTAGTTTCTACGCCTAAGGCAGCAAATTCATAAGCTTTATATTCAATTGCAGATCTTAAATCACGGCGTTTAACAGCACCTTTTTCATTACCTTCGCTTAAGGCATTTATGCTTCCCTGCATCGTCTCTGTACTGTACTTTCCATCTAACTCTAAAGCAGAAAATATTGTAGAGAACTCTCTAACACTTTGATTTGCTCGTTTAACAATTCGCTCACCAACAGGTGCTCTTTCTTCATTAAAACTGTCTAATAAACCACTACCGGCTTTGCCATTTAATACAAATGCTAATTTCCAACATAAGTTATAAGCGTCTTGTATAGATGAGTTTGAACCTAATCCATTCGAAGGAGGATGACGATGGACAGCATCGCCAATACAGAAAACTCGACCTTTCGAGTATTGTTCTGCATACATTTCATTTACTGTCCATAACGACTTACTACTTATGTTTATTTCAATGTCGTTATCACCAATAAGCTGTTTGCAAATCGCAATCGCCTCATCATCGGTAAGAGATGGCTCTTCTTTTTCAATGTCATACCCCCAAACAATCTGCCATTCATTCCAAGGTCTGACCATCCGCAACAACCCTAGGCCAATCCCACCAATGTTTGCTCCGGGTTGTATAATCCACCACAGGTAACCAGGTCGATGCGAGACGTATTTGGCTAAATCGGCTTTAAAAATAATACTGATACTGCCACTTTTCCCCATTTTACCTGCCATAGGTAAATCTAAATCTTTTACGACTTGGCTACTTGCACCATCAGCTCCAATTAAATACTTACATCGGATTAAATATGTTTGTTTAGTTAATCTATCTAAAACAGTGACTGTTACGCCATCCTCATCTTGTACATGAGATAAGTATTCCGTATCAAATCTTGGATGACTGCCTCGTGATGCTGCATTTGAAAGTAAAATAGGTTCAAATAGGTGTTGAGGAAGATCGCACTGTTCACAAGGACTCGCTTTAGCATATTCTGACATTCTTTCAGGATGATTCATTCCATAAGGAAAGCGTCCAATTTCATCACCCGTTAAAGATGTGCAATAAACAACATCTCCCATGACTTCTTTTGGTGCTGCTTTTGCGATTACTTCATCTGAGATCCCCAAGTCTCGAACAATTTCCATAGTTCTTTGACTGATATAATGAGCACGAGGGCTGTTTGCCAGCCATCTATATTTAGTTATTATGATATTTCTAATTCCATAACTACTTAACATAAGTGCAGCAGAAGAACCAGCTGGACCACTTCCAACAATTAAAACATCAGTTTCTAACATTTTTATCCTATTACTTACATATTTTGACAGCTAAATAGTTATTACGTTTTTTTAAAGCAAATAACCATTTTGAATATAATATTGCTTCTAAAAACTCTTTTAGATCATGGAGGTAAAAACTTCACAACATTAAGTATTAAATAAGTCTATAAAAGTTATAAAGCAGATTTTTAATAAAATTGATATATCTTCACAGTTCAAGATTCTAATAAATAAAGGAAAATTTAAAAACCAAATGATCTAGAGTCTAAAATAAATATAACATTTATATTTTATTGGTAGCATTGGCAAATCTCTGCATATTTTATAATTTGAAAAAATAAAATTTATATTATCAATTTTAAAATTTCTTTCGATATTACTAGACTTAAAATCAGATAATTATTAAATAAAACTAAAAAATTCTGCTAAAAATATGATGAATGCAGTTATTTATAATATTAATTTTTTAATAATACAAAGGTTACAAATTATCCGATTATTCATTAATCCATCATTAGACCTTCTTCTCTTACATTAACTACATATAGATAATTTCATTGTTCAAAATAATCTAGTGAATCACTCATAGGTAGAAGAAGGTTTTCTTTTGATCTTTCTTCTAACAATTACAGATTCATTAAAGAGAACTATTTGCTGAAGAGAGCCATATTCAAGTTTTATATTGACCAATTTATATTTAATCAATATTGAAAATATAGACATAAAAAAAGCCCCTGCTTTTAACAGGGGCTTTTCGAATTTGGCGGAAGCGGTGAGATTCGAACTCACGGAGGACTCACACCCTCGTCGGTTTTCAAGACCGGTGCATTAAACCGCTCTGCCACGCTTCCATGTGCGTAAGAATACAAAGCTTATTCATTTTATTCAAGAAAAATATCATTGCTTTGTGTTCAAGTGCATATTGTTTCATCAATTTTACAATCGAGCAGCTAATTCTGCTCCTTCTTTGATCGCACGCTTCGCATCTAGCTCTGCTGCGAGCTTTGCTCCACCAATAATATGGTAGTTCGCTATAGTCGACTCACCTTCTTTTGGCATCAAGTCTTTTACCGACTCTTGACCTGCACACACTACAATAGTGTCTACGCGTAAAAGCTGATCTTGACCATTGTGCTCAATCCAAAGCCCTTCATCAGTGACAGCTTTATATTGCACACCACGTAACATACGCACACCATGCTTTTTAAGCTGTGCACGGTGTACCCAACCTGAAGTCTTGCCAAGGCCAATACCGAGAGGTGTTGTTTTACGTTGTAGTAAATAAATCTCGCGTATTGCTGGTTCAACCACTGGTGGCTGCATACCACCTTCAGAAACATAATTCGGATCTGGGTCTACACCCCATTCACGTTGCCACTCGGCTAAAGGTTGAGGCTGTGGTTGATGTGGAGGTTTAAGTAAAAACTCAGATACATCAAAACCAATACCGCCTGCACCAATCACTGCAACTTTTTGCCCAACTTCTGCCCCTTTTAAAACTTGAGCATAAGAAAGAACTTGTGGTGCATTGCTTCCTTCAATTTTTAATGCGCGTGGAATTACACCTGTTGCAACAATTACTTCATCAAAACCTTCGCGTTCAAGCTGCTCGCGATTCACGCGAGTATTTAAACGTACATCCACCCCTGTTTTTTCGAGTTGTACTTTGAAGTAGCGAATCGTTTCGTGGAATTCTTCTTTACCCGGCACAACTTTGGCAAAGTTAAATTGACCACCCACATCTGAAGTTGCTTCAAATAGCGTCACTGCATGACCACGGCTTGCCGCAACAGTTGCCGCGGACATACCTGCTACACCACCGCCTACAACAGCAATACGTTTAGGCTGCTTGGTTTTTAAATAAACCAGTTCTGTTTCATGGCCTGCACGTGGGTTCACTAAACAAGACACACGCTTATTTTTAAAAGCATGGTCTAAACAGGCTTGGTTACAAGCAATACAGGTATTAATTTCATCAACGCGGTTAGTCGCTGTTTTATTTACCCAAAAAGCATCGGCCAATAATGGACGTGCCATTTGAACCATATCTGCTTTACCTGTTGCCAAAATTTCTTCGGCAGTTTCAGGCATGTTAATACGATTCGACGCAATAATCGGAATAGAAATATGTTGTTTTACATGAGCCGTATAATCGACAAAAGCTGCGCGAGGCACAGACGTTACAATGGTCGGAACACGGGCTTCATGCCAACCAATGCCTGTATTTAATAACGTTACACCTGCCTTTTCTAGAGCTTTGGCAACAGTCACCACTTCTTGCATGGTGTTACCGTCATGAACTAAATCCAGTAAAGACAAGCGGAAACAAATAATAAATTTCTCGCCGACTTTGGCACGAATCGCTTTAACAATCTCGACCGGAAAACGCATACGGTTTTCAATGCCACCGCCCCAGCGGTCAGTACGCTGGTTCACGTGACTACTTAAAAACTGGTTAATTAAATAACCTTCCGAGCCCATAATTTCGACACCGTCATAGCCTGCTTTTTTGGCAATGTCAGCGCACTGAGCATAATCTTCAATTGTGCTGAGAATATTTTTTTCAGAAAGCTGACGTGGTTTAAATGGCGAAATTGGAGATTTAATGGCTGTTGAAGACACAACAAACGGTTGATAGCCATATCGGCCAGCGTGCAAAATCTGCATTAAGATTTTAGAGCCATGTTTATGAACAGCATGGGTTACCAAACGGTGCTGAGGAACATCAAAGAGACTGTTCATGGTTCCACCCGCAGGTGCCAACCATCCCTGACGGTTCGGAGAAATACCACCTGTCACAATCAGGCCAACCCCGCCTTTTGCACGCTCTTCAAAATAAGCTGCCAGTTTTGGGTAGTTAAAAAAACGGTCTTCAAGTCCCGTATGCATGGATCCCATCACCACACGGTTTTTAATGGTGGTAAAGCCTAAATGTAATGGTTTTAATAAATTGGCGTAACTTGTCATGCTGCGTCCCAATAGTTTTTGCAACTTGTTGCATAGTACTTTAATACTTTTTTGATAATTTTGGATGACCCAGAATTATTTTTTATTCGAGATTATGGTCAATCTATATATAAAGAAGACAATCCCTTATTTTCTTCAAATAATAAATACCAATCAGAACAAGTGAATTAATGCTTTTTTTGCCAAAAAAACCACCATGAATAGTGCTACAATAGCCGCCATTCAGAATTCTCGAGACCACCTCAACGGGGTCTTTTTTATAAATGTTAGGATTAGCAATGACTGATAATGCAACTATCTTGCAGCATGTACCAGTAGGCAAAAAAGTTGGGATTGCCTTCTCCGGAGGCCTAGACACTTCAGCTGCTTTATTATGGATGAAACAAAAGGGCGCAGAGCCTTATGCATATACTGCAAACTTAGGCCAGCCTGATGAAGATGACTACGATGCAATTCCAAAGAAAGCAGAACAATACGGCGCTGTAAAAGCTCGCTTAATTGACTGCCGCTTACAACTTGCACTTGAAGGTATTGCTGCAATTCAGTGTGGTGCATTCCATATCAGTACAGGTGGTGTTCCTTATTTCAATACGACTCCATTAGGTCGTGCAGTAACAGGTACAATGTTAGTTACTGCAATGAAAGAAGATGACGTAAACATCTGGGGTGACGGTTCAACTTACAAAGGTAACGATATTGAACGTTTCTATCGTTATGGTTTGTTGACCAACCCGAATCTTAAAATTTATAAGCCTTGGTTAGATCAAAACTTCATCGATGAACTCGGTGGCCGTGCAGAAATGTCACAGTTCCTGATCGACAACGGTTTTGACTACAAAATGTCAAAAGAAAAAGCGTATTCAACTGACTCAAACATGTTGGGCGCAACTCACGAAGCAAAAGATCTTGAATACTTAAATGCTGGTATCAAAATCGTTGACCCAATTATGGGCGTTGCTTTCTGGAAAGAAGAAGTTGAAATCAAACCAGAAGAAGTAACTGTACGTTTTGAAGAAGGTGTACCTGTTGCGTTAAACGGTCAAACTTTTAACAATCCAGTTGAGCTTATTCTTGAAGCAAACCGTATTGGTGGTCGTCATGGTTTAGGTATGTCTGACCAAATCGAAAACCGTATTATCGAAGCGAAATCTCGTGGTATTTATGAAGCACCGGGTATGGCCCTTCTTCATATTGCTTATGAGCGTTTGGTTACTGGTATTCATAACGAAGATACGATCGAACAATACCGCATTAACGGTTTACGCTTAGGTCGTTTACTTTACCAAGGTCGTTGGTTCGACTCTCAAGCGCTTATGTTGCGTGAAACGGCTCAGCGTTGGGTTGCTAAAGCCGTTACAGGTGAAGTGACTCTTGAACTTCGTCGTGGTAATGATTACACCATCATGAACACTGAATCTCCAAACTTAACGTACGAAGCTGAACGTTTAACAATGGAAAAAGGTGATTCAATGTTCTCGCCTATGGACCGTATTGGTCAGTTGACTATGCGTAACCTCGACATTACCGATACACGTGCAAAACTTGGTATCTATACAGATGCTGGTTTACTTTCAATCGGTCAAGGTTCTGCTATTCCTCAATTAGACAGTAAGAAAAAATAATTTTCTTATAGCGTCAAAAAAGGCCACCTATTAAGGTGGCCTTTTTATTTTTAATAATTTATTTAGGCAATTTCGGCGACTTGTAAAGGCTGATAATAAATCTGGTTACGCCCAAGCTGCTTAGCCCGATATAAAGCTTGATCGGCAGCATGAATTAAATTTTCCTGAGTAACTTTCAAGCCCTCTGTGTAAACAGTAAAACCCAAACTAATCGTTACATGCGTAGAGACCAAAGATGCAGCATGAGGAATCGCTTGGCGCTCAATCGCTTTATAAATATTGGCAGCCACAGCATATGCACCTTGAGCAGGTGTTTTTGGCAAAAGAACCACAAACTCTTCTCCGCCATATCGGGCAACAAAATCCACATGACGAATCGAATTCTTAATTGCAGAGGCAATAGACGAGATGACCTTGTCCCCCATCTGGTGCCCATAAAAGTCGTTATAGTTTTTAAAAAAATCGATATCAATGAATAAAACGGCCAATGGACGTTGTTCTTGTTTTGCACGATAGTAAAAAAAATCGAACATCTCATCGAAAGTACGTCGATTAGAAATTTTAGTGAGTGCATCTTGCTGACTTAAATGAAGCAACTCAGATGCCTCAATACGCAAAATCTTTTCGTTAAGCTCAGCAAGCTGATTATTTAAAAAAAGACTTCTTTCCCTAGACGTAAGCATCGTACTAATTGAAAACCCTAAAATACAGCTACCAAACAGTGCGCGCCCCAAAGCAATATAGTCACAATTCGCTTGCAATAAAATCAATGAAGAAAAAACAAAAATTGCTGCTGTTAAACCTACATAAAGCATATGTAGAGGCTTTATACCGCTTAAAATAAATCCGAGCATATATAAAAAAGAAAGTAGCAACATCGACTGATTTTTAAGAGCGATATTTCCAACACTCAGCAGTAACATTGCATTGAAAATAATGGTAAAAAATACAATCCCGCACGCAGCGATGTAAAAATATTCAGTGAGTTTTTTAAACTTGGCAAAAACCCAAAATAGCAGCAGCGCACAAGCAATGTTAATTGCGCTCAGTAAGCAATAAATAAAGTCCCAAGTAATGTAAGGTACGCCAATCACTAAGTAGTCTGTAGGGAGCGCTAATAAAATAAAAATTAGATAGGTGAGAACGCCACTTGCTAAAAATTTGGAGATATTTTGTTTAGTTCGTTCAAGATTTAAGCACCAGAACTTTTTTTCTAATTGATGAGGCAAAGGTGTGTTGGCATAACGATGGGTATGTAAAGTTACCAGATATTCTATTTCTTCTTTTGCTTTGAGTAATTCCTGTACATTTCCCCTATTTACCACTACCCGATTCCTACCTCTTACACATTAACAAAATATAACATTAT
The DNA here is from genome assembly GCF_000196795.1 of Acinetobacter oleivorans DR1. Classification (NCBI taxonomy): domain Bacteria; kingdom Pseudomonadati; phylum Pseudomonadota; class Gammaproteobacteria; order Moraxellales; family Moraxellaceae; genus Acinetobacter; species Acinetobacter oleivorans. The sequence goes on from NC_014259.1 coordinate 2,998,004, forward strand.
TTTTTGAGGCCTCTTGCGCTTTATTTTGCCATTTGTCCGTAATTCTCGTTACCATTTTCACACTTTATCGATTATCATTTGTTTTATTTCGAAGTTTGAACTGCCTTGGACTCTATTACCCTGCTCCAGCCAGATGACTGGCATGCACATTTACGTGATGGTTTAGCATTAAAACGTACTGTACCTGATTTGGCTAAACAGTTTGCTCGTGCGATCTGTATGCCAAACCTTGTTCCACCTGTAAAAACTGTGGAAGAAGCGCTGGCTTACCGTGAACGTATTCTTGCTCATGTTCCAGAAGGTCTCAATTTTGACCCGCGTATGGTGCTTTATTTTACTGACTTCACCTCACCAGACGAAGTTCGTAAAATTAAAGAATCTGGACATGTAAATGCAATTAAACTTTATCCAGCGGGCGCAACCACCAATTCTGATAATGGTGTGAGTGATATTCGTAAGGTTTATGCAGTTATTGAACAATTAGAAGAACATCAAGTTCCGTTATTACTTCATGGTGAAGTAACTCATAACCATGTCGATATTTTTGACCGTGAAAAGCGTTTCCTTGACGAAGTACTCAACCCACTCTTAAAACAGTTTCCAAAACTTAAAGTTGTACTTGAGCACATTACAACAAGCGATGCGGCTCATTTTGTTTTAGAGCATGACCGTAATGTTGCGGCAACAATCACTCCTCAGCATTTATTATTTAACCGTAATGATATGTTGGTCGGTGGCATTAAACCGCATTTTTACTGTTTGCCAATTTTAAAGCGTCAAACACATCAAACAACTTTGCTTGAAGTTGCAACGAGTGGTAACCCTAAATTTTTCTTGGGTACAGATAGCGCTCCTCACTCACAAAATGCAAAAGAAAATGCGTGTGGCTGTGCGGGCTGTTATAGTGCACCTAATGCAATTGAGCTTTATGCCCAAGCATTTGACCAAGTGGGTAAATTAGAGCGCTTAGAAGGTTTTGCTAGCCATTTTGGCGCAGACTTCTACGGTCTACCACGTAATACTTCTACCATTACTTTGGTAAAAGAAGATAATCTTGTCCCAGAATCTTTTGATTATTTAGATGATCAAAAAATTATCCCGCTGCATGCCGGGAAAACGCTGCAATGGAGAAAAGTGTGACACAAGAAACCTCTGTCCCGGTCATTGGCCAACGTTTTCGTGGCTTCTTACCTGTTGTTGTTGACGTTGAAACGGCAGGTTTTAATGCCCAGACAGATGCATTGCTAGAAATTGCGTGCATTCCAATTGTGTATGATGCTCAGGGACAATTTGTCCCTGGTCCAGCATTTCATGCGCACATTAACCCGTTTGAGGGGGCTAACCTCGACCGTCGTTCGCTAGACTTTATTGGTATTGATCCATTCAATCCAATGCGTATAGCAATGGCTGAAGATGAACGGACTGCATTACGCCGTATTTTTAAATCAGTCAATGAAGTTCGTAAACAGCAACACTGTACGCATGCAGTATTGGTCGGTCATAACGCCCATTTCGATCTTGGTTTTGTTCAAGCTGCAATTGCGCGTACAAGCACAAAAAACCAGAACCCTTTTCATAGTTTTTCAGTCATGGATACAGTTACTTTAAGTGCTGTTATGTTTGGACAAACCGTCCTTGCTAAAGCCTGCATTCAAGCTGGAATTGAGTTCGATGGTAAAGAAGCACACTCTGCTTTATACGATACTCAGAAGACTGCTGAACTGTTTTGCTATATTTTGAACAAACTGTCTCCTTACCTACTTGACAGTTTGGTGGCGGCTTCTTAAGATACCGCCATCCTCAACGTCCCTATCGTCTAGAGGCCTAGGACATCGCCCTTTCACGGCGGTAACCGGGGTTCGAATCCCCGTAGGGACGCCATATTCTTTCTATAAAGAATCATTTCTTTAAATTATTTATCTCACTTCAAATTTCATCCATGAGATAAATTTTTTATTTTCAAAATCAAGACTTCAACTTTACTTCATCAATATATTGAGTGGGTTGTACACTTGGATCATCTTTCTCAATAATTATTGCATCAGCAACTAACTTTGTTTTTGTTAAATCTGGTTCTATTGAAACTTGAGCTAATGAAATTTTTGAAATATTAAAATCAGCATGTATTTGTGCAAGCTCTGGTGTTCTTTTATAACGTATAACTCTAAAACCAGCTTCTTGAATCAAAGCATCTCGCTCTGCATCAAAATTTTCTTTCCCCTTATGGCTAGAATCATCTAACTCAACAATAGCAACTATATTAAATGCTTTATCCAACACAACAAAATCAGCAACTTTGCGATTAAACAAATTACGTGTCGCATATCCTTGTGCTGTCATAAAAGCACAAAAGCAACTTGTGCCAAAATAATATGTTCAGGCAAGCCTTTTCTTAGCTTTATAAAAGTCAGTTGTTCATTCATGGTAATGATGCGCTTTCCCTTGATTAGGTTACGTTTTGCATTTCGATTTTTAGTTTCCCCTTTCTTTAAAACACTTAAAATTGCCAATATAATTATGGTCAAAAAAACCATGCCGACAAGCATAGACATTAAACTTCCCCTTGATAAACATCAAAAAAACCAACTGATCTTTAAAAATACAATTTAAAAACGGCTAGCTATAAATTATTTGTTTGATTTTAAAAGCTATTGTTTTATGTATTTGATGCTCTATTTTAGACTGTAATTTATAATTGTTTAAGTCCATCTATTTTTATATTTCTTAATTTTTATTACTTATAGTGCAAATACATTTATTTTATATACCTACCTTAGATAAACCATGCACAATTCAACTGTTTATGAATTATTCTTTTAGCTGGAAAAATAAATACGCCATTTCATTTGCTGAAATGGCGTATTTATTTTTTAAGCTGACTTACGCGAATTCACTTGTCCTTGAATCACCGCTTTAATATTGCCTTTGGCATAATTTAAAAACACCACAAGTGGTGAAAGTTTGGGATTTGGCTTTTTACCTTTGCCAATGGTTTTAAATTGAGCGGCGTACCAAATGATTTCCATGATTGCCATTTTATCGACAAAAGGTAAACCTGTTTTAATCGGTTTTACGGCATAACGCACGTCTTGCCCTGCAATTAAACGTTCTGTTAAATCGGTTTCCACGGCAAATGGGCGAGCAATACCAATAAAGTCACATGCACCACTTGCGAGTGCAGCATTCATGCCCTCGACGGTACGAAACCCACCTGTCACCATAAGCTTACACTTAACATGTTGGCGGATTTTCTCAGCAAAATCTAAAAAGTATGCTTCACGTGCAATCGTACTTGCTTTACGTTTGTCGGCCTTAGCTCCAGCCATTGCTGGTGCCTCGTAAGTGCCGCCTGAAATTTCAATTAAATCGATACCCGCTTCGTCTACTGCTTTAAACACTGAAATCACATCTTCTTCGCTAATACCGCCACGCTGGAAGTCAGCCGAGTTAAGCTTCACTGAAATAATAAAATTTTCAGAGGTTGCTTCACGTACCGCTTTATAAACTTCTAGTAAAAAACGAGTACGATTTTCAACTGAACCGCCCCACTGATCTGTACGCTTATTGGTTAATGGCGATAAAAACTGACTAATTAAATAACCATGTGCGCCGTGCAATTGCACGCCTTCAAAACCTGCTTTTTCACAGATCTGAGCTGCTGTCGCGAAACGTTTAATAATATCTAGAATTTCATCATGAATAAGTTCACGTGGCGTTCCAAACATGGTTGCTAAAGCTGGGCTAAAAGGTACTGCCGATGGTGCAACGGTTTCTTTATTTAAACCTTTTGGACACTGACGACCTGGGTGTGACAATTGAATCAATTGCACCATGCCATGTTTTTTACCTAAGGCCGCCCACTCTTTTAAGCGATCAAGGTCACGTTCAGTTTCAATAACCACAACACCCGGTTCATTTTTTGCTCCAGCATTTACCATGACATTGCCCGTAATGGCACAGCCAAGTTCACCTTTTGCCCAAGCACCATATAAGCCCAAATGTAAATCATTTGGTTGGCCTTCATAATTTGCAAGCGCCTCACTCATCGCACCTTTAATAATCCGGTTTTTAAAGGTGGTATTACGAATTGTGATGGGTTGTGCAATCTGGTTCATGGTTAACCTCTTTTTTTGATTTTTAGAGCAATTGCTCTAATTTAAATGAGTTATAGAGCGTGTCAAGACATAATCGATAACTGACAATAGCACATGTCAATTTTAAAGAATATAAAAATATGCAACTTTTTGCATAAGTTAAAAATTAAAACTATTTCATTAAAAAACAAATAATTAAGATTTATTTTTTTAAAGAGATGCTTTAATTAACTGTCTGGTATATTCAGTTTTCGGTTTAGAAAATAGGAGTTCTGTTTCCTGGTACTCAACGACTTTGCCATGACGTAATACCATCACTTTATGGCACAGTGATTTCACTATATTTAAATCATGACTAATAAAAATATAACTTAACTGCTCTTTTTGCTGTAATTGTCGCAACAACTTGATCATAGCTTTTTGCGTGGTCCGATCTAAAGCCGATGTAGGTTCATCCAAAACTAAAAGTTTCGGCTGAACCACTAAAGCTCTAGCTAAGGCCACACGTTGACGTTGACCGCCTGAAAGTTCATGAGGATAACGATGTTGAAAATCTTCAGCTAATTCAACTTTTACCAAAGCTGATTCAACTTCCTGTTTGATCTCGTTATCAGCCACTGCTTTCACTTTTAAACCTTCAGCAATAATCTGCCCCACCGTCATACGAGGGTTTAAACTGCCAAATGGGTCTTGGAATACAAGTTGAAAATCTGATCTCATCAATCGTAGCACTTTTGGCTGTAACTGATTCAAATCTTGCTCTAAAAAAACAATTTGCCCTTTACTCTTAACAAGCTGAACCAAAGCAAGGGCTAAAGATGACTTACCCGCACCACTTTCACCAACCACTCCAAGTGATTCACCTTGAGCAAGATCGAAACTCAAATCTTCTATTACGGTGAAATATCCTTGAATACGATTTAAAATTCCTTTTCTTATAGGAAATTGCACGCTGAGCTGTCGAACTGATAAAACATTCTGTTGAACGGGTCTAGACTCTACACTTCCCAAATCATGATCTAATAACTGTGCTGTATAAGTTGTTTTAGGGTTTGCAAAGATTTGGCTCAGTTCACCTTGCTCTACTACACGCCCACTTTGCAATACAATCAGTTTCTCAGCATAGCGATGTACTAAATTTAGGTCGTGGCTAATTAAAATAAGTGCCATTCCATATTTTGCTTGTAAAGATTTTAATAGCTCTAAAATCTGTATCTGTAAGACCACATCCAACGCAGTCGTAGGTTCATCAGCAATCAAAATTTTAGGCTGAAGCACTAATGTCATCGCAATCATGACACGTTGTTTTTGTCCACCAGAGAGCTCATGTGGATAGCGTTTTAAAAGTTGTTCTGGTTCAACAATTCCCACATCTTCTAGCAGTTCAACTATTTGTTGTCGAACCTCGCGTTTTGAAAAACCTGATAAAAGAAGATTTTCCCCTATGATTTTTTCAACCCTATGTAGCGGATTTAACGCACTAGCAGGCTCCTGAAAAATCATAGCGATTTGACGACCACGTAAATTTGATTGAGCTATTTCATCTAACTCAAGCATATTTTTTGAGCCAATCCAGACCTGACCCGTTACTTCTAATTTTTGTTGTAGCAATCCCATTATTGCTAAGCAGCTTATCGATTTACCTGAACCACTTTCGCCCACAATAGCGAGTGTTTCACCTTCACTTAAGGAAAAATTTAGATCTTCTAATAGAATCTTTTGGTCTTTGGTTTGAACCGAAAGATGTTCTACCTTTAATAACGTTGAGGTGATATTTAAATTATTTTCTTGGGTCAAACGCATCACGGGCCGCCTCCCCAATATAAATTAAAAGTGAAAGAACAATAGCCAGACTAAAAAAGCCTGAAATTGCTAGCCATGGCGCATCTAAATTATTTTTACCTTGCAACAATAACTCGCCTAATGAGGCTGCATCGGGTGGCAGTCCATACCCTAAAAAATCAAGAGCAGTTAAAGCACTAATATTGGTTGTTAAAATAAAAGGTAACTGAGACAAACTCGAACTGATCGCATTGGGCAAAATATGCTTAAAAATAATAGCGCGATCGGTCACTCCCAAAACTTGGGCTGCACGAACATAATCCAATTGGCGAGCTTTCAAAAATTCTGCTCTGACAATACCCACCAAAACGGTCCAGCCAAAAAATAACATAATGAAAAAGAGCCAATATACATTTGGAACAAACATACTGACTAAAATCATGACCATAAAAAGCATGGGTAAGCCATTCCAGACCTCAACCAAACGTTGTCCTAATAAATCTACCCAACCGCCATAGTAACCTTGAATGGCGCCTACGGTAATTCCAAATAAAGCGGAACAAAATGTTAAGGCTAAACCGAAAAGCAACGATACTCTTAATCCATAAAGAATACGGGCGAAAACATCCCTTCCTTGATCATCTGTTCCCAACCAGTTTTGCTTGGAGGGTGGTGAAGGTACAGGAACGGCCAAATCTAAATTGGAAGTTTGATATGAAAATTGAATGAGCGGCCAAACTACCCATCCTTTAGCCTCAATAAGCGCTTGTACGGCGGGGTCTTTATAATCAGCTTCTGTTTCAAACACCCCACCAAACGCAGTTTCAGGATAAGTTTTTAACACGGGTAAATAGTAAGAATCTTCATACTTCACTAACAGCGGTTTATCGTTAGCAATCAACTCCGCCGCTAATGACAAAATCAAAATCAGACTAAATAAAATGAAGCTGGCCCAGCCCAATTTATGCTGTCTAAAACGCTGTAATCGTGTACGCACAATCAGAGACATTACTTGCCTCCTTGTGCGTCAAAGTGAATTCGTGGATCAATCCATTGGTACAACACATCACATATGAGACGTAAAATTAGGCTAAATAAAGTAAAGAAAAATAAAACCCCAAAAATAACAGGATAGTCACGCTGGACAATTGCTTCAAAGCCCAACAAACCCACCCCATCTAAATGGAAAATAATTTCTACAAACAGATTACCCACAAAGAAAATGCCCGCTAACACTTCTGGCAAGCCTGCGAGCACAACTAAAATGGCATTACGAAAAACATGCTTATATAAGACCTGTTGGCTGTTCAAACCTTTTGCATAGGCTGCCAAAACGTAAGGTTTATTGAGTTCTTCTAAAAATGAGTATTTAGTTAAATAGGTTAAACTGGCAAAACCGCCTAATACCATCGTAATCAGTGGCAAAGTCATATGCCATAAATAATCGGTAACTTTGCCCCAAAGACTAAGTTGATGAAAGTTATCTGATACTAAATTTTGTAAGGGAAACCATTGAAAATAAGAGCCACCTGCAAAAAAAACAACTAACAAAATGGCAAATACAAAACTTGGTACAGCATATCCCACTACAAGAACTAACGAGGTGGACCGATCAAACCATGAGCCTTGCTGTTTTGCTTTCTTAATTCCCAGCGGAATAGAAATTAAATAAATCAGAAAAGTGCTCACCAGTCCAAGTGAAATCGAAACAGGTATTTTTTCCCACAACAATTGCACGACTGGTTTATCTTTAAAGAAACTTTGCCCAAAATCTAAAGTTAAATAGCCTTTTAACATTAGAAAAAATCTTTCAGGGGCAGAACGATCAAAGCCGTACTGAGCCTTAATTTGCTCAACCATTTCAGGGCTTAAACCTTGAGCACCTTGATAATAAGTTTCTGCACTCAATGCACGACCAACTCCCAAATCACTTTGTGCCTGATGTATTGCTTGCTCAACTGGCCCACCCGGTGCAATTTGCACAACCACAAAGTTAATCAATAAAATGACAAACAATGTGGGAATCATTAAAAGAAGTCGCTTCAGAATATATGAACCCATATAACAGGATTTCCTTTATGGCAGGTGCTTTTTATTGTTGATGTAAATATTTGGCAACTGTTTTGGCTTTGTTTGCATCACTCCACCAATATTCTATTCCGGAAGAAAGTGCTGGTTTAACTTTAGGTTGTTGATACATATTCCAATAAGCATACCAGTTTTCACCTTTACCATAGGTCGGAATTTGATAATAACCAGCTCTAAGCAATCGATCGAGAATGCGAGTATAAATAATCTGTTGTTCACGGCTTTTACTTGCAACGAGTTTTGAAATCACTTGATCAATTACTGGGTTGCGAATACCTGCATAATTATAATTCCCATCCTGCGCTGCGGCGATACTTCCCCAAAACTGAGTTTGTTCATTGCCCGGGTTGAGAGATTGCGGCAGATTCATTGTGGTCATATCAAAATCGTAACGACGAGTCCTTTCTAAATATTGCGGAGCATCGACCTGACGCAAATTAACTGCAATGCCTAACTTTTTTAGGTTACGAATAAAAGGTAAAAGTGTTCGTTGTTTACCATCTTGCTGAATTAAGAACTCAAGCTGAACTTTTTTTCCTTCTGGCGTAAATAATTGCCCTTCTTTAACTTTATAACCAGCCTGTATGAGTAATTGTCTGGCTGTTAACAAGTTCTGACGGTTGAACCCACTTGCATCCGACACTGGATATTTCCAGTTTGCTAAAACACCTTGTTGCATGAGTGGAGATAACTTAGGCAATAACGGTTTTAACAAGTCTAATTCAGTTTTTGAAGGTCGACCTGTTGCTGCTAATTCACTATTTTCAAAATAACTTTGAAGACGTTGATATTGACCATAAAACAAAGCTTTATTTTGCCATTCAAAGTCATAGGCATAGGTTAAGGCTTGTCTAAAACGAATATCATTTAAAGGTTTTCGTCTGGTGTTAAAAACATAACTTTCAGTGGCAATCGGGTTATGGTGACGAAACTTATATTGAGTAACCAGTCCAGCTTTTACGGCAGGAAAACGATAATCTGTTACCCATTTTTTAGGATTAGTTTCTTCATGCAAAGTGTATTGCCCAGATTTAAATCCTTCAAAAGCAATATCCCAATTTCGATAATAGACATATTTTAATCGGTCAAAATTATAACGCCCCTTGTTAATAGGCAAATCTTTTGCCCAATAATTTGGGTTTCTTTTATAACTAATGCTTCTACCTGCATCAACTCGTTCAACTACATATGGCCCCGAACCAATAATCGGTTGTAGGGTAATTCGCCTAAAATCTCTTTTTTGCCAATCTGCTTTTGAATAAATCGGTAAGGTTGCCAAAATGAATGGCATTTTAGGATTATGGGTAGACTTAAAACTAAACTTTACCTGATGGGCGTTTATTACTTCTGTTTTTGCCAAATCAGCAAGGTACATCTGTAAACCTAAATTGGACTTCGTCTGATAGGCATCAAAACTAAATTTAACATCTGCCGCTGTGACTGGCTGTCCATTACTAAAACGCGCTTTAGGGTTTAAATAGAAAGTAACAGACTGCGTTTTTTCTGGGTCATAACTCACTTTCTCAGCTAAAAGCGGATATAAAACCCCGACCTCATCTAATGATTGAGTCATTAAAGTATCAAAAAGATAATTAACGCCCTCAGTAGCATTCCCCTTACCATTCATACTATTGAGGTTATCAAAAGTTCCTTGAGCTGCCTGACTTAACAGACCACCTTTAGGAGCATTCGGGTTTGCATATGGCATAGCCAACATTCCTAAATATTTAGGTTTGGAATGAATCGCTATATATGAAGTGGTTTGCTGTGCCGAAAAAACTGCATGCGAAACGACACTGAGCCCGACTAGCAGGCTCAGTTGAAAAGATGATTTATGCATAAGTTGCTAATTATTTTATAAATTAGGCACTTTAATAACATCACCAATGCGAAGCTGAGTAGAAGGTGTCAAATTATTCAGCTCAGCCAAGAAATTGGTTTCTAAACCATATTTGCTAGCAAGACCAATTAATGTATCACCACGCTTCACTTTGTATTCCACAACAGTTTTTGGAATCACAATATTTTGACCGCGCTGTAAATTAGCACTCGCTTTTAATGCATTCATTTCAGCAAGTTCACGAACTGAAATGCCTGCACGGCTCGCAATACTATTTAAAGACTCTCCAGATTTCACAGTATATCTTTCAGTGTTTTTACCAGCCACAACTGTTTTAGTTGAAGACTTGGTGTCTACTTTAGCTGTTTCTACTGTAGGTACATCACCTGTTAGCTTTAAACGTTGCCCGACACGAACGCTACTGGTACGTGAAAGACCATTTAATGAAGCAAGGTAGTCCAACTGTAAGTGGTAACGGTTAGCGATATTACCTAAGCTATCACCAGATTTAACTGTATAAGTTTCTGGTGTTTCTTCTTTAGTATTTTTAGAAGGCTTAGTTGGTGCTTCTTCTTCAACTGTACCTGTGAGTTTTAAACGTTGACCAGCACGTAACCCAGCAGTACGAGACAAACCATTTAAGTCAGCCAAATAACCTGTTTGTAAGTTATATTTACTTGCAATCGCATTTAAGCTATCACCCGACTTTACAACGTATTGTTCTGGAACACTTAACCCTGCTGGTACTTTTATCGTTTGACCAAGCTGTACATGGCTATTTGCTTTTAGGTTATTTAACTCGGCTAACTCAGCTAGGCTAATTTTTGATTTCGTTGCAATACTCGATAAAGTATCACCGCGCTGTACTTTATAGCCTTCTGTTTTATAAGAAATACTAACAGCAGCTTTCTCAGATTTACTAGAAGTTTTAGTTTCAGCAACTTCATCTACAGAAATATCTTGTGTAGGTACATTAATTTTTTGGCCAGCCATCAAGTTACTACCAGCCGATAAACCTGGCGTTAATTCAGCAAGTTCTTGATTAGAGAGCGCATAACGATCTGCAATTAATTTAAGGTATTCACCGCGCTTCACAGTATAACTTTTCGTTGCTATACGCTTTGCATTTGCTTGAACTGCTTTCGGCTCAACTTTCGTACTTGAGCGACTATTCTTCGGCTCTTTTAACAGTAATTTTTGCCCAACAAACAGACCATCTGTTACTGATAAATCGTTATATTCAGCCAATTGTCTTACTGACAAATTAAACTGATTAGCAACACCGCTTAAACTGTCATTAGCTTCAACTACATATACATCTGGTTTAGCTGTACTTTTCGATGTTGGTTGAGTTTCTTGCGGTTTAGCATCATAGAGGTAAAGCGTTGAACCTACATATAACGTCTTTTCAGGGTCAATCTGGTTCCACTTCGCAACATCGCGCCAGTTTACGCCATTTTTCATTGCAATAACGGCCAACGTGTCACCCGGTAAAACGGTATAAGTACTGCGCTTACCTTTAGGCTGTACAACCACTACATCAGTATCAGTCTTAATGTAAGGTTTGTCTTTATTACGTTGTCCGTCCTCAGAGTTCGCTACGGTCACGTCTTCAGCTAAAGTTTTTGGGTAAGCAAAACCTCTACTGACCTCTTTACCTTGTTGCTCTGCAACTGACTGGCTCGTCTGAATTGCAGTTAACCTAATTTTGCCATCATACGGATCGACAATTTCAGTTCCTTTTGGTGCAATTGCTTTTAATTCAGCAACCACCTGATCTTTTTCAGCTTGTGTTGGTTGTGGCTCTAAAGCTTGCTGAACTGTTTCTTTCTCACCTTCAGCTCGAACTGCCGCTAAAATCTTTTCGCGCTCTGCAGCCGAAATTGGTGGCTCCATCTTAACAGGCTTCGTAATGTTAGCTGCATTGGTCACAGCTACAGGAATACGCGGCGCACTTGGTACATCCGCGGATGCTGCAAAAGCAGCTAACGCATCTGAACCACGTGGTGTAGATTTTGAAATCGTTGAAGTATTCTTCACTGGTGAAGAAGGTTTAACTGGCTGAACTTGTGTGGTTGGTGTTGTTCTTGTTGTCACTGTAGTAGAAGGACTAACAGTTGTAGGTGTAGATGGTGAAGTTGCATTTGCCCACCAACCTGAGCTACCACCCGTTTTTTTCCCTTTTAATTTATTATCAATTGAAGGACTTAAATCTGCTGGAATCAAAATACGCATTGGACTCGCAGGGTCTACTGCTTCACCACGATATCCTGGGTTCAATGCATAAAGTTCTGCACGGCTTAATCCTGCTGTAGAAGCAATTTCATTTAACGTTAAAGGTGCAGATAAAGTCACTTCACGGAAATGGGGTCTATTTGCAATAGGTGGTAGTTCTACACCATAAGCCTTTGGATTTTTAATAATTTGAGCAACAGCTAAGAAACGTGGAACATAGTTCATTGTTTCTTGAGGCAATTTTAATGACCAATAATCAGTTGGCAAACCAGCAGCTTGGTTGCGGTTAATCGCTTGCTGAATACGTCCAGGGCCAGCATTATAAGCAGCTAATGCAAGTTCCCAAGAACCAAATTGGTTATAAAGGCTTCCTAAAAACTCATAAGCTGCGCGAGTCGATTCAACCACATCTCGGCGCCCATCATACATACCTGTTTGCTTTAAGCCATAAATACGGCCAGTACTTGGAATAAACTGCCAAAGGCCCGCTGCTGCTGCACTACTTGTTGCAGCTGGGTCATAAGAACTTTCAATTACCGGTAATAATGCAAGTTCTGTCGGTAAGCCACGGCGTTCAGCTTCTTTCACAGTATGGTACAAATAACGACTGGCACGAGCACTCAAGCGATCAAGGTAAGGCTGACGAGAAATAAACCAGCTACGCTGAGCTTCAATACGTGAATCCCAATGATTCAAGTCCATTTTGAAACCAACAGACATACGCTTCCAGACATCACCATGCTTCAAAATAAGCAGACGATCGCCTTCTACAGCGCGCATATCGGTTGCTGAAAGTAAGTCTTCCAAAGAGTCAAGACTACTCGCATCTAAATAACCTGCACCACTGACCTGTTTCGATTTTGAGGTTTTTGCAGATTGCGGAGTCGATGAACAGCCTGTTGTAATACCCAACGCAGCTAAAGCAGAGCTAAGTACGGTAATTTTGAACAATGATGCCGCAGATGGCTGCCACACAAATGTGGTTGGTTTATACATAAAAACTTCCAAACAACTCGCGTAATATTTTTTTGGGGTCTGGCCACAAACCCTAGGTCTTCGATGCCATTGTAGTAAAGCGTGCAAGATAGACAAGGCAATAATTTGATGTCATTTGCATGGAAATGTTACAAGAAATTAAAAAAACCTTGCTTTGTAACGATGGAACCGAACTTTTTGCGTATACAATACACCATATTCAGTTCTTTTTCTTTTAGTTTAGGTTTCGATTTATGTCTCAAACAATCACACTGTATGTTGATGGTGCATGTCGTGGCAATCCGGGTTTAGGTGGTTGGGGCGCATATGTCATTACCGAGCAGGGTGAGCATAAATTATTTGGCGGTGAACCTGAGACAACCAATAACCGTATGGAGCTTACTGCTGCGATTGAGGGTGTTTCATTTTGCCCACCCGATGCTCACTTAATTATCTGGACAGATTCAAATTATGTGAAGCAAGGCATTACTGAATGGATTCATGGCTGGAAAAAGAAAAACTGGAAAGATGTAAAAAATCCTGACCTTTGGCAAAAATTAGATGCTGTATGTGCAGGTAGAAATATTGAGTGGAACTGGATTAAAGGCCATGCTGGACATGCAGGCAACGAAATGGCCGATGAGCTTGCAAATATCGGAGCCGATCAAACCGCACTTCAAAAAAAAACAGTTCAAGCGACTGCTCTGCAAGATATAAAAAAGCCTGAAGAGGATTGGTTGCTTGATGACCCTTTTGGGTTTGATATGGCAGAAGTAGCCGAAGAAGATAATATTGATCTTGAACAGCCCGAAGAAGTTGAGATGATTATTGTGGAAGAAGAAGTTATTGAAGTTGAAGCTGCTGAACCAGAAAGTAAGCAATCCATTAATAATATTCATCCTCAAATTGTTGTGACTGAAGCCAAATTACAATTACAAGGGCCTCGACAACTGATTCTCGATACGGAAACCACTGGTTTTTATTTCCAAGATGGCGACCGAATTATTGAGGTGGGCGCTATTGAAATGATTAACCGGAAACTTACCGGTAGCTCAATTCATATTTATATTAACCCGCAAAAACCAGTGGGTGACTCAGAAAATATCCATGGTATCAGTGATAATTTCTTAAAAGATAAACCGCTCTATGCGGAAATTGCCGACACGCTCTTTGATTATCTAAAAGGCGCAGAGATTATTGCGCATAACGCAACCTTCGATATGAACTTCCTAGATATGGAGTTTAGACGCGCTGGCCTTCCCGCGCTTTCCGAAGTATGTGAGGTAACAGATACGTTAGCTTTAGCAAAAAGCAAACATCCTGGACAAAAAAACTCGCTTGATGCTCTTGTAAGACGTTATGAAATTCCAGCACGTGACCGTACCTTCCACGGTGCATTACTCGATGCTGAAATTCTTTCAGACGTTTACCTAGCAATGACAGGTGGACAGGTTTCTTTTGATATAGATGCCTTATCCCAAAGTGAAAATAGCCAGAACACAACAAATAAAACTAGGATTCAAATTGACCTACCAGTTATTTACCCTTCTGAAGAAGAGCTAAATACACATGAGACTTGGGTCAAAGAATTTGAGAAAAAACATGGAGAACCTTGCCTTTTTGCAAAATAAATTTTTGATTCTTTAGCGTTTTTAGCTTTTCCCCTTTGTAAGTTAAGTTATATTAGTCACATAGATTTTTAGCTCAAATTACCGAGCACTACGAATATAACAATTGATTTTTTTTCAAAGGGGAACGTTTATGTCTGAGCATACTTCGATTCATTTCGATCCAACAGCTTTACTCATCATCAAACATGAAATTGATCGCTCAATAAAACTGGTTGAAGGTGCAGTAAGCACTTTAATTGAAGAACAAACGCTCCCTTTTGGTATTGATGATGCATTAGAACAATTTAAGCAATGCACTCAAGTCCTACGTTTAATTGATATCCCCTATCTTGCAAAAATCACTCAATATTCAACTGAGCTGATGCAAAAAATTATTGCGAAACCAACGCAAATTAATACCGATGATGTCGTTGCGCTGAGTGAAGGCACGACCATGGTAAAACGATATATTGAGTTTATCTGCTTGCGTGAATTACAAGTTCCTCAGTTTCTTCTTAATACCTTAAATAATTTAGAATTAGCTTTAAATAAACCACTGACCTCTTCTGGGCAAGCGATTGCGCCTTTACTTGCAAATGCTTCGCTTGAACTTCCATTCCCAGAAGTATTCATTAATGAAAAAACTCAGTTTATTCATCAACTCTATAAACTATCGCTACATCAATTTTTAAATAAAACTGAAGCTACTCATCATTATCAGGCTTTTAAACTGATCGGTACCTATTTGGTCAGCTTGGCAAAACACCAGCCAAGCCAACAATATTGGCAACTCGTAAATTATGCTTTCGACCATATTGATAACCTGCTTTTAAATGATTCACGCCTACGTGTACTCATTAATGTTGAAAGTTATATTGGTCAGTTCTTAGCAACGCCGGAAACTTTCAAGCCTGATTTACCTGCACTTGCAGATATTTTAAGTATAGTTATCGCTCAAGAAGATGAGGTTGCTCACCATATTCGCAACCAACTTCATATAGGCGATGAAACACCGACAGATACGCAACTACTGGTTTTAAGCCGCCACCTTTTTGGTCCTGATTTCGACACCATGCACGCAGTCAGCCAATTAATTTTGAGCGAAATGAACAAAGTGCGTAACGATATTGAATATAACTATCAAAATATGTCGACTGAAAAAGCACAACAATTGCAAACGAGTCTTTTACAGCTCGCATATACATTCAAACTACTTAACCTTGATGAAGCCTCAGTTGAGCTTTCTCAACAAGCGAGCAGTTTAAGTCAGCTCAATATATTAAGTAATGAAAACTATGCACAGCAGCTTATGGACAGCATTTTGTCTGCCATGAACTCAATTGGTATTTTGGTCCGCCAATATACGTCTAGTCGCTTACAACTTAATGTGAACAATACGAATATTTCTTTAGATCGCCTTGATGAGGCACATCAAGCCTTACTCACCGAGACAAAAAATCTAATTGATTTTATTTGTCAGAGTCTTACATTATATGCAAATGATCAGACACAAAATATTGAAGCAATTGCAGGTTCACTAAAAGAGCTAGCAGGCGCGGCCGAATTCCTAGGAAGTGCCATTCAACAAGATGCTTTACTTCAAACTGCTCAATTTGTTCAACAACAACTTGAGCAAAACCAGCCTTTTAATACAGACCAAATTCACTGTATTTTTAACGTATTAGCGGGCCTTGACATGTTGGTTGACAATTTAAAAAATAAACAACCTGTTCTACAATCCATGTTTAATGTAGCATTGTCGAGTAGTCAACAACTTCAAGAAAAGGCAGCTTAATGTCTGAATTATCAATTGCTTATATTTTTCATCATCAACAATTACTGGTTGATCAAAACCTTCAACTACCCAAAGTCGAAAAGTTAGCAAGTGATTTACTTTTCACTCATGATGAGCAGGTCATTGCACGTGACTTGCTTGCTGAGGAACCCATTCCCGAAGGCTTACAACTGGTTCCAATTCGTCAACTCATTACAAGTTGGTCGAAAGAACAGTTCTTGCAAGCAAGCCGCGCTGTACAATTACTTGAATGGCGACGCAATCATAAGTTTTGTAGTCACTGCGGACACCCAACAGAAGTTCATCCAACTGAATATGCAATGGTGTGCCCTTCTTGTCGCTATCACCAATACCCTCGTGTAAACCCATGCATTATTACGGTCATTACTCGAGGTGATGATGAAATATTGCTAGCGAAGTCAGTCCACAATAAAACCAATATGTATGGTTTGATTGCAGGTTTTGTCGAGGTCGGTGAAACGCTTGAAGAAGCTGTACAACGTGAAGCTTTTGAAGAAGTAGGCCTAAGACTCAAAAATGTTCAATATATGTCAAGTCAGCCTTGGCCTTTCCCAAGTAACCTTATGGTTGCGTTTAGAGCAGAATATGAGTCTGGTGAAATTAAACTGCAAGAAGAAGAAATTGCAGATGCACAATTCTTCAAAATTGATCAATTACCTGAAATTCCCTTTAAAGGCAGTATTGCTCATTCAATGATTATGCAGATTACCCAAGCTGGGTAATCTGCCGTGTTTTAAACGAGATTATCGTTTAAAACACTTCTTCAAGAAAATGTAAGATCGTTCTTTTCGTTCTAAAATAATGACTAATAAAACTAGAAAGACTAGCCAAAATTGTAATATGTCCAGTTTTAGGAATCACAGCGATATGGCTGTGATTTCCACTTTGTCTTAAAGCTCGGTCCAAATCTAAAGTATTTTCTTTGCCTACAAGTTGATCATTTTCAGCCATAAGTAAGTAATGTTTAATACTATTTTGATTGACGAAATAGTATGGCATCACTTCTTGATAAGAAATACTTTGGTCAAAAGCATCTTCGGCCAGTGGATCGCCCTTGTAATCAAAATGATACGGTCCAGCTAAACCAAAAATCGCTTTGATATTGCCCAAACATTGAATAGTGGTGGGTTTTGGATGATAAACAGCAGACATCACATTAAATGCCCCTGCTGAGTGCCCCATAAGCACAACATTTTCTGTAGAGATTTCTAGCTTGTCTTGGTTTTGATGCAAATAATTCAATGCCTGAGTCAGGTCATCAACAAAACTTGGGAAAATATTTTTAGGTGCTAACTGATAGTTAATCACAGCAACGTCATAGCCTTCTTTGGCAAAGGTCTCACCAATAAAAAGGTAATCTCGTTTATTACCATGTTGCCACGCCCCACCATGCACAAACACGATAAGAGGTTGATGAGATAGCCTTTTAACAGATCTATAAATATCCAAACGGTGGCGAGGCTTTAGCCCATAACGAACATTTGGAACCTGTTCAAAACCATCTTTTGGCGTAAAACGGTTTAAAGCAAAACTCCCCAAATCATACAGGCGGAACTCTTTATAGAGAGTTCGCGCCTGTTCAATTTTGCTTTGTAGTTGTTCAATCAGATTCATATATTACTGTGCAGTCGAAGCAGGATCTGTTTGGTCAGGATCAATTGCAACAGGTGTTTGAACTGTTGGCTGAGCAATGACATTATTAATAATTGGTGTAGTCGTTGTGCTACCAGTACTCGCTGCTGGAGCAGGCGCCAAATCAACATTATCAATGAGCGTCACAATTTTGGTCACGTTACCAACATTTTGAAGCACATTATTTAAATCATTAATTTCAGCAGTATTTAAACGGCCCATCACATATAAAACACCATCTTCAGTATGGACAAGTACTTTACTGTCCGATACAACTGGCGCTTTCATTAAAAGAGCACGTGTATTTGCTGTTACACCCGCATCTTGCATGATGGTGTTATAGCTAACTTTGTTACCCACCGTAATATAGTTATGTACAGCTTTCACATCACTCATGGCTTTAAGATTGTCTTCTGCCAATTGTTTCAAGTACGGGTCTGGCACTTGGCCAGTTAATAAAACTGTACTGTGGAAGCTTTCAATATTAATACGTGACTGCTTGAAACGTTGATCAAGTTTATAAATGTTGATATTCGCCGTACGTTTAATTGAAGAGTCAATGAATACTTGGCCTAGACTGCGGACACCGCTATCTGTGCCCACTGGAGCTGTGCCTGTTCCACCAGAAATAAAACTTGCGCAACCTGATAAACTTGCGACACAAAGCATTGTTACAGCAATACGGTTTAACACTCCACCAGACTCCTATCAATTTCTTGGCTTGATCATAAAGCATCAGACTTAAATTTGCTCAAAAGAGTAATGAACTCTTAATCCAAAGTAAATGCATTTTCGATCCATTGCAGATCATAATGGAATTTTGAAAAGTCATGCTGTACTGTTTTTGCAATTTTCTGTGGAAAATCAAAACAAATCACATCAAAACGACAATAAAAATCCTGATAAGATGGATAGCGCTGTAAAAAACGCATCGCAGTTTTGATAATTTTCTTCTGTTTTGTCCACGTTACCATTTCACAAGCTTGTCCATAATTTCCTATAGTGCGTGCTTTTACTTCAACAAAAACTAACTCTTGCCCTCTTTTGACGATTAAATCAACTTCGCCACGGCGTGAATGATAATTACTTGTGACCCATACATAGTTTTGTGCTTGTAAAAGGTTTAAAGCAGTTTGCTCTGCCCATTTCCCCAACTGTTGCGCCAATAACATTTTTAATTTCCCCAATGAAAAGCATCTCTAGATGTTTTTATAAATAAGTTATTTTCTTAAATTCATCTGACATATCAGATCCAAATCGAACAAATGAAAATCAGATCATTTTCGAAAAGCTCAAGCTAGCAGACATTGTTCACGCCCAAATCATAATTTCGGGTAAACTACCCGATTAAAATTGTTTATCTGTACGGAGTAAAACCAAATGAGTGCTCAGTTATTTGTTGTAGCCACCCCAATCGGGCACTTAGATGATATGACTTTCCGTGCAATTGATATTTTAAAATCAGTTTCTATTGTAGCTGCCGAAGATACTCGCCAATCAGCACAATTATTTAAGCACTATAATATATCGACTCAACTTACTGCATGTCATGATCACAATGAAAGCAATAAAATTGAGCAGTTAGTCCAAAAATTACTTGCGGGCGATAGCATTGCTTTAATTAGTGATGCAGGTACACCGCTCATCAGTGACCCAGGCTTTAAATTAGTCCGTGCTGCTCAAGAGAACGGTATTAAAGTTGTTCCAGTGCCAGGTGCATGTGCTGCTATTGCTGCCTTAAGCGCGGTAGGTTTACCAAGTGACCGTTTTAGCTTTGAAGGATTTTTACCATCTAGAGCTTCACAACGTATTTCTCAATTAGAAAAACTTAAAAATGAAACCCAAACCTTAATTTTCTATGAGGCACCTCATCGTATTTTAGAGTCTATTAAAGATATGGCTCAGGTATTTGGTGAAGACCGTCCTGTAGGATTTGCACGTGAAATTACCAAAACCTTTGAAACCATCAAAAAAATGACCTTAAAAGATTTGGTCAGCTTCATTGAAAATGATCACAACCAAGAAAAAGGTGAAATTGTAGTGGTTGTGGGTGGTGCAGCTGCAAAAACAGATCTAGAACAAGAAAAACTAGATGAACTGTTAAAGCGTTTACTTCAAGACTTATCTGTTAAAGCTGCATCTCAACTTGCTGCTGATTTAACAGGAATTAAGAAAAAAGTCGCTTATCAACGTGCGCTCGAGTTAACTCAATCTTAATTTTTTAATTAGATATGGTGATGACACAGACTCTTTGTCATCACCATCTGTTAATTTTGCATAATAAAATATAAGAATAAGAGTACTAATATGACTCAACAAATAGGCAAACTTGGCCCCCATGAAGGGCAAGAACTAGAATTATTACTTTCAGGCAAGAAATCTATCGCTTATTTCTATGAAATCCTACCTATCAGTTTTTTAAAGCATCTCGAACGAGGTACTTTATCAATGCTGAGTGAAGATATCGAAACTTCTCTACCTTTACCCTTTTCAATTATGCTGATCTATAAAGATGCAACTTTAGCAGATTTAAATGAACTCATGATGTGTATTGAAACTTTATTTAAAGAAACTAATTTTGAAAAATGTATAGAACTTGAACGAAGAGTTGGACAACTTTTAGGTTATTTAGAACAAGATATAGAGTTTTATATTCAGCATATTTCGAATCGTCATTTAAGAAAAAAGATGTAAAGACTATCTCAATATGTGTTTCGCTGACTCCACAATAGTCTCCGTTAGTGCATCTAACTGCTTAGACTGCCTTTTCCAATGGTGCCAATATAACGGAATGTCGAGCTCAGCTTCGGGTATAACATCCACTAAAGTTCCATTGGTTAACAAAGATTGCACCTGTAGTTCAGGAACCATGCCATATCCTAAACCCAATTGGATTGCTTTCACAAAGGCATCTGTAGCTGGAATAAAACTGTAAGGATAGCTCTGCAAAGGCAACCCATAATATTTCAGTAATACCTCTGAATGCATAAGATCTTTATGGTTAAAAATGACAGCTGGTGCATTTCTTAAAGTTTCTCGGTTTACGCCATGTTTAAACCAATCAGCAGCAAATTCAGCCGAAGCCAACATTTTATAACGCATTTTTCCGAGTGGTTGAGCTAAACAACCTGACATGACCTGCTCTTCTGCCGAGATACACGCGTTGACTTGTCCTGTTTCTAATAAAGTATGCGTATGCGATTGATCATCAATTTTTAGTTCTAAGACTATTTTTTCTTTAAAAAGTGTTTGCTGAATGCTCGGTAAAAGCCAAGTCGCTAGCGAATCTGCATTGGACGCTAGAGCAATTTTATAGAATTCCGATTCCGATGATTTCCCCATCAAACCTTGTAATAAGTTTTGCTCCATTAATCTCGTATGACGTAAATGTTGCAATAACGTTTGCCCAGCTTGTGTAAGTGCACATGGCCGCCCACGTATAATTAAAATTTGGCCTAAATACTTTTCCAAAGCTTGCACACGTAAAGATACTGCCGAGGGCGTAATATATAAATGCTCACCTGCTGCATCAAAACTTCCCACTTCTGCGACTGCAAGAAAGGCTTCACACTGTTTGCTATC
The DNA here is from genome assembly GCF_000196795.1 of Acinetobacter oleivorans DR1. Classification (NCBI taxonomy): domain Bacteria; kingdom Pseudomonadati; phylum Pseudomonadota; class Gammaproteobacteria; order Moraxellales; family Moraxellaceae; genus Acinetobacter; species Acinetobacter oleivorans. The sequence continues at coordinate 3,019,658 of NC_014259.1, forward strand.
TAACATATCAAACCTAAATTTTTTTTAGCCAGACCTAAATATTCTTAATTTTACTTATTTCTTAATAAAAAGTCAGATAATTCCCACATCTGATTTTTTCATCTTATTGTTATGTTCTCTCTTAGTATATTTTTTAAAGGATTCGGTATTGGTAGCGGGCTTATTGTAGCAATTGGAGCTCAAAATGCTTTTGTTCTAAAACAAGGTCTTAAACAGCAATACGTATTTTGGCTATGTTTAATTTGTGCGCTGTCCGACTCGATTTTAATCGCTTTTGGTGTATTAGGTTTTGCCGAAATCATGACAGCATCACCCATCTTAATTACGGTCGCTAAATATTTAGGGGCAACATTTTTATTGGTCTACGGTGCGAAAGCTTTCTATGCTGCCTTAAAAACCACCCAGAGTATGGAGCTTGATAACAGCCAGAAACAGACTTTAACTCAAGCACTAGTGACCTGTCTCGCCTTTACTTGGCTTAACCCACATGTCTATTTGGATACCATTGTTCTGATTGGTTCAGTTGCAACCCAACTAGAAGACAAAATTAGTTTTGCTTTGGGCAGCATTGTTGCCTCTTGGATTTTCTTTTTCAGTTTAGGTTATGGCGCAAGATTATTAAAACCATTATTTATCAATCCTAAAGCATGGAAAATCTTAGATTTCATTATTGGTTGTGTTATGTGGAGTATTGCAATATCACTTCTCATCTAATGCATTCAAACAGTAAAAAGTACCATGTCTGAATGGTACTTTTTATGCGCTCAAAATTATGCTTGAGAACCCAACACCAGTTTTGACTGTCTTCTTTCTTGCTGAGACTGTTTTATGACAGCATAACCAGAAGACACACCCAAGTAAGCAATTACAAAGGCAACAAATAAATCTGGAAATACACTCCCTGTTCCAAATACGCCAACGGCTGCTAAAATCACAGCAATATTGGCAATAGAATCATTTCTACTACAGAGCCAAACTGAACGCATATTGGCATCTCCATCACGGTACGCATAGAGCATAAGCGCGACTGAAACGTTAGCAATTAAAGCCATCACGCCAATTGCTCCCATGACCATTGGTTCGGGTGAAACGCCATAAAAATACGACCAGACCACTTTTGCAATAACAAAAATACCGAAAGCTGCCATCGTTATTCCTTTAAGTAATGCAGCTGTTGCGCGCCAATATAAACTCATCGAAAGCACAACTAAAGATAATGCATAATTTGCTGCATCTCCGGCAAAATCTAATGCATCGGCCCATAGCGAAACAGATTGAGCCTTATAACCGCCCAATATTTCTACCACAAACATCAACGCATTGATCACTAAAGCAATCCATAACGCTTTTCTAAAACGCGGACTCACTTTTTTTGAAGGAGAACATGTTGAAGCACAACCACATCCAGCCATTTTATTTCCTCAAGAACTCTTTTATAGTGATTAAAAACCCTTGAGTAGCTCCAGAGTCAAGCCTTATGAGTCTTTCTATTGGTCAATTATCAAAAAAAGCGGATGTTCCAATTGATACAATCCGTTATTACGAAAAAGTAGGTGTGTTGGACCGTATCCAACGTTCAGAAAATAATTATCGTGTTTATACCGAGCAGACCCTCAACGACCTATTGTTTATTAAGCATTGCCGCGAATTAGATATATCACTCAGTGATATTAAAACGTTAAAAGAAATGAAAACTCAGCCTAAACAGGCATGTACAAAAATTGATAATTTAGTAGATAAATACTTAAATGAAGTATCTGAAAAAATTGAACGTTTATTACTTTTGAAAGAATCTTTAATTGATTTAAAACAGCACTGCTCTACCAATCGAACAGTAGATGAATGTGGGATTTTAAAAGAACTGCAAAGCTCGCCTTAAACCTATTTTGATAAGTTCATACAAATAAAAAAGCACCACTCATGTGATGCTTTTTTAAGATTAATGGTCGCTATGTTCATCAGGAGGAACTTCGGTAATTCTACCCCCTCGAGCTAAAAATGCAGCAACTTCATCTTCCAACGCTTGGCGCTGTTTCTGTTTAGCAGTTACAGTCAGCGTTTCTGCCTCAGCAAGGTCAGTATCACTCAAACTGCCTGCTTCTTCATCAGCTGCACCGCTTTCGGCTGCTTTCGCTTCATCTTCATCTACAGCAGAATCTTCTGCATCTTCATAATCATTGATATCTGACATTTCACACTCCCCACAATGATTTTTATTGCATCATCGCTATGGTTCCAAGACCTCAGAAATTTAGCAATCTCTTTGCATTTAGCAAAGAGCCAAATTGGTCAATTCCGTATCTTTTATGACCAAATTGGTAATGATATATAAATGATTGTTCAAAAAATATCTACTGGTATTTAATTCACTCAGTAGAGTATAGACCCAGTAAATATTTTAATGCCTATAGCGGGTACTTTGTAAAGCCCCTAAACCATTTGCTTGTTGCATAAATCGGTCTTTTAAAACCGGAGTCAGCTCAACTTGCTTAAGCCCCATATTGCGAGCCCACACGACTGGAAATAGCTCACTACTTTCAAGCCAACCAATTGCCGACATGCTATGCATCATTGCATCATTCTGACCTTTACGGCGATGTTCATAGCGCAATAAAGTTTGCTCATGAGCCCATACTCCACGGTTTAAATCATGAAGCAATACATCACACAGTACTGCGGCATCAAGACAGCCAATATTTACCCCTTGCCCAGCAAGTGGGTGAATCACATGTGCCGCATCACCAATCAAAGCTAAACCTGCTTTTACATATTGTTTTGCAGCGCGAGCTTTGAGCAGAAATTGTGCTCTTGAACGAACCTCTAACACCTCACCCAACATGTGTTGACTTTCTTGAGTTAAAAGCTGCATAAAGGCGGCATCGTTTAAAGCTGAATATTCATCGGCATAATCATCTGGTAGTGTCCAGACAATCGATTGCCAATATCCATTTTCCGTTTCTTCAAGACTTGCCATTGGTAAATATGCCAAAGGTCCAGTAGGTAGGAAAATTTGGCGGGCAACATAATGATGAGGCTTTGCTGTTCTGATTGCACAGCTAATGGCTGCTTGTTTGTAATCTAGTACATCAAGGTCAATAAAAGCCTGTTCGCGCACAAATGAATTCGCACCATCTGCACCAATAAGCAGTTTAGTTTTAAGTGTAGTACCATCTGCTAATTGAATATGCCAACATCCAACACCCTGTTCAATACGTGTAACACGAACTTGAGTACGGTAATCTGTAAGCTGCTGCAACATTTTTTGCTGAATAGCAACATTCAGTACACTGGGCTCCACCATAGAACCCAAGGCTTGCTCAGCTAAAGGCTGACGTGCAGAGTCTTGACCAAAATTAATTTCACCGTAGCCATTAAGATTCCAGACCTGCATGCCTGTATAAGGCATTTGGCGTGCGAGATCATCCCAAACATTTACCGTTTTAAGCAAATGAATGGTCGCTTGGCTAAGTGCTAAAACACGTGGATTCATCACGCTTAATGTTTTCTCAACATCAAGCACCGGAGCCGCATCAAGCACTGTGGGTTGTACGCCACCTTGCGCAAGTAATAAAGCAGTTAAACCACCAACCAATCCACCACCAACAATGACGACATCCAACACTTCACTCATGCTTTTAACCCCATTGCATAGTTAGCCACCAATGGTTTTACACCTGGAATGACATCAAACGCAATTAATCCCGTATTACGAATTAATTTTAATAATGGATTTTGGTTACTAAAACCACGAACTACAGTGTCACAGAACTTAATTACGCGCTGCTGATCTGATAAACGAGCTTGCTCATAGGCCAGTAAGTTATCAGGGTTACCTAAATCATCAGAAGTAGTTAATTGGTTCACTAAATAACGTACTAAAACATCTGCATCACGTAAGCACAAATTAAAACCTTGCCCTGCAACCGGATGAATTGTGTGTGCTGCATTACCCATTAAAATAACGCGGCCCACAGCTTGTTTATGTGCAAGCACTTGCGAAAGTGGATAGCTAAAACGTTTACCTGTTTTTTCAAATTTACCCGCTCGGTCGCCGTAAGTTTGTTGCAAGGCACTTAAAAAGTGCTGGTCATTTTCATCGCCCAACCATTCATTTTCAGTGCCTTTTTTCACAGGCCATACCACTGAGCGGCGGTACTCACCCGGTAACGGTAATAAGGCTAAAGGACCTAATGCGCTAAACCGTTCAAAACCTATCTGTTCATGTGGTTTGGATGTCTGAACCGTAGTCACAATTGCAACCTGATCATAATCGTGAACATCCACACCCACGCCAATTGCCTGACGACAAAAAGAATCACGTCCATCAGCTGCAATTAATAATTTTGACTCAAGTTTTAAAGTTTCCTCACCACGCAAAGCTTGAATATGTACTTGCTCGGCATCTTGAGTTAAAGCGGTAACCTGTACACCATCAATGAGTTCAATCAAAGGTTGCTGACGCACTTGAGTTAACAACACACGACCAAGCCAAGCATTTTCAATTACCTGACCAAAGCTTTCGACTTTCTCTTGTTCTGCAATTAAACGTGCTTTACCAAAACTGCCTTGCTCAGTAATGTGGACTTGCAAAATTGGGGTCGCATGTTGCTGTAATGCATCCCATAACCCTAGCTTCTGATAAATCTGTACGCTACGACGCGATAAAGCCGTATTACGCGCATCAAAACTCGAATGGTAAGGAGCAACATTTTGATCATCATAGTTTGGGTATTTCACAGCTTCTAATAGCTTTACCGCAATATTAGCCTTCGCGAGCATGAGTGAAAGGCTCAAACCCACCATTCCCCCACCTACAATAATCACTTGTTGTTGCATCGAGTTTTGCTCCTTTGGCGAATACGTTTAATTATGCTTTAGCTTGCGCCATTAAATGTTCAATATCTGCAATATCTTTAACCACATTAGCAGTTAAAACTCGTGGTCCTTTCGAAGTTGCGACCACATCATCTTCAATACGGATACCAATACCACGCCATTTTTCATCTACAGTTTCATCATCTGGTGCGATGTATAAACCAGGTTCAACTGTAATGACCATACCCTCTTCATATTGACGCCAGTCTTCTCCTTTTTTGTAAGACCCGACATCGTGTACATCCATTCCTAGCCAATGACCTGTGCCATGCATATAAAACTGACGATATGCTTCGGTTTCAATGAGTTCGTTAACATCACCTTTGAGCAAACCTAAATTAACTAGACCTTCAGTTAAAATTTTAACTGCTATTTCATGAGGTTCACGGTATGAATTACCAATACGAACTGCGTCAATCGCTGCATATTGGGCAGCCAATACAACTTCATATAATGCTTTTTGCTCAGCACTAAATTTACCATTGACCGGAAAAGTACGGGTAATATCCGAAGCATAGAATTCATATTCACATGCAGCATCAATTAAGACTAAATCACCATCTTTGAGTGGCTTGTTATTTTCAACATAATGTAAAACACAAGCATTAGCCCCACCGCCTACAATACTGTTATAAGACGGAACACAACCATTTTTCCCAAAAATATAATTGAGTTCAGCTTCAAGAGCATATTCCATCATTTCTGGGTGTACCGTTTGCATCGCACGCGTATGCGCTTCAGCACTAATATTTGCAGCAATTTGCATTAGCTCAAGTTCTTGTGGTGACTTAACTAAACGCATTTCATCAACAATACGGTCGAGCTGTAGCAATTGAGCGGGAGCGTTTTCATGTCGGTGCTCGGCATCTGCTTTTTTAATCCACTGGCTCACGCGCGCGTCAAACTCAGCATCGTGCCCAATCCGATAATAAAGACGCTCTTTATTTAATAATTTTTCAATAATTTCTTCATCAAGCAAATCAATTACATATGCTTCATCAGCATCGTAGTCTTCAACTGCACCATCAACTCCGGCACGAAAACCATTCCAGATTTCCATCTCGCGATTACGTTCACGGCAAAAAAGACTATAGCTATATTCTTCATCGTCGAAGGTTTCAATGACAGCAACTGCCTCAGGCTCAGCAAAGCCCGTCAAATAGAAAAAACTACTATCGGCACGGAATTTATAATCCGCATCACGATTACGGTACATTTCCTCACGTGTTGCAATAATTGCAATGCTGTTTGGACCCATTTTTTCTGCCAAACGGTCTCTACGATGTCGAAAATCAGCTTGAGGCAATTTCATAATGATCTACTTGATTTAGAATTTTAAAGTCAAAAAATAAAATACAACCAATAACACATCGCCTCAATTAGCTTGGGCGATGTGGAGTAAACATTTCTACAATATTTTGTTCTGTGTCTACAGCAGCAGATTTACTTTTTGCATGAAATTTTTTCAATAAAGAACTTTCAGCTACAGTAATTTTTTTTCTGCCAATAGACAAACTTACAGGAATTAAGCGTACAAATTCATATAACTCTTCGTAGCTGCTTTCACCTTCTTCATCATTGTCAGAGTCTTCAAATTCGACTGCTGCAATATCTTGAAGGTTCTCAATCAACTCAAGTTCATCTGGACGAATATGACCCGATGCCAATCCAAAACCTAATACAACGCCTGCACACCAATCTGATAAAGCTTGTACACGCTCTTGAAGTAGATGGTCATCGTCAGGAAGCATAGGTAAATAATCTAATTCATCTTCAGATAACGCATGAATAACATCTTCTGCTTCATCAGTTAAAAGCGTTAGAGCATCTTCACTTAACTCTGGCACATTAAGGGTTGTTAAAATTTGTGACCATTGTTCACGCGTTGGCGCTTCTGTCACACAAACAATACCTGTTAATAGACCATGTAACTCACTAGGGCTTGAAATTTCTTCAATTCCTTCAAAATGAGCGTTCCAATCTGTCCAGCCTGAAATATCGTCTTGCATTCGTTTATCCAATCTCTATACTTTGTATATATTACCTTTGATTGCAATTCTGTGCGACCTCGTTATGTTAGAACAATTACAGCGGCTACAAGCGCATATTAGCGTATTAAAAACACGCTTACATCATTTAGAGAGTGAACATGCGGCACTCTCAGAAGCTAAAGAACTGGCTGAAACAGAGCATCACGCACAAGTTGTGCAAAAAAATAGTATTATCACTAAAAAACAAGAGGAAATTGAGTCGGTAACTGAGCAACTATCTCAGTTAAAAGGTCAATTTCAACAGTTGAATCAGGATGCTAACACACTTGCGGAACGTTATAGCCGATTAGAAAAAAGTACGACTGATTTAAAAAATCGTTTTCAAGAAATTCTTGCCGAACGTAATGAATTACGTGTTGCAAAAGAAAAGTTACAAGCCCACCAGCGCCAAACTCAACAAGAGCTTCATGATTTACAACAAGATCGTGATCGTTTGTTACAAAAAAATGAGCTTGCTAAATCAAAAGTTGAAGCGATTATTCAACGTTTAGGAATTTTAGGCACTGCTCAAGATCAGCATGCTCAAGAAATTCAGCAGCTTGCCCATCCTAATGCTGAAACTGGTGAGGAGACCCAATCATGAGTGAACAAGTCATGGTAGAGCTTAGGCTGATTGAGCAGACCTTTAGACTCGCGACTACTTTAGACAAAAAAGATGAACTTGAACGCGCAGCAGAACTTCTCAATGAGAAATTTAATGAGATGCGTCGTAGTGCTCCACGTGTTGAGCACAACAAACTGGTCATTATGGTTGCTCTACAATTGACTCAAGAAGTACTGAGCCTTAATAAGTCTTTGCAAGAATACACTCACTGTGAACGTTTACTGCAAACGATATTGGATGATGTTGAACAAATTGTTTAAATAAATTATCTATACAAAAACGCCTTGCTCTATGAATAATAGATGCAAGGCGTTTTTTATTGGCACTATTAAGTGTAATTGAAATTACTTTATGCCTGTTAATGTACAAAGCTTCATCAAACGCAAACTAAGTTTACAGTTCCAGAGGTTTAGGTGATTGCCAACATGGTCAGATCGGTTATACTTAAACTGTCTCTGGGATGTTCGCCAGCGGGTCTATTCCCCTGCCGATACTTAAACTTATGGATGTGTTCTGTATATTTAGAGTGTATGCCTACCCTCGTGTAGGAAACCCAGCAAGTATACGTCGCGTCCACCTTGAACTCATCGGGTTCAGGGTAACGACACATGCAGCGGCATCTTCGGAGCATTTAGTTTTAGCTTTAAGAAAAATTCAAAATATTTATTTTAATTTAGCTCTCCATACAGACCTTTCAGTCTAAAATTTTCTTTTTAAACATTAAATTGCAGCTTAGCTGATTAATCTACTCCGCCCTCTCTAATATTATTTTTTATTTCTACTCAGACACTCTTCATACCAGCCTGTTTGAAAATCTTCTATTGCCTTTCTTTTAAAGAAACTGGTTCTAAATACTTTGGCAGAGTAAGCCGAATTAATTAGATCTTGGTAAAGTTGTTTGGCTTTTGGATCTTCCAGACCATTCGCTATCTGTTGCAGATCTTGAGATGGAACTTTTTGTTGACGTGCTTCCATGACAGTATAAGCGACTTTTTTTACTACATTACAAATATCAGGATCACTTACATTGTCGTCGGCATGACATCCTAAAGCTAAAAAACCAAGAAAAAATAATTTAAACTTCATGACCCTACCTTATTTTTATAGTTTGAAATTTATAACAAAATTTAATTATAAAAAAAGAAATAGAAGATTTCTTACTATTTCTTTTTAAAAGATTACGCTGGATTAATCACATAAAAATAAATAATAAGTCCAGCTAAAACAGTTGAAGCAATCGTTAAGTAAGTACCAACCGTATTAAAACTCTGTAAGAATTTCAAGATTTCCATATCTAGCCCCCCCTAAATTAACAACTATAAAGACAAAATGAAATTTACCACAACTTAATAATGCCAATCAATTCACACTTATCGGATTTTTTGAGATTAAAAACATCAATTAATTATTGGTTACACCGAATTGCAAAGGCATCTTTGTAGTAATCAGTTGCACTCTTCAAATCTGACAATAATTTTTCTTCGGTATAAGGTTTAGGTGAAATTTTAATTAATGCAGGCATATATTGGGTCTTATAAACCTCAGGATAATCATGGCACAAGATTTTGACTTTAACTTCTTGTGGTGTATTCGGATTATCCAGTTGATCTAAAAACTCTCCAATTTTACGGTCAGACTCTTCAAATTGAGCTTTATAGTCAACTTCAGCAGCTTCAGGTTCTGTTTGTTTTGTACACCCGCCTAGCATCAATACGGCGCTTATTGTAATGGTTAAAATTTTTAACTTCATAGGCTTAACAATTTCACATTCATCCTTTTAAATATTCTTATCTGATTAAATGTAAATAAATACTGGTAATACGTAAAGAAATAGAATTTTTTATCGCTAAAGAACATACTTCGCATCAAGTAAATTTAAAGTTATTTCTTAATTAGTCCTCTATTTCCATAAAACTTAAGAAAAATAGGTATAATTTTGCTCGACAGACCTCAAATCTTTGTTAGATTTACACATGAATGAACTTAGTTTTATTAGAAAAAATTTAAGATCTAAAAGGCGCTCTTTGTCCCCCTTAGAGCAAAAAAAAGCTCAGCTTAATGTTCTGCGTCATTTAAACAGTCTTGCTATTTTTCATTCATCAAAAAAAATTGGTTTATACCTGCACGCCTTCGGAGAAGTTCATACAGATCTGATCATAAAGTTATGTTTTCAAAAAAATAAACAAGTTTATTTACCTATGATTTGTTCTATGAATCAACATTTAGTTTGGGTAAAAATATCTAGAAACCAATATTTTAATCGACGTTTTTCTCATCATCCATTGGGTATGAAAGAACCCATGGCAACAAGAGGAAAACATGTATCAAAACTTGATTTACTGTTAATGCCACTTTTAGCTTGTGATCAATACGGTACGCGTATTGGTATGGGAGGCGGCTATTATGACCGTACATTGGCTAGTGCAAAACATAAGCCTTATCGTTTGGGAATGGCTCATCAATTTCAATTTATTGAGCATACTTTAAAACGTCAAAGCTGGGATCAACCCTTAGATGCTTTACTCACCCCTCAACATATTTATTGTTTTAAAAGATAATATTTATATGAAAATTTATAAAACTTAAAATATATCCTTTTACTTTTTAGTCCCTTAAAACGAAAAAGTAACCACCCTAAGGATGGTTACTTCTACGTGACAGACCGATTTACCAACTTATAGTAACACGGCTATTTAATGTTCAATATTAAATAAGTTTTGCATTATTGTTAATTATACAATGCCGATAAACGACATAAGAAAATGGTTATTTTCCATCCAAACGTCTTTTTTACTATATGAATATTTCATAATTATTAAGCTAAATTACCTATCCTTTCTACAAAATTTTATTCTTCTTAAGAATTAATCCGTTGATTCATAATATTTTAATAAAAAAGTTGACCAAATTAGTCATTTTTTCCACATTTTCTATAGAGAGGCCCTTGTAATTTTTGAAATACACATCACTATAAAAAACATGGCAACCTCGTTGTCACTCATTAGGAGTGCCCATGTCTGAACTTATTATGAATGAAAAAACTGACTTAGAGCCTCAGGTTCCAAGTGTATTACCACTTTTAGCGTTACGTGATGTAGTGGTGTACCCACACATGCAAATTGCGTTATTCGTGGGTCGTGAAAAATCGATCAATGCAGTTGATGTGGCTCGTAACAGTGACAATTTAGTATTTGTAGTTGCGCAAAAAGATTCGCTTACAGAAGATATTGATCACGATAACCTTTATCAGTACGGAACTGTCGCTAAGATTGTTCAGGTCGTAAATCATGAGAATGATGAAAACTGTATCAAAGTACTGATTGAAGGGTTACAGCGCTCTAAGCTTGAAAAAATTATCGATGAAGATAGCCATTTGACTGCTGAGCATAGCTTAAGTCCAATGACAATTAACGTAGATAAAGCTACTCAAGAGACTCGTTTACAAGAGTTGCGTAATTTATTTGCTCAATATGCTGAAGCAAAATTACGTAATGCACGTGAACTCGTTGCAGCTGCTAATAAAATTGAAGACTTGCTACAGCTTATGTTCTTCGTGGCAACACGTGTACCTCTAAATATTGAAATTAAACAGAAGTTTTTAGAGCACGATGAATTTGAAGCACATTTGCAAGAGCTTATGAGCTACTTGGTTAATCAATCTGCCGAACAGCAAATTGAACAAACTTTGCATGACAGCGTAAAACGCCAAATGGAAAAAAACCAACGTGAATACTTTCTAAATGAAAAAATGAAAGTCATTCAACGTGAACTTTCTGACATGAATGGTGGCGCTGAAGATGACGTTGCTGAAATAGAAAAACGTCTTACTGAAGCTGATTTACCTGAACACGTACGTAAAAAAGCTGAAGCTGAGTTCCGTAAGCTTAAAGCAATGCAACCTGCATCTAGTGAAGCGGCTGTTGTACGAAACTATCTAGAAGTAATTTTAGATACGCCGTGGAATAAAGCGAGCAAAGTCAGCATTAACCTTGCGAAAGCTCAAGAGATTCTTGATACAGATCATTACGGCTTAGATGATGTTAAAGATCGTATTGTTGAATACTTAGCTGTTCAGTCTCGTGTTAAAAAACTCAAAGGTCCTATCCTATGTTTAGTAGGCCCTCCTGGTGTAGGTAAAACTTCGCTTGGTGAATCAGTTGCGAAAGCAACAGGTCGTGAGTTTGTTCGTATGGCACTCGGTGGCGTACGTGACGAAGCTGAAATTCGTGGTCACCGTCGTACTTATATTGGTGCGATGCCAGGTAAAATCGTGCAGTCTTTAACAAAAGTTGGCGTGAAGAACCCACTGTTCTTACTCGACGAAATCGACAAGATGGCACAAGACTACCGTGGTGATCCTGCTTCTGCATTGCTTGAAGTATTAGATCCATCACAAAACAGTAAGTTCAACGATCACTATTTAGATCTTGATCTTGACCTATCTGAAGTGATGTTTATCTGTACTGCAAACAGCATGAACATTCCTGAGGCATTGCTTGACCGTATGGAAGTTATTCGTCTACCGGGTTATACCGAAGATGAAAAAGTTAACATTGCTGAACGTTACCTTGTTCCAAAAGCAATTAAGAACAATGGTCTGCGTGCAAAAGAGTTAACAATTCATGAAGAAGCGATTCGTGACATTGTTCAGCGCTATACACGTGAAGCTGGTGTACGTAGTTTAGAACGTGAAGTGTCTAAAATTGCGCGTAAAGTGGTAAAAGAAGCAGTAAGTAAAAAGTCTAAAAACTTACAACTTGATGTGACTTCTGCCAATCTTCCAGAATACTTAGGTCCACACAAGTTTGACTTTGGTATTGCAGAAGATGAAGCGCAAGTAGGCCGCGTAAATGGTCTAGCTTGGACATCTGTAGGTGGTGAGTTGCTTACTATTGAAGTTGCAGCTGTCAAAGGTAAAGGTAAATTCATTACAACTGGTTCACTCGGCGACGTAATGAAAGAGTCTATTACCACAGCAATGACTTTAGTACGCACACGTGCCGATGAGCTAGGTATTGAAGCTTCTCGTTTTGAAGAAACTGATGTACACGTTCACTTACCAGAAGGTGCAACACCAAAAGATGGTCCATCTGCTGGTTTAGCATTAACAACTGCGCTTGTATCAGCATTTACAGGTATTGCGATTCGTCCTGATATTGCAATGACTGGTGAAACAAGCTTAGGTGGTCGTGCAATGCGTATTGGTGGCTTAAAAGAAAAACTTCTTGCAGCACACCGCGGTGGAATTAAACTTGTATTTATTCCACAAGATAACGTTCGTGATTTGGCAGAAATTCCAGCCAATGTTAAAGAAGGTTTAGAAATCAAAGCTGTGAAAAGTATTGATGACATCTTACCTTTAGCATTAGTTTCGATGCCAAAGCCTTTACCTAAAACACCGATTGTAAAACCGGTGGAAGGTTCAAAAGCAGCACGTCACTAATTAAAATACGAAAAAAGAGAGCTTCGGCTCTCTTTTTTTTGTTACACAATTTGATTGAAAAATATCCAACCATCCTCATAATAGGTATTAAGAGTATTTAATTAAATTAAGTATTCTTCGTTATCTATTATTTTATAGATAGCCTTGTTTTATTCTCTATGATCATCTGAACTCCAGACAGATGATCATTTGATCGCAGTCCAACACCGTTTTTTGGACTGCGTTTTTTATGCCTATTTTACTACCACGAACTTATCTCTTCCTCAGGTATAATGCGCCAGCTGTTTTAAATGAATAGATAATATGAAAATTCGTATTCTGACCATTGGTCAAAAAATGCCTGCTTGGGTTCTCACTGGTTTTGAAGATTACTTCAAACGTATTCAACCTTTTGTGCAAACTCAAGTCATTGAACTTCCTATGGCCAAACGTGGTAAGAATGATTCAGAAGCGGATATTTTAAAATATTGTCAAATTGAAGGTGAAAGCATTTTGAATGCTTTAAAACCCAATGAAACTTTAATTGCCCTAGAAGTCGGTGGTCGAGAACTCAGCACAGAGAAACTGGCTGACACCATGAAACAGTGGATGCTTGAAGGCAATGATGTAGCACTCGCTATTGGTGGACCAGATGGTTTATCAGATCAAGTACGTAAAGCTGCCGCATGGCATTGGTCACTTTCAAAACTTACAATGCCCCATCCTTTAGTACGTGTTTTACTCATTGAGCAACTATATCGGGCAATGACTATTAATCATAATCATCCTTATCACCGTGCATAAAAACAACATCCGTTTCATTTTAGGAACAATCCGTTGAAATCAGGATACTTTTAACATGTCCTGATTTTGGCATAATAACTATTATTCTGCTTTTTAACTCAGGTGTAATGCAATGGAACTACAAACCCTTCCCGGACTGTTTATTTCACATGGCTCACCCATGCTTGCACTTGATCCAGAACAAGTAGGCCCTGCTCTACACCGCTTAGGTGCTAATCTTCCCGTACCAAAGGCAATCATTGTGATGTCTGCGCATTGGGAAAGTAAAGCACTTGAAGTGAGTATTTCGACTCGTCCTGAAACATGGCATGACTTCCGCGGCTTTCCTAAAGAGTTATATGAAATTCGCTACAGCGCACCTGGGCAACCAGAACTTGCTGAAGAAATCTTAAAATTACTGGCAGATGCTCATTTAGTTGCACATGCGAATAGTACGCGCCCTCGTGATCATGGCGTATGGATGCCTCTATTGCATATGTATCCTGATGCTGACATTCCTGTGGTTGAGATTTCTTTGCCAACTAATTTAAGCGCACAAGAAATTTATCGCATAGGACAAACACTCGCACCTTTACGTGACAAACAGATTTTACTCATTGGTTCAGGCAGTATCACTCATAATCTTGCAGAGTTATCTTGGCAAGGAGATAACTCTAAAGTTCCAGAATGGGCCTCAACTTTTAGAAATGCTGTTGTGAATAAACTTACCCATCAAGATTATGATGGTGTACTAGACTGGCAATCATTGCCCTATGTAAAACGTAATCATCCGACCCTTGAACATTTTGCCCCGTTGTTTTTTGCTATGGGCACAGGCAATCGTTTTACGATTGTTCACAGTAGCTTCACAATGGGCTCGCTAGGCATGGATATCTATCGTTTTGATTAATTATTAGCAAATACCCCGTTTTGCGGGGTATACCATTATTTTTGTTGAAAATTAGAATAACTTACAAACTTATACATTTTAAAAACCGAAACAATCAAATGTTTACATTTTCTTTTTTTAAGAATGTTTTAAGCTTATTGCTGTTGTTTTTTTACTTGAAGTTTTTTTAAATGAAAATTAAATATTTAATTCTTGCGTTATTACCTTTTTCTTTGATGGCGTGTCAAACAGTTACCACTACTCCTGCTCCAATTGTATCTGAGCAACAACAAAACCTTGCAGCCACTTTAGGTGAATATGCTTGGACTTATCAAAATGTAAAAGCTTCTAAACCACTTATCCTTAACTTTAATGCAGATGGCAAATTAGCAATCAATACAGGTTGTAATGGCCAAGGCGGTACTTGGAAAGTTGAAGGTAACCAACTTGTTACATCTAACCTTGTTTCAACAATGATGGCTTGCCAAGATGATTTAATGAAACAAGAACAATTGTCGAATAGCATCTTTAGTGACGCAAAATTACCAATCGAAATTAGCAACAATAATGGTCAGGTGATTTTAAGCGTGACAGACAAAACTGGTCAAAAGCATATTTTCCAAGGTCAAAAAGCAGTGAATACTCAAGCTTTAACAGACTACTCTTGGTCTTATCAGCCTGAAAATACAAAAAAACCTATCGTTCTTAACTTTACCAACGACCGTTTATCAATCGCAACGGGTTGTAACCGCCAAGGAACAACTTGGAAAGTTGAAAACAATACCATCGTAACTGCTGATGTAATGTCAACAATGATGGCGTGTGAACCTGCTTTAATGAAACAGGAACAATTTTCTAGCAGCCTTTTCCAAAAACGTGCGATTCCATTTGAACTCAACACCACAAACGTTGACCAACCAACACTAACGGTATCTGATGCTCAAGGTCAAAAATATACCTTTACTGGTAAAATGACACCTGAAGCAAAATATCAATCTGAAGGAAAAACTGTTTTCCTAGAAGTTGCTCCACAAACTAAATCATGTACTGGTGTTGCACCACAAACTTGTATGCAAGTTCGTGAAATTAAATATGATGACAAAGGCGTTAAAACTTACGCTGACAAAAACTGGTCATTATATTATGGCCAAATTGAAGGTTTTGAACACAATCCAGATCAACGCGTAATTTTACGTGTAAAACGTTTTGAAGTGAAAAACCCGGCAGCAGACCAATCTAGTCAAGCTGATGTATTAGATATGGTTGTTGAGCAAGAGTTAGTTAAAAAACCTAAAAATAAGTTTTTAGACTAAAAAAATCCGATGCTTTTGCATCGGATTTTTTATTTCTATTTTTAGAAAATACCTTGAGCAAGCATTGCATCGGCAACTTTCACGAAGCCTGCAATATTGGCACCATCAACATAGTTAACAGTACCATCTTCTTTAGTACCGTATCTTACGCAATTGGCATGAATGTCTTTCATAATTGCATGTAGACGCTCATCGACCTCAGCATGTGTCCAGCTTAAACGAATTGCATTTTGAGACATTTCTAAACCAGATGTTGCTACCCCACCCGCATTAGATGCTTTTCCTGGTGCATACAAAATTTTAGCTTCAATGAAGTGTTCAACTGCCTCAAGTGTAGATGGCATATTAGCGCCTTCAGCTACACAAATTACACCATTTGCAATAAGCGTTTTAGCATCTTCACCTGTTAATTCATTTTGCGTAGCACATGGTAAAGCAATATCGACAGGAATATGCCAAGGCGTTTTTCCTTCAAAATATTCAAAACCATGTTTAGAAGCAAACTCGGAAATACGACCACGCTTAACGTTTTTCAGCTCCATGACTTCAACAAGCAACTCATCTGTAAAACCATTTTTTACATAAACTGTGCCATTAGAGTCAGATAAAGTAACAACTTTCGCCCCTAAGAACATGGCCTTCTCTGCTGCATATTGTGCAACGTTACCAGAGCCAGATACTGAAACAGTTTTACCAGCAAAAGATTGTCCACGCGCTTTGAGCATTTCCTCTGCAAAATAAACCGTGCCATAGCCAGTTGCTTCAGGACGCATTAAGCTACCACCAAATGAAATTCCCTTACCAGTAAAGACACAAGCGGTGTCATTACTCAGCTTTTTCATCATGCCTGCCATATAACCGACTTCACGTGCACCCACACCAATATCTCCCGCAGGAATATCAGTATTTGGTCCTAAATGGCGATAAAGCTCAATGATTAATGCCTGACAGAATCGCATAATTTCAGCATCAGATTTACCTTTAGGGTTAAAATCTGAACCACCTTTCCCCCCACCCATTGGTAAAGTGGTAAGTGAGTTTTTAAAAGTCTGCTCAAAACCTAAAAATTTTAAAATTGATAGATTGACCGATGGATGGAAACGCATTCCCCCTTTGAATGGACCAATTGCTGAATTGTATTGAACACGGAAAGCTCGGTTAACTTGAGTCTGACCTTGATCATCCATCCATGAAACACGAAATTGAATCACACGCTCAGGTTCAACTAAGCGTTCTAACAAACCCTGCTCTGCATATTCCGGATTTTTTTCAATAAATGGCCACAAACTCGTCATGACTTCTTCGACAGCTTGTAAGAACTCAGGTTGATGCGGATCACGCGCTTGCACGTAATTCAGGAATTCATTCAGGTTGTTATATTTCAATGCACGGTCCTCAGCATAGTAATGAATTAAATTGGTGCAATACATTATTAAATGCATCATTTAGCAGCAAAATATTAAATCCCTTTCCATCAATTTTAACAATAGTTATTTTAAATTATTTTATTAACCTTAATTATCAAAAACTTATTTTTATAAAAACTACTCAAAGATAAGAAATAGTCATTTAACTTTTCACTTTTATTGATCTATTATTGTGCAGAATTAGCGACATTTTAGGTCAATTAAAAACCCGATAAATTCGTTAAAATCCATTGACCTTACTTAGCTTTTTCTTCATTATCGCATCGTTTTAACCAAGCTATTTGCCCACTATGAATTCATCTATTTCTCTCATACGCGAGATTGATGCGTTATTACCACAAACACAATGTGGTCTATGTGGACATCGTGATGGATGTCTACCCTACGCAAAGTCGATTGCTGAAGGTGAAGAAGCAAATAAATGTGTTCCAGGTGGACAACCTGTTGCTGATGCACTCGCAAATCTATTAAATCGCTCTCCATTAACTGCAGAAAGTAGCGTATGGCCCGTACAAACAGATGGCCGACCGCAGCGCATGAAAGCAATTATTCGTGAAGATGAATGCATTGGCTGCACCAAATGTATTAGTGCTTGTCCTGTAGATGCTATTATTGGCAGTGGTAAGCTCATGCACACTATCTTGACGGACTTATGTACAGGTTGTGAGTTATGTATTCCACCATGTCCCGTAGATTGCATTGATTTGGTCGAAGACACTCAAGCCTTACCAAATGAACAACAGCGTACCGCAGAACAAAATGATTTAAGACAACGCTATTACGCTCATATTCAGCGTGAAGAAAAGCGTCGTAGCCACCGTAAAGGGCCTGTGGTACGT
This sequence comes from Acinetobacter oleivorans DR1, assembly GCF_000196795.1. Classification (NCBI taxonomy): domain Bacteria; kingdom Pseudomonadati; phylum Pseudomonadota; class Gammaproteobacteria; order Moraxellales; family Moraxellaceae; genus Acinetobacter; species Acinetobacter oleivorans. The sequence continues at coordinate 3,037,861 of NC_014259.1, forward strand.
GCTGAAATAGATACTCAACTGTTTGCGCAGTTTTCTCAGGCACTTGATGAATTACCTTCAATTGAAATCATTGAGAAACCTAAAGAGACTGTGCCAACTGATGCTAAAACTACAATTGAGTTAGCTAAAATTCGTACACAAATTAAGAAACTGGAAAAACAGCTAGGTGTACGTGAAGATGCTAAAAAACGTCTTCAACTCGAAGAACTACAACAGCAACTCATGCAATTACAGGAGGTCTGAATGGCTGTCAAAAATATGACGAAAAAGCAGATTCAAATTTTCTTTGAACGCCTTCGTGAACAACGGCCCTCTCCTCAAACCGAGTTAAAATACTCATCTTCTTTTGAGTTACTCATTGCAGTTATGTTGTCAGCTCAAGCAACCGACGTGAGTGTGAATAAGGCAACTGATAAACTTTACCCTGTGGCTAATACAGCCGAAAAAATCTACAACTTAGGCGTAGATGGATTAAAGGAATATATTAAAACAATTGGCCTTTACAACGCTAAAGCCGAAAATGTCATTAAGACCTGTAAGATTTTAATGGAACAATTTAACGGCGAAGTTCCAAGCAACAGAAAAGACTTGGAAGCTTTACCGGGCGTCGGACGTAAAACCGCAAATGTTGTTTTAAATACAGCTTTTGGACAACCGACTATGGCTGTCGATACCCATATTTTCCGAGTGGGAAATCGAACTGGTTTAGCCGTAGGTAAAAATGTACTTGAAGTTGAACACCGTTTAATTAAGGTCATTCCTAAAGAATTTATTTTAGATTCACATCACTGGCTCATATTGCATGGCCGCTATTGTTGTATCGCCCGTAAACCTAAATGTGCTGAATGTGTAGTTGCAGATGTTTGCAACTGGCCTGATCGCTTTGAATTTGGTGCACAAAAGCAAATTGCTATTAAAAATATTGAAGCTTAAAAATATGGTTGGGTATAGGTAATATACCCAGTCAATCTTACTTTAGACGTTTTTTCTCGTTACGCCCTTCTTTTGCTTGTTTTTGTACCTGTCTAAGCATTTTATAGCTCTGATAACTTAAAAATATAACAAGTGCCAGACTTAGCAATACCACCAAAATCAATATGATTTTCATATTGTTCTCCTGCACTGAATGAAAGAAAAGAGCCCTCACAAAGAGGGCTCTTTATCACAAACAATATTAAATTATTTGTCTAAGATGTTGAACAAATCTTTTTGTACATCTTCAATTGTACGCAAGCCATCAAGCTTGTCATAAGTCGGTGCGTTCTCACCAGATGCAGCACGGCTTTGATAGAATCCAACCAATTGCTCAGTTTCTGTATGATAAGAAGCTAAACGTTTACGGATTGTTTCTTCTTGGTCATCTGGACGTTGAACAAGATCTTCACCAGTTTCATCATCTTTACCTTCCACTTTAGGTGGATTGTAAACTGTATGATAAACACGGCCAGAAGCTGGATGCTGACGACGACCAGAAAGACGTTGTACGATTTCTTCGTCAGGAACATCAATTTCAATCACGTGATCAATGTTAATCCCTTCTTTTTCCAAAGCTTCAGCTTGTGGAATCGTACGTGGGAAACCATCGAAAATGCAGCCATTTACACAGTCAGGCTGAGCAATACGTTCTTTTACTAAACCGATAATAAGTTCATCTGAAACCAAACCACCAGATTCCATTACACTTTTAGCTTTTAGACCTAATTCAGTACCTTCACGAATTGCAGCACGGAGCATATCACCGGTTGAAATTTGTGGGACATTGTAGCGCTTACAGATCAACTGAGCCTGAGTCCCTTTGCCTGCTCCAGGTGGTCCGAGTAAAATAATGCGCATAAAAAACATCCTCATTTAAAACAATGAATATGAAGTCCGGCAGAAAAAGTCTCGTTAATCTTCAATAGATCCTGCCCGACGTCGAATTATAAGAAAGCCACAAACAAATGTATTGTACCAGCAATAAATCCGGTTACCCCACCTAGTACAATAAGAATCCACTCATCCTCCTGAAATGCAGGACGCAATAAATTCTGAAACTCTTTTGGTGTCAGTTCGCGAATACGCTCTTTAAACATTTGAAAAATCTTCTGTGCCCGGCTTGCGTTCAGCGCTGGGTCACATACGGGTCCCATCGTAATTTCAATTGATCGATCAATCAAGTCCGTCTTTAATCTTGCGTACTCTCTTGGCCCTAAAGAAAGCTGTAAAGATGTACGAACTAACGGTGTTTCCATAATTTCGTTAATATGACGCTTCACAATGCGGCGGGTCTTATCTTTACGCGGCCCATACATCATTTCGGTCATAATCGATTTTAACGTAATTAAATCTTCTGTTACTACGCTTGAAAACACGTCAGAGACTTCCTCTTGACGCTTCATGAAAGCACCTTGGAAATTATAAGTCCCAATTCGAAGAACGGGTACAATCCAAGGGAACTTACGATCTTTTGTTAATCTAAAAATCTGTGGGTAACGAATATAATGTGGTTCAATCGGATTAAATACCATCCAGATCGCAATCCAGTTCGTTAAAAAGCCCCAAATTGAAGCCCAAAACGGTACAGTCCAGTGCCAAGGTACGACAAACCAAACAATCATTTGGAAAATACCAAAGAACATTCCAATTAAAGCACTAATATGCCAAATAAAGTTGATTTCTTTTTGCCCAACTTTTAAGAACATCCGTACCATTAAACGGCGGTCACCTTCCATCTGGCTAACCACCATTTCACGCATATTAACCAGTGACTCGACATTCATGGTCAGCTCAGTCACTAATTCCCTTAATACACCGGGTAATTGTTTATGCGCCTGTGCATAAATACGGCGTTTAATTGAATAAGGTAAATTTTCCCAAAGAACAGCATTACGATCGATCATGACTTCATCAATCAGATGTTCAAGTTCAAATCCAACCTGCTCACCAATAATGCGTGCCATATCTTCAGGGTCCATTGCCTCTAAAAATTCACGCAATGAACCTAACTTAGATAATGTATTGTCGGTAATAATACCCGAGATACGTCCAGCTTTACGTGGCACAATACCTTGCCAACCTACGGGTAATGGACCTAAATGGAATCCCCAAAATTTAATTGGGTAAAACACCATTTTCAAAGCCATCCAAACGTGTGCCCATGTAACAAAGGCAGTGACTGGAATGATACTCAAAACGGCCCAAAAATCAGGTCTGTGTAAAAAGGTCTGCCACAATCCGCTGACGTACTCTAACATGTAAGACTCTCGTATTTATTTGTGCTCTGCTTATGGCGAGTTAAAGATAAACTGCTTTGTTTTATAAACCAAAACTTAGAGAATAAGAAAATTGAATCTGTGGTTTAGTATCCGCAGCAACTGCTCCGTTCTGGTCAGTTAGTTTTTCCGCCGCGCCAATACCCACACTAAAAGTACTAATTCTTTCTGAATTCAACAATACATAGGCCAAATCGACACCAGCGCCTAAACGGGATTTATAATCACCATCGACCTCTTTACTATCGAGATGCCCAGCATAAAAACCAATATAGTAACCATTTTTATCTGTGCCGGTAAGATAGTACGGATATCGAAACCCGACTTGGCCACCAGCAGTTTTGTCACCATTCAAAAATGCGCCAACTTTGGCATAGGCGATACCATAAGGGTTTACCCATTCGCCGTTTAAATGTAATAGTTTTTGTGTAAAACCGGCACCCACATTCCACGTAGATGCAGTATGTCCTACTAATTTTGCTTCCGGAAGAAACGAATAGTCTTGAGCATGAGCCCAACTGCTTACCGTCAGAACTGCAAGTAAGGGATAAATTTTTCTCATTATTTTCTCCATTTTCCCTAATCGTATGGTGAGAACAACCCTATTCTATTGAATGAGAGACTTTAACAGAATTATTTTGCTTCTTATATACAAGTATCTACAATTTTGTTGTCTGCAAAGTCAAAACGTATCTTATCGAAATGCACGGAAACTTTGAAAATTATGCAATATTTTAAACGCTCTTGCGTTAGAATAAGCAGCTATTTTTCCACCCTATGTCATTAAGTCGATCCTTATGAAGCAGCACTTTCCTTTAAAAGATATCCAGCAAGAAAAGCGCATTTATCGAGGACGAATTTTTTTTGCCGTAGGTCTTGTTATCGTTTGCTTATTAGTACTGATTAGCAGATACGCTTATCTGCAAATTTTTCACTACGACGAATTTTCTACCGCATCAGATAAAAACCGAATTCGCTTGCAGCCACTTCCACCTGCTCGTGGTTATATCTATGATCGAAATGGTGTATTACTAGCAGATAATTATCCAGTTTTTACAGCAACTTTAAGTAAAACCGATGTAGAAGATGTGGAGGGTGTTGTTGAGCAGCTACAGCCTATTTTAGATTTAACACAAGAAGATATTGACCGTTTCAAAAGTCGTATAAAAACAGCTCGAAAAACTGAACGTGTCGCAATTAAACTTAATCTAACCGAAGCTAACATTGCCAAGTTCAGTGAAGCTAAATATAAATTTCCCGGCGTAAGAATCGAAACACAGATGACCCGTTACTATCCACACGGTGAGTTATTTGCTCATGTGATTGGTTATGTAGGGCGTATTAACGATAAAGAATTAAAAAGTATTGATAAAGATTTATATGCTGGAACCAACCTAATTGGAAAGATTGGCGTTGAGAAAAGTTATGAAGATTTGCTACACGGAACACCAGGTTACGAATCTGTTGAAGCAGATGCTCACAGTAACATATTGCGCCATTTAGGCCGTAAAGATCCTACTCGCGGCAATGACCTCTATTTATCTTTAGATTATGGTTTACAGGTTGTTGCATCTCAACAGCTCGCAGGCCGTCGTGGCGCCATTGTTGCCATCGACCCCCGTACTGGTGAAATTCTGGCTTTAGTATCTAGTCCAAGCTTCAACCCTAATTTATTTGTGACGGGTATTAACCATAAAGATTATAGTTCTTTACGTGATAATTTAGATCAACCGCTTTATAACCGTGCGGTACAAGGTGCATATCCTCCAGGTTCTACCATTAAACCAATGGAAGCAATGGGTGGTTTACACTACGGTATTGTAAACTGGTCAACAGCCATTTCTGACCCAGGCTATTTCCACTTACCTGGCGATTCGCATAAGTTCCGCGACTGGAAAAAAACTGGTCATGGAATTGTAAACATGCATAAAGCCATCATTATGTCATGTGACACCTATTTTTATATTCTTGCCCATCAAATGGGTATTGATCAAATGAACCAATGGATGCGTCAATTTGGGTTCGGTCAAAAAACAGGTGTCGATCTACCAAGTGAAAGTGAAGGTCTTTACCCAAATCCTGAATGGAAAATGCGTACTCGCAAAGCCAAATGGATGAAAGGTGAAACGATTTCTGTGAGTATTGGTCAAGGTGCATTTACAGCTACACCTTTACAACTAGCTATGGCGACTGCAATTACAGCCAATCATGGTTCTCATGTCACCCCTCATGTTTTACGTGCAACGCATGGTGCAAAACCATTTACTGTACGTAATGCACCTGATGGCAAAATCAACTTCAACGGAACAGATGAAGACTGGATTCAAATGCGCGATGCCATGATTGATGTAATTCAATCAGGTACTGGTCGAGGCATTCGTACACCTCTCTATCAAATTGCAGGAAAGACAGGAACTGCACAGGTTAAAAGTATTGCACAGGGTAAACGCTACAATGAAGCAGCCCTGAGCGAACGCCAACTTGACCATGGTTTATTCGTTGGATTTGCACCTGCTGATAAGCCAGAAATTGCGATTGCCGTGATTTGGGAAAATGGTCGTCATGGTGGTTCTGCTGCTCAACTTGCAAGACCTATTTTTGATTACTGGTTATTAACTCGTAAGAAAAACCCAGTCCGACCAGCAAACCATCAAGTCAATGGTGGACTAATGACCGCTGGAATTAAGCCAGGTGAGCTATCAAGCGGCGGCGAAGTTGCTAGCTCTACTCCAGCATCAGCTACTTCAACTGCACCCGCAGCCTCAACACCACAGGCTACACCAGCTCGCCCTGCAACCAATGAGGTCGATGAATAATGAAAAACCAATTACGCATTATTGGTGGCGAATGGAAAAGACGAGTACTTCCCTTCGCTAGCATTGAGGGCTTACGCCCAACTCCAGACAGAGTCCGCGAAACTCTATTTAACTGGCTCATGTGGGATATTCAAAATGCACATGTCCTCGATGTTTGTACAGGCTCTGGCGCATTAGGTTTTGAAGCGTTGTCACGTGGTGCTGCGTCAGTTTATATGATTGAACCAGACAAAACTCAGGCACGTTTTTTAAAAGATAATGTTGAGCTATTAAAAGCCCAAAATTGTCATTTAATCAATGCAACTGCTCAGCAAGCTTTACCCCGTTTAAAAGAACAATTCGATGTTGTGTTTTTAGACCCACCTTATAGTCTAGATTTATGGCAAGAACTTTCAAACTTGGCTGAACCCCATATTAAAAAGAATGGGTATATTTATGTTGAAGCTGATCGAGATTTATCTCAACTTCTTCTCCCTTCAACATGGCAACAAGTTAAAACAACGAAAGCTGGTACCGTTCACGCAGGGCTTTATCAAAAAGTAGCTGAATAAAAAAGGTAGCCTAAAGCTACCTTTTACTTTTGAAATAATGACTAACTTAATCCAATCACTGCAACAACTGCTGCACAGGCGCCAACAATTTTTTTGCCATATGGCACATATCGTGTAAGTGCAGCACCCAATGCTAAGCCACCACAATAAATTAAAGCCATAGCTGAAACCATACCCATTACTAATGCAACAACATGGCCTGAGTGTGCTAATTCAACACCATGCGCTACGCCATGAAAGCTTGCAAGGAATGCCACAGCGATAGGTAAAATCCGATTTGATTTTGTCCATAGTGCAATTGCTGTAACGACTAAAGAAGCAATAATTCCATATTCAGCAACATTTACAGGGACTAAGCCTTGAGCACCGATTAAAAAGCCAATAATGAGGGTTACACTTAAAGTTATGACACCTGCAATTTTCCATTGCTTAGCTGCCGACCAGAGTAGAACACCAAAAGCCAAAGCCATGATTAAATGGTCTAAACCAGTAAATGGATGAATAAAACCCGCTATAAAACCAAAATGTTCATGGTCATGTCCTGGGTGTGCCATTGCAAGTGCCGGCAATAATGCAAGGAGCCCTATGCCCCATTTTTTAATGAAGTTCATAATCTCTCCTTAAGCTTTAAACAGCCCTTGCTTCTCGATAAATTGAATGATTTCTTCAAGACCATCTTGGGTTTTCATATTTGAAAATAAGAATGGCTTTTCTCCGCGCATGCGTTTCGCATCTTGATCCATCACATCAAGATTTGCACCGACCATTGGTGCAAGGTCAGTTTTATTAATAATCAGTAAATCTGATTTGGTAATACCCGGCCCGCCTTTACGAGGGATTTTTTCTCCACCTGCCACATCAATCACATATAGAGTTAAATCAGAAAGCTCCGGACTAAATGTTGCAGCTAAATTATCGCCACCGCTTTCAATAATAATAAGCTCCAAGCCTTCAAACTTTTCACACAAATCATCAATTGCGGCCAAGTTAATTGAAGCATCTTCACGAATTGCTGTATGAGGGCAACCACCTGTTTCTACACCCACAATACGATCTGGCGACATCGCTTCGTTACGGGTTAAAAAGTTTGAATCTTCTTTGGTGTAAATATCATTTGTCACCACAGCCATGTTGTATTTATTACGCAAGGCTAAACATAAATTAAGTGTAAGCGCAGTTTTACCCGAACCTACCGGTCCGCCAATTCCAACTCGTAATGGACTACGTTCTGTCATGATTTTTATCCTTCTTTCCTAAACTTAAGATCTGAATAACCGTGAATATTGTGTTTCGTGTTTCATGCTCAGCATTGCATAACGGGGTAAAGCACTACTCAATTGCTCATCAACAAGTTGCAAGGCTTTTTCCACAGCCTGGGGCACCAAACCATGTAAGTGCCATAAAATTCTTTGTCCGGCCATTTGCCCTAAAGGTACAGTTTTTACCGCAGCCAGAACCTGATTTTCTAAAACAGTAAAGGTATAAGCTGTGAGCACGTCAACATCGTTAAGTCCAAGTCGACCACAGAGCTGTGCATAGACAGGCACAAAACCAAACTGCTTTTTAACTTCAACAGGTTTTTTTAAAACATCTCTAATCCACGCATTCAAAGAAAATGCCAGCTGTTGAGACTCTGCCAAAAGCTCTTTAGTTTCACGACTTGCCTTATATAAATTTGCCCAAACCAGAAACTGATCTTGGTCATCATGATGTTGAATAAGACGTTTTAATACTGGTAGCTCAAACCGTACTAACAGCATTTCCAGCACTTCTTCGAAATAAGCAATTGCTGAGGTTTCATCGTGTATTAAGCCAATATCGATGGCTGTTTCTACACCTTGTGAATAACAATATGCTCCAACTGGCAATGCCGTAGAAGACAATGTCAGCAATTGAAGTAATTGCGCTGCGTTATGAATGGACATGATGCAAAGCTTTGATTGGGCTTAAGCGGTGGTCATGACTATGCTGTGCATAGGCACCGCTTTCAGGTTCAAACGGATGATCAGTTTCTGAAACTGTAAGCCCCAGTCCTTCTACCATTTCTGCAAGCACATGATCAGGCTCAAAATATAAAGCTGTAGGTGTCAACATTAATGGTACATGTCTGTTACCTAAGTGATAGGCCGCTTTAAGCAAATCAAAATCGCTTGCTGCACTGACTTGCATCAGACGTTCAGGCTTAGCATCTACACGTAGTACATCACCTTGTTGAGTTGCAATATATGAACCACTACGCAAAATGCCAGTACGTGGTAAATCAGCGCCAATATCTACACCACTTGCTAAAGTCGCCCGAAAGCGGGATTTTTGGCGGGTATCAAAAGTCAGTTCAACCGTTTCAAATGCTTGATCAGGAGAAATATGTTCAAGGCGTTGGGTGTAAATTTTCATTTAGCTTTTCTCTCCTTATTTATTTCTTTCATATCTAGAGTAATGAGACATATCATCTCTATAAATTCGTCAAAATAAGAAATAACGCTGTGCCATGGGTAACACATCAGCAGGTTCACACGTTAATAGTTCACCATCAGCTCGCACTTCATAAGTTTCAGGGTGAACATGCATAACTGGACAATATGTATTGTGTTTCATATCGGCTTTGGTAATTGCACGCGTGTTCTTACACGGACTGATTAACTTTTTAAGATTTAGCTTCTCAGCAACTTTTTCATCGATTGCGACTTGAGATAAAAAGGTAATGCAAGTGTTATGAACACCACGTGGATAGGCACCAAACATTGGACGGTAATGCACTGGTTGAGGTGTCGGAATTGAAGCATTAATATCACCCATCGGTGCTGCTGCAATCATGCCACCTTTAATAATCATCGAAGGTTTCACACCAAAAAAGGCTGGCTTCCATAACACTAAATCAGCAAGTTTCCCGACTTCAATCGAACCGATTTCATGGCTTAGACCATGGGTAATTGCTGGGTTAATCGTATATTTAGCAATGTAGCGTTTAACGCGATTGTTATCATGAAATTCATTGTCACCCTCTAAAGGACCACGTTGAATTTTCATTTTATGGGCAGTTTGCCAAGTACGTAAAATCACTTCACCTACGCGCCCCATCGCCTGAGAGTCCGAAGACATCATGGCAATCGCGCCTAAATCTTGCAAAATATCTTCGGCAGCAATAGTTTCACGGCGAATACGGCTTTCTGCAAAAGCAATATCTTCAGCAATTGCTGGGTCTAAATGATGGCAAACCATGAGCATATCTAAATGCTCATCAATGGTATTAATCGTATAAGGTCGCGTTGGATTAGTTGAAGATGGCAATACGTTACTTTGCCCAATCGCTTTTAAAATGTCAGGTGCATGCCCACCACCCGCACCTTCGGTATGGTATGTATGAATCGTACGATTTTTAAATGCAGCTAAAGTTTCTTCTAAAAAACCGCTTTCATTTAAAGTATCTGTATGAATCGCCACCTGCACATCAAACTCGTCTGCCACACTCAAGCAGTTATCAATAGCTGCGGGTGTTGAACCCCAGTCTTCATGCAGCTTTAAACCAATTACTCCAGCTTTAATTTGCTCACGAATTGGGTCAGGTAAACTCAAATTTCCTTTCCCTAATAGACCAATATTCATAGGCAAATCATCAATCGCCTGTAACATGGTCGCAATATGCCAAGGACCGGGAGTCACTGTCGTTGCCGAGGTTCCGGCTGCAGGCCCTGTACCACCACCGACCATGGTTGTTGTACCTGACATTAACGCAGTTTCAACTTGTTGAGGACAAATCCAGTGAATGTGGGTATCAATACCGCCTGCAGTTAAAATTTGCCCTTCACCTGCAATCACTTCTGTTGCAGCCCCTAAAGGAATCGTAATGTCTGGTTGAATATCTGGATTTCCAGCTTTTCCTATTTTCCAAATTCGGCCATTTTTTAAGCCCACGTCAGCTTTAACAATTCCCCACCAATCCACAATTAAAGCATTGGTAATGACCGTATCAGCAACTTCATCAGCTAAAAGCTGTGATTGCCCCATTCCGTCACGAATAACTTTTCCGCCACCAAATTTAACTTCTTCACCATAAGTCGTTAAGTCTTGCTCAACTTCAATAAAGAGCTCTGTATCTGCCAAACGAATACGATCACCAACCGTTGGACCAAACATCTCAGCATATGCACGACGTGACATTTTCATAACTTATTACTCATCTCTTTCATTATCGTTGTTATGTTTAATCCAACTTGCCCATGACGCGACCTGCGAAACCATAAACCTCTCGTTTACCGACCAAAGCAACAAGCTCCACTTCTCGAGTTTGTCCCGGTTCAAAACGAATTGCTGTACCAGCTGCAATATTCAGTCGAAAACCCTTCGCCATTTCGCGATCAAACTGTAATGCATCATTTGCTTCATAAAAATGAAAATGGGAACCCACCTGAATAGGTCGATCACCAATGTTGGCAACTACAACTTTTAAAGTTTGTCGCCCAACATTCAGTTCAATATCAGCATCTGGAGTAATGATTTCACCAGGGATCATAAGCGTTCCTTTTATACAATTGGCTGATGGACTGTGACTAATTTCGAACCATCTGGAAAAGTTGCCTCAACCTGAACCTCAGCAATCATTTCTGGCACCCCATCCATCACATCTTCGCGCTTTAATAAGGTAGTACCGTAATGCATCAAGTCACTGACCGTCATACCGTCTCGTGCACCTTCAAGTAAAGCTGCTGAAATAAAAGCAATAGCTTCTGGATAATTCAGTTTCAATCCACGCGCTTTACGACGCTCAGCCACTAAACCTGCAGTAAAAATGAGTAACTTATCTTTTTCTGTTGGATTGAGTTCCATTTCTCTTTCCTAAATTGCATTTATATTGTTTAAGCAAAATACGTGCTCAAAAGTAGCATACTTGTTTTAACTGTTTTTTAAATACGCAATTTAACGTAACTTAAGTTTTCCAAATTCTTGGAAATTCTTCATCTAAATCAAACCAATAATGTCTTAATCTTGCTCGTATAGCCGCAAAAGCATCATGACAATGTCGGACATCATTTCCCAGAAAACGAGCCGAAACTACATCATCCAATAATGTTAATGTGACAGGTGCTTGCATACGCATCATCAATTCTCGAATGAGTTCTAACTGCTGTTCTAAATAAGAAGCTGAGCGATACTTTTCGGGAGCGGCTGCCCAAAAGCTTCCCATTACGGCTTGATTATTCATACCCAAACATGAACTCAGCCAACGATCTTCTCCTTCAAAATACAATGTATCTGCAACCAATAACTTATGTTCTCGCCACAATTTAAACTGGTTGTGATAACTACCTTGAATAAAGAGCTCCGCACGTGCCTGTCGCCCAAGCACTAACATATCCCAGCCAATAAAACTCGCAGCATTATCAAGGTGAATATGAGTTTCTGAATGTGCTAAAGCTCCATCAAACAGCATCGTTTCTTGTGGAACCCACTCTAAAATGGACTGATCTTTCACATGCAATTGAATATGTTGAAAAGCTTGCTTACCATTGGTTTTGTACCATTTCCCTGCGCCCGGAGTAGTTACTACCGCATGAGCTTGATCTTTGGTTTCAATTTCAAACGTCAGATGATCTCCTCCTGCAATTCCTGCTGGAGGATGAACAATAATGGCATGACATACACCCGTTCTTTCAGGCCAGAGCATTTTTTGCACCCTAACAGGGCCATGGTGCTTTCTGTGACTCATTATGGTGCGTGAATTTTCAAAACAAAATCCGAGCTCTAATCGCGCATACCAAAATGGTGCTAAAGAGTTTTTTGAAAACGTTTGTACCTGATTCATTCTGGTTCATATGTTCAAAATAAGTGCTTAAAGTTATAAGCAAAATACGCACCAAATATGAAAATAAGCCAACTGATAAAATTAGATACAATTTTTCGATTTTAATGAGTTAAAAAATCATCAATGTCTAACATAAAACCACAGTAACTTATGGAATTGTTTATACAATAGCGCCCACCGTTGCTTCTATACTTGCTCTCCATGAAACTTTTTTTCGTGTTAACCCCACTTGTCTTTTTAACTGGGTGTATTTTTGGCCAATCTAGTGAGGTCAAACGTGCAGAAAAGATCCTGCACAATTTCGAATGTAAAAATGTAGAGACAAGCCAGCTTGCAACAAGCTCGATTAATTCTTATTACCAGCAATCTTTAGCGGTAAGCAAAGAAAAAGCAACTTCATACGTAGAGAGCTACAAAAATGGTGAAGAATTATTCGACATGCCGCTAGATGAAGTTTTAAAGCAACAATACGAACTCTATAAATCAGCATGTGACTCTTTAGGTGGAGTTTCAGCACAACCCTAATTTATAAGGTATTCATTAAATCGTTTTAGTGGATACCTGCTTTTTATTTTTGTTTTAATAATTATTCCAAAATTTACTCACTTTACCTTTTGTTAAAATTAAATTACATACTTAAACTTTTATTAAGCTCTTATATTTCATAGCCTGTTATTTGCTTTTTTATTTATTTTCCGAGGTTTAGATCATCATGAAAAAAACATTATTATCAGTTGCACTTGTAAGTGCCCTTCTTGTTGCTTGTAGCAAAAACGAAAATAAAGCCGATACAACAACACAAGCTTCTGCTCCAGCACAAACTACTGAAGCGAATAACAATGCAGTAGATACTGCTCATACAGCTGAAAACTCACTAGATTGGAATGGCACATATAAAGGCACTCTTCCATGTGCAGACTGTGAAGGCATCAAAACTGATTTAGAGTTAAAAGATGATAAAACTTATGAATTGACTGAAACTTATCTTGGCAAAGGTGATAAGAAACCATTTGAAACCCATGGTACATTTACTTTTGACAAAGATAATACTTCAGTCATTACATTAGATGATAAAGGACAAAACCGTAAATTCTTTATTGGTGAAAATACGGCAACTGCTTTAGATATGGAAGGTAAGAAAATTGAAGGCTCTTTAGCTGAGCATTATGTTTTGAAAAAATAATTATTTTTAATATAAAAAAACCCGCTCATGTGAGCGGGTTTTCTTTTGAAATCAATTCTTAGTGAGCTGCGAATTGGTTCATTGTGTTTTTAGCATCATCATGTGCTTTAAGAGCGTTGTCACCAGAGAAGATTTCTTTGTGATCATCACCGATGTCAGAACCCGCCATTGCTTGGTGTTTAACACAAGCGATACCACCACGGATTTCTTTACGTTGTACGCCAGCAACATAAGCCAACATACCTTCAGAACCGAAGTAACCTTGTGCAAGCTCATGTGTAGAAAGAGCAGCAGTGTGGTAAGTCGGAAGTGTGATCAAGTGATGGAACACACCTGCTTCACGAGAAGCATCTGCTTGGAATGTACGGATCTTAGCGTCTGCATCAGCAGCTAATTCAGTATTATCATATTCAGCGCTCATTAATTTAGCACGGTCATATGCAGAAACGTCTTTACCTTCAGCAACCCAACGGTCGTAAGCTTGTTGACGGAAGTTTAAAGTCCAGTTGAATGATGGGCTGTTGTTATAAACAAGCTTAGCATTTGGAACAACTTCTTTAACACGATTAACCATGTGTGCGATTTCTTCTACGTTTGGAGTCGCAGTTTCGATCCAAAGAAGGTCAGCACCGTTTTGAAGGCTAGATACACAGTCAAGTACAACACGATCAATTTGTGTGTCAGCACGGAACTGATATAAACCAGAAGCTAAACGCTTAGGACGGTGTAATTTACCATTACGTTTGATCAAGATTTCGTCTTCTTGAGCATCAGCAATATCAATTTCAACAGTATCTAAGTAGCTGATGTATTGAGATGCGATATCACCTGGCTCTTTAACCACTGGGATTTTTTGAGTCAAGTCAGCGCCTTCTGAGTCAGTACGCGCAACGATGATACCGTCATCAAGACCCATTTCTAAGAATGCATAACGTAATGCATGGATTTTAGCGATGAAGTCTTCGTGTGGAACAGTTACTTTACCAGCTTGGTGACCACATTGTTTAGCATCAGATACTTGGTTTTCGATTTGAAGAGCACAAGCACCAGCTTCAATCATTTTACGAGCAAGTAAGTAAGTCGCTTCTTCGTTACCGAAACCAGCATCGATGTCAGCAATAATTGGCACAATGTGAGTTTGGAAGCCGTCGATTTGAGCAGTGATTTCAGCAGCTTTAGCAGTATCACCAGCTTCGTTTGCTTTTTTAAGCGCACGGAATAAATCGTTTAATTCTTTTGCGTCAGCTTGACGTAAGAAAGTGTAGATTTCTTCGATTAATGCAGGTACCGAAGTTTTTTCGTGCATAGATTGGTCAGGAAGTGGACCAAATTCTGAACGAAGAGCAGCAACCATCCAACCAGAAAGGTAGATATAGCGACGTTCAGTCGTACCGAAGTATTTTTTGTTCGCAATCATTTTTTGTTGTGCGATAAAACCGTGCCAGCAACCTAATGATTGAGTGTATTTGCTAGAGTCAGCATCATAAGCAGCCATATCACGACGCATAATCGCAGCTGTATATTTAGCAATATCTAAACCAGTTTTGAATTGGTTTTGCATTTGCATACGTGCAGCATCTTCTGGGCTAATATCGCGCCAAGTGCTACCGAATTTTGCTTTTAGTTCGCGGATTGCATCAATCGCTGTTTGATATGTAGTCATGATATTGTCCTGTATTCATTTTAGGATTTCATCGATTGAAGCCTAGAGTCATGTACTTAAATTTCTTATGACACCAGCTGCTTCGTCATGAACACAGCTTAGACTTAGCCAATCAATTAATCCAATATCCTTTATTAATCTTCAGTATTTATTTAAAAAATATACCGATAAATCGATATTATAGATAAAACAAAAAACATTAACACTTTGTTTATAAAAATAAAATTATTCTAAAGGAGTATAGAGTTTTATTCTAAAAACCTAGTAAGTCTTATTTTTATACAATTTTTGAAGTTTTTCCAGCCATTTTTAATTTAAAAAGTCAATTGTAAATTAGGCTATTTTTGCCAATGTAAAAAGTCAATTTACATGCTAGAAAGTGGTTAGTTATATATAAATATATTCTATTTATCTCCTTCATACTTAAAAACGTAGCAAAGACAATAAAATCGAGCCTTTGAAGTACCTCTCCCCCCTACTTAATTCCTACAAAAAATGTCGTTTTTCTCATCATTTTTTCACACAATAGTTATTAGATATGGCATAATTTGAAACAATTTCAGGGTTTTATTTTCGGTATTTTTTTTATGAATCTGGAGCGAGTAGATCTTAATCTATTAATATATCTTGATGTACTTCTTCGTGAAAAAAATGTTACACGCGCAGCCGAACAGCTTGGGGTAACTCAGCCTGCAATGAGTAATATTTTACGTCGTTTGCGTAATTTATTTAATGACCCCCTTCTTATCCGCTCGTCCGAAGGCATGACTCCAACAGAACGCGCACTTGAATTACAGCCTCGTATTCGTGATGCCCTTTCTGATCTCTCCATGATTTTGGAACCCCGTACCGAATTCCGCCCTTATACAAGTAATCGCGTTTTCCGCATTATGACATCTGACTATGCTGAGGCAACTTTAGTTCCTCGTCTTGTCAAAGCGCTCCGCTCTGAAGCTCCAAACGTTGTTCTTGATTTTCTTACACCGAGTGATGTGTCTTATAGAGATATGGAACAAGGTAAAGTTGATCTTGCAATTAATAGATTTAATGAAATACCGCAAAGTTTCCATCAGGTTTTAGTTTGGCGTGATAGTTTCAGTTGTATTTTGAACGATAAACACCCTGCTGTAACCCATTTGAATCTTAAAAGTTATCTAGATGCGCAACATATCTGGGTTTCTAAAACAGGTATGGGTGTAGGTTTTGGTGTAAACCCCGACAAACAAGGTGGTTTAGGCTGGATTGATCAAGCATTAGAACGTATTGGTCAACGTCGTAAAATTTCTGTATTTACTCGCCACTACCAAATGCCTGCATTACTTGCTCAAAATGTAGATCTTATTGCTACATTACCAACACGTATGGCACGCCTACAAACACAGAATCCTAAACTGGTTATAAAGGATCCTCCTTTTTATATTCCAGAGTTCGAACTTAAAATGGCTTGGTGTCCGTTGTTACATCATCACCCTGCTCATCGCTGGCTGCGCCAACTTATCTTATTTGTTGCTCGTCAAATGATTGAAGAAGAAAACCGTGAATTTCTAACCAATAATTCACAATTTTCTCACTATTAAATAAATTTTAATTTAATTGTCCTATCTTCAAGCGCTGAGCAATCAATCTGATTACCTCAGCGCTTTTTTATGTTAAAACATAGTCATAATAATGATGAACCTCAGGTGATTTGTGAGTCTCTTTCAAAATATCATTATCATCGTACTGCTTATCATCGGAGCAGGCTTTTTATCTTTAACTGAAATTGCACTAGCAGGTGCCAGAAAAGTTAAACTAAAAATTCTAGCCGAAGCGGGTGAAGAACGCGCCCAACAAGTACTAGATTTACAAGAACAATCTGCCGACTTTTTTGCAGCTTCTCAAATTGGCCTAAATGCAGTTGCAATTTTAGGCGGTATTTTGGGTGAAGCTGCTTTTCGTCCTTATTTCGTCACTTTAGTAGACCGCTTTTACACAGGCCCTTGGACACAAACGATCGGTTTTGCCCTCTCCTTTACCTTAGTGACCTCACTCTTTATTTTATTTGCCGATCTTATGCCAAAACGTTTGGCTATGATTGCACCTGAAAAAATTGCAATTAGTGTTATTAACCCAATTCAGGTTTTTATTAAGATTTGCAAACCTTTAGCTTGGGGAATTAACGCAATTGCCAACCTGCTATTCCGTTTGTTCAAAGTGAATACAACGCGAGAAGACAACATTACTTTTGATGATATTTCAGCAGTAATGGATGCAGGTGCTCAAGCAGGCGTACTTCAGAAACAAGAACATCACTTTATCGAGAATGTTTTTGAATTAGAAGAACGTAACGTACCTTCGAGCATGACTACACGTGAAAATGTTGTTTATTTCACTTTAAATGAACATGAAGATAGCATTCGCCAAAAATTAGCAGAGTATCCATATTCAAAATTTTTGGTATGTAATGAAAATATTGATCAAGTCATTGGTTACGTCGATGCCAAAGACTTTCTTGTTCGCATTTTAAACAACCAATCTCCAACTCAATTGAATGAATCAACCATTCGTACTGTCTTGATGATTCCTGACACCCTAACCCTCTCGGAATTACTTGATCGTTTCCGCTCTACGAAAGAAAAGTTTGCGGTTGTGATAAACGAATATGCGCTTGTCGTAGGTGTTATTACTTTAAGCGATATTATGATTACGGTTATGGGCGACTGGGTCACTCCAATTGATGAAGAGCAACAAATCATTAAACGTGATAATAACTCATGGTTAATTGATGGCAGCACACCAATTGATGACTTAAGACACGCACTTGAAATTGATGAAATGCCTGATGAAGAAAATTATGAAACTTTAGCAGGCTTCATGATGTACCGCCTACGCAAAATTCCACGTCCGGCAGATTTTGTAGAATTCGGTGGATACAAGTTTGAAGTAGTCGATGTCGATCATTTTAAAATTGACCAACTTCTTGTAACTCGAATTTTAGAACAAACTGAAGTACATTCATCAATTGATGACAACTGATTTATATTAATTTAAATACCTCACAATTTTATGTGGGGTATTTTTTTAAATCTAAATAAATTTTTCAAATATGTGTAATAATTATTTTAGATTCATAAATTCAAGTTGCTCTTTTAATCTAAAAGCAATATTATTTAAATCATCATTTATATTAAATCTTAAATACTGAAAAATAATAGAATAATCTATATATCTCAATTACCACTAAGCAGTTAAGTCCCAATTTACATTACCTCAGATCTTATGGAACTTAGCTCAAAGCAAGTCTTTAAATGGTTCTTCTTCTCATTTCCCCCATCAAACCATATATAATTTAAAAAAATATCATATAATTTTTAATTTTATAAAACCTTTATAATCTAATATAATGAATCACATTTATTATAAGCTTATTATAATCTTAATATATATGTTCAGTATTTCGCCTAAATATACCCCTCCAACTGAATATATATTAACCAAATAAACTAAATATATTATTTGTCTTTTTAATAAAAATTAATAAGAATAACCAAGGTCAGAGTTTTGAATAAACTTGTTCAGTAAAACTATAGGCAAAGGATTGATTGTATGCTGACATTACTTGGTGTTGGCATGATTTTGTGCTTCATGTACTTAATCATGTCCAAACGTTTAAGCCCTATTATTGCTTTAATTCTCATCCCATTTATTTTTTCTCTTGTTGCCTGGGGCCTAGGTCACTACTTTGAAAGTTTAAGTCACATTGAACTCAAAGGTCTCAGTGAGATGATGCTGGATGGCATCAAAAAATTAGCGCCAACTGGCGTAATGCTTTTATTCGCAATTTTATATTTTGCCTTAATGATCGATGCAGGTCTTTTCGATCCACCGGTTAAATGGATTTTAAAAAAGGTTAAAGGTGATCCTCTAAAAATCACACTAGGAACTGTGTTCTTAACCACAATGGTTTCTTTAGATGGTGATGGTTCTACAACCTATATGATTTGTGTAGCTGCAATGCTGCCACTTTATCAACGCTTAGGAATGAATACCCTCATCATGACTGCACTTATGCTGTTATGTAGTGGTGTAATGAACCTAACCCCATGGGGTGGCCCTACAGCTCGTGCTGCAAGCGCCCTGCAAGTTGACCCAAGCCACATTTTCGTACCAATGATTATCCCTATGATCATTAGTATTGGTTGGTTATTCTTCTTGGCATACTTATATGGTCGTTACGAGCAAAAACGTTTAGGCGTTATTGAACTTGAAACTCACCATGGTGATAACATTACTGTATCGAAAGATCCTGAAGCGACTCGCCCACATTTACGCAAAGTAAATATGGTGCTCACAATCCTTCTTATGATTGCTTTGATCAAAGGCATTTTGCCTATGTCTGTGTTGTTCATGATAGCGTTCTGTATTGCAATGCTCATTAACTACCCAGATGTTGATATGCAGAAAAAACGTATTGCAATGCATGCAGACAGTGTCTTAGCTGTTGTGGGCTTAATTTTCGCAGCAGGTATTTTCACAGGTATTTTATCTGGCACAGGTATGGTTGAGGCGATGTCTAAAGAATTCGTCGCAATGATTCCTCCAAGCATGGGTCCATACCTTGCACCGATCACAGCTTTAGTGAGTATGCCTTTGACCTTCTTTATGTCAAATGATGCTTTCTTCTATGGCGTTTTACCTATTCTTGCTGAAGCTGCTTCACATTATGGTATTAGTGCAGAAGCGATTGCTCGCGCTTCGATTGTAGGTCAACCTGTACACTTGCTATCACCTCTTGTTCCATCAACCTATTTGTTATGTGGTCTTGCTAAAGTCGATTTTGCCGACCATCAAAAGTTCACTTTAAAGTGGGCATTCATAACTTGTATGGTATTAATGGGTACTGCTTTAGTAATTGGTGTTTTCCCACTCTTTAGTACGCTTTAATTATTCATATGCAATAAAAAAGCCCCAATCGGGGCTTTTTTTTATTTCTGTACATATTCAATTAAGTGATCTAACACAATTTGAAAATGCAATGTAATGTCTTCTTCTAAAATTTTATAAGCATTATCAAACTGAACCATTGGCCAACCTTCTTTCCAAAATGGAAAAATATTGTGTAGACCTTCAGTCACAATCGCGTCTTCACGACTAATCGCTTGAGCAACTTGAGCTAAAACCTGAGCGGTTTCTGCACCATCAATAGCTAAATAATCAATACCACGTGCTTTAAAAATACGGATACGGTCTTTTTTATAACGAATCTTTTTCGCCTGACCTGAATTCAAGCCTAATGCCAGCGTAGCAGCTTCTACAAACTTTTCTTCAAAGTTTGCATTCAACGCAACTAAAGCCTGTTTATGTGCTTCTTGACGCCCAGCTTTCCCCCCATTACGGATAATCTCATTTGCTTCCGTATCCAGCTTATCTTTTTTCATAGACTGTAAAATGTCTAAAATTTCGATATCGCTTAAAGATTCAGGAGATTGCTCAATCATGGGAGTCCTAATACACAAAAATAAAAAAAACATTGTCTCATAAAAGCACTATTAAAGCCGAATAAAATTTTAAATAGCCTATTATCTTGACTATTTTTATAGTCTTAACTTCATAGACAACACTCATAAAATCAAATAATTCTTTGGTTATAAAATTAATTATTTGCCAAAATAATTTTACCCTGGTAATATTATTTTACCCAGATAAAAATATATGGCTAAAATGAATACTAAAATCACCTATACTGCTTTCACTGGAAGCACGCTTATTGCGAGCGACTCCCTAGTTGAACTTGCAAAAAAACTCACAGATCTTCCGAAAACAACGGAAAATATTCTGATTTTTAATGATCAAACAGGTCAACAAATTGATCTTGATCTTTCTGGTTCGGAACAAGAATTTCAACAACGTTATGCTGAACCGGAAGAAATTAAAAAAGTTGGACGACCTAAACTCGGAGTAATTTCTCGTGAAATCACTTTACAGAAAAAACATTGGGATTGGTTAGATCAACAAAGTGCGAGTGCATCAGCAGTAATTCGTAAGTTGATTGATAAAGAGTTAAATAACCCAAATTCTGAAGGTAATATTATGCTCGCTAAACAAGCCATCGACCGTTTTATGTCTGCCATGTTGGGTAATATGCCAAATTACGAAGAAGCAACACGCGCCTTATATCAAGGCGACCGTGATATATTTTTAAAGATGATTCAGAGCTATCCTAAAGATTTAAGAGAATATTTAACTTTAAAAACTCAAAGTATTTTCTAAACCCAATAAAAAAACCCGCTTACGCGGGTTTTTTCAAAATCAATTCAGTCTATTAAAGACGGACTAATTCCACAACTTTTTCAGCTGCCTCTTCAACGGTTTCAGCAGTGACTTCTGTATCTGTGCCATCCACAGCCGTAGTGATAACCACAACACCTGTCTCACGCAATAAAGTAATTTGCTCAGCAGTTAAGTTGGCTTTTGCAATCGCAACTACACCTTGTTGGATCAATAAACTCTCTAAAACTTGAGCTTTCTCGATTAACTGTGCAGAAATCCCAATCACCGCAGGTTTTTGACCTAAACGTGCAGCACGATCTTCAGCAGTAACTGGATTGCTATGTGCAGTCCACTCTACCGCAGACTCAACCATACCCGCACCAACCGTTACATTGCTTAAACGATCAATGAAAATAAATGAACCTGTGTATCGTGAGTCTTGATATTGATCAAATACGACTGGTGCATCAAACTCAACAACAACATCTGCAATTGCATTTAATTCAAGCTCTTCAACTTGAGTATGCTCAAGCGTATTCACATTCACACGATAGTGAATGTTAGTTACTTTGGCAGGGACCGTTTGAGTACCAATCTTAACGTTGTACAACTTGCCTTTCACCAGTGGATGTTCATTCATCCATACTACTGAAGCACGAACACTGCGAGAAATTAATGGTTGTTCGCCTGCACGTACTAATACGTTTCCACGGCTAATATCAATTTCATCATTCAATGTTAATGTAACTGCTTGACCCGCAATAGCTTGGTCCAGATTTCCATCGAATGTTACGATTTCTTTAACTGTTGAGCGCTTACCTGATGGTAATGCAACAATTTCATCACCAACATTGATTTCACCTAAAGCGACAGTACCAGCGAAACCACGGAAATCGAGGTTTGGACGGTTCACATATTGAACAGGGAAACGGAATTCGTGTTTGTTTGATTCACGACTAATTTCCACAGATTCAAGAATGCTCATCAAGGTTTGACCCTTGTACCAAGCTGTATGCTCAGAAACATTTACTACGTTATCACCATTTAAAGCAGAAATCGGTACAAACTGAATATTAGCTGGACGGCGGTCACCCAATTGGCTTACGAAAGCATCATATTCAATCTGAATTTCAGTGAAACGTTCAGGAGAGTACTCAACCAAGTCCATTTTATTGATAGCAACAACGATATTTTTAATACCAAGTAAACTAGCAATAAACGTATGGCGACGAGTTTGAGTTTGCACACCATAACGCGCATCAATCAAGATAATTGCAAGATCAGCAGTTGACGCACCTGTTGCCATGTTACGCGTATATTGCTCATGTCCTGGGGTATCAGCAATAATAAACTTACGCTTTTCAGTTGAGAAATAGCGGTAAGCCACATCAATGGTAATACCTTGCTCACGCTCAGCTTGTAAGCCATCTACAAGTAATGCCAAGTCTGGTGCATCACCTGTGGTTCCTACTTTTTTACTATCGCGCGTTACAGCTTGTAATTGATCTTCGTAAATCAATTTTGAATCGTAGAGTAGACGCCCAATAAGTGTACTTTTTCCATCATCTACGTTACCGCAAGTCAAAAAACGCAGAAGGTCTTTTTGTTCATGTTGCTTTAAATAGGTCAAGATATCTTGACTGATTAATTCTGATTGATGAGACATTGCTCAAACTCCACAAATTTAGAAATTGTCTTAGAAATAGCCTTCTTGCTTTTTCTTTTCCATTGAGCCCGCTTCATCATGGTCAATCATACGACCTTGACGCTCAGAACTCGTGGCTAAAAGCATCTCTTGGATAATTTCAGGTAACGTATCTGCTTCAGACTCAACTGCACCAGTTAATGGATAACAGCCAAGCGTACGGAAACGTACAGACTTCATCTGTGGAACTTCACCTTCTTTTAAACGCATACGTTCATCATCAACCATGATTAATGTACCGCTACGCTCTACTACTGGGCGAACAGCAGAGAAATAAAGAGGAACGATTTGAATATTTTCTAAATAGATATATTGCCAGATATCCAACTCAGTCCAGTTAGATAAAGGGAATACACGAATACTTTCACCTTTGTTCACTTTACCATTGTAAAGATTCCAAAGTTCAGGGCGCTGGTTTTTAGGGTCCCAACGGTGTTTACTATCACGGAATGAATAAACACGTTCTTTCGCGCGTGATTTTTCTTCATCACGACGTGCACCACCAAAAGCAGCATCAAATTGATATTTATCCAAAGCCTGTTTTAAAGCTTGGGTTTTCATAATATCTGTATATTTTGAACTACCATGATCGAATGGATTAATTCCAGCTTCACGACCTTCTTTATTCTGATGAACGATTAAATCAAAGCCATGCGTTTTTGCCATGTTATCGCGAAACGCGATCATGTCTTTAAACTTCCAACCTGTATCTACATGCAATAAAGGAAATGGAAGTTTCGCTGGATAAAATGCTTTTAATGCAAGGTGAAGCATTACCGCAGAGTCTTTACCAATTGAGTAAAGCATGACTGGATTTTCAAATTCAGCAGCAACTTCACGGATAATATGAATGCTTTCAGCTTCAAGTTGCTTGAGATGTGTGAGTCTTGATTCAGTCATGAACACGTCCTTCTCTATCCATTTTGCCCATAAAATCTAGAAGTAGTATTAAACCACCACCTAGAAGACCATGTGGAGGAACGAGTGCCATAACAACTCCAATTTTTCGTGATAGATAATCCAACCACAAGCCTTTATATGGCTTATAGCATTAGTTATGCATTATAGTGATTTAAAACCGATTCCTTTTGCTTGTTTTTTCATATTGATATTCGATTTCATCATATACATGTAATATGCTGATTCACTTGCGTAACTTTGCAATCGTAGCTTGTGTAGCCAACTTAAGCAAATCATGTTCTAGTCTTTATATTTCTCTAAAAACCATAAAAAAAGAGAAGCTTTGATCGCTTCTCTTTTCTAAAACATGATCTATTCTTAGAAACCGAACATTTTACGTTCTAATGGAATTTCAATTCCAATAGATGCACCTGCGTCATTACCTTCTAGATCAGAATCACTTACCCAACCATTAATTTTTAATGGAAGATCAGGTTTGATGTAATGCGTCCAAGTTAAATCAAGGGCTTTGATTTCATCGTCTTTAGGGAATGCTTTATTGATTGCCAAGTTAGATTGATTAACTTTAACCACCATTGCACGACCACTTAAACGGTTCATTACATCAAAGCGGATATCACCACCCACTGAGTACATTTGTCCATCACCACCCATCGCGTGGCCTAATGGGTAACCATGTTGGTAATAGCCATCCTTATAGATATAATGATTATAAGAAATACCTTTCACATCGTTATTTGTACGCGTGTCAGCCCATTCAGCATAGAGCTGATAAGGCATATCATTATAGCTAGAAGAATAATCAACACCTGCTAAATACATTTTTTTAGAAGGAAGTAAGCCAGCTTCATCTTCCCCTACATATTGACCATAAACACCCACAGGTGCGTTTAAAAGAGTTTGCAGATTTAAACGGGCATCAAATCCTGCTATTTGGTTAGATCTATCCTCAGATGCATCATAGACATTATCATTTCCCTTAATGGCATTCCATAAAGAATTCCAACTTTCTGAACGCCCTTCACCACCCCATTGCAAAGTTCGAGAAGCGCCTAGTTCTAAATATGGTAATGGTCTTGCAGTTACACGCAAACCTAATAACTTAGCATCTGGAATTGCTTTATAATCATCTAATTGACCAGCAAAAGCCTGATATTGCCACGGTCCAATCCAAGATAACCATTTACTCTCAAAAGCATTTTGCACTGCACGTTGTGCTGTTACACCATAAACCGGACGGCTAGCATCACCACGAATTAAGCTACCATCATGGCCTGGACCCCACCATGTTGGAATTTGCCCCGCAACTACCCACTGATTCCAAAGTTTACCAGCAACATATGAGCCTTCAACATTCACATCTTGACCATTATCAATTTGTGGGTCTTTTTCTGCATTTACTCGAATTTTTGCATCCCAGTTTTCACCGCCCGCATTAAACTCTAAAGAACCTTGATATTGAGCTTTTTGGTTATCACCGAATGCTTGCGGAATATTTTTGATATCGGTTTCAGCAAAAGCGCCCACTTTAACCGTATCGTTATCTGCTTTTAATGCATTAAGAACTGAATTAATAACTTTTTGTTGAGCTGGATGCGTCACTTGTGCTTGAGAGAGTGCTCTCTGGATTTCATCACCACTTAACGGCCAAGTTGAGGTGCTGATGTTAATAACACCTTGTTGATTCAACCAGTTTAAGTCTGTACGCAAGTCCTCATTATTTAGCACTAAACCTTGTGCAAAAATAGCGGATGAAGCAGTTGCCAATATTGCAATCGAAAGTGTTTTTCTTAGAAACATGCCAGCCAATTCTCAAAGTTATTTATGAGCAACACCTTAAATTTTTTATCACAACTTTGCAATTGTTAAACTGTGCAATTACATTTTTTAACGCTATTTTAAGATTAGTGTAGATAGGTAAGTTTTTGAGATATAAAAGTAATAAAAAAAGGCAGTATAAATACTGCCTTTTTGCCTTTGGAAGATTAACCTTCTTTACGGCGCATATGAGGGAATAAAATTACATCACGAATACTTGGAGCATCGGCAAATAACATAACTAAACGGTCAATACCGATACCTTCACCTGCGGTAGGAGGTAAACCATACTCAAGCGCTTCAACAAATTCTGCATCGTAATGCATTGCTTCATCATCACCAGCGTCTTTTTCAGCAACCTGAGCTTGGAAACGTTCAGCTTGATCAATTGGATCATTTAACTCGCTGAAACCATTTGCCAATTCACGGCCACCAATGAAAAACTCAAAACGATCAGTAATATGTGCATTGTCATCATTACGGCGAGCGAGTGGAGAAGTTTCAGCTGGATATTCAGTAATAAATGTAGGCTGACGAAGCTTGGTTTCAACAGTTTCTTCAAATACGATCGTTTGAAGCTTACCTAAACCAAAACCAGGCTTAACTTGTTCTTTTAATTCTTCACGAATAAATTGAGCAAGGAACTCACGGTCACCAACATTTTCAGGTGTAAATTGTGGGTTATTCTCTAAAATCGCATCAAACATAGAGATTTTCTTGAATGGCCCTTTGAAGCTAAACACTTCACCTTGGTAAGGCACATCAGTTGTACCCAGAATATCCAAAGCCAACTTTTCAAGCATGTTTTCAGTTAATTGCATCAAGTCTTTATAATCAGCATAAGCTTGATAAAATTCAATCATCGTAAATTCAGGGTTGTGACGCGTTGATACCCCTTCATTACGGAAGTTACGGTTAATTTCAAACACACGTTCGAAACCACCAACAACCAAACGTTTTAAATAAAGCTCAGGTGCAATACGTAGGAATAAAGGCATATCCAAAGCATTGTGATGTGTTTCAAACGGACGCGCAGACGCACCACCCGGAATCACATGCATCATTGGCGTTTCAACTTCCATGAAACGTTCATTGTTTAAGAATGCTCGAATACCTGCAACAACTTTGGCACGGATTTCAAAAGTTTTACGTGTTTCTTCATTCACAATTAAGTCAAGGTAACGTTTACGGTACTTAACTTCTGTGTCATTTAAGCCATGGAATTTATCTGGTAACGGACGAAGAGATTTTGTAAGAAGTTCAAAACCTTCAAGATGAACATATAAGTCACCTTTTCCTGAACGTCCGATATAACCTTCAGCAGCAATAATGTCACCAAGGTCTAAACCTTTAATGGTCTCAAGAATATCTTTTGGTAAACCTTTACGGTCAACATATAGCTGAATACGACCTGTCATATCTTGAATAACCATGAAAGAACCACGGTTTAACATGACACGGCCAGCCACTTTTACATAGACATGCTCAGCGCTTTCAATTTGTTCTTTCGACTGATCTTTAAATTGTTCTTGTAGATCAGCTGCGTAGTGTTCACGCTTAAACGTATTCGGCCAAGGACTCTTTCCAGTTTCCTTCGCAACATCTTGGATTTGCTTTAATTTGGCATGACGCTGTGCAATTAAATCGTTTTCGGAAATAGTTGGTTCAGAAGTCGATTGAGCGTTTTGTTGCGTCATCTCTGCCTCGATTAAGTAAAAATTAAGTGCTATATCCTAACAGATTGCGGAAGTTTTTCGAATGATTTCAATCAAACAAAAATGAAAAAAGACAATTTTATAGAACAAAACACTACTTTTTAAAGGCAAAGTGACTTAGACCAATCGCTAAGATCATTTTTTAAAGCATTTAGTAAAATATAAAAAAATCCAAATAACCTCGATATTCAAAAGGCCCGATTTGCCTTTTATTTTATCAATGAGATTGTGTCGTAAATAATGAAAATTCTATTTTTACATGGCTTGGATTCTTCCCGAGAATCGACAAAGTTCCATGCCATTTTACATCCTGAAAAATTTTGTATTGACGTCGATTATCGTAACTTAAGTTATGCATCTGTTGAGTACTTTTACCATCAGGCTATTCAGACGATCAAACCAGATTTATTGGTGGGCCATAGCATTGGAGGCTATTGGGCACTAAAAACTGCTGCTCAACATAAACTAGCAGTGATTGTGGCAAATCCAAGTCTTACCCCTAATTTTCGGGCAGACTACCCTCAGCTTTCTGAAGATGAACTCATGCTCTCTAATCCTAAAATGGCCTATTTAGAATTAGGAGATGAGCAACTTGATATGTATCAGGTTCAAGAAAAACTTGCACCCTACATGAATATTGAAACGTTTGAAGGTGGACATCATCGCTTAGCCTATCCTTCTCGAATTAATGATCTGATTATAAAAATTTATAAAAAATATTTAGCCTAGATTTCTATCATTTGATTATAAGAAACTGGTTTATATGTGATTAAAAAAAGCTTTATTTTGCTTCTGCCATTTTTTTAACCACATCAAAACCTTGAACGAAGCCACTTTTCAACATGCCCATATATTCGGGCAAGGTGGCCAATTCAACCTTTAAAGTGGTTATATTATCTTTTTGGTTTAGAAAATACTTTTCTAGGGAACCACTCCAACCTTTAACTTCTTCACTTTCTAAATCTTCTTTACCCTCCTTAATCATTCCTAAATGTTTAAAAATCAATATTTCTGGTTTTTGCATTTGTTCAATTGTAGAAACCATCCCATTTCCTTCGCCATCAAGAAAATAAGTTTTTCCACCTACTTGCCAGTCAGTACGCATAGAGGAATCTGGTGCAAAGAATTTCGTCCAAGCGTTATATGTCTCACTATTCCAAAGTATGTCCCACACTTTTTCTATAGGAGCATCAATTTCCACTTCATATACTAAATTTTCCATATTTCACTTCCCTGATTTATACCGTCTTAATGACAGCAAATTTTAATTTTCGGTTTTAATAATGACATTCTGTAGCATCGTAGTTTGTTGTTATTTAGCTTTCATATGAGATGAATTTTTTAAATAATTTGGCACTCTTTATTTCATGATATTTTCACAAATAAAATTAACTGTAAGAATGCATTAATTATTATTAGTTTATGGCGAAGTTTTGCCTAAATAACCACTTATTTGTCCTAACCTGCCATTCATCTTTGCTTACGAATGATTAAACTCCGTTATTTACTTTACTTTGAATGTAGAACTGCGTAAAAATTTGATATCCGATCAAAGGCACATTGGTTATTATTGACCGGATCGTAGTTACATTATTAATAGATGGAATAGTTTTACTGAAAGGCAGCTTTGAGCAAACTTATCAGTGCGGAGAGTCTCATGAAAAAATATCAATGTATCGTTTGTGGATGGATTTATGACGAAGCGGAAGGTTGGCCACAAGACGGCATTGCAGCTGGAACAAAATGGGAAGATATTCCAGATGACTGGACTTGCCCTGATTGCGGCGTTTCAAAAGCTGACTTCGAAATGATCGAAATCTAAGAGCGTAAAGTAGAAGGCCATGATAGACATGGTCTTTTTTACGAATATTACCAATCACCGTATTAAATAAATAATTCTAACTCTGGAGAAAAAAATGCATCCTATCGTCATTATCGGATCAGGCATGGCGGGTTATACCTTAGCACGTGAGTTCCGTAAGCTTAGTCCAGAGCAAGAACTTGTGATGATTTGTGCGGATGATGCAGTGAACTATGCAAAGCCAACATTATCAAATGCATTTGCAGGTAAAAAAGCACCAGAACAAATTCCTTTAGGTGATGCTGCTAAAATGGGTACTCAACTCAATATGCGTATTGAGCCTTTTACTTTTGTAAAAGAGATTTTAGCTGAACGCCATGAGCTTGTTTTAGAAAAAGATGGCGTAACGTCGAATCAACCCTATTCAAAACTGATTTTAGCCGTAGGTGCTAACCCAATTCGCCTTGCAATTGCAGGCGATGGTAGCGACGACATTCATGTCGTGAACTCATTGATTGATTACCGCGCTTTCCGTGAAAATCTAGCTCAGCGTAAAGATAAGCGTGTTGTTATTTTGGGTGCTGGTTTAATTGGTTGTGAATTTGCCAACGACTTACTTCATAGTGAATATGACATTACTGTGATTGATTTGGCTCCTCAACCATTAGGCCGTTTACTTCCAGGACATATTGCTTCTGCTTTCCAGCAAAATCTTGAGGAAGCTGGAGTAAAATTTGCACTTGGAACCACGGTTGAAAAAGTAAGTAAAATTAATAATGGCGAAGACTATGCGATAACACTCGCAAACGGACAAACATTGGTTGCGGACCTTGTTCTTTCTGCGATTGGTTTACAGCCAAATATTTCACTTGCTAAAAGTGCAGATATTCAAACGAGCCGTGGAATTATTACCAATGGCTTACTGGAAACAAATCAAGCAGACATCTACGCAATTGGGGATTGCGCAGAGGTAAACGGTACTTTACTTCCATATGTAATGCCGATTATGCAACAGGCTCGTGCTCTCGCTAAAACACTCAGCGGACAACAAACTGCTGTGCACTACCCTGCTATGCCAGTGGCAGTAAAAACACCAGCCGCTCCACTTACAGTTTTGCCAGCTCCGGTTGATGTAGAAGTGAACTGGGAAACAGAAGAGTTCGACGATGGTATGCTTGCCAAAGCAATTGACAATGAAGGAACATTGCGTGGTTTTGTATTGTTAGGTGCAACCGCAGGTAAACAACGCTTAACTTTAACAAAGCTTGTTCCAGATCTTATTCCAGCCCAAGCATAAGGTTTGTATCAGGAATACTCAGTTAGAGAGTATTCCTTTAAGGAATGAATAACATGAATAGCGCCTTACAGTTTAACATTTCACCGTATACATCTTTCATGCAAGAAACCAAAGTCAACTTAGGCAATGGAATTGAATTACATGTAGAAGTCGGTGGAAAGCCAGAGCATCCAACCATTTTGCTGATTATGGGTCTTGGCGCCCAAATGCTTTTTTGGCCAGATTTTTTCTGTAAATCGCTGATTGATCAAGGATTTCGTGTTATTCGTTTTGATAACCGTGATATTGGCCTTTCTTCAAAAGTACGTCATGAAGGTAAACGCTTAAATACTGTCAAATTGATGGGCCGCTTTGCACTTGGACTAGGTAATCAGGGTGCACCTTATACTCTGCATGATATGGCAGATGATGTATCGATGCTGATTGATCGTTTAGGCGTGAACAAAGCGCATGTAATTGGTGCATCAATGGGTGGGATGATTGCTCAAATTCTTGCAGCAAAATATCCAGAAAAGGTTGAGAAGCTGGGGCTTATGTTTACAAGCAATAACCAGCCTTTTCTACCACCTCCTTTTCCGAAACAACTTTTGAGTTTAATTGGTAAACCCGAGACACGTGACGAAGAAGGTATTGTTAATCATAGTTTAAAACTATTTCAATTGATTGGTTCACCTGGTTATTTCAACCAGATTGAAGCAATACAAACAGCGCGTAAGCTTTATCAGCGTAGCTACTATCCTGCTGGTGTACTTCAACAGTTTTTAGCAATATTATGTACAGGCTCTTTACTACAACTCGACCGTGAAATTAAGCAACCCGCTTTAGTCCTACATGGCTCTCGCGATCGCTTACTTCCGCCTAGCCACGGTAAGGCTGTAGCAAAAGCAATTTCCGGTGCTAAGTTTGAATTAATTGATGGAATGGGGCATGATATCCCTGCACATTTTATTCCACAGCTTAGCGGTTTATTTGCGCATCATTTTAAATCATCAGACTAGGACACTATGGCTGCATTACCCTCATTAAGACAGCTATCATATTTAGTTACGTTGTCGGAAACTTTGCATTTTACTGAAGCAGCACGCCGCTCTTTTGTCACTCAATCGACTTTATCAGGCGGCATCATGGAGCTTGAACGGTTATTAGGTGGCGTTTTGGTAGAACGTGATCGCCAGAATGTGCGTTTAACACCTTTAGGCGAACAAGTCGTTGCTCGCGCCCGTGTACTACTAGCAGATGCTCAAGATTTAATGCGTTTGAGCCGTGAAATGAGTGAGCCGTTAACGGGTGATTTGCATTTGGGTGTTATTCCAACAATTGCACCTTTTATCCTGACACGGTTACTTGATGAAGTGCATCAGCAGTTACCTAAAATTCAGCTGCATTTGCATGAAGCACAAAGTGAAAAAATTGTAGAGCGTTTAGAACACGGTAATCTAGACATGATCGTTCTTGCTCTTCCGTTTGACACTAGAGGCCTAAAAGTCGCTGAAATTTCGAAAGAAAACTTGTACCTTGTATGTAGTAAGCAAGATACAAATGCTCTTCAAGCAAACTCTCTAGATGATCTTGATTTATCAAGATTAATTTTGCTTGAAGAAGGCCACTGTTTACGTGACCACGTTTTAAGTGCATGCCCGATCGGTGAGCGTAAAAACGACAACCGTTTAAAAGCAAGTTCTTTACCAACGTTAGTTGAAATGGTTTCTTCTGATTTAGGCTTTACGCTTTTACCAGAAATTGCAATTGAAAATAGTATGATCAAGTTTAATGATCAGATTACTGCAAAACCAATTGAAGATGCTCCGAGCCGTACTTTAGCTTTAGTGACTCGTAAAAGTACACCATTGCAAAGTGAGTTCGATGTATTACTGCAAATTATGCAGAAAATAACCACAAGAATACATGAATAAAAAAGGAGTCTTCGGACTCCTTTTTATTTTATTGCGGTGTTAAGGATGCCCACTTAAACACCCAAGCAGATGGCATATTCAAACTATTATCAGCAATAATTTTTTCTCTAATAATTTGTGCAATGGCATAGTCATTTGCAGGATCTACCATGACCCGTATGCCTTTAGTCGTTGCACTGGTTACAACCTTATACCCTTTTGCTTCTAACTGCGACTGAACCATATTTGCCTTATTTTGATTAGATGCTAGCACAACTTGCACCATCCATTTCTTTTCACCATTTTCCAAGATTTCTTTAGCGACAGCTGCATCAAGTTGCTTTTTACTGTCAAAATTTTTCTTTTCTTCTATTTTCTTGGTGTGAACATCTTCAACTTTCTTTTGGGCTAAAAACTCATCTTGCTTTGGTTTTCTTTTTTGGATGATTATTTTTTTATTTTTCTCTCCACTTTTGTTAGCTTTATCATTAGAAGGATTTACAAAATAAGGATATATCGCTTGATCATCAAATCTTTGAAATACGATGATATCCCCATAACACTTCTGATCTGCGTAAGCGGTCACTGGTATTATCCCCAAAAGTATTTTAATAAGTAAACTTCTAATAAAGCATTGCATCTTATTCATTTACCAAAGTTAAGTATATTTAATGCGGCGTATTAAAGTAGATTTCTCGTGATTTGTATATTTTTAAAATTCAATGTTTTATGTAAAAAATCACATATTTTCAAAACATATTGCAGTGCTTCAAATTATTATCGTTTATCCAGCAACCATTTAGAAAAACTAACTAAATTACTTTGAATTTCAGTCAATTAAAAAAGCCGACAAAAAGTCGGCTTTTATTTAGTCTTAAAAGTTCATTATTTAATGATTTCCAATAATGCTCTTTGAGCATTATGCAATTTTTCACCCTCTGCTGGCTCAGCACGAATCCAAGTACCATCACCTTGTAGCAACCAAGCCTGTTGATTATCTTGTAAGTAATTTACCAAACCTTGTTGATAAATACGTTTTTTCAATGCAGGGTCTTCAACAGGGAAACACGCTTCTACACGATTAAATAAATTACGGTCCATCCAGTCTGCACTTGAACAGTAAATACGTGCATCCCCGTTATTACTGAAGTAATAAACACGAGTATGCTCAAGGAAACGTCCTACAATTGAACGCACTCGAATATTCTCTGACAGGTTCGGCAAACCTGGACGTAAGCAGCAAATCGAACGGATAATCAGGTCAATTTGAACACCCGCCTGAGAAGCTTCATACAATTTATTGATTAACTGGACTTCGGTTAATGCATTTACTTTAACAATGATCTGAGCTTTACGGCCTGCTTTAGCATTAGCAATTTCTTCATCAATAAAGTTAATGAGCTGAGCATGTAAGGTAAACGGTGCATGTAATAGCTTTTTCAATTTCGCCATTTTGCCCATGCCGGTCAACTCTTGGAATATACGGTGTACATCTTCACACAGATCTTTATCTGTGGTCATGAGACCATAATCGGTATAAATTCGGGCATTCATCGCATGGTAGTTACCCGTTCCTAAATGAACATAACGTACCAATTTATTATTTTCACGGCGCACCACCATAATCATTTTGGCGTGAGTTTTATAACCTACAATACCGTAAACAACGACCGCCCCCGCTTCTTGTAAAACGTTTGCTACTTCAATATTTGATTCTTCATCAAAGCGAGCACGTAATTCAATAACGGCAATAACTTCTTTTCCATTACGCGCCGCTTCTGCCAAAATTTGCACAATCTCAGAATCAGCACCACTACGATATAACGTCTGCTTAATTGCTAATACTTGCGGATCGCGAGCAGCTTCGCGAAGTAGCTGAATTACAGGAGCAAAAGATTCGAACGGATGATGCAGTAAAATATCTTGTTTCTGCATTGCCGAGAAAATGCTCTCAGTCTTTTTAAACACTTTAGGCACAACTGGCGTATGCGAGTCATAACGTAAATGAGGACGTTTAAAGTTTGAAACCAGACGAGCTAAATTTACTGGGCCATCAACTTTATATAATTGCTCATCAGTTAAATCGAACTCTTCCAGTAAGTACTCATAAATATGCTGTGGGCAGTTATGGGTTACTTCCAAACGAACTGCACGGCCAAAACGTCGAGAACTTAATTCACCTTTTAATGCTTTAGCTAAGTCTTCAACATCTTCATTCAGGGCCAAGTCTGCATTACGTGTCACACGGAATTGATAACAACCAGTTGCTGTCATTCCTGGGAATAAATCAGACACATGTTCATGGATAATTGCCGATAACATCACATGATGTTCTTTTCCACCTGTTAATTCGTCTGGTAGGCGTACAACGCGAGGTAATGAACGTGGCGCAGGTACGACAGCCAAATCAATTTGACGACCAAAAGCATCTTTACCTTCAAGCGTAATAATGAAGTTCAAGCTTTTATTAACAAGTCGAGGAAACGGATGTGCTGGATCTAAGCTAATTGGTGTTAATACAGGTGCAACTTGTTCCTGAAAATATTTTTTCACCCAAGCAGATTGCGCTGGAGTTAACTCACCACGACGTAGGAAGCAAATATCCTCTTCACGTAACTTAGGTAAGATTTCCTCATTTAAAATTCGATATTGACGCTCAATCGCAGCATGAGCAGTTTCAGAGATTTTTTGTAAAACCTGTCTTGGGGTAAGGCCATCAGGGCTACGACTTTCATTGCCTAGAGAAAATTGTTCCATCACTCCCGCAACACGAATTTCAAAGAACTCATCGAGATTACGCGAAAAAATGAGCAAGAAATTCATTCGCTCAAGTAATGGATGTAAAGGGTCTACCGCTTGCTCCAATACACGCAAATGGAAGTCAAGAATAGACAATTCACGATTTATATAACGGTCATTATAACTGTATTCTATTGGGTTCGTTGTTGCTGTAATCGCTGTATTCATGTCTAACTCTATTCTCTATCCAGCCAAAATCTCTGTAAACCAGTATGCTGCAAAAATATGACAATTTGGTAAAAACTAAAAAATTTACACATCTTTAAAACAGCTTTATTCAGGAATCTGGGTGCTATTCATATAACGTAAAATAACGCGTTTTCTATATTGTAGTTTATGATCGTTACGGTGATCTTGATAATATTTCGGATCAGGCAATAACGCAGCTAAGAAAGCAGCTTGTTCACGCGTTAAGCTTTTAGCACTTTTACCATAATAATGATGAGCGGCTGCTTCAACACCGTACAAATTCTTACCGAATTCAACAGAGTTCATATACACTTCAAGAATTCGGCGTTTTGACCACATCCGCTCCATCATCCAAGTCGCGACCGTTTCTTGGCCTTTACGAATAAATGAACGTTTGTTGTATAAAAACAAGTTCTTTGCAAGCTGTTGAGACACGGTAGAACCACCCGCAACTACTTCACCCTCTTCATTATTTCGCTCGAGGGCAAAACGAATGCCTTGCCAATCAAAGCCATGATGATGGATAAATTTTGCATCTT
Organism: Acinetobacter oleivorans DR1; assembly: GCF_000196795.1. Classification (NCBI taxonomy): domain Bacteria; kingdom Pseudomonadati; phylum Pseudomonadota; class Gammaproteobacteria; order Moraxellales; family Moraxellaceae; genus Acinetobacter; species Acinetobacter oleivorans. The sequence goes on from NC_014259.1 coordinate 3,074,050, forward strand.
CGCCTGCTAAAATCGCATGTTTAAAATTATCGCTAATATCATCATAATCCAACCACTGATGGACAATTGGCTCTGATGTATCAGACCAATAATCAATTCGCATGAACATGGTCGTATCCACTTCATGTGTCCGCCACCAAACCAAACTCGAAAAAATCCAAAGTTGAATAAGGAGAATCGCCCCAATAAAAATTAACAACACGCGAACAATAAAAGCTTTCATGTTCGTCCTGATCTCCTGTATTCAACTTTTTTCATGTTAAGCTGTAAAGCATGTTCATATATAACAAAAGCATAGCATGACTCAATATCAGCCTCCGCACATTAATCGTAAACTCAATGTACAAACTTGGTGGCTGACCGCCCTGCTCATCGCAATCAATGTAGGTTTGTTTGTCTGGCAAATTCTATCTGGAGTCGATATTAGTGACCCAGCCATGAAAGATGCTATTCATTGGGGAGCTGATTTTACACCACTTACTTTTTCTGGGCAGCCTGAACGTCTATTTACCAGCATGTTTTTTCATTTTGGTCTAGTCCATCTCATGCTCAACATGTGGGCCTTATATATTTTCGGTAATGTTGCCGAGTCACTATTTGGTCGCTTCTATTTTGTAGGCATGTATTTACTTGCTGGCTTATTTGGTAGCCTTTTAAGTAGTTATATGACCATTCAAAATGGACATGAATTACTGCAACATTTTGACCAGAGCTTACTTCCTCATGTCAGTGCAGGTGCTTCAGGCGCCGTAATGGGATTAGGGGCTGCGTTAACAGTACTTTCCTTATTTCCACCACTTCCACATCAAGCCTACATACTCGATAAAAAAGCATTAATAATGATTATGGCAATCAACCTTATTTTTGGTTTTGTCGCAACTGGTATTAATAATGCCGCACATATTGGCGGCATGGTTATTGGGGCATTTCTTGCACTGATGTGGTACTTAAGCTACGTCAGTAAGTTTAAAAGTGTGCTCAAGATTTTAGGCTTATTAGGCGCAGTAATCATTACGGGTGGTTTTTATATGTACTGTGTACAACTCAACTCACCTTTACTTCCGTTATGGCATGAAATCATCATCCAAAATCCTGGAATTATCCCTTAAGTTACAGCTGATTTAATTCTCTTAAGCTTTGTAAAGGTGGTAAGTTGCAAAGATAACCGAGTCGATAACGACCTATCAACGCACAAATCAGCATCATGCCAAGAGGTAAAATCAGCCATATTTCAAAATGCCACTGTATTGCCATATTCATTTTATAACTGGCAATCGCACTAATCACTTCCGCAAAACAGCAGGCAATTATGCCTGCTAACAGACCAAGAAACCCAATCTCAAAACTAAGCATTTGCTTCATTTTATTTTTAGATAAACCAAATGAGCGTAACAAAGCAACCTCACGGCGTCGCTCATCCATTAATAGGTTTAAACATGCAATCAGTACCAATACGCCTGAAAAACCTACCAACGCTGCCAGTACAGTCACTATTTTGACCAAGACATTCATTAAGCGTTTTACTTCATCCAAGATTCGATCCACATCAATAAATACTGTATTTGAAAATTGCTGAATAATATTGATCATTTTTGGTTGGTCTTGCTTAGGTACATAAAAACTGCCTAAATAACTTCCAGCATTTTCATCTAAAGTTTTAGGAGAAAAAATAAAGAAAAAGTTAGGGCTAAAGCTTTCCCACTCTACACTCCGAAAATTCACAACTTTGGCTTGTAATGTACCTTCGGGCAGGCTAAAGGTCAGCTTGTCTCCAATTTGGATTCCTAAACTTTCGGCAGTTTTACTTTCGACTGAAACTTGTCCCACGCCATTAAACTGAGCTTGTCCTTTTGTAATTGCGTTGTCATTCGGTAATTGATTTGATTGCGTTAAATTCAATTCACGGCGCAAAGAGTTATTTTGTTTAATGGCTTCTTCTGAAAAAGGTACATCATTCTTTGCTACCAGTCGGCCTCGGATATTTGGATATAGCGGCGTGCTTTGCCAACCATGTAGCTTTAATTGCTGCTCAAAAGGTTTTAAATCGAATGGAGGTAAACCATATACAAATTGATTCGGGGTTCCTTCAGGAAGCTGTTGCTGCCAACGCTGTAATAAATCTGTTCTTAATACGCTTAATACAGTAATGAGGCTTAAGCCTAAAGCCAGTGCAGTAATTTGTAAGGCACTTTGTGAGGGTGAACGAATATAAAAAGACAAACGATTTTTCATCTTTTTTAAACTACGAAGCACGAGCCAAACAACGGTATACAACAAAATACAAAGCACGATAATCGCAGCCAAAACCATAATGCTGAGCATCAAGTTTTCACTCAACACCAAACTAAAAACAATCAGGCTGCTAATGCCAGCAAAAAACATAAAGAATAATGATTTTCGAGATTTGACTTCTTCGCGAATCACCCGAATTGGAGGTGTATTTAAAAGCTCCCAAATGCTTGGCAAAATAAAACCGAGCAGCACAATCACACTCGTAAAAATAGCGATTGGTAAAGGACCAAGTAAAAGTGGTATTAGCGAAAAACTTAACTCTAATTGAGGAATCAATTGCAGCATAAGTTGCAGCAGTCCATACCCCATGACTAAACCTAATAGGCTGCCCATCACAATTGAAATCGCACTGACAATACAAAGCAATCCAATATAGGCCCATAAAATTTGGAACTTACTAGCGCCTAAGCATCTAAGAAGTGCAATATGATCTTGGTTTTGCTGAACATATCTTTGACTCGTTAAAGCGATGGCAATTCCACACAACAAAATCGTTAAAATATTGGCTAATTGCAAAAAGGTATCTAGGTTTTCAAGCGGGCGTAATAACCGACTATTTGATTCACTCGCATCACGTAAACGTAGACCCGCCGCTTCATCTGTTTCTTTAGAAGGTTGATGCTGTTGCTTAAATTGCTTACTAAAGCTCTGAATTTGTTCAGGTTGACCAGACATTAACAGTCGATAATCGATTCTACTGCCCGTTTGAATTGCATGCGTTTTAGCAATATCAGCTTGATGAATAATCACAGTAGGTGAAAAGCCTGAAAAACCGAGCTCTTGATTTGAATCACGCACAATCACGCCGCTAAAACGGAAGGTACCGTCAGCAATAGAAACAATATCTCCTCTTTTTACTTTTAATAAGTCCGCAGCTCTTTGACTTAGCCAGACTTCACCAGATTGAATCGCTTGAGTTTTTGGCGCAATTTCAAGCTGTCCTCTGAGTGGAAATGCAGGTTCTATCGCTTTTACATTGACCATAACAAACTGATCTTGTGTATGAGCCATAGAACTAAATAGAGTGACATTGGTTTGCTTTAAACCAAGCTGCTCTGCTCTTTGTTTCCATGGCTGTTCGATAGGCTCGTTATTCGACAGAACTAAATCAGCACCTAACATTTGCGAAGCTTGCAGACTGACTGCATTTTTAACTTGGTCATTACTAAATTTCAGGGCTGTGGTTGCGCTAATCGCAAGCGATAAAGCAATAATGAGTAAATATAATCCACCCGTACGAAAACTTTGTAGCAAAAGTGGTTTTAGAAGATTACGCATAATTTAACCACCCTGTACTGTCTTTAGTCGGCCATCATCTAACTCAACATGGCGCTGACAAAGAGCAGCCAAATTACGATCATGGGTCACTAAAATCAGAGTCGTACCTAACTCTCGGTTTAAATCAAAGAGCAAACTTTCAATTTCTTGTGCTGTCTGACCATCTAAGTTTCCGGTAGGTTCATCCGCAAAAATAATTTGTGGTTCTGCAATAAGAGCTCGTGCAATCGCCACGCGTTGTTGCTCCCCTCCAGATAAGACTTTAGGCGTTTGTTCAACCTGACGACTAAGACCTACTCGATGCAACCAATCTAAAGCTTTTTTCTCGGCGGTTTTATAATCAAAATCTTTACGTAATCGTAAAGGCAACATCACATTTTCAAGCGCACTCAACTGAGGTAAAAGTTGAAAAGACTGAAATACGAAACCAATATGCTGCATTCTGATTTGGGCACGTTGTTCCTCTGTTAATTGATGAACAGCTTGACCACACAGCCAAACTTCACCTTCAGAGGGTTGATCTAAAGTTGCCAAAATTCCCAATAATGTTGATTTACCTGAACCAGAACGCCCAGTAATTGCCACCTGTTCCCCTTCAAAAATCTCTAAATCGATATCTTTTAAAATCGTAAACTGATTTTGGTTAATCTGAATAGTTTGTGTAACTTGATGGGCAGCAATGATGGGTTGTGGCATGATGTAAAAAGTCCTATGTATTCAGAATCAGGGTCGAAGTACAAATGTATAAATCTTTTTTGATTGGTTCTAAAAGCATCATGCTCATCTCATTAAGTATGCTGCCTATGCTTGTATCGGCGAAAACTATTTTAATTTTAGGAGATAGTATTAGTGCCGGTTACGGAATTGATCCCAAACAAGGTTGGGTACAATTACTGCAAAAACGCTTAGACCAACAGTATCCCAAACAACACAAAGTGGTCAATGCAAGTGTTAGTGGAGAAACAACCAGCGGCGCTTTAGCCCGATTACCTAAGCTATTACAGACTTATAAGCCCAATGTGGTCGTGATTGAATTAGGCGGAAATGATGGCTTACGTGGTCAACCACCTCAAATGATTCAAAAAAATCTTGATCAGCTCATTCAGTTAAGTCAGAAACAAAAAGCCCAAGTTATTCTTTTTGGCATGAAAATTCCGCCAAATTATGGGGCTGCGTATAGCAAAGCTTTTGAAAATAACTATAAAGTTGTCAGCCAAAAATATCAGGTGAAATTACTACCATTTTTTCTTGATGGAGTCGCAGGTCAAAAACAGCTTATGCAAAATGACTTGATTCATCCAAATGCTCAAGCACAATCAAAATTACTTAATTTAGCTTATCCATATATAAAAGGTGCCCTGTAGGCACCTTTTAGTTTTAAGCATTATTATTAATATAATCAGAAATCAAAGAAGGTTACTTCACCAGTTTCTAGCGAATATTCTGCACCAACAACAATCAACTCACCTTTCGCAATCAGGCTCTCTAACACAGCCGAACCATGACGTAATTGATTGACCGAAGCAAAAACGTTTGAACGTACCGCATGACATGAAAGTTTTTTCAAATCATTTTTTAAATCAGTCTGCATTAAAATTTCAACTGACGGACGAACACGGTTCACAATCGACATTAAGTTAGATGATGGCGGGTGATCAGGATTCATTAACGTATCAATTGTCGCCTGAATAGCGCCACAATGACTATGTCCTAATACAACAACAACTGGACAGTCATAGCGTTCTGCCGCGAACTCAACACTACCAACTTGTGATGGAGCAACCACATTACCAGCAACACGGATTACGAATAAGTCACCAAGACCTTGATCAAATACCATTTCTGCTGGAACACGTGAATCTGAACAACCTAATACAATCGCAAACGGATTTTGATCCTTTGCCATTTCAGCGCGTTCATGATGCGATAAGGTTTTTGCAAGGGAACTATTTCCATTTACAAATCGTTGATTACCAGCTTTCAGACGATCTAAAACTTCTTGCGCGGTAGGCATTTTATATTTCCATTGTTTTTTCAAGGTTGGAAATCATTTTAATGTGTCAAAATTTGAATGTCACTGACAAAAAATTAAATCCTTTTCCAGGAAAAAATTTAAAAATACGATCTCTATTTGAATGTAATGTTTATCGCAAATTCCTTACTGTTTAGCGAAAAAATAGACATACATTGGTTCTCGGATTGACTATAATTTTTCTCCTTTTGATCATTTGGCAAATGACTCATTGGCAAAGTTTTTCAATAATTTTCAAACTCGCTTATGCCTCAAGGATGAAATCTTATGACGACGCTGTTTGTATCAACCAAAACGACCATAAAGAAAACAGCTATAGTACTTGCCTTGGCTTGTAGCCTTACAACAATAACAGGTGTTTTTCAGACGCAAGCAGCTGATACCATAGATATAAACTTTCAGAATATTTTACAGCAAGAGCGCAGTTGGGCAGGTTTACAAAGTAAAAGTTTAAAAGTTGGCGAGGTGACATGGTCATATAGTGAAGATGGTTCTACGGCTAAACCGACATTGCTTCTTATTCATGGATTAGGAGGGAGTCGTGATAACTGGAACCGAGTTGCACGTTATCTCACAGCAAATTACCACGTTATTATTCCAGACTTACCTGGTAGTGGTGAAACCTTAGTTGCACAGGATTTCGACTACTCAGTACCTAATCTTGCCGAAAAGTTACGTCGATTTGTTGAAGCTGCAAATTTAAAAGGCCCAATTCACATTGCTGGCCACTCACTTGGTGGTTCAATTGCCCTACTCTATGCTGGACAATATCCTTTTGAAACCAAAAGTCTATTCTTGGTTGATAGTGGCGGTATTTTCCGCTCTGCAAATACAATTTATCTAAAAGATCCAGCCTACTTAAAACAACTTTTAGTATCAAAAAAAGGTGACTTTAACTATTTGTTAAAGCAAACCATGTTTAATCCTCCATTTATTCCTAAAGAGTTCCTTCAAGCTCAAGAAAAGCTGATGATTAATCAGGCGCCTCAAACGCAAAAACTGGTTGATCAGCTTATTGCACTCAATAAAGTCTACACGCCAGATTCATTTGCAGTTCTTACCAAGACAATCGATGCACCAACACTGATTTTATGGGGCAAGCAAGATAAGATTATTAACGTAGAAGTAGCAAGTGAACTAAAACGACTTTTAAAGAATGCCCAGCCTCCAGTTATTTTAGAGAATGTCGGCCATATGCCAATATTGGAAGCCGAGCAGCTGGTTATTCAACAATATGTACCGTTTTTACTGAAAGTAGAAACAAATCAGTCTTTAAAAACGACTACACCTTAAATAAAACTTCGGACTTGTGAGACCTTATGTCTACCCAACCGCTTATAGAAAAACTCATTGAAGCTCATCTTGATTTTTTAGATGAGGAATTTGCTCAGCCCCAAATTATTCAACAAGAATTTGAGCAATTTTATCATTGGTTGGGTAGTCGGCAACTACAACACCTCTGGACCTTTGAACAAATCCAGCAGCTGATTCAAAAACAGATTTTAGAAACTCCTGCTTCTGATTTTCTGCTTGAACAAATTGCAGAACATATTCGCTTTGCACTTATTCATCCAGCCAATGAAAATACAACAATTGAAGATGTTATTCCTGTTTTAACAATTGATGGAATTGCGCAATACGTTGCAAGTAAAGAAGAGCATCGTAAAAAAATCATTAAAACGATTGTGAATAATCCTGCATTTTCAGCACTCTTGACTCAATTGATTCAACAAACAATGCATGATTACTTAGATGAATCTATGTCAAAACGTGTGCCGGGTGTAGGCCGTTTTATGAAAATGGGGAAATCTGTTCTAGAAACAGTGACTGATTCAAATCTAGATGACACGATTAATCATTATTTGCAAAAGAATATTTTAAAACTAAGTCAAATGAGTGAGCGCGTTTTAAACCAACATTTTGACAATGACAAGCTCTATCATTTTCAGGCAAATGTTTGGCATAAAGTTAAATCTATGCCACTTTCTGTCTTGAAAAACTATGTAGAAGTTCAAGATTTATCAAAAACTGTAGGTTTAGGACACGAGATTTGGGATCACATTCGTCAAACTGATTACCTCAAACAACAAGTCCATGATGGTGTTTACACGTGGTATGTTCGAAATCAGGAACGTAATTTTGACTTGCTACTGCGTGATCTCAATATTAATGAAAGTTTAATTCAACATGAACTGACTCAGTTGCTTGTGCCTGTATTACAGCAATTAGTTACAACGGGACATTTAAGACGTCGTGCTCGCGTGTATTTAGAGAAATTTTATTATTCTGAAAAAGCATTAAATATTATCAATAACAAAGGCGCTTAAAGCGCCTTTGTTATTTGTCTTGATTAGAAAGAATATTTTAAAGAAGCGTAATAAGCTCGACCTGGCTCATTGTAGGTTTGGCTGATCGAATTACTGTCTCTTAAAATTTGTTTATCAAACAAGTTACTTACGCCAACACGCGTACTAATATTGTCTGAAATTTTATAACCAACATTAATTCCAGCAGTACTATAGCTTTTTACAGTACTTGGCTTAATCGCAGAATTTGTTCCACCTGAACCAATGCCCGATTCGAGTCTATTTTCAGCGAACTGGCGAGATTTTTGACGGCCATATTGAGTGAATACAAAATTCACATCTAACTGATCTGTAATGTCGTAATCAAAAATCGAGTTAATCGTATAATTTGGCACTAAAGATAATGGGTTACCCGTTTGCTTATCTTTCGAGTCCATCATGTAAGTAAAGTTATTGGTCCAACGAATATCGCCAAAGTCTAACCCCAAACTTCCTTCAAAACCTTGAATTAATGCTTTAGGCGTATTTTCCCAGCGTAAGATATTCCACTTGGTATTGGTCACAGCTCCTGTATTTGCATTGGTGCTTGAACCATCAACTGTTCCGACAACATTTGTACCGGCCACAATCTTATCTTTATAGTCGTTACGGAACCAAGTTAAGCTCGCATTCACGATATCTTTTTGGAACTGGATACCGAGCTCTTTGTTTACCGAAGTTTCTGGTTTTAAATCACCATTACCTTGCAACAAGCACCGTGACTCAATATTGGCCGGGCAACCATTGCCGTTCGTACTGAGTAAGTATCCTTCGGCATTTTGATACATGTTTGGTGCTTTATACGCTTTTGCTACCCCACCTTTTAAAGTGAAATAATCATTGAGTCTTTGAGTAATGTTTAAGCTTGGGCTCCAGTTAGAACCAGATTTGCTGTGATCATCGAAACGCAAACCTATTACGGCATCAGTGCTGTCGGTAAGTTTTAAGTTATCTTCGATATATGCAGAAGCAATACGTGATTCCATTTTACTGCGATTGCCTTTAGCTAATTGATCGCCGTAACCTGAACCGCTACTGTCTGCTCCCTGATTTGTCGAAATATTATCTTTAAATCTGTCTTCAACCCATTCAGTACCGAGTGTTAATACGTGTGGTACATAATATTCAAAAGGAATATTGGCTTCACCATTTAACCGAAGAGTTTCTAAGCGTGAAGTGGCTTTGTCATCCAGATTATTAATTTTTCCTTCTGTGCTGCCGCCCAGACCTTCAGGAAGACGTTTATTGTGAGTTTTATCATATTGAGCAACTAACTTACTTTTACCCCAAGACCAATCCCCTTCATGCGTTAATGCATAACTATCGCGGTACATGGTATTGGTTTCTTTACCAATAAGTTCCGAAAGAATCGCATCTGCTTCAGCATTTGCATTTAACTGAGAGTCACCAGAATAAATATTACCCTGTTTGCTAGAAGATACATCAAGTAAGACAGTTTGTTGATCTGTTGCCTGCCAAGCTAAACGGCCTGAAATATCTTTATTTTTAACACCTTCACGGCCAGCTGCGGTACTGCCTATTGATTTATTAATATCGACATCGTCAGCTTCTGTTTTATTGTAATTACCATATAAACGATAAGACAAAACGTCTTTAATCAATGGCCCACTTACGTTAAAGCCAACACGATTTGATGCACCTTCTTTAGAGTCTTCAGGTTGTGAAGTATAAAACTCTAATGAGCCATGGGTTTCATTCGTCACTTTTTTAGTAATGATGTTAACCACACCACCTGCTGCACCCGAACCATAACGAGCTGCGGCTGGTCCGCGTAAAACTTCAATCGATTCGATTGCCTCTGCTGGAACCCAGTTTGAATCACCTCGTGTATCACGCTCTCCTTTCCAGCCATAACGAACTGAATTACGAGAGTTAATTGGTTTTCCATCCACTAAAATGAGCGTGTTTTCAGGCCCCATTCCACGAATATCAATTTGTCTATTATTACCACGCTGCCCCGTTGCACTATTGCCTGTTAAATTAACACCCGGCATACGGCGTACATAGTCAGAAATATCATTACGAACTGGTAGTTTTTCTAAATCTTCTTTGGTAATAACCGACACACCGAGCGATTGCTTCACTTGCTCTTCAGCAGTTACGAAAATTGTTTCCAATTTCACAGGTTCAGCAGGCTTTTCTAATGCTTGTTCAGCTTGTTCTTGCTCATTTTGTGCAGCATAAGCCATAGACATCATACTTGCCAGTACTGAAACAGAAAGCACTGACTGGATAATACGCTTCGACATAAGTATTCCCAATATATTGATTTATTAAACATCTCTCATTTTAAGTTCGGCATTGTAACAAATCTAAATAAAATTACAAATGATATTGATAATAATTATCATTATTTATATTGAATAATAAAAAAACCTCATTGCGAGGCTTTTTTATGTCACTTTTCAAATAATTTAATTATTTGAAATAAGCACCTTCTGCTTGCGTATGGTCAGTTTGGTCAACCACACGTTGGAGCTCAGGAATCTGCTCTTTTAAAGTAGTTTCAACGCCCTGTTTCAAGGTCACGTCAATTGCAGAACAACCTTGGCAACCACCACCAAATTTCAATACAGCAGTTAAACCATGTTCTGGGTCATCTTGTACTTCTACCAAGCTACAATTTCCGCCATGCCCTGCAAGGCCTGGGTTAATTTCTGCTTGAAGAATGTAAGTAATACGTTCTTCAATTGATGCATCTGGACCAACACGTGGAACCTTAGAATTTGGTGCACGGAAAGTGAGCTGACCACCAAAACGGTCCTTGTTGTAATCGATTACAGCATCTAAAAGATATGGAATAGATGGTGCATCAATATACGCAGGAAAATCAGGATAGTCCTGTTTATAATCTGTTGGGATCACTTCTTCTGGCGCACTATATGCCATACAACATTCGGCACGTGGCGTACCTGGATGCTCAACAAAAATTCGAACGCCAATTCCCGGAGTATTTTGCTTCGTTAATAAATCGTGCAAATACTCTTGTGCAGATGGTGTAATCAAAAGGTTTGGAATTTCTTCTGCAACAGCAGTGTTGGTGTTCTCAGTCGACATAACAATATTCCTCAAGCTGATGCCTTTATATTAACCGAAGATGAGGTGGATTTAAAAAAAATCAACTAAATTTGTCGGATTTATACACAACAGGGTTTCAACTTAAGTTTTTAATGGCATTATTGAGCCAGTATTGATCATTTTTTAAATATTTCTTATGTTGCATTTGCCATTTAACCATACAGTTACTCTTATTATTATTACGGTCATTATCTCTTTAATTGCTTTTAGCAACCAAAACGTGATGAACCGGCTGATTTTTTGGCCACCTGCAATGCAACGTGGACAGATTGATCGCTTCATTACTCATGGCTTTATCCATGCCGATGGAACACATCTACTTTTCAACATGATTACCCTGTTCTTCTTTGGCAGTATTATTGAAAGTTTTTATCGCCAATATTTCTACGACATGGGTTTTGTGTTGTTCTATTTAGGTGGCTTAATCTTCGCGATTTTACCAAGCTATTTACAGCATAAAAATGATGCGAATTGGGCCAGCCTAGGCGCCTCAGGTGCTGTTTCGGCAGTGTTATTTGCTTATATCCTATTCCAGCCGTGGAAGCTGATTTTCGTATTTTTTATTCCTGTGCCCGCTATTATTTTTGCAATTTTATATGTGGCATACAGTATTTGGGCTGGTAAGCGCGGTAATAGCCATATTAACCATAGTGCTCATTTATGGGGTGCGGCTTACGGAATCATCGTAACAATTTTACTTGAACCAAAAGTTATTCCGCATTTCTTAGACCAACTGACTCGCCTTCCTTTCTAAACAAAATAAATTAAAGAAAGGCCCTTTGTGGGCTTTTCTTTTTTTCTCATTAATTTATCACTATAAATTCTCAGTCTTTTTTCTGATTATCTTTGATCATTTCTTTGTTTTGATTGCAAAAACCATCTGATTAAACTCGTGCCAATTCTTTTAATAATTCAGATGATACAATGACGTACAAAGCAATTTTATCTAGCCTTTCCATTGCTTTATTTAGCTTATCTTTAGCTGGATGTAATGACAACGATAATCAAGAAAATGTAGCAACCACACCTAAGCAACCGAATATCTTATTTATTATGGCTGATGACTTAGGCTATTCAGATTTAGGGGCTTTTGGTGGTGAAATTCACACCCCTAATATTGATAGTTTGGCTCAAGAAGGCCGCCTTTTAACGGATTATCATACTGCCCCGACCTGCTCTCCAACACGCTCTCAGCTCATTTCTGGTACTGATCATCATTTAGCTGGTATTGGGGCTATGGCTGAACTCACACCGGAACATTTAAAAGGACAACCAGGCTACGAGGGATATTTAAATGAACGTTCTCTATCGATTGCACAAGTACTTAAAGATAATGGTTACCGCACGTACATCAGCGGTAAATGGCATTTAGGGCTAACTCCAGAAACAAATGCACATGCAAAAGGTTTTGATCATTCATTTACTTTATTACAAGGTTTAGATCACCACTTTAAGCAAGCGCCAAGTGCGTTTAAACGAAATTCAACTTATACAGAAGATGGCCAAATTATTCCTGTTTCAGCTTTGCCTGATGACTTTTTCTCGACAAATTATTTTACCGATAAATTACTCAGCTACTTAGAATCAGGCAAAAATAGTGGCAAACCGTTCTTTGCTTATGCTGCCTATACGGCGCCTCACTGGCCAATTCAAGCACCTGCTGAATACCGTGAAAAATATCGCGGTGTTTATGATGTTGGTTACGATGCTATTCGTAACGCACGTATTGCTAAGCAAAAACAGCTTGGAATTATCCCTGCAAACTTTGAGGCAGCAGAACTAATTGCAACTCAAAATGCCCCACAAAAATATGGAAAATGGGATGAGTTAACAACTGAACAAAAGGCACTAGAAGCCCGTAAAATGGAAATCTATGCAGGCATGGTAGAAAACCTCGATGCTAACGTCGGCCGCATTATTCAATACCTCAAACAAAATAATCTTTATGACAACACTTTAATTTTCTTTGTTTCCGATAACGGTGCTGAAGGTTTTGTACGTGGCGGATATGGTAGTGAATCTGGTTTTGATAACTCTGTAGCAAATGTGGGAACACCAACTTCATATCACTATATTGGACCACGTTGGGCCGAGGTCAGCGCGGCACCATTTCATTTATGGAAAGATACAGCTGGTGAAGGTGCAACCACTGCCCCTGCTATTGTGAAATTACCAAATCAGAAAAAAGCAGAAGAAACCAATAATAGCTTTGCATCTGTACTCGATGTTTTCCCAACCCTATTAGAATATGCTCATATTCCAGTACCTCAAGGCCAATACAATGGTCGTACCATTAATACACCATCAGGGATTTCATGGAAGCCTTTACTTGAAAATAAAACCACTACCATTCGCCCTGCAAATTTTAGTTTTGCCGATGAATTACATGGCAGCAAATATGCAAAACAAGGTGAATGGAAAATTGCAGTTCAAGGGCGCCCTGAGTTAGGCACAGGAACTTGGGAGTTGTATAACATTGCCACTGATCGTGGAGAAAAGCACAATGTTGCACAACTTTACCCAGCAAAAGTGCAAGAGTTGTTATCGGTTTATCAAAAATATACTGAGAAAAATGGTGTGCAGGAATATAACGCCAAATGAGATTAAAACTATTTTTAGTTACCACAATCAGCCTGTCTTTTATGACAGGCTGTAACCAATCTTCAAAAGTTTCTGAATCAGCACCCTCACCTCAACAGCCAACGTCTTTAGCTGACCTAGGTTCTATTGAAAAGTGTAAAAACTATACTGGACTACCCCAAGGTTGGCTCAAACAACCTACAGCTGGCATGGTTTTAATTACCGATGGGCATTTTAATTTTGGTTCTGAGAAAGCCTATCCCGATGAACTTAATTTTGGAAAAAAACAAAGAGAAGTCAAAGGATTCTGGATTGATCAAACAGAAGTTACGGTTGCTCAATTTGCGAGCTTCATAAAAGCAACGGGCTATATTACCGATGCCGAAAAACAAAAGCAGGCTGCTGTTTTTTCACCAGACCCTCAACATCCACAGCAATGGTGGCAGTTAAAATCAGGATATACATGGAAAACGCCAAATGGCAGTAAAGGTGCCTTAGCCAATCCTAATGAGCCTGTGCGATATGTAAGTAAAAACGATGCTGAACATTATGCAGTCTGGCTCGGACATGATTTACCAACAGAACTAGAATGGGAATATGCAGCTAAAGCCAACTCAAAAACTGATACGCCCTTACATCAAGCGCCTACCGATGAACATCAACATCCACAATCAAATTACTGGCAAGGTGAATTCCCTTTTCAAAACCTAAATCAAGATCACTTTAAAGATGTAGCACCCGTTGGATGTTTTGCGGCAAATAATTTCAAACTATTTGATACGATTGGAAATGTATGGGAATGGACATCCTCTCCTTATCAAGGTGCTCATGACCAACATATGGGAAATTATTCTGATTTAAGACAACAACAAATTGCGAGTACACAATATGTAATTAAAGGCGGATCTTTTCTATGTGCTCAAAATTATTGTTCGCGTTATCGAAACAGTAGTCGTTATCCGCAAGACTTTGATTTAGCAGCAACCCACGTTGGCTTTCGAACAATTTTAAGATCTGATTAGTTTCTTTTGATTAGAATTAGTAAATATATTTTTAACGAAAAGTAGGTCGAAAAATAATCAATATATTTCTATAGTACAAAGGAGAATGATAAAAAAGTGAGAACATGATGAAAGCATTATTTCTTTGTGTAGCAGCAATTTTCACAATGTCATTATCAGCCTGTGCAGTTCATACACGGGAAGGTAGTATTGTGATTGATCCAGATTCACCTTATCACAATCATCCCGGAGACTTTTGCCCACCAGGACAAGCTAAAAAAGGACGCTGTTAGAAACACTCATTCTTAAAGTAATTTTGAAGTTACGTTAAAGAAATAGAGTTTAATTGAATGATAAGCTGAGTACAAAAATAGTGGGTTCCAACCCAAAAATAGATGGGATGAAACTAGAAAATTATGGTGTAAAAAAATCACCATATCCCCAAGATTTTTAAAAGACAATCTTACGTTGTCTTCTATCTAGTTTCACCCCAATTCTTTCTTATTCCGTCTGACTTCTCTTATCCTTTAAGAAAAAAGTCTAGTTTTTAATCATTTCTGCATCTGTATTATTGATACATTTTGAACATTTTACCTTCAGGTTAAAACTGATGTATTTGCTTCATACAAAATAATCATTTATGTAACGTAAGTCTATAAAAATGTTCTAAAAAATGTGAAAAAAAATTAAGGTCAAAATGAGATGGATTTATCATAAAAAATTGCTCTTTCAAGTTTCATCACATAAATATTCAATATTATTTTGTCAGTTATTGCCACTCGTTTCCTTTCATTGGCATAGATAATGTATACATCTGTATATTAACCCAGTCTTATAACGAGATATTTTATGTCCAGCACAAGTCAAGTCGAAGGTCTACAATTTCCAGTACACGCCTCAACAAAAAAACAAAGCACATCTCTTACAGGCCAAGAGATTTTGTCAGAGGCTTTATCTGTTGTAGATAATAAAACCGCGCAACAAGTGTTGAATGAAAAAAACTGGCGAAAAAACTACCCTATTTATTTTAAAGCGCTTGTTAAGCAAGGCATCTCAAATAGTAGCAACCCAATTACTATTGCTAAGCAGGGCTTGCATAAAGCTCACCACCTTTTTGACTACTATCGTGATAGTAAGCATTACCTTTTAAAAGATGCGGTTCATATTGCTTCATCTACACCCCTTCATACAGTAAAACTTAAAGGTGAAAGTGTTGCAGCCCCAGAGTGGTATGTTCCTTACAAAGGGCAAAAGCTCAGTGGACAAAGCTTACTAGACCAAATTCAACGTTGGGAAGAGGCTGGTATTATTGAACCAAGCCATGCAAAAGCTTTGCGTGAAGCTACTGCTCATCCAGAATGGTTTGATTTATCTGACCGTACCATGGTGTTGTTTGGTGCGGCTTCAGAAGCTGGTCCTCTACCTTGGTTAGCCAAATGGAAAGCGAATATTATTGCTGTCGACTTACCAAACCCACGTGTCTGGGGCAAAATTTTAAATACGATTCAACAAGGAAACGCAACACTCATTGCTCCAAGCGTTGAACAAATTGCTTCCTCAGCAAAAGCTTCTGAACTAAAGGATAAATTGGGTGCAAATTTATTGACTCAATTACCAGAAATTGCACAGTGGCTAGTGCAGTTTCCACAAAAGTTAGATTTGGCCGCAATCGCCTATTTAGATGGTGAAAAGCATGTTCGCGTGTCCATGGCAATGGATAGCATCATGCAATTTGTGAGCGAACATAAGTCTGATACGAGCCTTATGTTTATGTGTACGCCAACCGATGTTTATGCAGTTCCTAAAGAAGTAGCAAAAGCTGCTCAACAAAAATTTAAATCACGCACAAAACTACAAAAATTGGCAGTGAAAGGTGTTTCTACACTTTCCTTAAATCGTTTTTTCCAAGCACCTTATCAAGACTTAATTGCTTGTGAAAATGGAAAAACTTATGGCATTGCCGACTGTCTAGTTGTTGAACAAGGGCCAAACTATGCTTTGGCAAAACGCATTCAACAATGGCGTGCTATTTTGGCCCGCCATCAAGGACAACACGTGAGCATTAATATTGCACCATCAACAACGACTCATTCTGTGACTAAAAATCCATTGTTGAAAGCAGCCTTTAATGGTGCAGAACTTTTTGATGTAGAAGCATTTAGCCCTGAAACTACCAATGCAATTATGGCTGCAATCTGGATTCATGACTTAAGAAATGAATCTTCTGTAGCAAATCCTGAAACTGAGCTAGACCATCCGCTTGAACTTATGATGGAAGGTGCCAACCACGGTGGATTGTGGCGTGTTGCTTATTTAGCAAGAACTGCCCTGCCTTTTGCTGCAATCTATGGCTTTGCAACCGAAAAACTACCTTTTGGAAAATCCTCTAAAAAATAATTTGATTGAAGCCCAATTCTATAATTGGGCTTTTTTCTGTGTTTATCTATTTATTTTGAAAATGTGATAGATATTTTTGCATTTCATCAGGCGGCACCATACCGCCTCCTGTCGCCCATATTACATGGGTTGCCTGCTGTAACTGCTCAGCTGATAGTTGATGTACAGCCAAATAATCAGGGTTAGTCTGGACATAATACGGCCCCATCATGCCTGCCACTGCTGAAGGCTCAAACTTAATATTTTCAGTTTGATTCAGAAGTGCTATGAGTTCATACAAACGTTCATCATGAATGGTGTAATAGCCATCAATTAACTGTTGCATAGCACGTCCAACAAAACCTGAAGCACGCCCTACTGCAAGTCCATCTGCGGCGGTAACATTATCGATGCCAATATCATTTACTGAAATCTGATCATGCAAGCCTGTGTGCACACCAAGTAACATGCAAGGCGAATGGGTTGGTTCAGCAAAAATACAATGTACGTGCTCACCAAAAGCCAGTTTCAACCCAAAACTCACGCCACCTGGGCCACCACCGACGCCACAAGGCAAATAAACAAATAATGGGTGTTCAGCATCAACTTTAATTTGTTTTTGCTCAAATTGCTGTTTTAAGCGGATTCCTGCAACGGCATAGCCTAAAAATAATGTTCTCGAGTTTTCATCATCAATAAAAAAGCAGTGTGGATCTTGTTCTGCGGCTTTTCGTCCCTCTTCAACCGCTACGCCATAGTCACTAGCATATTCCACCACGTTGACGCCCAGTGAACGCAGTTTGTCTTTCTTCCACTGTCTCGCATCGGCAGACATATGGACTGTGACTCTAAAACCCAGTTTGGCGCTCATAATGCCAATTGAAAGCCCAAGGTTGCCTGTAGAACCTACTGCAATTTGATACTTAGAAAAAAACGTGCGAAATGCGTCTTGGTCGAGTTTAGTGTAATCGTCTTCCAACTTAAGAAGCCCTGCCTCAATTGCCAATTTTTCGGCGTGAGCCAAGACTTCATAAATACCACCACGGGCTTTAATTGAACCTGAAATAGGTAAATGACTATCTTTTTTTAGCCAGAATGCTCCACTCAGTAGCACTTGTTCTGTTGAAGAAAGTGCTTGCTGCATTTTCGGAATTTCAACAATATCTGATTCAATTTTTCCATGTTGTGCTTGAGTTTCAGGAAATACCTTTGCTAAATAAGGTGCGAAACGCGCTAGCCTTGCTTCCGCGTCACTTACATCGTCTACTGTGAGTCCAACTTTTTCTAAAGCTTCTGTTAAAGGATAGCGATGAGGTGTAAACCAAAATGTCTCTTTATAGGCTTGCAGTGTCTCAATAAGTGGAAATTGTTGTTTTAGCTGATCTATTTGAACCGCATCCATAATCTATCCTGATATAAAAAGTTTAAGCTCAGCTTTTAAAGCTGTTTGACGCCTTATAACGACTTGTTAATTTATAATTGAATGTACATGAAAATAGACTGAACTTTAAAAGAAACAAATAAAAAAGCCACTGTTTACAGTGGCTTTAATGTTTTAAATGCGTTTATACAAACTGCAAGAATAACCAGTACAAACCGCCTGATAAACAGATTGTTGCAGGAAGTGTAAATACCCATGCAGATAAAATTGTTTTCACTGTATTGAAGTTTAAGCCTGATTTATTCGCAACCATGGTACCCGCAACAGCACTGTTTAAAACGTGTGTTGTTGAAACCGGCATACCTAAACCGTCAGCAGCTGCAATTGTACTCATTGCTACAAGCTCAGCAGACATCCCCTGACCATAAGTCATATGATGCTTACCAATACGCTCACCTACAGTCACAACAATACGTTTCCAGCCAACCATGGTGCCTAAGCCAAGTGCCAAAGCAACTGCTACTTTCACCCAAGTTGGAATGTATTGTAAGAATGAATCTAAGCTACTACGGTATTCTTTCACAAGTTTTTCTTGTGATTGATCCATTTTTGGTAATGCATTTGCTTTATCCAAGCGCTTAAACGAAGTGGTGCTTAAATACATGTCATTACGAATTTCGCTAATTGCAGCTTCTGGAATATCTTTTAAGTTGCTATAGCTAGAAACACGCTCACCCAAGTGGTCAGTCATGCTTGCCAATGCAGGCACTACTTCTGGAGTTTGCTGTTTAGTTTGAATGTATTTAGTCAGAATAAGACGTGCTTTTTCATCAGTTAATTCTGGCTGATTTTGATTCAAAAATACGGCAGTTTGAGAAGAAAGCTGATGGAATGATTGAACTTGTTGTGTATCAAGGTTTTTATTTAATGAATAAGCCAACGGCACCAGACCAACCAAAATCAGCATGATGAGACCCATACCTTTTTGACCGTCATTAGAACCATGTGCAAAACTTACACCTGTACAGGTAAAGATTAAAATTGCACGAATGATTGCTGGTGGTGGTTTATTACCTTCTGGCGGCTGGAATAATTCTAATTGGCGTTTAAAAACAGTTTTAACCAATAAGAATACAATCGCTGCAAAAGCAAAACCAATTAAAGGCGAAAATAATAATGCCTTACCGACTTTAATCACCTGATCCATATCAACACCGCTGGTCGTTACGCCAGTCGATGCACTCAACAGATGGTTCATAATGCCTACGCCCAAGATTGAACCAATCAAGGTATGAGAACTAGAAGCAGGAATACCCAAGAACCAAGTACCTAAGTTCCAGAGAATCGCAGCAATTAGAAGCGCAAAAACCATTGCGAAACCTGCACCGCTACCCATGTTCATAATCAGTTCAACAGGCAACAATGCAATAATGCCGTAAGCGACTGCGCCGCTTGCAACCATTACCCCAAGAAAATTACAAAAACCTGCCCACATGACTGCAACTGGTGCAGGTAAAGCATTGGTGTAAATCACTGTTGCTACTGCATTTGCAGTATCGTGGAAGCCATTTACAAACTCAAAGCCTAAAGCAATCAAGAGTGCAGTAGATAAAAGGATAACCGAATAAAGACTCAAAGGTGGTACATGTGCTAAATCAGCACTCACCTGAAATCCAATATAAATAAGTGTTGCAACAATAATCGTCAGAAACACCGGCATAAAAAACTTAGGTGTCGGGACATGTACATTCGTCGATTTGACTTGCAGGTTTGCCGCAAGTTTTGAATCCGAAACAGGGGGTAGATTAGAATTCATGCAGACGGTAAGAGGATAAAAAAATCCTCTGTATTCTTAAATTAAATTATGACAATTATATGACAAAGCGGCGCCTGATGAAGTCAATTTTTCATATTTTGACCTCATTTGATGCACCTTTCCTCTATGAAATTTATTTTTTTATTAAAATACAATAATTTAAATCAATTTATATCTTCCTTATTTATGACTATTTTTAAAGCAAAAATATATAAAAAATTACCCGAATGCTTATTTTTTAAACAGCATAATTGTCATAAAAAGGAATATTGGCGATGAAATATTTCAATATCATGATCATTTTATGAATATTTGATGAAAAAACAGTCTCTATTTGTCATAAAAGCCGTTTTTTAATGAATCTATTACAAGTGAATGGTGGGTCGTTATAGCTCATCAATTGTGCAACTATTCTGTTACAATAGCGCCGCATTTTTAAATTTGTACGATATCGGGGTTTTTTATGTCTACGCTTGCCACCCTAAAAGCGCTTCTTGCCAAACGCATTCTGATTATTGATGGTGCGATGGGTACCATGATTCAACGCCATAAATTAGAAGAAGCTGACTACCGTGGTGAGCGTTTTGCCGATTGGGCACAAGACCTAAAAGGTAACAATGACCTTCTTGTGCTGACTCAACCCGAAATCATTCAAGGTATTCATGAAGCTTATCTTGATGCAGGCGCAGACATTATTGAAACCAACAGCTTTAACGGCACGCGTGTTTCAATGTCTGACTACCACATGGAAGATCTTGTTCCAGAGATTAACCGTGAAGCAGCACGTTTAGCTAAAGCAGCTTGTGAAAAATATTCGACTCCAGATAAACCGCGTTTTGTAGCAGGTGTACTCGGTCCAACATCGCGTACCTGTTCAATTTCACCTAATGTAAATGACCCTGCCTTTCGTAACATCACTTTTGATGAGCTAAAAGAAAACTATATTGAGGCAACTCATGCGCTGATTGAAGGCGGTGCAGATATCATTCTGATTGAAACCGTTTTTGATACATTAAACTGTAAAGCTGCAATTTTTGCGGTGAAAGAAGTCTTTAAGCAAATTGGTCATGAATTACCACTCATGATTTCAGGGACTATTACCGATGCTTCAGGTCGTACTTTAACAGGTCAAACTGCTGAAGCGTTCTGGAACTCTGTACGCCATGGTGACTTACTCTCAATTGGTTTCAACTGTGCCCTTGGTGCAGATGCTATGCGTCCTCACGTTAAAACCGTGTCTGATGTTGCTGATACGTTCATTTCTGCTCATCCAAATGCTGGCTTACCAAACGCTTTTGGTGAATATGATGAAACACCAGAACAAACTGCTGCCTTCTTAAAAGAATTTGCAGAAAGTGGTTTGATCAATATTACCGGCGGTTGCTGTGGTACGACGCCAGACCATATCCGTGCTATTGCCAATGCTGTAAAAGACATTGCACCACGTCAAATTCCTGAAACTAAGCCAGCTTGTCGCTTAAGTGGTTTAGAACCATTTAATATTTATGATGACTCATTGTTCGTTAACGTCGGTGAACGTACCAACGTTACTGGTTCAAAAAAATTCTTACGCTTAATTCGTGAAGAAAACTTTGCCGAAGCTTTAGAAGTTGCACAGCAACAAGTGGAAGCTGGCGCTCAGATTATCGACATTAACATGGATGAAGGGATGCTCGATTCGCAAAATGCGATGGTACATTTCCTAAACCTTGTGGCATCTGAGCCAGATATTTCACGTGTGCCTATCATGATTGACTCATCGAAATGGGAAATCATTGAAGCAGGCTTAAAATGCGTACAAGGTAAACCTGTCGTTAACTCGATTTCGTTAAAAGAAGGTTATGACGAGTTTGTCGAAAAAGCTCGCCTGTGTCGCCAATATGGTGCTGCAATTATTGTGATGGCCTTTGATGAAACTGGTCAGGCCGACACTGCTGAGCGTAAACGCGAAATCTGTAAACGTTCTTATGACGTTTTGGTTAACGATGTTGGCTTCCCTGCTGAAGATATTATTTTTGACCCGAACGTGTTTGCAGTGGCAACAGGTATTGAAGAACACAATAACTATGGCGTCGATTTTATTGAAGCCACAGGTTGGATTAAACAAAACTTACCTCACGCCATGATTTCTGGTGGTGTATCGAACGTTTCATTCTCGTTCCGCGGTAATGAGCCTGTTCGTGAAGCGATTCACTCTGTGTTCTTATATCATGCCATTAAACAAGGCATGACTATGGGGATTGTAAATGCCGGACAAATGGCAATTTATGACGATATTCCTAAAGAACTCAAAGATGCAGTTGAAGATGTTGTTTTAAACCAGAACCAAGGTGAATCTGGTCAACTTGCTACTGAAAAACTACTTGAAGTCGCTGAAAAGTTCCGTGGTCATAGTGGTGCGCAGCGCGAAGCAGAAAACCTTGAATGGCGTAACGAACCTGTAGAGAAACGTCTTGAATATGCATTAGTCAAAGGTATTACCACATACATTGACGAAGACACAGAAGAAGCTCGCCTAAAAGCCAAACGTCCTTTAGATGTAATCGAAGGCGCTTTGATGGACGGCATGAACGTTGTTGGTGACTTGTTCGGTTCAGGCAAAATGTTCTTACCTCAGGTTGTGAAATCTGCACGAGTTATGAAGCAAGCTGTAGCTTGGCTCAACCCGTACATTGAAGCTGAGAAAACAGGTAGCCAATCTAAAGGTAAAGTCCTGATGGCAACTGTTAAGGGCGACGTACACGATATTGGTAAAAATATTGTAGGCGTGGTACTGGGCTGTAATGGTTACGATATTGTTGACCTTGGCGTGATGGTGCCTTGCGAGAAAATCTTGCAAACTGCAATTGATGAAAAATGTGACATCATTGGATTATCAGGTCTGATTACGCCATCTTTAGATGAAATGGTGTTTGTTGCGAAAGAAATGCAGCGTAAAGGCTTTAACATTCCTTTATTGATTGGTGGTGCAACAACTTCAAAAGCACATACAGCAGTAAAAATTGACCCTCAATACCAAAACGATGCAGTGATTTATGTTGCCGATGCTTCACGTGCTGTGGGTGTCGCAACTACCCTTCTTTCAAAAGAAATGCGTGGAAACTTTATTGCAGAGCACCGGGCTGAATATGCCAAAATCCGTGAGCGCTTAGCCAATAAACAGCCAAAAGCTGCAAAATTGACTTATAAAGAGTCGGTTGAGAATGGTTTTAAAATTGATGAAAGCTACGTGCCACCAAAACCAAATCTTTTGGGAACACAGGTCTTAACAAATTACCCACTTGCAACACTCGTAGATTATTTTGACTGGACACCATTCTTCATTTCTTGGAGCTTGGCAGGTAAGTTCCCGAAAATTTTAGAAGATGAAGTGGTTGGTGAAGCGGCAACTGATCTGTATAACCAAGCTCAAGCAATGTTGAAAGATATTATCGACAACAACCTTTTTGACGCACGTGCTGTATTTGGTATGTTCCCTGCTCAGCGCACTGATGCGGACACCGTCAGCGTATTTGATGAAGCGGGTCAAAAGGTTACACATACCTTTGAGCATTTACGTCAGCAATCTGACAAAGTCACAGGTAAACCAAACTTGTCTTTGGCAGATTACATTCGCGCTGACCGTGAGCAGCAGGACTACTTAGGCGGATTCACTGTATCGATTTTTGGTGCAGAAGAATTGGCAAATGAATACAAAGCCAAAGGTGATGACTACTCTGCAATTTTAGTGCAGTCATTAGCTGACCGCTTTGCTGAAGCTTTTGCCGAACACTTACATGAACGCATTCGTAAAGAGTTCTGGGGCTATAAAGCTGATGAACAGCTCAGCAATGAAGAACTGATTAAAGAGAAATACGTCGGTATTCGCCCTGCACCGGGCTACCCTGCTTGCCCTGAGCACTCTGAAAAGGCAGTGTTATTTGATTGGTTAGGCTCTACCGACAAAATCGGTACTAAACTAACTGAACACTTTGCAATGATGCCACCATCTTCAGTAAGTGGTTTCTATTATTCTCATCCACAAAGTGAATACTTTAACGTAGGCAAAATCTCTCAAGACCAACTTGAAGATTATGCAAAACGTAAAGGTTGGACACTTGATGAAGCGAAGCGTTGGTTAGGACCGAATTTAGATGATTCGATTGTTTAAGCTTAAGTAACAATATTAAATCCCCTCAATTGAGGGGATTTTTATTAATTCTCATATTTTTTAAAATCATATAGGCATAACAATTTTTTATAATTAGAATCTAAATCTCCATTTATTTTTAATAGGTATTCTTTTAAATCATCTAAATCAAAAGAATTATTATATATTTTATAAAAAATATACTCTATTTTATAACTCTCAGGAATATTTTCAGCTATTAATACTTCATTAATATTTTTTAAACCAAGACTATCGAATCTACTCATATTTGTTTTAAAATTATTCGCAAGTTTAGTTCGTTGCTGTGTTTTCAATGTTTCGGCCTTAAATAAATCGGGAACTATATTTGCAAATCCAAAAATAGGAAACCAATGAGTCCTTGAAACAGGAAATTCATCAATAAGCTTAACTAGATTTTCACTTTTATTATCAATAATTTCAAAGTAATCAATAATCAACTGTGAAGAATCTGTATATGTATATTCAATAGTTGGCTTAGATTTTGGAGAAATTGCTAAAATTCTTTCTGAGTTTTTTAGTTGATCAATATCATCAGCAATACTTACTTTTATTGTTCCTCCCGAAGTAATATCTTTAACATTATCAAGTACACGTCTAATCTCATATGTAGATACAGGCAAGCTTAAAGATTCTAATGCACGATATAACTCAATGTAATTATCTGTTTTAAGTTTATTAATTCTTAAAGTATTTCCATCAACATCAATATCATGATCTAGTATTTCTAATGAATCAGAACCTTCTTGATATTCAACCAATAAAAAATTATTTCTTATCAATTCCGCTTGAGTAGAGTTGAGTTGAACATATTTATAAATAGTACTTAGAATTTTTTTAATATTAACATCATTGACACTATACCCTATAAAGACTATAGGATTATGCACAAATAAAGATATTAATTGTGCACGAATCAAATCATATCTTTGATCAAATTCTGAATAATCGTCAGATGTAAAGACTAGTTCTTCTGGATTTTCTACACTACCATGAATTTTGTACACTGAACCATACGGATTACTAAGTAAAATATTATTGCCTACTAAAGGATCAAACTCTGTAACAACCTCAATCAAATTATCATAATTAGTTGTAATAATAGAAGATATATTTTTTGACAGTAAATTAAAAACTTCTAATTCCTCTCTCTTTTCTTCTTTTATGTTAAGCTCATTTAATAATTTTGAAATATATATTTTAAACTTATCCGATGTGATTCCTTCATCACTTTTATTATAATATTCATCATTAATTTCTTTAAATTTACCATTGCGATCAGCGGATATCTGATTATTAAATTCTTCCTGTAATAATGAAGCTAACCTCATAAAATCATAAGTACCTGAACGTCTATCATATACTTGACCTTTTAAATCATGGAAAAATTCATTATTTCCTTTTAATTCAAATGCAATTTTTTTTAACAAACCTTCCCAAGAATATGAATTACTTAAATATCGGAGACTAAAGCCTGTACCTATAAATAATACTGGGTGATTTTTATAATTATTAATAAAATCAAAAATATCCATAAAAATAGCACTACAATTTATCGAGATAATTGTTTTATACCATTAAAAAAAAATCACTGCTATAAAACTTAGTTATATATTTCTTAAAGTATTAAAAGTTATTAAATTTAGACTATTAAATGAATGCTGAACTTAGAACCCAATGACAAGTATTGTAAAAATTTTATTAAATATCAATTACTTTACCTAATAATTATAAAAATCTCCCCTTATATACTTTCGTAAAACTTCAAAAAAGTCTCCCAACATTTCTAGAGCTGAGAGACTTAATAAATATTTCTACTTCAAATGTGACTTAATCTTCTCTTTAACTGCTTCAGTTGAAATACCATATCGATCATGCAAAGTGGGTAATGCCCCTGCATCTAAAAATGCATCTGGCAAACCAATCATGTCAAAACGAGGATGTTGACCATTTCTTAAAAGTAAGGACCCGACAGCTTCCCCTAACCCACCAATGACTGAGTGATTTTCGGCAGTTAAAACAGGTCGGCCACATTTAGCGACTTCATCCAAAATAGTTTGTTCATCTAAAGGTTTAATTGTAGGCACATGTAACACTGAAACCTCAATGCCCTCTTTTTCAAGCTCTTCGGCTGCCTCAAGTGCACGCATGGTCAATAAGCCAGTCGAAATGATAAGTAAATCTTTACCCGGTTTAATCACCTGTGCCTTATCTAATTTAAACTGGTAATTGTATTTATCGAGCACTAATGGAACTTGTCCACGCAATAAACGCATATATACGGGCCCATTATGAGCAGCAATCTGTGGAATCGCTTGTTCGATTTCTAAGGCATCACAAGGGTCAATGATCATTAGGTTCGGCATTGCACGAAAAATCGCAATATCGTCAGTCGCCTGATGGCTTGGGCCGTAGCCTGTGGTTAAGCCCGGAAGTGCCGCCACAATTTTGACATTCAGATTATCTTCCGCAATCGCCATACAAATAAAGTCATAGGCACGCCGTGATGCAAACACAGCATAGGTGGTCGCAAAGGGAACAAATCCTTCACGAGCAAGTCCTGCTGCTGCGCTCATCAAAAGTTGTTCTGCCATGCCCATTTGGAAAAACTTGTCTGGATTTTCTTTAGCAAAAATATGCAGGTCTGTATATTTTGATAAATCTGCTGATAAGCCCACAATATCATCACGCTCTTTTGCCAAGGCATTCAGTGCATGTCCAAATGGTGCTGGTTTGGTCGGTTGGCCCTCAGCAGCAATAGAAGCAATCATTGCCGAAGTGGTTAGTTTTTTCTTAGGAGGATTAGCTAACTGGCTCATGGTGTACTCCTTACTGTCCGTAGTGGGTCAAAATATTTAAAGCGTCGTCCCATTCATGTTCATCAACACGAATGAAGTGTGTTTTTTCGCGGCTTTCCAAGAACGACACCCCTTTACCCATTTTGGTGTCACAAATAATGACACGTGGGCATGTTCCCTTATAGTTTCGTGCCTGATCGAATGCCTCAAGCAGAGCTTCCATGTTGTTGCCATCTACGCGTTGGGTGTACCAACCGAATGATTGCCAACGGTCTACAATGGGTTCAAACGCTAAAATTTCGCTGGAGTGCCCATCTGCCTGCTGATTATTCACATCAATAATGGCAATCAAGTTATCTAGTTTCCAATGAGAAGCAGACATCACTGCCTCCCATGTTGAGCCTTCATTTAGCTCTCCATCGGACAGTAAGTTATAAACAAAAGCATCCGACTTTTTCTGTTTCAGTCCTAAACATGCACCGACCGCAATTCCAAGACCATGCCCCAATGAACCACCTGTAATTTCCATGCCCGGTGTATATGAAGCCATGCCCGACATCGGTAGACGACTATCATCTGCACCATAGGTTTCAAGTTCTTCAAGCGGGATAATTTTTGCTTCAATTAAGGCTGCATAAAGTGCAATCGCATAGTGCCCAATAGAGAGATAAAAACGGTCACGGCCTTCCCATTCAGGGTTTTCTGGCTGATATTTCATCGCATGGAAATAAGATACTGCCAGTAGATCTGCTGCACCCAAAGCTTGTCCAACATAGCCTTGGCCTTGTACTTGCCCCATGCGTAAAGCATGTTGGCGAATGTGGTAGGCACGTTGTTGCAACTCGGCAATTTGGCCTGCTTTATTAATATTTAACATTGTCATTTACTATTCCTTATTAACGGTTGACCAATTTTGCCGGAACACGCAGAACCAAGCTGGCACCGAAAATTAATACTGCTGTGATTAAGAACATGCCGATTGCATTTGAACATGTGTTGGTGGTGACCCAACCAATTAAATAAGGTGAGCAGAAGCCTGCGAGGTTGGCGAAGCTATTGACGGCTGCAATACCTGCCGCTGCAGAAACACCACCCAAGAAGTTGGTCGGTAACATCCAAAATAAAGAGGATGCCGTCAGCACACCTGAGGCTGCGATGCAAAGGCAAATTAAAGAGAGGGTTAGATTTGAAGCGAATAAGGTCGCAAATGTGAGTGCTATAGCGCCTGCACACATTGGAATAATTAAGTGCCAACGGCGTTCTTGGAAATGGTCACCACTACGTCCTGCCAAAATCATAACTACAATCGCGCACATATAAGGCAGGCTGGTGAGCAAACCGATATGCCAGTTATCACTAATGCCTGAGTTGCGAATAAGAGTTGGTAACCAAAAGGTAATGGCGTATTGGCCCATCACTACACAAAAATAGATGCCTGCGAGTAACCATAACCGTTTATCCGCAATAAACTCTTTGACACTAGCATGACCTTCTTTGTGCTGGTTATCTTGAGCAAGCTCTTGCTTCACCAAGTTTTTTTCGTCTTGAGTTAACCAGTTGGCGTCTTGAACTGAATCTTTTAAAACAGCGAGTACCAATAGACCCACGAGCACAGTAGGAATGGCTTCAATAAGGAACATCCATTGCCAGCCAAACCAACCATGTACACCGCTCATTCGGTCCATGATTAAGCCTGAAAGTGGCCCACCAATCATTCCTGAAATTGGAATCGCGATAAACCAAAGTACAGTCATGCGTGCACGGCGGTAAGACGGGAACCAGTAAGTGAGGTAGAGTAATAATCCCGGAGCCAAACCAGCTTCAGCAACACCAAGCAAAAAACGTAAGGTGTAAAATTGCCATTCGGTTTGAACAAAGGCAAAACAGCCAGACAAAATGCCCCATGTAATCATGATACGGGCAATCCAACGTCTTGCGCCTACCTTGTGAAGTACGATGTTACTTGGTACTTCACAAAGAAAATAACCAATAAAGAAAATCCCTGCGCCTAGCCCATATACAGCTTCACTAAACTGTAAATCGCTCATCATTTGGAGCTTGGCAAAACCCACATTTACCCGATCTAAATAGGCACAAAAATAACAAAGCATTAAAAATGGCATAAGCCGAAATGCAATTTTTCGATACGCCGATTTACGAACCGTTGTATCTACTTCAGATGAAAATACTGTATCCATCATGCGAATCCCTTTACATTTGGCCACAGTATCCTCTTGTGACCATCATTCTATTTTTAGTTTTTAAATGACAAGCGTTAATGAATCAGCATGCCACCATTTACATCGAGTGTTACGCCAGTTAAGTAAGCTGACAGATCACTTGCCAAAAATAATGCTGCATTTGCAACATCTTGCGCTTTACCTAAACGGCCAAGTGGAATACCTGCAAGAATGTCATGACGACGTTCATCATTCATTAAACCGCCAGTAATATCAGTATGGATTAGACCCGGCGTAAGAGAATTTACACGAATCTGGTCACCACCAAACTCACGAGCCATCGCTTTTGCCAGACCTAACACGCCTGCTTTAGCAGCGCTATAATGTGGCCCGCCAAAAATACCACCGCCGCGTTGAGCTGAAACTGAAGATAAGCACACAATGCTTCCACCTCCATTTGCTTTCATGGATGGAATAACAGCTTGAGACATAATCAGTGTTCCACGCAGGCTGACGTCTAAAATACGATCATAGTCATTGCGCTGAATATCAAGGGTTTTAACTGGCTGAGTAATGCCAGCATTGTTAATTAAAATATCAATCTTGCCATAGTGCTCTAGTGCTTGTTCAACAGCTGCTTTGACCTGTTCTTCATTTGCAACATTTGCAGCAAGACCTAAATGTCCTTCACCAAGTGCCTTTGCAGCGTTTTGGCTTTGAGTAATATCTAAATCAACAATAATGACTTTGGCACCTTGTTGTGCAAAGATTTCTGCGGTTGCTCGCCCAATTCCACGCTCTGATGCTGCACCGGTAATTAATGCCACTTTTCCTTGTAGTAACATGTTCAATCCTCTTTTACGCTTTATATCCTGAGTTCTGACTTAGAATCTCTTTTTTCACAAAACCCAGCAATCAGCTCGAATTCAACAAGACATGAAAAAAATTCATGCCTATGCTATTTTTAAATAAGGTTTATGGATAAAAACGGATCATTTCATGGATAGTAGTGAAAACAATTTCAACCAGATGCCCTCAATTAAAACATTACAGGCTTTTGAACAAACCGCCCGTTTCGGCAATGTTGCCAAGGCAGCCGAGCATTTGAATCTCACGCCTTCGGCAGTAAGTCACCAAATTGCTAAGCTTGAAGAAATGATTGGGCAGAATTTATTTATTCGTGGTGCTCGTGGTGTGACGCTTACCCCTTCTGGCGAACGCTATTTTCAAGACGTTACGACCATTTTGCATAACCTAATGTTAGCGACTGAAAAAGCTGCCGATAAAAGTCCTAAAGACAGTCTATATATTCACTCATCTCCAAGTTTTGGTTTGCTCTGGTTACTGCCTCGCCTTGAATCATTTAAAGAAAAATTTCCAATGATTCAGGTCAATCTTTCGTGTTCTTATGAAAATTTGCACTTTACTCGCGATAAGATCGATATTGATATTCGTCATGGTTTGCCCAACTGGACAGGGGTAGAAATCAGAACGATTCGTAATGAAAAGCTAGAAGTACTTGCATCCCCCAAACTACTTGAACGCAGTCCAGTAAATAAACCTCAAGATTTATTAAAAAAAGAACTGATTTTATCGCGCTCAACCTTGGTTACTTGGCCACAATGGTTTGCCCATCAGGGTTTAAGCATTCCTGAATTTCCTTATACTTTGAGTTTTGATCGCTCTTATATGTCACTTGAAGCAGCCACACATGGGCTAGGTTTTGTTTTAGAAAGTAATTTGCTTACTCAAAATTATTTGGACTCTGGAAAGTTGGTTAGAGTTTTTGCAGATGAGCTATCGATTCCTATTTCTGCTCATCATTTGGTGTATCCGCGAACGCATCAATTTATTCCTAAAATTGAGCTTTTTTTAAACTGGATTTATGATGAGTTGGCGGATTGAGAAAGTCATTTCTTAAAGGATCTGAATTTCCTCAACTCTTAAGTGATGCATCATCTCTCGAACAAATACAAAGTAAGTAAAAATATAAAGCTGATCTGGAGCTACTTGGTTTATGTAATAGCTCAAACGCTCAATAAAATCATTGAATCCATGCTCAAGCTCAATACGGCTGATTTTCTTTTTTGCACTAAAAAATAACTGACTGAGGTGTGTCATAGCGGCATCAGACGTAACAGCTACACCACTTATCTTTAGATTTCTGAGTGGCTTTGACTCGATGATTTCTTCAATAAAATAAATCATCTTTTCGATAGCAAGTTCATCAATAACACCATGGCCGATACTTTTTGAATCAACAAACCCCAAGCCCTGTTCGAGTTGAATATTTTGATTATCTATGTCAAATGACAAGCCATTAAGACCAAGTGAAAATTTTAAAACCGAGTCGGGATGATTCATAAAATAGCTTACCGTTGAGTTTTATTAATAGGATTAGTGCCAGTTTGTTCAATAATTAGAGTTAACAGCGCTAATCATCATTAACACTATATATAATAAAAAACTCTTTAAAAAGACGAAAAATCAATCTTATATTCATCCAATCCTACGATTAAAAAATAGAGTATAAGCATGAAAAAATTAGTAATTTTAAGTTTCACCCTTTATAGCTTTGCGCAAATTACAAATGCAGCAACATTAAACGTAAAACCCTACGGCACAACTCAAGATGGTCAAAAAGTTGATCTATACACCATGAGCAATAACAAAGGAGTCTCGGTTTCTTTTATTAGTTTTGGTGGGGTAATTACCCAGATTTTGACTCCCGATGCACAAGGTAAACAAAATAATATTGTTTTAGGCTTCGATGACCTAAAAGGCTATGAAGTTACTGATACTAAGGAAGGCATTCATTTTGGTGGGTTAATTGGCCGTTATGCGAATCGTATTGGCAATGCTAAATTTAGCTTAGATGGAAAAACATATAATCTTGAAAAAAATAATGGACCGAATTCATTACATAGCGGTAATCCGGGTTTTGATAAACGTGTTTGGCAAGTTAAGCCCTTGGTTTCTAAAGGTGAAACCGTTAAAGCTTCTCTTAAGTTAACCAGTCCAAATGGTGATCAAGGTTTTCCGGGGAAATTAGATGTAGAAGTGATCTACAGTCTTTCAGATCAAAATGAATTCCAGATCGAATATAAAGCTAAAACTGATCAACCGACAGTCGTCAATCTCACCAACCACAGTTATTTCAACTTATCAGGCGCTGGCAATAACCCTTATGGTGTGCTCGATCATGTTGTACAACTTAATGCAGACCGTATATTGGTAACCGATCAAAACTCTTTACCCACAGGTGAAATAGCTTCGGTTGCAGGTACACCTTTTGATTTTCGAACGCCTAAAGCAATTGTGAAAGATATTCGAGCGAATCATCAGCAATTGGCCTATGGATATGGCTATGACCAAACTTGGGTACTTAATCAAAAGTCTCAAGGAAAGTTAAATCTTGCTGCTCATGTTTTTGACCCAAAATCTAAACGGACACTGCAAGTCTTGACTACTGAACCAAGCGTTCAAATGTATACAGCCAATCATTTACTGGGAAATATTGCTGGGGCAAATGGCGTACTCTATCGACAAGCAGATGCGCTAGCATTAGAAACGCAGCATTTTCCAGATAGTCCGAATCAACCATCTTTCCCTTCTACACGTTTGAACCCAAATCAAACTTATAACAGTGTCACCGTATTTAAGTTTGGTATTCAAAAATAGTCTTTTGAATTGACACTATATTTATCTAAAAAAGACTCTCAGCTGAATATAACTGAGAGTCTTTTCCTTTATTTAACTTTTGTGTTTGGTAAAAATGCGGTGGCAAACCCAAGTAATGGCAGGAATGAACATAAACCAAATACCCATTCAATGCCGTTAATATCAGCTAAATGTCCCAACCCTGCTGCGGCAATACCACTTACCCCAAACATAAGACCAAACATTAAACCTGCAATCATACCCACACGGCCCGGAACAGCTTCTTGTGCGTAAACCACCATTGCAGCAAAAGCAGACGACAACACCAAACCTGCAATAATTGAGAAAACTGTTGTCCAAAATAAGTTTGCATACGGCATCATTAATGCAAACGGCGCCATACCCACAAATGAAACCCAAATAACAGCTTTACGACCAATTTTGTCACCAATTGGGCCACCAGCAAATGTACCTAAAGCAACAGCAGCTAAGAATGCAAACAAATGCAATTGAGCGGTCTGGATGCTGATATGGAACTTTTGAATAAGATAAAAAGTAAAGTAGTTACTAATGCTGGCAATGTAGGTAAATTTAGCAAACATCAATAAACTAATTGTGCTCAAAGCAATGATCAGCTTACGGCCATGCAATTTACTTTGTGCTTGATTTGCACGTGTAGCTACCTGATTTTTAGCATGACTCACCGTCCAGCGGCTTACGCCAAATAAAACCCAAATCGCTAAAAGTGCAAATATTACTAAGCCCGCAACTGCATGCTGCCCAAATGGAACAATCAATAACGCTGCTAATAATGGGCCAATGGCAGTACCTGTATTTCCACCCACCTGAAAAGTCGACTGTGCCGTACCGAAGCGCCCACCCGATGCCATTCGTGCCACCCGTGAAGCTTCAGGGTGAAAAGTTGCAGAGCCTACTCCAATAAGTGCAGATGCACATAACAACACAGCAAAGCTTGGTGAAAATGCCAACAAGATAATGCCACAGAATGTGACCATCATTCCGAGTGGTAGAAGATACGGTTTTGGATGTTTATCGGTATAAAGTCCAATCCAAGGCTGAAGCAGTGAACCTGTAATTTGATATACAAATGAGATCAGGCCAACTTGAGCAAAACTCAGCGAAAAGTTTGCTTTTAGCATTGGATAAATAGCGGGTAGCACTGCTTGAATCAAATCATTCAGTAAATGTGCGACCGCCACGGCGCCTACAATTTTAATAATCATTCCTTGAGGCTGATCATGTGCAACGGTATTGGCAATACCATCTTTCAATTGTATTGAAGACGTCATACCTGAAAAACTCCAATATTCTAAGTAAGATGCTTATTGTAAATTGTCGCTTATAAAGTTATCTTCCAATAATCATTGTATAAGTGACAATTTTTAGGATAGTTTATGTCCGATTCTCTTATTCAGTCTGATTTGTCTGAACTTGTGATTGGACTATCTTCTGAGCATTCTTATCGAGAAATCACCCCTACTCATACACATACACGTGCGCAGTTTTTGTATGCATCCACAGGAAATATTCAGGTGTTTACACCGAACAATGTCTGGATTGTACCGCCCATGTGTGCTTTATGGATTCCTGCTCATGTTGAGCACAGTGTGATTTCACTAAGTCACGTGAAGTTAAATACGGCGTTAGTTGAAGTAAATGCAGCAGCTCTAATGGGTCAGCATTGCTTTATTATTCGGGTAAGCAACCTGTTGCATGAGCTTTTGATTCGTTTAAATGAAATTGAACGAGAAGACACGCCAAATACTGCGACGTCTCAAGAGCTTTCCCGTTCTTTACAAATTTTGATTTTTGAAGAAATCCATCGGGCCAATTTGTTGCCTATTCAAATTCCTTGGCCGAAAGACAAGCGACTATTAAAAATTTGCCAAGAGTTATTACATACTCCTGACCATTCAAAAGACTTAACAGATTGGGCTGATGAGATTGGTGCGAGTTCTAGAACCCTAATGCGTATGTTCCAAAAAGAAACTGGACTGTCTTATCGGGCGTGGGTCCAGCAAATGCATATTGCACTTGCCTTAAGTAAAATTGCGAATGGTGAATCTATTGTTCGAATTTCTGAATCACTGGGGTACAACAACCCCAGCGCGTTCAGTGCGATGTTTAAGCGACATCTAGGAAAAACACCTCAGCAGTTTAGAAGTTCTGCGATGTCGCTATAAGTCTTTTTTTTTGCAGGTAGGTCATGCTTTTCGAGCAAATCATCAAAATCGTGATAGACATGAAGCTCACGATCTTTACCAGTTCTCGCATGATCTAATCGTTGTTCAGGATCCACTAAAACAAGAGTATGGCCATCATCAATCAAACGATCTACGCCTTCTAAGAACATACGTTTACCCACATCGTGGATAAGTGAAATCTGGGTTAAATCAATGACGATTGTGCTTTGGTCAGTTGTCTCATCTTGTAAAATGCGCAACAACATTTCAGCTTCGGTAAATTTCAATACACCGCGAAGCACATATACACTTAATGAAGCATCTTTTCCTGTACGGTAATGGCTTTGTACAATCGTTTGTGCAGAAGGTGTACCTTCCATGAGATGTAATCCCATGTCACGGGATAACCGTTCTAAAATATCGATGCCTCGAATACTATGACCATGCTCATCTAAACGAGGAGAAAAAGCAGCAATACTGACCTGACCTGGCAGCACACCTAAAATACCGCCTGCTACACCACTTTTAGCAGGAATACCAACAGTCGACAACCAGTCACCCGCGGCATCATACATGCCACAGCTCATCATGACACTGAGCACTTGTCTAACGACAGATCGATTCAATAGGCGCTTTCCGGTTTTAGGGTCGACCCCACCGTTGGCAAGTACACTGCCCATACGTACCAAGTCTTTAACTGTAACCATGATCGCACATTGGCGAATGTAACCATTCACAATATCGACAGGGTCAGTCTCTAAAATTCCGACAGTTCGCAACATATAACCGATCGAAAGATTACGGTAGGCAGTTTTGACTTCCGAATCATAGACAGACTCATCAAAACTTAATTCACGCCCTGCAAGCTCGCTCATAAAACGGCGTAGAATTTCTGCGCTATGTAAACCATGCTTGACCTGAATCAAGGAATGTACAGTAATTGCGCCAGAGTTAATCATCGGGTTTTTCGGACGTCCGTCTTTACCCAATGAAATTTCATTGAAGGCTTCCCCCGAAGGCTCTACCCCTACTTTCGCAAGTACTGCATCAATGCCAAGCTGTTGTAAAACATAGGCATATACGAACGGTTTAGAAATCGATTGAATGGTGAATTCAACATCATCATCTCCAATCGAATAAATTTCGCCATCTACCGTAGACATGGCCAAAGCTAATCGATCTGGATTTGCATTTGCTAACTCTGGAATATAGTCAGCTAGATGTCCGCTATTATCTACCTCACAGGCTTCTATCACATTTGCCAAATAATCTGGGAGAGGGGTTTTCATGGTCAGTAACCTTAAATGAGGAGATTTACACTTTCGATCATTTTTTCAGCACAACCTGCTGATAATATTAAAATTATAATTTTTTAGTGAAATAAAAATCACGATATAAGTATTGTAATTCCGATGGCTTATTTATTTCAAGCTCATTATACGTTTTTAAAAACTTTAAATAGAAGATTAGATTATTCTTTCTACAAATAGAACTCCATTTAAATGATCGACTTCATGTTGAACAATTCGAGCCGGAAAACCATGGAAAACTGTTTCAA
The DNA here is from genome assembly GCF_000196795.1 of Acinetobacter oleivorans DR1. Taxonomy (NCBI): domain Bacteria; kingdom Pseudomonadati; phylum Pseudomonadota; class Gammaproteobacteria; order Moraxellales; family Moraxellaceae; genus Acinetobacter; species Acinetobacter oleivorans. The sequence goes on from NC_014259.1 coordinate 3,110,818, forward strand.
CGGCTTCACCCTGAAGTGTTAAATATTTCACCTTAACCATTTCTGCACGTTCAACTTGTCCACGCTCATCTGGCACACTTAAGCAGCCTTCTTCACCCAAAAGCGTTTCATTTGAGAACTCTAAAATTTCAGGATTAACCATCACCACAGCATCCATTTCAGGTGCGTCGGGATAGCGTGGGTTCGGCCGAGAAGCCACAATAATGACGCGTTTAGAGATATAAACTTGCGGTGCGGCAATCCCTACTCCATTACGTTCAAGCATAGTTGCTTGCATAGCGGCAGCAAGCTGATAAAGCCAATCACTGTTTAACTCATTTGCCGAGACAGGAGCCGCAATCAGTTTTAAGATATCTTCACCACGCTTTGCGACTGGTAAAACTACACTCATTCTTTGAATCTCTCATTAAACTGGCTATGACAAGTTTTATTGTGTCGCTGAACAGCTCAAAAGAAAAGTCATTCCTACATCTGTTTTTGTTTCATCTAATGCGTTTTTTGTTTTAAAGCTTTTTTATTTGAGTGATGAAAATCTACACCTCTTCATAGAACAAATTTCCTCCATTTACTTTTACTTCACTTTTCCATTAATATCCAAACTTCAATTACAACAATTAAGTAAAAAATGGATCAGGACTTAACTTTGCAGGATGCGAACTATCTTAATAAAGAAGATAAACGAACTCTTGCCCTTTCTTCATTGGGCGGTGCTTTAGAGTTTTACGATTTCGTGATTTATGTGTTTTACGCCAAAATCATTTCTGACCTCTTTTTCCCCAGCACACTCAGCCCATTTTGGGCCATGCTTAACACTTACGGTATTTTTGCAGCAGGTTACTTTTTTAGGCCATTAGGCGGAGTTGTTATGGCCCATTTTGGTGACTTAGTCGGGCGTAAAAAACTGTTTTCACTTTCTATTTTGCTAATGGCGCTACCTACTCTGTTTATCGGGATATTGCCGACCTTTGAAAATATTGGGTATTTAGCCCCCCTACTTTTACTACTTATGCGTGTAGTGCAAGGGATTGCGATTGGGGGTGAAATTCCAGCTGCATGGACCTTTGTGTCAGAACATGTACCCGAAAGAAAAATTGGACTGGCAAATGGTTTACTAACTGCCGGACTGTCTTTAGGAATTTTACTAGGCGCGCTGATGTCTTTATGGATTTCACTGAATTTTAGTGAAGGACAGATTCACGACTGGGCATGGCGTATTCCTTTCATTGCAGGTGGTATTTTTGGTCTAGTCGCACTTTATTTACGGACTTATTTAAAAGAAACTCCAGTGTTTAAAGCCATGCAGGCACGTAAAGAAATTTCAAAAGAAATGCCTGTAAAACAAGTATTAAAAACGCATAAAACAGCCGTTGCAATTGGCATGTTATTTACGTGGTTTTTAACGGGCTGCGTGGTGGTAGTGATTTTAGCCATGCCAAATTTATTGATTGGTTCATTTGGCTTTGAACGCGCACAGACTTTTGAAATGCAAAGTGCCGCCATTGTCATGCAAATGGTCGGCTGTATTTTGGCAGGCTATTTTGCTGACCGTTTTGGCTGTGGCAAAGTCATGATGGTCGGTGCGCTTGCCGTTGCACTTACAGCAGCAGTTTTTTATAACAGTTTAGGACATGCCGCCCATTCAACCATTTTTGGCTTATATATGTTGTTGGGTCTATGCTCTGGTACTGTTGGCATGGTGTCGAGCAGTATGGTCAAAATGTTTCCCGCGCCTGTGCGTTTCTCGGGCATTTCATTTTCTTATAATTTGTCTTATGCGATTGTTGGTGGTATGACACTGCCTTTAGTGCATTGGCTCAGTCAATATAGTGATATTGGTGCGATGTATTATATTTTCGCGCTAACAATTTTAGCCTTTGTGACTGCTTTTGTATTTTGGAATAAGTTTGAAAAAAACAGATATTAAAAGCTTTAAATTATTAAATAAAAAACCACGCCGATTGCGTGGTTTTTTATTGCTGCTTAGTTTAGAAAGTAAAGCCGATATTAAAGTTAATACGGTATAACCATTTATCGCTGTTTGGCGAGGTTGCAGAGGTATAACCTGTTGAGTTGGTTGCCCCCCCAATAATGTTGGAGTTTTTACCCCACGTATAATCCGCCCAAACCATAAATGGTGAAGCAATAAACATCATACCTGTGGTGTTCATTTGCGAGTCGGACCAATCATCACGTTTTTTATCAAGGTAACTATAGTCATTATAAAACTTAATGGCTTTTAGCTTACCCATATTGGTGACAGGCAAAGTATAGGCAAGATTTAAACTGGCAATCGTCCCTTCCGAAGCAATGAAATAAGCAGGTGTAAGTCCATTCGCCCCCATTAAAGTCATATCACTATTTACACCATCTGGATTTTTAGCATCGTATTGATAATGAATGACCGAGCTTTGTAAATTAAAGCGTTTGTAGTTGTTTTCGGTGTGCAAACCGACTGCATAATATTTGCCGTCTTTGTCGGTAATATCATTATGTAGCTGAGCAATTGCACCCGATACACCGAACTCTTGCTTACCGAAATCAGTTTCTAACTTGCGAACAATGCGGGTATTCACCTGATTGCGTTTTTCATTTTGATAGGCTTTTTGAGATGGAAATGCATTTCCTGCCAAGTCATCATAAGTTGCACTTTCAGGTGAATAACGCAAATTCGTCTCTAACATTTGCGGGTAATACCCGAGTTTTAAATCCCAGTCTTTGTCGTGATAATTCCAGTTAATCCCCGGTGCAATATTGTTGCCATAACCTAAAAAGAATGGAATGTGATAGGTCCAGCCATTTTGCGGATAAGGATAAATCGTAAAAGGCTTATAAACCAAACCTGCTTCAATGCTGTTATTCGCATCTAGGTTATAGCCGACATATGCTTTTTCAATGGACGTTTTCTGTTGGTCTTGAAACATATAGCTGGCATTGATATAGGCATCATCAAATTTACCTTTGAGATCAACCCTGAAAATATCAAAATGGAGCTTACCAAAACCACGGTTCGGTCCTTCCCAATCTTCATAGCGCTGATTTAACCGAACCACCCCACCTAACTTTAATGAGTCGGTGCCATCATCACTTTTCCATTCAAGCAATGAATCTTTTGCAAATGCATTGACGCTTACCCCCAGCGTAAGCGGTGCAATGAATGCCATGATCAATGAAGTCTTTTTCATCTCTACATCCTTGATTGAGTTCCAGCGTCCTGCTGGAACTTTATTTGTTTTACCTGTAAAACTTCGTTTTTATTGTTTTTTAGACAAAAAAATTTATCTAAAAAAAGGATGGCTTAGCAGCTCCCATCGCATATGTACTAAACCATCCAAACTGGTTAATACAGTTTCTTTTGCGGTGGACCCGCGAAGTTTAATGGTCCAATCGAGTTCATATCGAGCTCAATCACGGTTGGTCCTGCAAAAGCAATAGCCTCTTGAATAACCGTTTTAAACTCATCTGCGCTACCCACTTTCCAGCTCTTCACACCCATTGATTCGCCAAGGAGTTTGTAGTCAGGTGTATGCAATTCATTGAAATACTGGCGACCACCAAAGTAGTTATTTTGAATGCCACGCATTACGCCATAACCACCGTCATTCATAATCATTAAGACCATGTTGGTGTTTTCTTGCACCATAGTTGCAATTTCACCAATGCCCAGCATTAAGCCACCATCACCGACTAGACCAATCACTTTTTTGTCAGGGTTAGCAACCGAAGCACCGATTGCAGTTGCAAGGCCTAAACCAATTGCACCCGCGAGTGAGTGAATGTTTTGATTTGGTGCTTGTACAGGGAATAAACGACTGCCCCATGTGCTACCTGACATGGTGATGTCACGTACAAAAATGCCGTCTTGAGGTAAAGCTGCACGCAAGTGATCACAAATTAAAGCGTACTGATCGATTTGCTTACGCAGTGCATCAATTGCAGCCTGTTTTGCTGCCACTACAGCAGCATCGTAATTGGCATCAACTTTTGAAGTTCCTTGAAGCTGCTCTAACACACGTGTTAAGACATCTTTGGCATCACCACAAATGAAGTTTCGGATTTTGTAATTACGTTGCTGAGCCACTGGATTTGCATCAACCTGAATAATATTTTCAGGGAATTCAACCGAATAAGTTTTTGTTTCATTACTACGTAAACGTGAACCCATCACAACCATTAAGTCAGCATCTTTTAATAACTGCTCAACACCTGCTGAGTTATGGAAAGCACCTAAACTACGTGGATGATCATCTGCCAAAACACCGCGGCCGTGCGTAGACGACACTACTGGAATACCTAAATCTGCAATGGCTTTAACTTCGGCAACGCTATTTAAAGTTCCACCGCCAATCCAGAAAATCGGACGTTTTGCTTTTTTGATTTCACTGACAAGAAGATCAATTTCAGCTTGCTCTGCCTGTGGCAACTCAAGTGCTTTCACTGGACCAAGATTAAGTGGCAAATCGATTTCTGCTGCTTGTACATCAATTGGTAACTCTACACTTACTGGTCCCATTGGAACCGTGGTTGCTACACGGATTGCTTCACGTATCACACCAACTGCATTGTCTGGACTGGTAATACGGAACGCTGCTTTGCTTGATGCACGTAAGAATGTAAGTTGGTCTTTGGTTTCATGGATGAAGCTTGCATCACGGTCGAGATATTCACGCTCAACTTGACCAGTTAAATGCAATACAGGACTACCAGCATTCATTGCTTCTATCAATGAACCTACCGCATTACCTGCACCAGCGCCTGTACTGGTCAACGCTACACCTAAGCCTTTAAAGCGTGAGTGTGCATCTGCCATAGTAACCGCACCCGCTTCACCACGTGCTGCAACAAAGCGCATTTTTTCACGGCGCCCTACTGCATCGGCAATAGGTAAATTGTGGATGGAAATAACACCATAAATACTATCAACTTGGTGCGCTTCTAAAACTCTTGCGATTGCTTCGCCTACATTTACACGTTCAGTCATGTCTGTTCCTCAAAATTTGTTTTTCAGTCCTTGAATTTATTAATCGCACCAAGGGTTAGGCTGTTCATTCAGCCCCATATAAATACTCTTTTGTTGCATGTACGATAAAATGCCCAAACGGCCTTTTTCGCGCCCGATTCCACTATCTTTAAAGCCACCAAACGGCGCACTAATCGAGAATTTTTTGTAGGTATTAATCCATACCGTTCCAACCTCTAACGCACGTGCGATGCGCCAAGCTTTGCGATAGCTTTCAGTCCAGATGCCTGCGGCAAGGCCAAAACAACTGTCATTGGCTTGGGAAATTAAATCTTGCTCGTTGTCATATTTCATAACCACTAAAACAGGGCCAAAAATTTCTTCCTGACAGGTTTGAGCACTGTTATTTAAGCCCGTAATAATGGTCGGTAAGTAATAACTTCCTTTGGCATAGTCACCAGTGGTAAGCGCTTCACCACCAATCAGAACCTGACCACCTTCGCTTTTAGCAAGCTGCACATAGCGGTCAACTGACTGCAAATGTTTGTCATTGACCAGTGGCCCTAAATGCACACCAGCCTGTTCCGGATGGCCCACACGTAAGCCTTTGGTAATTTCAACCAAACGCGTTAAAAACTGATCGTAAAGACTGCTATGAATAAACAAGCGAGAACCTGCGATACACGCTTGGCCTGCTGAGCTAAAAATACCGTACGCAACACCTTTAGCAGCAAGTTCTACATCAGCATCTGGTAAAACGATGGTTGGTGACTTTCCACCTAACTCAAGCGAAGTGGTAATGAGTTTATCTGCGGCAATGTGTGCCAAATGACGACCCGTGGTTGTTCCACCTGTAAAAGAGATTTTGCGAACCAATGGATGTTGAGCAATTGCGTCACCAATCACAGAACCGCGACCAACTAACACACTGAGTAAGCCTTTTGGTAAGCCAGCTTCTTCAAAAATCTTGGCAAGCTCTAAAGCAATCAGTGAAGTTGCTTCTGCTGGTTTTAAAACCACGGCATTTCCTGCTGCCAAAGCTGGAGCAAGCTTTTGAACTTCACTCGCAATTGGAGAGTTCCAAGGGGTAATGGCTGCCACAACACCTACAGGTTCATGCACGCTCATGGTCATAAAGTCTGGAGCACGTTGAGTGGTGAGCTCATCGTTCAATGTTTCACATGCCGCAGCAACATAACGTGCAGTTGCCGCCGCGCTCATCACCAAGCCACGAGTTTCGGTTAAAGGCTTACCATTATCACGTGTTTGTAATTTCGCTAACTCATCTACACGTGCTTCAATAATGTCTGCAACTTTGTAGAGAATACGTGCGCGCTCATGCGGCAAGCTGTTTCTCCAGCTTGGTTGACGCCAAGCCTGATCTGCTTTCTCAATTGCTTCATTTACATCTTCAAGCGTTGCTGTTGAAAGCTCAGCGTTTACCGACTGATCTGCCGGAAACAGGCTTTGAATGACTGCACCACGGCCTAATCGCCATTCACCTGCAATATAAATTTCCTTTGCCATGATCAAATCCTTCTTAAATCTGTATTGCTTCTACACTGTTGCGACAAGCACGAATCACGCTAAGCGCAGCCAAAGTTGATGTTTTTGGGTTACTTGCTAACGGCACGCCCACCAGTTCAATGGTCATTTGCCCAAAGCCACCTTCTGCCACAATGGTGTGTTTATTTTTGTTGATGGTTGGATCAACAGTTAACTCAACCATGGTTTCATCCATACCAAGCCCTGCAAGTGCAATGGTTGCTGCAACGTTGGCATTGGCTGGAAATTTGGTCGCAGCTTCACGGGCAGTTCCTGTGAAAAAAACTGTAGCCTCAGCAACATGATCTAAATCGACCAATTGCTCTGCATAACTACCCTTCCAGCTTTTTGGACTCTTACAGCCTTTGTAAGTGACTTTTTGCAAACCACCTTCTTTGGCCGCAGAAATACCGTCAATGCCTGCGATAGCCCCTGCCAGTAAATGCAGATGGGCATCATTTTTTTCAGCAGTTTGCTTAAGCTGAATCAAAAACTCGTTATCAGCCAAAGTACCCACCGAAATCAGACCAATGGTCCAGCCTTTCGCTAAAACTTTTTGAGCATGCTCTTTCACGGCTGCTTGACCTGCCACCTCAATAACATAGTCAGGCTCACCATCACATTGCTCAATATCTGAAATCACCTGAATCTCGGAAGACACTTGTGACTGCACTTTTTCAATACTGCGAGATGGCACGACAATCCATTTGAGTTGCAGATCTTGAGGCAAGTGGGCATACACTTCTGCCGCCATTGCGCCAAAACCAATCATCATCAACTTTTTCATGACAGCACCTAATATTTATAAATGTTTGTTAAAACCACCCGAGACATCTATTGCTGAACCTGTGGTGTAAGATGCCAATGGTGATGCCAAGAAAACTAAAGCACGTGCAGGCTCTTCTGGGCGGCCTAAACGCTGCATTGGAATACCGCGATTTTTTGCAATATTGCCTGTCCACTCCTCCCATGACAGATTTAAATCTGAACGGGTTTCATAACGGCGTTTCCACTGCGCAGATTCGACCATACCGAGTAAAATCGAGTTCACGCGAACACCATATTGAGTAAACTCATGTGCCAAAGAATGGGTTAAGTTCAAAAGTGCAGCGCGTGCAGATGAAGTCGCAATCATGTGCGGTTCAGGTTGCAATGCCAGTAATGAGTTCACATTGGTAATAGACGCATTTGCCGACTGTTTTAAGTCGTCAAGAAAAGCTCTTACCGGATGTAAAACACTGAAATATTTCAGCTCAATTTCTTTCATCCAGTCTTCATCTTGCGTATTTTCAAAATTTGAAACACGACCTTGCCCAGCATTGTTAATGAGCATGTCCACATTGCCCAAATTGAGTTTGACGTCTTTGGCAAATTGCTGAACTTCTTCTTTTTTCAAAACATTACATGCTTTGGTAAAAATATTGGCATGTGGAAATTTTTCTAAAATATAGTGCTTAGAAGCATTTAAACGTTCTTCATCGCGACCACACCAAGCAACTTTTGCACCCTCTGCAACCAGTATTTCAACAGCAGCCAGCCCAATCCCAGATGAGCCACCGGTAACAACTGCAACTTTTCCTTCAACTTGGAAGCTCATAATCCTTAATCTCTCTTACGATTGTTCCTGAATCGTCAACATAATTTGGTTAAATGCTTGCGGTTGGTCGACATAACTTAAATGTCCTGCATCTTCTATGATGAAGCGCTGTTCCAACTGCAATTCCTGAGCAAGCTCTTGTATACCTAACGCAGGAGTGATTTGATCTTGCTGCCCTGCAATCACTGTGCATGGGACTTTTAAATGGGTTAAATAATTACGTATTTCGTCATATGCCAGTAAGTACGATGCATGTGTGAAACCCTGTAGGGTCAACTGTTGCATCACCTCTGAAACTAAGGCTAAGGCTTGTGGCTCTTGTTTATAAATCAAATGAGGTCCACGGCTTTCGGCCATGCCTTTAGCACCAAGTTCTTTCAACATTTTTGGTCTTTTTTCAAAAACCTGAATTTGTGTTTGTTCATCGTGGCGCTGGTAACCTTGCGCTAAGTTAGCGACAACCAAGTGTTCCACTCGCTCTGGGTAAAGTGCAGCGAATGCACTCGCCTGTAAGGCACCTAATGAGTGTCCAACCACAATTGCTTTTTCAATTTTTAAAACATCGAACAATTCAACCAAACGCTTTGCATAATCAGTAGCATCGGGTTGATCAGTTAAAAGTTCATCTGATTTGCCATAGCCCGGCGCGTCCCAGGCAATGACATGAAAATGATGAGACAACACTTCAAGTTGGTTCACCCATGAAGCAGAACCTGAACTAATGCCGTGCAGCAGCACAAGGTACTCGCCCTGACCGGCTTCCCGATAGGCTTGCTGCTGGCCTTGAACAGTGACGGTTTTCACCGGAAATTCTGCTAACTTTTCAATGAGTGTCATCATTTTCAATTCTTTCCTTTTATTCACTTCATCAAACAATTAACGTTTGATTTGAGACAATGGATGCTCTGGTGGATAGTTCGGAATGGTTGGTTTACCTGTTCCTAACATCACACACATCAAGGCATCTTCTTGACCTGGGTTAAACAAACCACGGTAAATACCCGGTGGAATTGAAATCAGGTCACGCTCTTTTAAACGAGTCTCAAATTTTTCGCCGTTGTGCTCAATGAACAAATCAATTTCGCCGCGAAGCATAAAGAACACTTCTTCAACATCGTGATGAATGTGCAAAGGACCTTCACACTGTGGTGGCAGAACCATGGTTGAAAACGTGAAGTTTTCTGCTGGAACGGTGTTACCGTCATTTGCAACACCTGTTGCACCGGTACCCATGTAACGCATTTGTGCACGGCGATATTTCGGGTCGTAATCAGCTTGGAACTTCAAAGCCTCAAAGTCATATTTACGTGTCTCAAAGCGAGCAATACGCGTGTTTAACCAATCTTCTAAAGAAGCATTTTCTGGTTGTGCCCACGATTCGAATTGTTGTGTAGTCATTTTTTAAACTCCTATACAGTGAATTAATAACGTTTTAAAAGAGGAACTAAGAACAACGATCCAATGACAGCGACTGCAGCCAAGAAGGTAATTCCTAAATTAAAACTATGTGTTTGCATCACGATGTAACCGATAAGAACAGGCGCAATTGCACTTGCAAAATTACCTAAACCGTTAAATATTCCACCCGCAGTCGCCCCTACATTTGAGGTCGTCACTCTTGCAAGCAGAGCAAATACCGCCGCTACTCCAAAGCCCCACGCCATAGCACTTAAAGACATGGCAGCAATAATCAATAGTGGCTCAGTCATAATGACCATCACATACATGAAGATGCCCGCGAGTAATAAACCGCTAAATACTTGAATTGCACGGCGGCCTAACTTGTCAGATAAAAACGCACCGATAATTTCGCCAATTAACATGGCAATGAACGGAAAGCTTGAATACATCCCAAACTCTTTGAGATTGAATCCTTTGTCTTGCATTAAGTAAGAAGGAACCCAGCTGTTTAAGCCCCACAAATACGTCATCAACGCAATGTTAAAGAGACACACCAACCAGAATGCGCTGTTGCTGAGCAGCAATTTAGTGTTAGCAATGTGGCCTTTGAAATTGGTACGTTTACTCTCACCATCAATTTCGACAGTTTTCTTGAGCTGCAAGTTACGTAAACCAAAAACAATGCTGAAAATGGCAATGACTGTTAAACCAGCCATCACAAAAAACGTGGTGTGCCAGTCATGGTGCGCTAAAACATTTGCAGTAATCGGGAACCCAAGGAATGCACCAATCGGTGTTCCAAGTAAGAACATGGTAGAAGCACGTGCTTGCTGATGGTCTGTGTAAGTCTGTTTAACAATGGTGTATGCCAAGGCAAATAAGGGACCTTCTGCTAAACCGAGCAGTACACGTAAAATCAACATGCCTGAATAACTGGTGGTGAAGCCCATGCAAAACATGAGTAAACCCCAAGAGGTCACGCTCCAGAACAGCATTTTCTTGGGGTTAAAAATGTCACCCAAAAAGCTTAGAAAGACTGATGAAAAACCATAAGCAAGCAAGAAACTTGTCATGAGCCATCCAAGCTTGGCCTTATCTTCAGCAATTCCCATTGCACTTTGAAAATGAGGATCTGAAAATAAAACCGCAATACTAATCTTGTCGAAAAATGCCAGTACCACACACACCATAAGGACAAAAGCAGGTACCCAATGCTTCAATCCACTTTTTTCTTCATTACTCATGTGTCATTCCTTCGATTTGGTAATGAGAACCAGATTTAATGTTTACGGTTTTAACTTCATGACATTAAATTCAGCATCTGCTAATAGTTTTGGATCTAAAACGGTGTTGGCTTGCATCCAACGTTTTGCCAGTTTGACTAGCTTCGAGTCATTAATGGCAATCATGTTGAGCAAACGATTTTCATGGTCCAGATATAAATAGCTCACCTGATCTTCACCGCCTTGGCGAATGACCACTTCCTTTGTTTTTTCAGGCTGATAAGTACCTAAAATCTGGATGTTAAAGTGATATTGATCAGACCAAAGCCATGGAATATCGCTATATTCAGTTTCAATTCCGAGCATTGATTTCGCTGCGGCAATCGCCTGATTTTGCGCATTCGCCCAAGACTGAATGCAATAACCCAAGCCCGGATGAATCGCAACATCACCTGCGGCATAAATGTTTTGATCTGAAGTTTGCCCAAAACAATTCACCACAATGCCATCTTTCACATCGAGACCAGCGTGTACACCTAACTCTTTGGCAATATCAGCGCCCGCACCTACCACAACACAGTCAAATAACTGACTATTTTGTGGGTGATTCACCACTTCAACTTTCTGATTAGGCGCTTCAACCAAATGAAGGCTCTTGCTGTCTAAATGAATTTGTGTACCTTGGGCTTCATGTATATTTTTTAAAAATGCAGACACTTCCAGACTCACACTTCTTGCACATAAACGGTCGCCATATTCAAAAATATGAACATCTTTACCTTGCTTACGTGCAGTTGCTGCAATTTCTAAACCAATCCAGCCACCGCCAATCACAGCGACATTTTTTGCATTCTTTAAAATTTCAGCCAAACGTTCACAGTCTTGCACATTGCGTAAGGTCACAACATTTGGAATGAACTGCCATGTATTGACCGGTACACGTGCACGGCTTCCGGTTGCAATCAACAATTTGTCATACGGCAAAACTTGGCCACTTTCTAAATGAACCTGTTTTTGCTCACGGTCGACTTTTGTCGCAATTTCCGGTTTATGCCATTGAACCTTGAACTCTTGAACCTGCTCAGGAGAGAACAGATTTAAACTTTCATAAGTTGCTTCTTTTGAAAGTACTTGCTTAGACAGTGGTGGACGCTCATAAAACACTTGATCTTCATTTGAAACCACGTGAATTTCGCCCACATAACCATTTTGACGTAAGGTACTTACTGCCCAACCCGCTGCCTGTCCGGCACCTACAATTACGATCTTTTCCATAGCCATCTTCCTTGTAAAGCCAAACCTGTTAAACAGGCTTCACCTGACGGCGGGTTGTGTCATCAAGACCACCTTCAATCGCCCATTCGGTGAAAAGCTCTAGACGATGTTCTTCTACACGTGGCTGCCATTCTTCTGTCAAATAGTCATCGTTAGTGTAGTACTCAAATGCACCACCCAATGGTGAGTTGACGTACCAGAAATAAGCAGAAGAAATTGGGTGACGTCCAGGTCCAATAAAAGTTGACCATTCCGAACGATTCATATTTAAACCGCCCCCAATCACCTCATGGATATCACGTACTACAAACGCAACGTGATTTAAGCCAGCAGGTTTATTTGGAACACTGAGCAAGAATAAATCATGGTGATAACCTTTACCGCGACAACGTAAGAATGCACCGCGATTTTTATAGGCATCCGATAAATGAAAGCCTACTTTTTCAATATAGAAATTTTCAGTTTTTGCCAAATCTGGTGTAAAGAACACCACGTGTCCAATCGCAACAGGTTGACCTTTTTCATAGACAGGACTTGCTGCATTCACACGTTGAATGTTGCCGTATTGGTTAATTCCTTCCGTTTTAAGTTCTTGAACATCTTTCACAAAACTTTGTTCAAAACGGATAGTCATACCATTTGGGTCAAGACACTGAACCGTATTTTCAGAACGTTTAAAACCTTCTACATCAGCCAAACGAGCTGCCAAGTCTTCAAGGTCTTGAGCACTATCAACACCCCAAGTGACTTCACGTAAAGTTGAACCTTGCTCAATAGCAACTGGCAAACGGTCATCATCACAATTAAATAGATAAATCTTGCTGCCATTTTGGGTTTGGTATAAATCTGTGCCTTCAATATCGGAAGCACTTTGACTTAAACCAAAATCTGCCAAAAACTTGTTTGAAGCGGCTCTATCTTCAACTCCAAACTTTAAAATCTCGATCCCTGTAATCATTTGACTACTCCTTAGTTAAAGACAAAACCGCCATTGACCGGAATATTTTGACCTGTCACAAAAGAGGACAAATCCGACAGTAGATACAATGCTGTTCCATTTAAATCTTGTGGAAGTTGCTGACGTTGAATCGCTCTTCCGTTGACATATAAATCGTGACGTTCTTGAGGCACATACTCGGTTGCTTCAACCAAAGTTAACCCCGGAGACAATGTGTTGACACAGATATTAGACTGCCCCAACTCTCTTGCCATTGAACGTGTCATGGCAACAATTGCACCTTTGCTTGCAACATAAGCCATTAGGTTCGGTGCACCCCATAAAGCAGTATCTGATGCAACATTAATAATTTTGCCAGCAACAGATTGCTTTAAATGGGGAACGCATGCCTTACTAATCAGCCATGTGCCTTTCACATTAATATTCATGACCCGATCCCAAAGTTCAGGATCGTAATCAATCATATTTTTTCCACCAACATTGGTTGCAAGTGCCGCACAGTTCACAAGGCCATCTAGTCCTTGTAATACTTCCACGCTTTTTGCAACCGCATTTTCAATAGAGTCTGCATTGGCAAGGTCAACGGTGACAGCATGAACGTTTAGCCCTTGTTTCTGTAAAGCTTGTGCTTCTTGTTGCACCAAATCAGACAAAATATCTGCCATCACAACTTCAGCACCGGCCTCGGCAATGGCTTGAGCAAAATCTCGGCCTAAACCACGCGCAGCACCAGTCACTAAAACTTTTTTGCCTTGCAACAACGCTACATTAGCCATGAGCTTCTTCCTGCATCTCGATACGGTTTGATGCATTTAGCGCAGCAATTTTCTTTAATTGCTTTTCAGCTTCTTTTTTCATTAAACGGCGTAAACGTGCAAGACCAACATCGTGTTGATAGAGGAACTCTTTTTCACGCGCATTTGGTGCAAGGTTTTCTAAAATAATTCGGTCTTGTTCCAATACATCCCAGTGCAACTGTTCTAAATGATTGCGATATAAGAAGCGCCATACATTACGTTGCCAGCCACTTACCTTACGACAGCGCCAGAAAAATACGCGAGTATTATTGGCATCAATTGGCGTTGCATAACCCACAATCCAGAATTCGCCACCTGGGCCAAATTGCTTACGGTATGGAATTGAAAGTCGTAACCAACTCGCACCTGTTGAACCATATTCAACCCAGTCGAAGTTCACACCTAATTGACCTTCTTTTTCAAAAACAAAGCCATTATCGGTCGTACGGTGTTTCATCTCTGCGGTACGATCACCATCTGCCATCGAGTGCGATGTTGCATGTAAATAACTACCATGCATTGGATCCATCACGTTATCAATTGCATACTGATGGTTTACTTTCCAGTCTGCTTGGCAAAGGAATGCACTCCACTCTTCGCTTGCAAGTTGCTCTGGAAACTCAAGCGGCGCTGGTTGTTCATTTGCATCGATACCAAACCAGATGAAGATTGCGCCATGTTGCTCAATTACTGGGTAGTTCTTTAAACATTTAGTTCCAGTCATTGGACATTCATGAACCGCTGGCACATCAGCAACTACACCATCAGCACGAACTTCAACACCGTGATACCAGCAAGCCACTCGGTCGCCTAAGTTCCAACCAAGGGAAAGACGAGCACCGCGGTGTGGACAGCGATCTTCAAGTGCATGAACCTGACCTTCGGCATCACGCCAAACCACAATATTTTCGCCTAAACGGGTAATACCGACTGGATTAGCAGCGACTTCCCAACTTGCTAAAACCGGATGCCATTGGTCACGTAAACCAAGTTCTAAATATTCTTCAGCGCTTTGTGAAGTTGATACGATTGCGTTCATTTTATTCTTCCCTGAATCAATAACCTAAACGTTGCATTTCTTCTGTAAAGCTTGCAGAAGTCCATTCATCACCAGATTCACAGCGGAAACCCTGTTGATTAAGTGCAGAAACAACGTCATCTAACTCTGTTGCGCCCGCAGAAAATGCCTGAATCAAGTTCTTTACAAAATCTTGTTCATAGAGCGTTGGTTCTTTATAACGTGTTTGCCAAACCAACAATTCAGATTGACCAGGAATTTGAATATTGTTGATACCTGCTTCGGTTGCCGGCGTTGCATGAATCCAGCTTGCCAACTTTTCATTAAATGTCTTCATTGTTCTGCTTCCTTGTACATGTGAGGACTAGAGTTGAATTTGAATATCCTGTCCTTCAACACGAACTGGGTAAGTACATAGGTTTCTACACCCGGGTCCACTTTTTAGCTCACCTGTTTGAATGTCAAAAATTGCTTCATGCAATGGACATTCAACAGTTTGATCTTCGATAAATCCTTCGGTTAATAAGGCATACGCATGAGGGCAAACATTTTCGATAGCAAAGTAATTTTCGTCGACGAAAAATACGCCTATTTTTTTCCCTTCAATTTCGATGGCTTTCGGCTCATCTTCGCTAACGTCACCCTGCTGACAAACTGAGATCCAACTCATACCTTGCGTCCTCATTTTGTTTTATATACAAAACATAATTTGATTTTCAAAACACAGGCTAAGCATAATACCCTTGATCATTTTTTGTCAAAGTAAAAATAAATATAAAATTCATTTACTTAATTAATTTTAAATATTTTGTTACGTTTCAAACAAGAAACAAAGTTTTGAATATAAAAATTGTTTTATGCATTTTTAACAATTACAATAGTTATAAAATAAAGCAGCATGCCCCAAATTGAATCATGTTTTATTTATAGGAAAATGACACGAATGAGCATAGCAATTGAAGAAGATTCGCAAGAATCAGAAACAACAAAAAATGATGATCGTTATTTAGTACCCGGACTTGTACGGGGTTTAGCTATTTTGCAAGCATTTAACCAACAAGCGCAAGAAATGACCATTACAGAAATTGCTGAAATTTTAGAAGTGAACCGTTCTAGTGCATTTCGTCTGATCTATACACTCGAATCTTGTGGCTATTTAAGAAAAGCATCTCAAAAAACGTATGCTCTCGATTCCAAAGTCATGGAGCTTGGGTTTAACAGTTTATCTAAACTTTCATTACTCGATTTATCGACCCCATTAATGAAAGAACTACGTGACCAAACCAAACTTGCGGTACACCTTTCAATTTTAGAAGGCACTCATATTGTCTTTGTAAATAACATTCAGTCGATGGGAACCTTCACGAGCAACATTAGCTTAGGGACTCGCTGGCCTGCTCATGCAACCGTCATTGGTCAAATGTTATTGTCTGATTTACCTGAAACTGAAGTACGTCAGCGTTACCGTAACTTTGATGATTGGGATAGTTTTTCTGAACTGACTCCAACCAATTTAAAAACCCTATTACAAAGATTAGTCTATGTAAAAACCCAAAAAACCATGGTGAGCTGGGGTCATTACAATCATGATATGGCAGCCTGTGCTGCGCCTATTTTTAAACAATCAAACGGTAAAATGGTCGCTGTTATCTCTGTGAGTTGCCCAATTACTACTTACGATGAAAAAACATTTAAAGAAGATATCGCAAGCCTCGTTGTTGAAACAGCAAATAAAATTTCCAAATTTATTTATTAAAAAAAAAGCGACGTTAAGTCGCTTTTTTTGTGATTTTATTTCTTAAATTAAAAATTACGCTTAGATACTTTCCCATTCATATCTTGAAAAATCAGTGCCGAAACGCTTTCTTTAATATCAAATTTTAAATACTGCTGTTTAAATTGAACAACCGCATAAAACTCTTCAGCACCGTCATCTAAGCCAGTGGCAGAAATCTGGCTGCCTTGTGGAAAATCCTTAAGCCATGCAGCATTATAAAAATCTGAGACTGAATTAAATTCACAATACTCTTTTGGCTCGGCCATTATTTTTGCGGCAATTTGATCAAACTGTTGCTGTTTATAACCATCTAAGCTCAACAACATGACCATTCTCCAAATTAAACCGGCTCAGAAGATAAATTCTGTTTCTTTTTAACCTTTTCCCATTGATACCAGCCATAAGCGGCCATCAAAACAAATGCTGCATATAAAGCAGCTGTTAAAAATAAATCTTTATAGATAAACATGCCCACATAAATAATATCGACAAATACCCAAAGTACCCAAGTCGCAATATGCTTTCGGCTGGTCCAATACGTTGCAAGTAAACTAAATGCTGCTAGCTGTGAGTCAAGCATCGGTACTGCTGCATCAGTAAAGTTTTTAAGAACTAGACCAAACAGTAAGCCACCTACCGCAGCAATAATCATTTGGATGATAGCGGTTTGAACAGCAATAGGTTCAATTCGAATGTCGTGATCTTGCTGCTTTCCTTTGAACCAATAGTAAAAGCCATAAAAATTTACGATCATAAAAAAGAACTGCAAAATTGTTTCGCCATATAATTTAAATTCGTAAAACAAATAGGCATATAAAACAAAGGCAAAGAAATTAAACAGCCAACACCACATATTACGGATGACGGTTAATCCAACTCCAATGAGACTAATTAAGACCGCAAAGATTTCTAGAGGTGACATAAGCTGCTTATTGAGATCAATTTGACGAGGTATTATGGGAAAAATATGAAGCTAAGCAAACTACTAATTTAAAGTAATCAAAAAAACCATGTCTCATGCTTGAATCTAATTTGTACTTTTCCATTTATATGTTATAAAAATATCATCTATATTTTAATATACTTATCATGTTTTTATCTAAACCCCATTGTTGTCTAGCGCGTCAATCATACGCCGCAGAGATTAAGTTCTATGTGGTCAATTGGCGACGTCCTTATTTTGGACAATTTGGCGCTTTAGATACGAAAATCGAGATATTTAATTTGTAATATATCCTCTGATTTTCATCACAAGCCGCCATAAAACGCGGCTTTTTTTATGTCCTTTTAAAACACAAAAACCAAACTTTCTGGAGCTTTATATGAAGCCATTATTTGAACAACAGAGTATATCCACCCCGCAGATTCAGCCGGTTGTAGCATTATCGTCATCTCCGACTCGCCTTGCTACAGCCGGCCAATTTATTGCTGTCGTCATTATTTGGTCACTTACTCCACTCGCGGCCGTCTGGACAGTACAAGAAATTCACTGGGCATGGGGATTATTTATTCGATTCAGTTTGGCGATTCCAATCGCCTTGCTGTGTCTAAGATTTTTTCGTTTAAAGCTCATCTTTAGCAAAAAAGCTGTTTTAAGTTATTGTGCTGGAGCCATTGGCTTATTTGGATCTATGGCGTTTTGCTATATGGGTGCAGATAAAGTCCCCTCTGCCATTATTTCAATTATTTACGGCACCTCTCCGTTAGTGTCCGGACTGATTAGCTCCTTTTTATTAAGACGCGAACGTTTTTCAGTGTGGCAATGGCTTGGACTCGGTATTGCTCTTGTCGGAATGAGTTTTACTTTAGGGCTGTCTTCATCAGGTTTTCAGCTCAACCGCATCGGTATTGTATTAGAACTGATCGCGATGCTGTTTTATGTCTTGTCGACGTTTGCCGTGAAATCTGTCGGAGCGCATATTCCACCCATTACACAAATGACAGGCGCTACTCTTGTCTCATGGGTCGGTTATGTATGCTTGTTACCTTTCTTTTGGTCGCATCTTCCAACTGAATTTCCAAGTCTGAAAATTTCTTTAGCAGTGCTCTATAGCGCGGTTTTTTCATCTGTGCTTGCCATGATTTTCTATTATCAACTCATCAAAATACTACAACCAACGACTGTGCTACTTATTACCATTATCACCCCAGTATTAGCCACATTTTGGGGAACATGGTTCAACCATGAGCAGCTCAGCTCACATCTTATTTTAGGCTTAACCTTGTTATGCCTAGGGCTATTGATGTACTCACGTCGTCCAACATAATATTTATAACCTGATCGAGAGCACTCATCAGGTTATTCTCTCCCTCATCCTTACATTAAACTTAATAATAAAAACTTAGTTTTATTTTAATCGCCCTTCTATTTTTTGTTTACGGAATAGTCAACAAATTGTATTTGACACTTTTTAAACGAACGTTTAAAAACTTATTAAAAATAAACAAAGGACATCGGAAAAATGTCAAATCAAGAAGGAAAAGTCAGTCGTGAAACTCGCGGACATATTTTTTTAATTGGTCTAGATCGGGCAGCAAAACGTAATGCCTTTGATAGCCACCTGATTAAAGATTTATCGCTGGCGCTTACCGAATATGAAAATAATGATGCTCTTCGCTGTGCAATTATCTTTGCTCATGGCGACCATTTTACGGCCGGATTAGATCTAGTTGAGTTACAACCCAAGCTCGCTACAGGTGTTTTTGATTTTAGTGATGAAGAAGTGAACCCTTGGGGTACAGTGGGACGAAAACTGAGTAAACCTTTAATTGTTGCGGTACAAGGTTATTGCTACACCGCTGGTATCGAACTATTTCTGAATGCAGACATTGCCTTAGCAAGTGAAAATACTCAGTTTGCACAGATGGAAGTTCAGCGCGGCATCTTACCTTTTGGTGGAGCTACAGCACGCTTTACTCAAGCCGCAGGTTGGGCCAAAGCCATGCGCTATTTACTCACCGGTGACTCTTTTGATTCAAAAGCCGCCTTTGATATGAACCTGATTACAGAGATATGCCCGGAAGGTACGGAGCTCAACCGTGCTATAGAACTGGCTGAACATATTGCTCAAGCTGCACCACTTGCTGTAAAAGCCACTCTCGCCTCTGCCCGTGAAGCCATTAATGAAGGTTATGAAACTGCTTTTAGCCAATTACAGGGCCATCTTCAACCTTTACTCACCACAGAAGATGTTCAAGAAGGTGTGTTTGCCATGTTGCAAAAAAGACCGCCTGTTTTTAAAGGTAAATAAAATTTCTTCACGCTAGAAAAATAAAGAGAAAAGCAATGCAATCAGCAACTCAAATCAATGAACAGCTTAGCCAAACTGTACAATTCCCAGCTTTAGATGGCTATCAACTCAAGGGCACACGTTACTTTGCAACGACACCAGCTAAAGCAAATATTGTCGTTGCGGGAGCAACGGGTGTGCCACATGAGTTTTACCGTCGCTTCGCTGAATATATGATGCAATTTGGCTATCAGATATTCACATTTGACTATCGAGGGGTAGGAAAATCGAGTCCAAAATCTTTGAAAGGATTTGATATGTCTTATTTAGATTGGGGCAAACTCGATTTAGCAGGCGCAATTGAATATCTATCAAAAGAGCCATTACCTCTTTTCATGGTTGGTCATTCCTATGGTGGCCATGCGCTAGGTCTACTACCTAATCATGATAAATTATTGGCCTGTTACACCTTTGGTACAGGTGCAGGTTGGCACGGCTACATGCCACTGAAAGAACGTTTTAAAGTTCAGGTGGTCTGGAATATTGTGTTTCCACCTATTGTTGCCGTGACAGGTTATTTGCCTTGGAGCAAATTTAATATGGGTTCTGATTTGCCCCTCAATGTTTATAAACAGTGGCGTAAATGGTGTAAAAACCCTAAGTATTTTTTTGCTGATCCAGAACAACAACACTTAATTGAACAATATGCTGCTGTCAAAGTGCCAATTTATGCAGTCTCTGCCCTAGATGATGATTGGGCTTTACCTGCTTCATGTCGCGCATTTATGCAACATTATCGACAAGCTCAAGTCTCATACGTCAGTCTTCAACCTCAAGATGTTGCTATGAAAACCATTGGCCACATGGGCTACTTTAAAAAAGATGCTGAACACATCTGGAATAAAATCCGCACCACTTTTGATGGTTTTTTATAAAACCGCTTTATGTTTTGGATAATGTGAAATGAGACCGCAAAAACTGACTAAAGAAGATCTGCTTAAGCACTGCGCTTGGCAGTTCAAAACTTATGGATATGCAGGAACGAGCATGGATATGCTGGCAAAGGCTTGCGGCCTCACCAAAGCTTCTTTTTATTATTATTATCCAAATAAAGAAGCGCTTTTGCTTGAGGTGTTAAATGGTACTCATCAATATTTAATCCATTCTTTATTTGGAACGACTGCAAGTTCAGAACTCTCAGCCATTGAACGTTTTGAGCAAATGCATAAACGTGCTGTTCAGTTTTTTACCCAAGGCGTGAATGGTTGTCTGATTGGGGTAATTTCAATGGAAGCGGCGTATGGTTCACCTGAAATTTTAGCCAAAATACGTAGTATTTTTCAGGACTGGCAACTGGCTATTCAGTCTATTTTTGCTTGTTGCATTGCTCAAGATCGAGCTGAGATTTTAGCAAAACAAAGTATTGCTGATTATGAGGGAGCGATATTGATGTACCGTGTCACTCATGATGATTTTTACATCGATCAAGTTAAGCAACGTATTCTTGGACTTCTTAATTCTTAAAAAAATAAAGCCCACTTAAAGTGGGCTTTATTTTATGGCTAATCGTTATTCAACTCTCACGATTTTACCTAGTTCATCGTGGTGAACGACTGTAATTTTTTGGCTACGTCCCTGCTCAATTTCATGTTCAGGTAAATCGAAGTAGCGCGCATAATCATCAGTCTGTTTTGCTTTAAGTGCACTGCCACCGACACGGCGCTCAGGTAGCAAATGGCTCCATAACAATAAGCAAATTGCACAAGCAATTAATGCGGTAAGGCCATGTTCAATTCCTACACCAAAGGCACTAAATAAACGGTGTACCAAATGAGTTTTTTGTAGTTCAACCAATAGCCATACAAACACGAACGGACGCCACAACAACAACCAAACCGCCCACATCATGGCTGTGCTTGTTGTAGAAGCATAGCGTTTATGCCATGGTAATTGACGGCGTAAATCAATAATCAACGAATCTGTCTTCATTTCTCTCTTTACCTAACGAAGTGCTGTGGTTTTTCCCCAGACATCAATACAGCACGATCTTTAAAATCTCATGACTCTTGCATTTCATTCTAGCGAATGCCCCGATCCGGGCTCACCCAACGTGCTCGTTTCTCATCTCCACGTCGTAAGACTTTTGGAAATGCCACAATGGTTGCTGAAATAGTGATTAGCCAAAAGACCAATGGATACCAGATCATCCAGAAATAGTTTTTTCCTAGATGCGGTTCATAACGACTATCCATCCATTTGCTTAAAGCAAACTGAATTAGACAGGTTGCCCCCAATAAAATACCGGTACCATACGGTAAAAATGGGGAGCTCACAACAGCTAATGCAGGGACTGGTAAAATAAAATGTACCAACCATAACAAAGCCATCGCTAGCATTAAATATGACCAGACTAAAGTTAAGCAAAGCTCAAACATTAACGGCCATAAAAAATTCAATTTTGGTTTAGTGAACACATCAATATTTTTAATTAATACTTGTGCACCACCCATTGCCCAACGTAAACGTTGTTTCCATAACCCATTGAGGGTTTCAGGCATTAAAATCCAAACCAAAGCATTCGGTTCAAACTCAATATCCCAACCTGCACGCTGTAACTTCCAAGTAATATCGATATCTTCAGTCAACATATTTGGTGACCAATAATCGACTTGGTGAACGGCACTTTTACGGAAAGCCGTAATTACACCCGACACGGTAAACAAGCGACCGAAGGTACGCTGTGCACGTTTAATCATGCCCACAATCGAAGAAAACTCGCCAACCTGAATACGCCCTAACAAAGTTGAGCGAGTACGGATACGAGGGTTTCCAGTAACAGCTGCAACCGTTGGATTTTCAAGGAAATGTCGAATCATCCACTTTGCTGCATGTGGATCAAGTAAAGCATCACCATCAATACCAATTAAAAACTCGGCATCGGTCATTAAGCTTCCGGCTTGCAACCCCATGGCTTTACCTTGGTTTTGCGCCAAATGAACAACACGCAATTTTTCATGTTGTTCTGCTAAGCGGTCAAGTACTTCACCTGTATTATCTGAGCTGCCATCATTAATCGCGATGACTTCAAAATGAGGATAGTCCAGTTTTAAAGCATGGCTAATGGTTTCTTCTGCATTATCCCCTTCATTAAAACAAGGAACTAATACAGCGACTTTTGGATAACTTTCCAATGGAGCTGGTTGATCGTAAGGCGGAGCCTGACGTTCTCTCCAATAGAAAATGATCGCACCCATCATCCATAAATACGACATGAATAATGGATAGTAAAAAACGAATTTTAAGGCATGCGACCATATTGCAGCAAAGATTGTCATGTTTCAGCCTCGACTACGGCACAAGACGAGATGATTTTTCAGCAAATGCTTTATGCATTACGTCAACATCCGGGTGATCTTTGATTGGGTCATCAGGGTAATATCCGACATGCATTACTCCTTGCTGATACAGTGAATGAATTGTTACTGCCATTTCAGTTGAAGGTACCTTTTCATTTTTACGCCAGTCGGTGGCCTGTAATTCAAAAACAGTTTTCTTGAGGCCATTAGGATATTGTTTCACGCGATCAATCATGTCTTTATAGAACTGATCTGAATTATCGACCTGCTCCATATAAGGCATTGCCATAATAGCTGTAAAATCATAATGCTTTAATGACTCTTCAAGCGATTGTGAATACCAGTTTTCTGCATATGGTTTTAAAGCCACTTGCGCATATAAATTACGTGCAGTCACCAAGAACGGTTCATATTGTCTCACGTCATCAACGAGTTGCATTGCAAAATCATCTAAATATTTTGTCTTATATGCAGTCCATTTCTGCAAGTCTTGATCGTTATCACGGATTTTTGCTAAATCTGTTGGTAAACCTTGTTTTGCATAAGCCTTTAAAGCATCAGGGCTTGCATCTTCATAATCAGATAAGGTGACGTCGTCATGGAATAAAAGTCCGTTAAACGGCGTTGATTTAGCTAAATCCTGATAAATTTCACGAATAGTTTGGCGTGCATCTGCTGAGAACGGACTTAAACGGATATAACCCATATTAAGGTGTTCACCCGCTTTTTCCTGCTGAGTTACCACCAAGTCCTTAGAAACAGGATCAGTTTTTGGTAGTTCCCACGCCAATAACGGCATCCACGCATAAATACGGCTTACAGAAGTACGCGTTTGAATTTGCCATGCAACACGGTTAAACAAGTCTGCACGCATTGGAATATGGCGGTTTGGGAAATAAACCATATCCGCAGAACCATTCGCATCTGGATCTGAAAATGCTTGTAAATAAATTGTATTTACACCCATGCCATTAATTCGATCTAACAAGTGACCTAAATTGCGCTCTTGTTGTTTCGGGTCTGGATCATAAATATAGTCCAGATCGACATGCATGATTTTTTGCGGACGATTATTATCCGTTAAATTTAATTCACGGTTTTTAATTTCTTGAGCCAAATCATCAGTTGTCATTCCGCCTTCAACCAAAATACGGCTCATATTTTGTAGAGATTGTTTTGCATGGTCTGCCCCATCATCAAGTGTAATGGTCACTGGCATACCCAATTTTTTTGCAATTTGGACAGTTTGCATATTATAGCGACCATATGGCCACACCATAACACGTGGCGAACGTAAGCCATGCGCTTTTAATAAATCATTATTCTTTTTCAGGTCGTCATAAATTCGTGCTTCATATTGTTTATCGTTCTCATATGTTTGTGTTTTAACATCATAAAAACGTGTGGTCGCAGCAGGTTCAGAGTTGCCTTGCGGGTTACCTGTAATACCACGATGCAAATGATAGCTATGGTTCGCAATTTCTACAAAACCACTATCTTGCATCTCTTTAAGTTCATTCCAGCTTAAGATTTTATCACGTGGAATTTCTTCCCCTGAAAAATCTACTTTTTGGCCAGCTTTTGGCTCTAACCATGAACCCACTACAGCCAAAACAACCGGAATTTTTTTAGCTTTAAGAACTGGATAAGCATTTTGATAAAAAGACTGATAACCGTCATCTACAGTTAATAAAACTGGTTTTGTAGGCAGTTGGAATTTGCCCTGATGAGCACGGATCAACTGATCAACCGTAATAAAATGGAACCCGTTTTTTTGTAGCCACTCGACATGCTGTGTAAATTGTTGAGTCGTCACTGCATATTGAGGAATTAACGCATTTTTAGTATCGGTAATTTCATGATAACCAATCACCGTGAGTGTTGAAGCGTCCAGTTTAGGTGGTTTGGCTAATGCCATGCCTGACAAACCTGCCAAGGCCAAGCCAAGTGATATGTTCAACAAAGGAGATGCAAAGCGGATAATCATGAAATAGCGTCTCAATAACAATATAGATTACTTATGTGAAATTTGATGTTAGGGCACAAACTTTTTGAAAGTTGGTCTTAATATCACACTGCTCACAAATGAACAGTTTTTCAGTCAGCATTTATAATCAAATAATCTGAAAATAATCTTAAATATTCAAAAAGCTAAAATATAAATTAATAATGTATTTATATTTAAAGCTCATATAAACAAGAAAGCCCCCTAAAGGGCTTTCAGTTTTTCACTAGTCACGAGTTTTGACATCAAATAATTCAATTTCAAAAATTAAATTAGAATTCGCTGGAATAATCTTACCCATTTTACGCTCGCCATAAGCTAAATGAGCAGGCACGATTAACTTACGCTTTCCGCCAACTTTCATTCCCATAATGCCTTGGTCCCAGCCTTTAATTACACGACCTGTTCCAATCACGCATTCAAAATAGTTACCGCGGTCAATTGAAGAGTCGAATTTAGTACCGTCTTCTAACCAACCTGTATAGTGAGTTGTAATCAAAGCACCTTTAACTGCTTCTTTGCCTTCACCTACTTTTAAATCGATAATTTCTAATTCATTTGACATGGTTTAACCCTTAAACTGAATTTCTAAAATCGCAATTAGTACTTAGTGTACCAACTGAATCTGTAGAATTTGTTGCGCTTTTCTAAATTACTGTAACTGTGTCCAAACAACATTTGCCTGACCCTTTTCACCTAAAAGTGTCCACTCGTTGTCCATCACATTTAATTGTAGTTGCATCGTACGTTCACAGAGCTGTTCAAGCTCGGCTGTACTTTGAGGGGCAATTTGCCACACCTGAACGTTACTTAAGGTTTTAATTTTACTGTTTCGCTTCCACCAGTCTTCGACTTGTGTACCATAAACAACAACCGCAACCGTTTTACAACGCGCACTGGCTTTTTTAACTTTATCTTCAGACGGCAAACCGACTTCAATCCAAGTTTCTAATTGACCAGTTAAATCTTTTTGCCATAACGCTGGCTCGTCAGTTTCAAAAAGGTCTTTAGTAAACTCAAGTTCATCACTTGCGAAACGGGCAAAAGCCATCAAACGAACCATTAAACGTTCTAAAGTTTCCGAAGGATGCAAGGCAAGCGTCAGTTGATAATCACCATAAATATGGTCATCCATATTGGCAATA
The DNA here is from genome assembly GCF_000196795.1 of Acinetobacter oleivorans DR1. NCBI lineage: Bacteria > Pseudomonadati > Pseudomonadota > Gammaproteobacteria > Moraxellales > Moraxellaceae > Acinetobacter > Acinetobacter oleivorans. Next base: position 3,137,102 of record NC_014259.1, read on the forward strand.
TTCAAGTCTGCCTTATAAATTGTTGCTTTAAGCGCCATGATTAATATGTTCCAAAATTTGGCGCTAAGGATACTCGATTTTAGGTAAAAATTATAAAAAAACTAAGCAATCCACCGCATAGTAATTGGAAATTTGCATATTCTTCCAAAACGCTCTGCTTGCTTTAGAGTTGGCCGGCTTTTTGCTTGAAAGAGAAATATTCTCCTCTTGCTAAAATTGATGACTTATGTGGCAGAAGCTTAAACGTAGTTTATTTTTACAGGTTCTTTGTGCTCTCTTTTTAGGAGTTGCAGTTGGGGCTGGTTTTCATGATTTCTCCCTATCTTTAAAGCCATTGGGCGATGGTTTTATTTCTTTGATTAAAATGCTGATTGCACCCATTGTGTTTTGTGTCGTTGTACTGGGAATCTATGGTGCAAATGACATCAAAAAAATGGGCAAAGTCGGTGCAAAAACCATTCTCTATTTTGAAGTGGTCACCAGTATTGCTTTAGTTTTAGGCATTATTGTGGCTTATGTATTTAAACCGGGCGTCGGTATGAACATCGATATTAGCCATTTAGATGCAAAAGATTTAAGCACCTATACCGAACGCGCCCATGAAATGCACACAGGTTCGGAATTTCTACTCAATATTATTCCGAAAACATTCACTGCCGCTTTTGCAAACGGCGATATTTTACAAGTTTTACTCATCGCTATTTTATTTGGTGTATCACTACTTTTAATTCCTAAACATTTGGCAGAGCTCGTACGTCAGGCGCTTGAAGCTTTTTCAGAAGTCTTCTTTAAAATTATGGGTCTGATTATTCGTTTAGCGCCGATTGGTGTATTCGGTTCAGTGGCCTATACCACCGCCAAATTTGGTTTAGATTCACTTCTACAATTGGGCTATTTGGTTTTACTGTTTTATGCGACCTGCATTTTATTTGTTGTGGTTGTCTTAGGTTCAATTTTAAAACTTGCCGGTCTCAACATCTTCAAATTTGTGGCTTATTTTAAAGATGAGTTAGCGATTGTTTTGGGTACAGCATCTTCTGACTCTGTTTTACCCCAAATTATGAAAAAACTCAGAAATCTGGGAATTAAAGATTCAACGGTAGGTCTGGTCATTCCTACGGGTTACTCTTTTAACTTAGATGGGTTTTCAATTTACTTAACTTTAGGGGTGATCTTTATTGCACAAGCCTGCAATATTGATTTATCCACTCACGACCTATTGGCTATTTTGCTGGTTTCACTCATCACTTCTAAAGGCGCCCACGGTATTCCCGGCTCGGCTTTAGTTATTCTTGCAGCAACACTGTCAGTTATTCCAAGCCTTCCTGCGATTGGCTTAGTACTTCTACTGTCCGTAGATTGGTTCATTGGCATTATTCGTGCCTGTACCAACTTAATCGGTAACTGTGTTGCTGCTGTAGTGATTGCACACTGGGAAAAAGATATTGACCATGCTCAAGCCAAAGCAGTGTTAGATACAAAACCTTAAATCCATTATGAGAACATTAAATCGTCTTTGGTTTAATGTTCTCTATTTTTCAAGCTGACAAGCAAGTAACGCCGTTTCAAAAGCCAACCAATCGTGATGATGTGCGCTAATGATTTCAATACGGTTATCAATACCCTCTTCACCAGACTTATAATTAAACTGATCAGGATTAAAGTTAAAAACTTTCCAACCTTGATCTGTGTTAAAAATTCCCTTAATTCGAAGCCAGTCTTGCTGCGCGCATAATAAATCTAGCAAATTATAAAAATCGAATTTCCAGCGTTTAGGTAATTTCCAACCTGCCACAATATAGCCTTGTGCCGACTCGACATAATGATAAGGTAATTGCTGAATTTCCTTCTTAACCTCGGTTTCAGTCATTTGCTTTTGAAGTTTAAGTAAAGGCTGTATAGATCGCTCAGTTAAACGAGCAGCTACATCAATTTTATTTAAAGCTAACTGACCATTTTCAGTTTTAATCCACTCTTGGTTATAAGGCTTGTATTCTTCTTTTAATAACTCAAGCGCCTGATCATCTTCAAAAGTCATCACATCAGTATGTGACACCACCACAATCTGGGCAGCTTTTAACTGATCTTCATAAAGGTTTTGTTTAACCCAATTTGTATCGTGCAAACGGCTACCATCAACAACAGTAATTAGTGCTCTCATGGCTAAACTACTTTGCCAATGCGGCTCGGTCAGTTGGTCAAATAACTGTGAAGGATGCCCAAGTCCTGTCGGTTCAATAAAGAGTCTATCTGGCTTTTGTTCACTCAATAAACGAGCTAAAGCAATATGCATAGGCAATTGACTGCTACAACACAAGCAACCACCTAATAATTCTTTGACTGCATAGCCTTCATCTTGAGGTAAGAGTTGTTGGTCTACTCCAATTTGCCCAAACTCATTCATTAATACAGCCCAGACTTCATCTTTAGGCTTTTGACTTAATAAATGCTGTAATAATGTGGTTTTCCCTGCCCCTAAAAAACCGGAAATAATATGGGTAGGAACAGTTTTTTGGGCAATAAATTTCACAAGCGACTCAAATCAACAAGGTTTCAAAACTAAGAAAGGTATATCACTGTTTAAATCCCATGAAAATGATTTTTCACTTTGAAGATATACTTTTCAATTATCAGGCCAAAACACTTAATATGTGATATACATCTCACTCAAAATCTAAATTAACTTTTGATAATTAAAATTCAAACGGAATATTCTATTTATGCGTATTCACAATTCATGCCAAAGTGTAAGTTTTACGTAACACAATTGATCTTTTTTCATTCGATAAGAAATATTTTTACACATTTTAAGGTGTAATTAAGCCCTTTAATTTTACAGATTCCGCACATAAACGGCCCGTATATTTCATATTGTTAAGATAGGCGTAATAGATTGTTAAGTTAATTGATGTAATCCAAACCTCGGCTTAGCATGTGTCCTAGCTTAGTCATTCAGCCATACAGGTTTCATGTAGGTACGAACGATTAGGTTTAATTTATTTTTAAATGAAATTTAAGGATGCCATAAAATGAAATTAGCTAAAACTTTACTCGCTACTACACTTGCTTTAACTGCTGCTTCAACTTTCGCTGCTTCTAAGCACGACCAAGCACATAACACTGCTGGTGAAGAAAAAGTTGTTGTTTCAACTCAAGAACAAGCAAACACTGCAAATGCTGCATCTGATGCTGTAGGTTCTGCTTCTGAGGCTGCTCCTGCAACTCGTTAATTCTCTCAGCACTCTCCTCCAAGCTCAGAGATAATTTTACTGAAATGAAATATGGACGCTGAATTTTAGTAAAGAAGAAAAAGGATCGAACCATGCTGCGGTTCGATCCTTTTTTTTAAGAAGATTTTTTATACATGCTACAAGATGGGTTATGGTTTTCTTGTAGACGTAAAACCTTACGGTGCTCAGCTGCTTCAAAGCGGCAACGCTTCCACTCTGTATCAAGTTTCAAATGAGGAACTTCACATGGCTTGCCCTGTTCATCAACAGCAACCATAGTGAAATAACAGCTATTGGTATGGCGTACTGTGCGCTTCTGAATATTTTGGGCTTCAACACGTATTCCGACTTCCATTGAAGTACGGCCTACATGGTTAACACTTGCCAAGAAGGTTACCAGCTCACCCACATAAATAGGTTCTTTAAAATTTACCTTATCTACAGATAAAGTCACCACGTAGCCACCCGAATAACGACTTGCACAAGCGTAAGCGACTTGGTCTAGTAATTTTAGAATCGTACCACCATGAACATTACCTGAAAAATTTGCCATATCAGGCGTCATCAAAACTGACATCGTCAATTCAGACTGATCATCAGTTGCTGTGGTTATTTCATCTAATGTAGGCATAGCTAAACTCTGTGTCTTAAAACAAGCTCAGTAAACATTATGGTTGATAATTCACAAAAAAAACATGCTTAAATCCACAACATAGCATTGTATTTTTTAATATCTTTGATTGTTTTTTAAAATTTAAATTTTTAAGGCATTATTTTTAAAGCTTTTTTTATTTATCTTAGTTTTTTTAGAAGATGCTATGCCATTTTATTCCACGCTTAATGGCATAGCACGATGTTATAAGTCGCTCGCTATACTTTAGTAATAACGCCAGTCACACCATTAATGATCATATCAATGGCGATCGTACCGATTAATAAAGCAGATAAACGACCGACAATATCAAAGTAGCGGTCAATATGCTTGGCATGTTTATAGCGTAAATGATCATGTGAAAATTTCATCAAAATCAAAATACTACAGGTTAAAAATAAGGTGAAGGCAATCACTAAGGCTGCCTCACCAATTGACATTTCAATACCTGTAACCACAGCAGCACTAATGGTGCCCGGACCAATCATAAATGGCATGGCAATGGTACCAGCCAGATGCTCTGGTGCACCGCGCATTTCACCAATCGTATCGGCACCCTGAAAAACATAGCGATAGCCAATCACCAAAAAGATAAGGCCTCCAAATATCTGAAAGGCTTCAAAACGTACATTCAGATATTTACTAAAAATTGTTTCGCCGCCCCATGCAAATAGCATGAACACGACAAAAGCAATCAAACTTCCCTGAATCAGTGCTTTATTAAACACCTTGGCTTCTGAATGACGGATCAGGCCAATCATGTAGATGCTCATTAGAAATGGATTGAGCAACGAGAAAAATAAAGCAAAAGAATGTAGATAAGGAGAAGCCATGCATTTTCCTCTTAAGCTTGTGGATCTGGGAACAATGGACGATTCCCTGGGCTAATACGATTAATATGTAAGAACGTCATATGTCTTTCATATTTATCTAAAATGTCATTAATAACCTGTTCTTTACTATAACCGACCAGATCGTTATCTTGAGAGCCATCATAAAGATAGGTTTCAAGACGGTAATAGAACTGTTTACCTCGTTTTACACGTTGACTGAAGTTCGGTGCGCTATAGCGTACAGGCCAGATCTGGTAAACAAAGTTTTGTTCTTCTTCCAAATGAATAGTGAAATCCAGATGGAAAAGCGTTTCTTCATCTTCAAGCGGCGTTTGCTGCACATCTACATTCATGCCCTGCTTAATAAGTTCACCTGCAACGGCCTGAACAGCCGGTAGACAAACTGCATCTAGCATGCGTTGAGTTTCAGTGGTTCCCGGATGATGCATCACTCGAGTTAAACGCTGTTTCCAATTCAGAATATCGACATTGCCTACTACCGGAGCTGCATTCATACTTCGACTGGCTTGCCGGTAATCTTCAAGCCTCAGTGACTTATAGAGCCCTGCCATCACAAGGAACATTACAAAACTAAAAGGTAGTCCCATAATGATGGTCGCGTTTTGCAAAGCAGTAATTCCGTTGGTCATGAGCATAGCAAGCGTTAATAAACCAATTGCCACTGCCCAAAATACGCTTAACCAACGCGGAGCATCATTATCGATATTCGTAAGTTTAGTCGTGAAATTACCTAAAACCAGCGCTCCCGAATCGGCAGAAGTCACGTAGAACAAAAGCCCTGTTACGGTGGCAATTGAAGCGATAAAGGTAAAGCCCGGATATTGCGCTAACAGGTCATAAAAACCGTGAGCCGGATTTGCTAACACAGTCGCTGCTAAGGTTTGGTTGCCTTCAAAAATAACGCTGTGCAGTGCACTATTACCAAAAATGGATAACCATGTGAGTGTAAATAGAAGCGGAATAATTAAGGTACCGCATACAAACTCACGAATGGTACGTCCTCTTGAGATACGTGCCAGAAAGAGTCCTACAAATGGAGACCACGCAATCCACCATGCCCAGAAGAAGAAAGTCCAACTGCTCATCCACTCTTTAGGCTGTTCAAAAGCAAAACTTTGTAACGCTAAAGCAGGGAAACGAGTTAAATAGTCACCAATATTTTGGACAAGGGCATTGAGTAAAAACTCAGTATTTCCTAAGAATAAAATAAACAGCAATAATCCAACCGAAACATAAATATTGATTTCAGATAAAATCCGTAGGCCTTTATTGACCCCAGATGTCACTGAAATAACACTAATACCGACCGCGACAGCAATCAGGATAAATTGCATCCAGATATTTTCTGGTAACCCCAATAACACATGTAGGCCATAATTCAGCTGTACTACTCCAATCCCGCAGGTCGTTGCAATACCAAAAATTGTCCCGATGACGGCAGCCGTATCAACACTATGCCCAATTGCCCCATTAATTCTGTTCCCAAAAATTGGGTAAAGTGCAGAACGAATGGTAAGTGGTAAGTTATAACGATAGCTAAAGTATCCCAATGACATGCCAATCAAGGCATACATACACCAACCGGTTAAGCCATAGTGGAATAAGGTCCAAACCATACTTTGGCGTGCTGCCTCATAGGTTTGACCTGCTCCGACTGGAGGTTGCATATAATGAGATAATGGTTCAGCGACCGAGAAGAACATCAGATCGATACCGATACCAGCCGAAAACAGCATCGCAGACCAACTGAGTAAACTAAACTCAGGTTTTGAATGCTTAGGTCCTAATTTAATACTGCCATATCTTGAACAGGCAATAAAAATCACGAAAACCATATATAACGTTGCGGCAAGCAGATAATACCAACCAAAGGTTGAGGTTACCCACTGAAGTACGGCGTTCATGACTCTATTTGCAAAATCATTGAACAAAAACGTGACGAGAGAAAAAATTAAAATAAGTACAGCTGAAAAATAAAAAACCACACGATTGAGCGGGTCTTTTTTAGATTTAGATAATGTTAAATCATCAACTGCTCTTGGATTATCTGTTGCCATACAATCCTCAAGGAATAAAATAAAAACAAAATATTTAATTTCGTCTTTTCACTCTTATTTAAAACAATGAAAAGACGACTTTAAACGCAAAAAATAATATATAGATGTGATTGGTTGGGGTTATAAAACCTCAGTCACTTTATTCTGGTCACAATTCGACGGAACCGAAATGTCTTTTGAAACAGCTAACTGTTTTTTCACTAATTGAGGGTCAAAATCATCTTGCTTTAACGCTTTGGCTAAACCAAACATATAGAGCAAAATAATCACTGAAAATGGTAAACCACATAACACCACAGCACTTTGCATGGAGTTAAAACTACCGGCTAAAAGCAAGCCAATACTTACAATGGTAATTACCACAGACCAAAAAACGCGTAACCAGATTGGTGAATCACTATCATTGGTGCCCCCTTTTGAGGACAAATTAGCGATCATTAGTGTACCAGAGCCAACTGGTGTCAAAAATAAAACGAAACAAATTACAACAACAATGCCAGCAACATACGGATTAAACGGCAGATATTCGAGTAACTTAAATAAAGACAATGCCGGATCAGTTAAAACCATATCGCCCAAAACTTTCTGTTTCTGGTTCAAGATAAAGTAAATGGCAGTATTTCCAAAAACCGAGATCCAAGCCAGTGTAAAACCGAGAGGAATCAGGCATACACCTAAAACAACCTCGCGAATCGTACGTCCTTTTGAAATACGCGCAATAAACATGCCGACAAAAGGTGCCCATGCAATCCACCAAGCCCAATAAAATACGGTCCACGAACCTAGCCAGCCACTGGCTTTTTGATTGTATAAATACATATCAAAGCTTTTACCAATAAAATTGCTTAGATAATCTCCCATATTCTGTACAAGACCATTTAATAAATGGTTTGTAGGACCTGTTAAAAATACAAATAAAAGCAAGGCATACAGCAGACGTAAATTAATACGTGATAACCACGCCAAACCTTTTTCAATGCCAACCACTGTCGTGATCGTGGCAACACTCATCATGATGAGAACAGCAGCAATTAAGGTCACTGAGTTATTAGGAATTTGCGGAAGTAAATAACAAATGCCTGATACCAGCACCAATGCTCCGATTCCCAAGTTGGTGACCAAGGAAATAACCGTCGCTAAAATTCCAAAACCATCGACGAAATCACCAACTAACCCATGGACTCGCTCGCCAAAAATTGGGTAAAGCGCTGAACGCAAAGCTAGAGGTAAATTTTGTCTGAAAGCAAAATAACCTAAAGTGACGCCGAGCAATGCATAGAGTACCCAGCCATGGATGCCCCAATGCAAAAAGCTATAAGTCATCGCATTTCGGGCTGCCTGAATGGTTCCTGACTCACCTTCAGGCGGTCTTAGAAAATGGTCAACAGGTTCAGCCACACCATAATAAAGTAGTGCAATACCAATCCCTGCCGAGAACAACATTGAAGTCCAAGCCAAATAACTAAACTCAGGTTTGTCGTCGTCTTTTCCTAAAGGAATCTGCCCTACTTTTGAAAAAGCGAGCCAAGCGACAAAGCCCAAACACAGCACAATAACCAACATGTAATACCACCCAAAAAAGTGATTTACCTGCTCTTGTACATAGGTCAGCCAAAACTGACTTTTTTCTGGAAACAGCACAAAAAGTAGGCCAAAAATGCCAATACTGATGGCTGAACTCCAAAATACAAAACGATTTAACCGAATATGGTCTGAAGAATATTTATCACTTTTCAACACCATCTTATTGCTCCTTGCAATCGGTGTATTTTCTCAAAATAACGTGATAAGTAATGTACTTATGCGCATCATCCTATCCTTAAGAACTTTTGATTTTAGCGCTTTATTCCTCGTGCTAATCTTCAAAAATTCATTGATTTTTACATATCATACTTGTTATTGATTGAACGTTCAATCAATAACAAGTATGATAAAAAAAGTGCTATGATGCTCTGCAAGTTAACATGCTGAATTTAAAGCACCGCTAAAAGTGCTGATGTGGAAAAACATGACAAAACGCAGAGTAAAACCAGAGCACGTGCGACGTGAAGAAATTATGAATGCCGCACTCGACGTGATTTATGAAGTGGGGTTATCCAATACCACCATTGCTCAAATTGCAAAAAAAGCCGAGCTGTCGACCGGCATTGTCAGCCATTATTTTGGCGACAAACAAGGGTTGATAAATACCTGTATGCAAGAAATGTTAAATGTTCTGCGTCGTAAAACCGAACAGTACAGAGCAGAAGCAGATTCGCATCCAGAGAGCCAAATTAAGGCCATTATCGACTCGAACTTTGACATTAGTCAGGTTAATGAAAAAGCAATGCGGGTCTGGTTAGACTTTTGGTCAGCAAGTATGCATGTACCAGACTTAAGCCGCTTGCAAAAGATTAATGATCACCGCCTGTACTCTAACTTGAAGTTTTATTTCCTCAAGTTAATGAATGAACAACAGGCCAGTGTTGCCGCTAGAGGGTTGGCAGCATTGATTGATGGATTATGGTTACGAGGCAGTTTAAGCCGTCATAACGAATTTGACAGCAACCTTGCCCGTTCCATTGCTTACGATTATGTACAAACGCAAGTTCAATTTGCGAACAAGCCTTTGCAGGAGAGACAAAATGAGTGATGCACAAGTTCATCAACTGTATATCCATGGACGCTACGTTAACGCAACCAGTGGAAAAACATTTAATAGTATTAACCCTGCCAACGGCGAGACAATCGCGACTCTTCAACAAGCTTCTGAACAAGATATTGAAGCTGCTGTACAAAGTGCCCAACAAGGACAAAAAATCTGGGCTGCCATGACTGCCATGGAGCGTTCACGTATTTTACGTCGTGCTGTCGACATTCTTCGTGAACGAAATGATGAGCTTGCCCGTCTTGAAACACTCGACACAGGTAAAGCTTTTAGCGAAACATCTACAGTCGACATCGTGACTGGCGCAGATGTACTCGAATACTACGCAGGACTTGCAACAGCCATTCAAGGTGAACAAGTTCCGCTTCGCGAATCAAGTTTCTTTTATACACGCCGTGAACCTTTAGGTGTGGTTGCTGGTATTGGTGCTTGGAACTATCCAATTCAAATTGCTTTATGGAAATCTGCCCCTGCCCTTGCTGCGGGTAATGCCATGATTTTCAAACCAAGCGAAACCACCCCACTTACTGCATTTAAACTTGCAGAAATCTATACAGAAGCTGGCGTACCAGACGGCGTATTTAACGTGGTGCAAGGTGCGGGTCGTGAAATCGGTCAATGGCTCACTGAACATCCTGTGATTGAAAAAATCTCATTCACTGGCGGTGTGGAAACTGGCAAAAAAGTTATGGCAAGCGCGGCTGGCTCTACGCTTAAAGAAGTGACCATGGAACTTGGTGGTAAATCGCCACTAATTATTTGTGAAGATGCCGACCTTAACCGTGCTGCAGATATTGCAGTCATGGCGAACTTCTTTAGCTCAGGTCAGGTATGTACCAACGGTACGCGCGTATTCGTTCCAAAATCACTTCTAGCCGACTTTGAAAAAGCGGTTGTAGAGCGCGTAAAACGTATTCGCATTGGCGACCCAATGGCTGAAGACACGAACTTCGGACCTCTCACTAGCTTCCCTCACATGGAAAAAGTTTTGTCTTTCATTGAGTCAGGCAAACAACAAGGCGCTAAAGTGTTAATTGGCGGTGGCCGCGCAACAGAAGGCGAACTTGCCAATGGTGCTTATGTACTACCGACTGTATTTAGCGACTGCACCGACCAAATGGCGATTGTTCAAGAAGAAATTTTTGGGCCTGTCATGAGCATTTTAAGCTATGAAACCGAAGAAGAAGTCATCCGTCGTGCTAACGACACGACCTTTGGTTTAGCTGCCGGTGTTGTTACGCAAGACATTAGCCGCGCTCATCGCATTATTCACCAAATTGAAGCTGGTATTTGCTGGATTAACACGTGGGGCGAATCACCTGCCGAAATGCCAGTGGGTGGCTACAAACAATCTGGCGTGGGCCGAGAAAATGGCTTGACCACACTTGGGCACTATACCCGTATCAAATCTATTCAAGTTGAACTTGGCGATTATCAAAGCATCTTTTAATGCCTCAATCGCTCTAAACACTTCAACCTAAATCACATATGCCGAGCAGTCTTTATAGATTGCTCAGGCAAACTGTTAGTAAAAAAAGGATAGTTATGAATATTAAAGAATATGATTACATTATTATTGGCGCAGGATCTGCCGGAAATGTACTTGCTGCGCGTCTGACTGAAGACAAAGATACCACCGTTTTACTCTTAGAAGCTGGTGGCCCGGATTATCGCTTGGATTTCCGTACACAAATGCCGGCAGCTTTGGCCTACCCTCTTCAAGGTCGTCGCTATAACTGGGCTTATTTAACCGACCCTGAACCGCACATGAATAACCGTCGTATGGAATGTGGTCGTGGTAAAGGTTTAGGTGGCTCATCTTTAATTAATGGTATGTGCTATATCCGTGGTAACGCAATGGATTTAGAACAATGGGCAACTCATAAAGGCCTTGAAAACTGGTCTTATGCCGACTGCTTGCCTTACTACAAAAAAGCCGAAACCCGTGACATTGGTGAAAATGACTACCATGGTGGCAATGGCCCTGTGTCCGTTGCTACCCCGAAAAATGGCAATAATGTATTGTTCCATGCCATGGTTGAAGCTGGTGTACAGGCAGGTTATCCACGTACTGATGACTTAAATGGTTATCAACAAGAAGGCTTTGGGCCAATGGACCGTACGGTTACTCCAAAAGGTCGCCGTTCAAGTACCGCACGTGGTTATTTGGATATGGCAAAAGGTCGTCCAAACCTGACTATTTTGACTCATGCTACGACCAATAAAATCTTGTTTAATCAAAAACAAGCGATTGGTGTTGAATACATTATTGGCGCTGATCAAAACAACTTACAACGTGCTCTGGCTAAACGCGAAGTGTTACTGTGTGCAGGCGCAATTGCTTCACCTCAAATTTTACAGCGCTCAGGTGTTGGCGAAAGCAATTTCTTAAAATCAATGGACATTGATGTCGTTCATGATTTACCGGGTGTAGGTGAAAACCTGCAAGACCACTTAGAAATGTACTTGCAATATAAATGTAAGCAACCCGTTTCTTTATACCCTGCCTTGAAATGGTATAACCAACCTGCCATTGGTGCCGAGTGGTTATTTAACGGTACAGGTATTGGCGCAAGTAACCAGTTTGAAGCAGGTGGATTTATCCGTAGTTCAGATGAGTTCAAATGGCCAAACATTCAGTACCATTTCTTGCCAGTTGCTATTAACTACAACGGCAGTAATGCAGTGAAAGAGCATGGTTTCCAAGCACACGTAGGTTCAATGCGCTCACCTTCACGTGGCCGTATTAGACTGAAATCAAAAGATCCGTTTGAGCATCCAAGTATCTTGTTCAACTATATGTCGACGGAACAAGACTGGCGTGAGTTCCGTGATGCGATTCGTATCACTCGTGAAATCATGCAGCAACCTGCGCTTGATCCATATCGTGGTGAAGAAATTAGCCCGGGCAAACATTTGCAAACTGATGCAGAGCTTGATGACTTTGTTCGTAACCACGCAGAAACTGCTTACCATCCATCTTGTAGCTGTAAGATGGGCGAAGACGAAATGGCTGTCGTAGATGGTCAAGGTCGCGTACATGGTATGAATGGTTTGCGCGTAGTTGATGCCTCAATTATGCCGCTGATTATTACCGGTAACTTAAATGCAACCACCATTATGATTGCCGAGAAAATTGCAGACCAGATTCGTGGACGTGACTCATTACCACGTTCAACTGCACCTTTCTATGTAGCCTCATAAAATCTTAAAGGGCATATTTCTTATGCAGAGATATGCCCTTAATTTCATATTCATTGAGCCAATATTAATAAGAACTATGTATGACAGGAAATAAGCATGTGTAAGGAGCTTATTTACATCAATATGGGATGAAATAAAATTTAATCTATTTTTATAGGCAAATATTCTTCAAATGATCCAACTTTAACCAAATTAATATTATTATTTTAACTTCAAATACTTAAAACAAAATAATTAACTTAAACTCTCTTTCAAAAGCTCAATTTGATTAAATATAAATCATATTTATGATTTTGATGAACCCCATTTATTATAAAAATTGTCTTGTCAATGCAAAATTAGTCTAAAATATAGAGTGTTTGCGATAATCCCAAGTAATTTTTATTTTTTTCGAAGTTCTCTAATTTTGAGAATTCAGTTTCGCATTTATATCCTTTTTGTCTGGATACGCTGTCTAGGTTTCCTCACTCCTTAAGTGACTCAAATAACTTATTTTAAGGTCCCCCTTACATGAAAAAGTTTTTGAAATACCTTCTGGTATTAATCATTCTTATTTTAATTGCAGGTATTGTTTTCTTGTTTAGACCAACTGCGTCAAAACAAGTCGAAACTGCAAAAGATGAGCCGGTTGTTGATGCTGTCCTTGTTGGCGGCGGCATCATGAGTGCTACTCTTGGTACTTATTTCACCGAGCTTGAACCAAACTGGCAAATTCGTATGTATGAACGTCTTGACCAAGTTGCTCAAGAAAGTTCAAACGGCTTTAACAATGCCGGAACAGGCCACTCTGGCTTTATGGAAATGAACTATACCGAAGAGAAAAACGGTAAGATGGAAATTGCCAAAGCTGAAAAAGTTGCTTCTCAGTTTGAAGTAGCAAAACAGTTCTGGTCATATCAGGTAAAACAAGGCGTTTTAGCTGAACCTAAATCATTCATTAATCCAGTTCCACACATTGCTTTCGTTTGGGGCGATAACGTTCAATTCTTAGAAAAGCGTTATGCTGCCATGATCCAAAGCCCGCTGTTCAAAGGCATGAAATTTACTGAAGACCCAGCTGTGATTAAACAATGGGCTCCTTTAGTCATGAACGATCGTGACCCTAGTCAAAAAGTTGCAGCAACCCGTATGGATGTTGGCTCTGACGTAAACTATGGTTCTATCACTAAACAATTAGTGAATCGTTTAGATCAAAACCCGAATTTCAAATTACAGACTTCAACCGAAGTGACTGGCATCAGCCAAAATGATGACAAAACTTGGACTGTGTCTTTCAAAAATTTGAAAACTGGTAAAGTAGACCACGTTAAAACACGTTTTGTATTTATTGGTGCAGGTGGTGCAGCAGTTAAATTATTGCAACTTACTGGTTTACCAGAAGCGAAACAATATGCTGGCTTCCCTGTTGGTGGTGAGTTCTTAATTACTGATAACCCAGCAATTACTGCTCAGCACACAGCAAAAGTTTATGGCCGTGCTGAACTTGGTGCTCCTCCAATGTCTGTACCACATATTGATACACGTTATATCGACGGTAAAAAATATGTATTGTTTGGACCATTTGCAACATATTCAAACAAGTTCCTGAAAAATGGTTCTCAGCTTGATTTACTTGCATCAACAAACAAAAACAACGTTTTACCAATGACGACTGTTGGCTTGGAAAACCTTGATCTTGTTAAATACTTGGTTAGCCAAGTCATGATGTCAGACCAAGACCGTCTAAATGAACTTCGTAAATACTACCCAGATGCGAAAGCTGAAGACTGGCGTTTAAGCCAAGGTGGTCAACGTGTTCAGATCATCAAGAAAGAACCAGGTAAACCAGCAACGCTTCAATTCGGTACAGAAATCTTTGCGTCTAAAGATGGTGCTGTAACTGCATTGTTAGGTGCGTCTCCGGGTGCTTCGACTTCTCCATACATCATGCTTAACTTGCTTGAAAAAGCTTTCCCTCAGCAAACTGAAGGTAAGTGGAACCAGAAGCTTCATGAAATTGTAGTCTCTTATAAACAAGACTTAAGCAAAGATCCTGTGTTACTCGACAAAGTTCGTCAGTACACAAGTTCTACACTTGGCTTGAACTATACATCTCCGTTCAAAGCTGCAAACGATGAAACTGCTACTGCCCCAGTTGCAAAAGCAAATTAAGTTTGACGATGTATAAATAAATATCAAAAGGATGAATTTCGATTCGTCCTTTTGTTTTTTAAGACCTCAGCTGAGATATTTAGATTCGCTATGACGCCTTTAAAATCATCACCTCGCCTCTTGTCATTTTGTTTTAAGCTCGTGCTTTTTTTGCTGCTGGCTTATCTTTTGGTAAGCGGGTTTTATATGTGGATGATTGGCGGTACAGCCATTTATGTCAGCTCAGCGGTGTTACTTGCTCTGACTGCTTATGCATTTAAGCTCGGTAAATATCAAAAGTTATGCTCGGTTTTAAATGTGCTGATGAGTGCAGCCGCATTATATTTCAGTACTGCTCATTTATTTTTCTCCCCTGCTCAATTCTTTATATTTTTACCTGTGCTGTTTTTTGCTGTGCTTGCTTTTATTTCTCAAAACAAGACTCGAAGCTCATGTAAGCTTTTATTATTAATCAGTTTATTGATTTGGTGCAGCATACACTTTACGCAGCTTGAACAACTTCAAGCCTATTATCAAACCCAGCACACAGGTGAAAGTTGGCAACAATTTGGCGCGTTATAAGATCGTTTTTTATTCTATATTTTCAAATAAATACACACTCTTTTTCACATGAAGTTCATCAGTAAAACTGAACATCATATACAGAATTCCTTTTAAGAAAAAATATTCATAACAATCTAATTTATTTAGAAATATATCGAGCATATTCGCGATTGTACACGGCTCATCTACGCGCTAGATTAATCAAATATTTTTTCTCCCTTTATGTTGTAATTTATGAAGATTTTAGATGGCGGTTTAGGCCGTGAATTGGCCCGTCGTGGCGCTCCGTTTCGTCAACCAGAGTGGTCTGCGCTTGCACTCATTGAAGCACCAGAAACAGTAAAAGAAGTACATCTCGATTTTATTAATGCTGGTTCAGAAGTTATTACCACTAACAACTACGCTGTTGTGCCTTTTCATATTGGCCAAGAACGCTTTGAAACTGACGGCGTGCGTTTAATTCAAGTTGCTATTGAACAAGCAAAAAATGCAGTTAAAGAAAGCGGCAAAAATGTCAAAATCGCAGGTTGCTTACCGCCGTTATTTGGCTCTTACCGTGCAGACTTGTTCCAACCTGAACAAGCTAAAAACCTTGCTGAGCCGATCATTAACACATTGGCACCAGAGGTTGATTTTTGGCTCGCTGAAACCCAATCTTGCTTAAAAGAAGTTGAAACAGTACATGCGTTATTACCACAAGATGGTAAAGACTATTGGGTGTCATTTACGTTGCAAGATGAGATTAAACAAGAACAAGCATTACTTCGTTCAGGCGAAAACATGCAACAAGTGGCTGATTTCATCAAACAATCTAATGCCAAAGCAGTGTTGTTTAACTGCTGTCAGCCTGAAGTGATCTTGCAAGCGATTAAAGAAATTAAAGGACTCATTCCAGAGTCGGTGCAGATTGGTGCCTATGCCAATGCTTTTCCACCGCAAGATGAAAGCGCTACTGCCAACGATGGTCTGGATGAAATTCGTAAAGACTTAGATGCTCCAGCTTATCTTGGTTTTGCTAAACAATGGCAAAAAGCAGGTGCAAGTCTAGTCGGCGGTTGTTGTGGCATTGGTCCAGAACACATTGCTGAACTTTCTCAATTTTTTAAAGAATAAATACCATGTCTGCTGCCAAAATTGGACTATTGTCTCTTACAGCACTGGTCTTTAGTTCTATGGTGGGGTCAGGCGTATTTAGCCTCCCGCAAAATATGGCTCAAGTCGCTAACGGCTCTGCCCTTCTTGTTGCATGGCTCATTACCGGGGTCGGCATTATTTTCTTGGCCCTCACGCTCTTGCATTTAACGCGTCAACGACCAGATCTTGACGGCGGTATTTATAACTATGCACGGGAAGGTTTTGGAGACCTAATCGGGTTTTGCTCGGCTTGGGGCTATTGGTTATGTACCACCATTGGTATTGTCGGCTATGTAGTGATTGCCTTTTCAGGCGTCGGCATGTTTACCGATAGCAAAGACCATATTATTTTTGGTGAAGGCAATACGCTCTACTCTCTGATTGGCTCAAGCATTTTTGTATGGCTGGTGCACTGGTTAGTGAGTCGAGGCATTAAAGAAGCTGCGATTGTGAATTTACTGGCAACCATTGCCAAAATCATTCCAATGGTGGTTTTTATCTTCTTTACCTTTATTGCCTTTAAATTTGATTTGTTCAAACTCAACTTAAATGACTTCTCTTTAAAAGTTCCGCTTTGGCAGCAAGTAAAAGACCTGATGCTCATTACCCTTTGGGTATTTACCGGTATTGAAGGTGCTGTGGTTTTATCATCGCGTGCGAAAAAACGTCATGACATTGGTAAAGCGACCATTTTAGGTGTGTTACTGGCATTAAGTTTTTATGTCATGGTCACAGTATTGGCTTATGGCGTGGTAAGTCGTGAGGCGCTTGCTGGCATGCACAACCCATCAATGGCAACCATTTTGCAGCAACTGATCGGTTTACCGGGCACGATTGTTATTACCATCGGGCTTATTATTTCAGTTTCTTCGTCTTATTTAAGCTGGACGTTATTCGCCACTGAAATTCCATATTTAGCTGCAAAAAATGGTGCATTCCCGAAATTATTTTTAAAGAATAATCAAAATAATGTACCCATTTCATCACTTTGGCTGACTACGATTGTCGTGCAAGGTGCATTGATTGCAGTGTATTTTTTCAATAAAAATTATACCCAGCTTCTATTAATTTCATCGGTGATGATTTTGCTGCCTTATTTTCTGGTGTCGGCTTTTTATCTTAAAGAATCCATTCGCCATAAACGCACGCCGCATATTGCCATTGCAAGTGTCGCTTCAATCTATGCACTTTGGTTACTCTATGCGGCAGGTTTAGACTTACTGCTTTTGTCTGGTGTGTTGTATTTGGTCGGCTTGATTATTTTTTCAATCAGCTATTTTGAGCATAAAAAATCGCTCAAACAAAATCAGCTTAATTAATCATTTCAACCACTGTTGAGTCGTTTCAGCAGTGGTTTTCTAAATCAAAAATTTCTATTTTGAAGGTTGTGACTGTTTTAAATGCAATCTTAAAATACGCCGTAATTCTAAAATCGCTTCTGGGGTAGTTTGAATCGAATGTCCGCCCTTAATAATTAGTTCCGACTGTTCACCACCTAAATGCGAACTTTGATACGGCACAATCCCATCACTGCTTTTTAACTTATCAGTCGTGCCATTTATGTTCCCCATAATCGAGTGATAGACCACGCTGGACGATGGCTGAATGGCTTGCGTAAGCTGCATAAAGCTAGAAGAACGACTTAAATTACTCGCCCCATTTTCAATTAAGCCTTTTCTGAGTTTTGTATTTTTCTCATCTCTCATTTCAACTGCAATAAAGAAATCAGCTGGCAAACGAATAATACGGCGGGCAATTTGGGTAAACCATCGGTCAGCGTAGTCAGTGCCATGATGCGGTGCCGAAACAAAAACAACCCGCTTAAAATAAGGCAAAGCTTTGAATTGAAAACGCTCTAGCACCACAGGATTTTCTTTTAAACGGTTTAGCTGGGCTTCATTCATTTTTTGCATGGCTTGCTCTGAAACATCAGCATCACTTACCAATAGGCGGCTAATCACTCCGCCCATACTATGTCCAACCAGCACTGCATCGTGTGCAGCGTAGCTGTCTTTAGCAACATTTTGAAAAGCTTGATTCAGCAAAGAATAAATCTGAAAACGACTTTCAAAAATCGGCATATTCGTTGAATAAAACACCTGCCAGACTTGATAGTTATTCCTTAATTCGGCATCGCCCATAATGTCATTGGTTAGACTCACCCACGCCTCTGGGCTACTTGCCAAGCCATGAATAAATACAATGATTTTTTTATTCGGGTTAAAGGGTTCCAGCATATATAAATGCGGCATGATCAAATTGGTTTCTTTATTAATTAAGGACCAATAACCTGCTGCACCTAAATTATATTTCGACAACCAAAGCCCATAAGGCGCCGAATAGTTTGCAGTAAGCGGATAGTCCACACCTTCAACCTTTACACGATCTTGTCGATATGGATCGAACATGGCAATTTCTAAATCTGCTCCTGCAATGACCTGATCTGCTGTGGCTTTTTGTTTTGGGTAAGCAATCGCAGTGACTGGAAAGAAGCGCGGTAAATGGATGTTCGGATTATTCTGGTGAGCGTAAAAAGCATCAGGGTCTAAAATGAAGCCGTGATTTACATCATTTTCTTTACGCCCGACAATAAACTCTGCCCCTAAACCATCCTTACGGTTAACGGTATTAAAGCCAGAAAAGTTCATGTTATAGCTTGAGCGAAAAGTATCGACTTCAATTTTTTGTACATCTAACGCGTGGTCAAAATTGACGTGGTACTCATGCCCATCTGCTTTAAGCAACGGTGGAAAACGATGCGTATTTAAATGATTAAAATATGTGGTCATGAGCTTCGATAAAGCCACGTTATAAAAAATACGCACCTGATTTTGGCGATGGTCAAATACCCGATCGAATGGCGACTCTTCAGAGTCAAATAAATAGACATAACTATAGCGCAAGCTTTTATCAAACAGCGCCAACTCTTGCTCAATGCAACTGTTACTTTTATTAATGACATTACATTGGCTATTACGTCCGACGTCTAAAGCCTTGGCTAAATAAATTTCACTGAGCGCAGCATAGCGTTCTTCTCGACTGCTATTTTCAGACAAGCTTTGAATTTTATTTAAACAATCATCAAAATTTTGCAGACAAGATTTTTCGTCTTTTTTAACTAAATACAGCAAATTTTGGGTTTGATGGCTTAAGGTTCCGTCGGTCAGAATACTTTCATTCTTACTTTTTAAAGCGTTACTTAAATTACTTTCTTTTAAATTAATGACCTGACAGCCACTGAGCAAAGCCATTATTGTTATGATTGAATAATGATAAGACTTTGTCATTGTGCATTCCTTAATCGAATGTATTCCCCATCTGGTCATTATGCCTGTAAAGCAGTGAACGAACAATTTCGGCTCAGCTTCCATTTTCCTTTATTACGAAAAAAAGCCTGAACTCATTTTAATTCAGGCTAATTTGTTATTTTTTTCTAATCAAGCTTGGTTGAACTTTTGCTGTGAAGCTAAATAAGAGAAATACAAAATAGGTAAGATAAATGGCGCTACACTCCAGAAGTCAAAATAGACATAGAGAATCGCTCCCAAGAAAGCACCAATCACAAATCCAATCACGATACTGGCACTTTTTAGAAAACTTGCCCGATTGGCTGCATTATTGTTTTTAAGTAAGTTGGCAATATCAATACCAAGCTGGGTAGTGTTACCTGTCATCATGGTGCTTGGGCTAATATTTTTAATGAGGGTTTTGCTGGAAGTATTACGAATAGCCAAAGCAATTAAACCCAACCCGCCTGTTACTGCAACTGTTAATGCATCTGGATTTTTAAATGGCTCAAAGTAAAGTCCTGCAACCATAAAGGCACATAGAAAAATAGCTTCAAATAAAAATAAATAAGACAGTGTTTTGTGCTTAATCTGACTACGGTCAATTAACAGTTTCGTGATCACCACCGTCAAAATAAATAGCGGAATAGCAGCAAGCTTAATCCATATGCCAGCGCCGCCTTTAACCCATGCAGCGCCTGCCAATACTAAGTTTCCCGTAACATGAGCGGTAAAAAAACCAAACAGCGCAATAAAACCAATGGTATCAATTGCCCCACCCACCATGGTCAACAAAACAGGATCTCGACATATTGCCCAGGTACTTTCTGTCTCTTTTTGAATTGGGGTATCTGCCATATAAAATATCCTGTTAAATTAGAGTTTTAAAACAAGTAAGTTGTATATAAATGATTTAAAAATGAGTAATACTAAAGTGTTTATGAAAGCAAAAAACGATGTAAAAAAATAGGGTGCGTAATGTCGTAACACTGTCTTTAAAATGGCAACAATTAAAATTGAGTGTTTTTAAAACAATAAACGGTTCTCAACTTCAAATCAATTTGACCTCTAAAACTGTTATAACTATGATGAAGCCGCAAGTTGATATCAATTGGTTTTGAACCTGAAAAAGTTATGCCAAGATATGGATAATGAAAAACAACAACCAAGAGTAGATATATGTCACTTTATAATTTTTCAGTTTTTCTAGGTGGATTATTATTTGCATCTATTGCCTTCGCGGGTCAAAAAAATAATGCTCAACGTGATTTCTATTTAAAATGTATGGCAGCAGGTCATAGCCGTGCAAGTTGTACATGTATTTATCATCGTTTAGAGCGTCAATATTCCCCTAAACTCATGCATAAACTTGGCAGTTTAAGTTTACAAAGCCCTGAAGTACCGCGTGATTTTGTAAAAACCATGAAGCGTACTATGCAACAGTGCCAATCATAATTCTTTCATTTTTTAAGCCACATCCACACCAATACCCCTGCCATACATAAAATTGCCGGATAGACAAACCACGGATGCGGAATGGTCCAAATCATCAGTCCCGCAGCCAAACTCATACTCAACGTCGAGATGTATTTTGCTTTTTTAGGAATCCGCCGATGTTCTTGCCACTCGCGAATGAGTGGACCGATATAACGATGATTTCGAAACCATTGATAAAGTTTTTCAGAACCTCGAGCTGCAAAGAAAACAGCCAAAATTATAAAATCAACGGTGGGTAAACCCGGAATAAAAATACCCAATACGCCAAGCGCAATACACAACCAAGCCAAACCAATAAACACCCAACGCGCCCAAACAGAACGGGCAAGCTTACTGACTGGTTGAGCAGGTGCTAGCGACTGCTCATGTTTTACGATTGCATTTACTTGATTGAGTTTGTCCATATCGGGTATTCCCTTTATCCACTTTTTATTATTTCAATTCATCAAGCTGATCAAGCGCTTGACCAAAATATCCAAAGGCATCTAACGCCCCTTGAACAACTCGGTCTTGCTGGGTTTGGTCAAAGCCTGTTTCATCAAGTGCTTGTACAAAACGTTTCCAGACTTTAGCGCGCCCTTCGGGATAGGCAGCTAAATTACGCGCAGCAAACGTTTCAGAAAAACCCAAATGCTTTTGAGCTTGTTTAAATAAAAATGCAGCCCCTAAAGTTGAACCTTCAGACACATAAATCCAGCCTAAAGCTTCGGGTAGCTGTACGTTTTCACTGTGTAATTGCTGTTCATTGGGTTGAATACCCAAATCATTTAAATCGGCAAGTGCTTGTTTTGAGCGGCCACGAATGTCGAGGTCCGGAATCAGTCCTGCCACCCCCTCTTTTTCAAAAAGATGTTCAATTTCACGCTGAAAGTAATATTGAGACAACGTAAATTGCGCGTATTTTTCTTTACTTGAAAATACCTTTGCCTGTGACATTAATTGATGCATACGTTCGTGTTCAGCAGCAGTTTCTTGTTTCAAACGTAAAGACAAGCTGTTGTTAATGATTTGTTCTGTAGATGAGTTCATCATCTTTCTCCTGCAAAATAGATATCGCTCATCGGTTAACGGCCCCGATTGAGTTTGAGTTGGACTGGAAAATCCACAACAATGGTCACGGCGCGACCATTAATTTTGTGGGGTTTAAATCTGGATTTACGTGTAGCTTGCATGACCCGCTTATCAAGGCTGGCAATGCCTGAACTTTGACGTAATTGGATGTCAATCGGCTGCCCTTTTTCATT
Organism: Acinetobacter oleivorans DR1; assembly: GCF_000196795.1. NCBI lineage: Bacteria > Pseudomonadati > Pseudomonadota > Gammaproteobacteria > Moraxellales > Moraxellaceae > Acinetobacter > Acinetobacter oleivorans. The sequence continues at coordinate 3,159,602 of NC_014259.1, forward strand.
AATGCGAATCCGAAGCTCAACCAAACGATTTTGTTGTTTTAACTCGCGGTCATCGTAGTCAAGCCCGCCAAAACTCAGTACATCCACGCTACTCACCTGAACAACATCATCGTGTTCAACTTGAGTGCTCGGTGCTTTGGAATATTCTTGCTGCATTGCGGGTGTTTTGACGCCGCCACTTTTGGTTTCGCTATTGCTGCTTAGCAAATGCTCAGTTTGCGTTTGTTCAAGGTCTGTCGAACTCAGTTTTTTATCGTTATGAGTCGCTCGCCGTTCTGTAGGCTGCGCTGCTTGAGACGAAGCTAGATTGTTTAAAGTCGTTTTTGGTTGTGCTTGCTGTTTGTCATTTAAATTATTTTGCATGACCTCTTTAGAGGCAGTTTTTGACACTAATGTTTGAACATTTGTAGGCGAGTTTTTTGATTTTTCAGGTATAGAGGATACCGAACTATTTAACGTAGATTTCGGCGCTAAACTTTTTTCGATAGGCTTACTTTCAGTCTGGTCAGGTGATGGCTTTTTAGCAGGTGCCAATGACACAAAACTTACTTTTAAAGCATCTACTTTTGGCGATGCTTGAAAAGTATAAGGTTCAATTAAATGACTCAGCATCCAGACAACAAACACATGCAGACCAATCACCACGACTACAGTTAAGCACTTATAAAAATGCTTCGGCCCTTGTGGTAAAGGCAACATAAACATCGGCTTATGTGTAGGGAATAAAGATTTTGATTTCATGACTTATTCCCTAAAAACGATGCTCAAGCTTGAGGCTAATGTTGTGTTTATCGTAGGAATACAGCCAATCGACATTACTTTTATTATGGTTATAGCGGTAGGTTAAATTAGGCGTCATGCCATAAAACTCAAAGCGCGGCATTTGCACAACAAAAGTATAGTTCTGTTCAAAATCATGACGGCGTGCTAAGAAAGTTTCCGCATATTTATCAAACTGACGCCAACGGTAAGAACTCAGCAAAGTAGTGTTAAATCCTGTACTCCAAGATTTGCTTAAGCCCAACCGCATACCTTGCTGCTGGTAGGCAGCCATATATTTTTCTTGGGTCGAATGGTCGACTACATCTAAACCACCAAAAACAGTCCACTGGTCTGGAAAAATCTTCCAGAAAGTAGCAAAAGCTGAGCTTTCTACCCCATCTAGGGTTTTATATTTCTGATAATTTAAATCTTTACTCTCAGCTTCAAGCTTGAAAGCTTTATCTGCAGAGATAAAATGCATCCACTCGGCACGCGCACCCCAGGCATTGTAAAGACCATCATTGCCATAACGTTTATGTTCAAAAAGCGGACTCACCCCAATTTGATTTTTTAAGTCAAAGTAGCTGTAGCCTGCATTAATGTTGATGGTAGATTCATTAAATGCCGCGTGGTCGTTATAGGACTGTCCAAACGCCAGCGCACGTAAAGCCACGCCATGATGCCCCTTAATCGCATAGCGTTTAATCAGACTGGCTTCGTAATCTAAACCCGTTGCCGACTCAGCTTTAGGAGTTCCACGAGTAACTTCCCTAACTGGGATAATATTACCTTCACTATCTCTGCCATAAAGTGTCCATGTTTTGCTCTGTTCAGACGAACTATTTAAATTACTGACATAGGTATAACCCGCTGAAACCGAGCCTTGCCAAGAGTCTCGTTTTTTTAATGCTTGAACAAAGGTATTCACTGTTGTTAAAACCCCAGATGGGATTACCGCAGGGTCACTTTGTTTCAGTTGGTTTTGAATGGAAATAAAAAGGCGTGCTGCTTCCTTATTCTTCTGTTGTTCAAACAGCACGCGCGCTAACTCAAGTTCACAAATTAAATTATGAGGTTGTTGTTTTAGGCTGCTTTGAAATTTTTGTTCAGCCAATTTCAGTTGACCCTGAGAACGTGCAACTGCCCCTTCGGCAAAGTCGGTTAAAGCCCGATCGTAGCCAACATATTTTTTATAATGTTCTAAATAAACCGTGGCTTTGAGCCACTGTTTTTGCATGACTGCCAAATATAACGCCTTGGCAAGATCATTCGGATTTTGCTCAACACTATATTCTTGTCCATTAATTTGAAGTTTTGGTAATTGCTCGGTACTACGAATGGTTCCCTGCTCGTGAAACTGGCGCTGTTCTTGTAAAAGCGTTTGGTCCAAGCTTTGATTGAGACGAAGCTGTGTGTCTTCGTCGGCATATAAAAATGGACAACTCAACAATGTCAGACAGCACAAAAGCGTTCGTTTCATAAAACAATAAACCTGAAGCAACCAAGCAAAAGCCCAAAAAACAAAAGGAACCTACGTATGTAGATTCCTTTTGCATTCATTAATTTTTAGCACCGCCAAATGCAGTGTTGTAAGACACGTTATCAAACTGGGCAATACCCGCTAAAGCCGAAGCATTTGCACCGAAGAATTGACCTTGAACTACACCAGAGTTGTCGACACCAGCCGTACCGTTAGCCGTTGCCAAACCTGCAAACGCAGCAGTACCCGGGTTAAATGCCACACCATCTAGGCTTAATGATGAAACAGCCGTACCTGTTCCGGTAAGCGTTCCTTCAAGTGTACCCGCGCCATAATTTGCCGTGAACGTACCACTTAACAGATTGCTTCCAGAACCATTAATCCCTGCAACGGTATAAGTTGCAGTACCTGCGGTTGGAACCGTGGTATTGGTGTTATCACCCGCGTAGTAAACGGTATGGCTCGCGCTTGCCGGTGTGTCGCCCGCTTTCCACCATTCACCAAAATAGACTTCCTGTGTGCCCACCTGACCAAAGTTAAAATTACCTAAGGCACTGTGTGAAGGTGGCATTGCAGACACTGGAATATGCGAAATATTAAAGGTTTTGCTGCCAACCGTTACATTGGTATTACTCGTTCCCTGCGCAGCAAAAGCCTGAGCCAAACCTTTTAACGAACTAAAACCTGTAAAAGCGTTATATGGTGCACCGGCAGCTTGAACCGACACCGCTGCTACACCACCCGGATGGTTTGCATTGGCAGCAGCACCGATTTTGATGTTACTTTCATTACTCGAAATACCATCAATTCCTGCATAAGCAAATGCAGTTGAACAAGCAACGAGACCCAAGAACAATTGAGAGATTTTCATTTGTTGTTACTCCATCTTTTTTAAAACTAAGTTATTGTTTAATTTAAAATAACGATTTCGCTATTTTTAGTTTATTGAGTAGGCCCAGCTGCAAACCTACTCGGTTTTTTGTAAATAATAATCATTCAATCTTATTATTTACCGTTACCTGACTCCCCTTTTATGTATGTGTAGAGGGAATCAAATTCTGTTTAAAATTTAGTGGTCCAGCTAATTTTCATCGTTCGGCCGGGTGCGGCCATGGCACTACGAGTTAAAGGATCGATATAAAACTGGTTAGAAAGATTACTGCCGACAAATTCAACCGTGTTGTAGTTATCGACCTGATAACGCGCATAGGCATCAAAAATCCACGTGTCATCCCAAGCCAAAGGCACATTGAGGTAATAACCTTTATTGACGCTAGCATCATTGTTTTTGCGTAGCGGGCTTTCATAAGCTTTATAGAATGTTGCACGTGCACCGAGCTCTAACTTTTCATCAAAAAAGCGTGCGCCAAGCAAACCGTGGAAACTCAGTTCAGGAGTGGCCATAGTCACCAAGTAGCCATTTGGGAAACCGTCATCGACGCAGCGCTGATACGGTTCGCGGAACTCAAGGCCCTGCTCGGTTTGAACCGTACCGCCTAAAATCATTTTGTTAATGGCACTATTGGTGTCACACACTTCATTTTTTAAGTTATAAGCCACGCTCAAGTCTGTGAAGAAACCACCATTATCAAAACGGCTTTGTAACTCTAGACCTGACAGCTTTTGCTCATCCATATTGGTAAAAATAAGGTTCTGGTCACGCTCAATCACATTTTTGGTTTTGTTGTAGTAATAGGCGAGCTTAATGTCAGCATTGCGCGCTGTGCTAAACCAATCACGCATGTCATAGACATAACCCACTTCGTAGTTAAAAGCGTGTTCAGGTTTGATTGTTTGATATGGCAACATGGCAGAAAAACCGACAGTGCTTTCAAACAAACTTGGTAAGCGATATTCCTCTGCATAGCGTGCGTAAATTCTGCTGTTTGGCGTAAGGTGAATTGAGGCGCCTAATTGCGGTGCCCAGCCACTATCTTTAACTTTGTCGGCAGACTCAACCGGAACTTGGTCTACCACCGACATAAAGTTACCGCCAGTTACGACGTACTTTTGGCCAGAGGCATTGAGCTGGTTTAACGGATTATCTGCAAGCGACAATTGCCCATTCGCATCGGCTTTCCAGCTCAGTGTATTTTTCTGTGACCAGATCATGTTATACAACGTGCTCTCTGATGCAGGCACAGTGTCGAGCTGCCCATCCCAATCAGGATTTTTTGTGGCATAGCGCTGTTTTAAAACATTGATTAAACGCTGCTGAGTCGAGGTGTAACTCTCAGGCATGGTCTGATATTCAAAGGTATATTCTTTAAGCCTACTTTTTTTGGTAAACAGCGGATTTAAACTCGGGTCAATTTCGCTCTGCAAAGACTTATTTAAAAAGTCATCAACAGCCCAATACGAACGATAACGCATGCCCGCATCAAAACTTAACCAAGACAGCGGTCTATAATTAAAGTTAAAGTCGAACGTTTTTTCCTCACGACGCCCTGCTCGTGGCAGTGCCTGATAAAGCGAATAACTTGGGCCATATTCGCCATACACATCATCAGACGTCAGCTTTTCTTTTAAGAAACTTCCACCGAGCGTCAAATCAAGCTGGTCTAACAAACGAGTTTTATTACTGACCGTAATGCCTTTACGCGTATTGTCAGAATGGCTTATTGCCGTGTTAATAATGGTGTTATCTCGAAAATCGATTGTGGTTGGCCACCCCCCACGTGTGTAGGTCTGGCTTTCGGTGTCGGTTTGCCAAATGTTGGCATAGAAATCAATCCAGCGATTATTCTCAGGCTTAAACTTATATTCGAGGCTATAAGCTTTAGAGTGAATATTGCTTAAGGGCCACTGCGGAACACCCAAGTCAGGCGTAATACCCCAAACAATTCGAGATGGCATAATTTCACCAAAAATATTTTTGGTATCTCGGTAAGTCAGTTTAAGAGTCTGGCTATCGGTTGGGCGATAGGTCCCTTTTAATAACCACGACTCCATATGACTTGAGGTGTTGGGAACTTCATCACCCGGTTGATAGGCATAGGCAAAGTAAGGAATAAAATCGAGGCTGCTGTCTGGCGTAGCTCGTTTATAGTAGCCCGAGCCATGTGTCCCCGAAAAATAATTGCCGCGTTCACGTACTGCATAAACAGCCAGTAAATCGAATTTATCTTGCTTGGTGGCAATTGCCAGTCGGCCCGCCAAGTCATCGCCCGAAAAATGAGAGTTATCACTTCTAGTCCGGTTCTTTTTATAAATATCGGGGTCATATTTAGCCCCATTCATGTCGATCCAAGGCGTTGTGTCATCGTAGTTTTGGCCCACTTTGCTCATGTCTGGCAAAGACGGATCGATTGAGTTGGTTGAACCTTCTACTTTTAACTCGGCACCAAAAGACTTACCCGGACGAACAATGTCATCGGCCTCTAGCGTTTTAACGACTACACCGCCGCCAACAGAAGTTGTGGTATTGCGCTCTAAAGATGGGCCTTTAATGACTTCAATGCCCGCAATGAGATTGGGGTCGATATAGTTTCGGTTGTTTACCCCGTTGTAGCCACGCCATACGGCAATCGACTGTTCGGTGCCATCAATGGTTAAAGGCACACGACCAACACCCTGCACACCACGTACACTTGGGTCGAGTGCGCCACTGTTGCGGGCATCGCCGCTATAGACTCCCACCATGCCTTGTAAAACATCGGCTGGGTTGGTTCCTTTAAATCGCTCAACATAGTCTTTCCCCGCATAGACCGAAGAACGGTTTGCGTCATAAACTTTGTTATAGCCTTCTGTGTCACGGTCTTCTTTGCCGTACACCACAATTGGCGTGAGTCGTACCGATGCGTCTTCTTCAATTACGGCACTACTTGGCGGCAGGCTAGCGGCCTGAACCTTAGATGAACTTACCCGTGGTGTAGATTTTTTGCTGAGTGTGTAGCCCTGCCCAACTTTTACAGCATTAAATTCGGTTGATTTTAAAAGCTGCTCAAAACCTTGCTCGACAGCAAAATTGCCTTTTAAGCCTAGGCTATGCAACCCTTGGAGTTGCTGAGCATCCATTGCAATTGAAGTACCCGATTGTTCGGCAAACTGATTCAGTACGTTAGCAAGACGGCCTGCAGGAATGTTATAGCTTTTAACTCCAGCTGTTTCTGCATAGGCCTGCTGCAAAGAGAGTGTAACTAACCCACCCATCGACACAGCATGTATGGCAAATGCCAGTGTTGAGAATCGAAAAATCGATCGATTCCGCTTTTGCCCCGTTCCCGCTTTTTTCATTTGCCCGCCCCAGTAAATAGTAATAAGAATCATTCAATACAACTGGTTAAAATGATCCATATTTATTGCTTCTACTTACTATGACGAACGACTTTCAAAAAAGTGGAACCTAAAATCGAAAATAAATTTAATTTTTTATTATTTTAAAGAAACCATAACCACAAACGGCGTAATTTGCTTAATTTTCAGGTCAGGAAAAACCGTAGCCAAAAGCTTAAGTGATTCTGTGGTTTGGTCTAAAGGCAACACAGCATTGACTCGCACATGTTGCAGTGCCGCATCATTAAAAATAATTTTGCCTTTGTAGTTGCGGTCTAGCTCTTGTAGCACTTGATTTAATGGCAGGTTTTCTACCATAAGCTGATGCTTTTGCCATTTTTGTTGTTCGTTATAAACATTCAGTGCAGGCAGTTTTTGTACACCATTTTTGTCCATTTTAATGGCTTGCCCTGCTTCAACAATGGCCTGACGAATCGCATGCAATTGGGTGGTTTTAACTTGCGTGGCTTCTACTTTTACTTTTGAGTGCAACATGTTGAGCTCGGTTGCCGAAGGATCATAACTGACACTAAAAGCTGTGCCGAGTGCCTGAATTTGTCCATGACTGGTTTTAACCAAAAATGGTCTGGTCTTATCTTTGGCAACATCGACATAAATTTGACCTTGCACCAACTCAACCACTCGCTGGTTGGTTTTAAAATCAAGATTAACTGCGCTTTTACCACGTAAAATTAAACGTGAACCATCTGGTAAGGTTTGCGTGGTCCACTGCCCTGATTGCCCTTGAATATCGGCAGTCACATAGGCCACTGTAGTATCGGTTAAATAAAATAATGCCCCACTCATGGCAACAAACACAACAGAAAAAGCTGTTCCTGCGCGCAAATGTTTATAGGCTTTGCCTGAGCTTAGGCCAGCTTTAAGGGCAACTTTAGTGACTTTTTTATGTCCGCTGGTTTGGGAAAGTTTTTGAATTGATCCAATACACTGTTCAATATCGGCAGCCACTTGGCGGTGTTGCTCACTAGTTTTTTTCCACACTTCAAATTTTTGCTTGGCGGTTTTTCGTGAGCTTTCATCATCCGAACTCAGTTGAACAATCCAACGCGCGGCTTCTTCAACCAGTTGGTGATGTTTGCTTTTGTCCATGGCCATTTAAATGCAAGCGTCCATGTCTTGTCGGTTTTGGTAGCACTGAATTAAACAGCTCGCCAAATATTTTTGAATCATTTTGGTCGACACATTTAAACGCTCGGCAATTTCTTTATGGGTATAGCCTTCGAGGTAATGCAAAATAAAAGCTTGCTGTGCTTTTTCAGAAACCCCTTCTAGTGCTTTGCAAAGCTGGTTAATCGCTTGAATAATTTGCATCTGGTCTTCGGGTGAAGCCACCGCTTCAAGCATATATTCCATTTGACTCAAGCCATCTAAATAGGCTTGTTCAATGCGTTTACGGCGTACTTGGTCAATCAGCAGGTTTTTAGCAATCGACGTCAAATAGGCACGCGGTTCCTTAATGCCGAATAACTCATCACGCGTTTGTAGCAGTTTAATAAATGTGTCCTGAACCAGATCTGCGGCCTGATCAGTATTACCTAATTTTTGTCTCAACCATTGGTGAAGCCAGCTTTGGTGACTTCTATATAACTGATCTACAAGCAAAGAAGTTTTGTTCACAGCAATTGGACTCAAAACAAGGAACCCACAAATGATAATAATTATCATTTAAACAAGTCAAGCAATAATTCAAGTAAAACTTAAATCACTGTTTAATAAATTGAATTAATTGCCAGCTCGCTTTGCTGCACTTCTCTTAAAGCAAATTGGAAAGATTTCTAATTTCTTCCATCACCGCCTTACACGCAGGCGTTAAATAGCCGTGCTTAGAAATAGACAAAGAAATATAGCGCTTTAGCTCGGGGTTAATAATTTTTGCAGCTTGAATTGGGGTGTATTGGCTGGCCTTCTTTAACGCTTGCGGCCCCAGCATGGTATACATGCGAGACTCGGAAACCAAATGGGTTTGTAAACTAATTGAGTCGGCTTCAAACACAATATTTAGCTCTACCCCATTTTCATAAGCCATGTGGTCTAAAAAATTGCGCCAGTTACTTGGTCTACAAAACGTGACCAGAGGTAACTCACTGACTTCTTTAAATTCGACTTCATTGGCCTGAGTGAGCGTATCTCCTTCACAGCCGACCAAATAGGTATCGGCTTGGGTAAGGTAAACATCGCCCTGTTTAGGTGTCGGGTTAAACCGGTAGAGAATGGCTAAATCGACACTGCCATCTTCAAGCCATTTTTCTAAATGCACCCCTTGCCCTTCACGCACCGAAAGTTTAATTAAGGGATATTTCTCTTGAAGCACTTTATAGAGGGTTGATAACAATGGATGAGCAGTAGACGGTAAACTGGCAATCCGAACCGTCCCGATCGGGGTATCGGTCGAATGCAAAATTTCATTATTCAGTTGGTCGGTTACGTTCAGCCATGAACGAATTTTAGGAAGTAAATGCTGGCCTAAGTCGGTGAGTTCTACGCCACGTCCAGTTCGGTTAAACAATCGACCACCACATTGGGCTTCAAGCTCGTTCATTTGCCGACTAATTTGCGGTTGGTTGGTGTTATGTAGCATCGCGACTTTGCTTAAGCTACCGAGTTCCACCGCGTCTAAAAATATTTTCCATAATTCATAATTCATCGATTCTTCCTAAATCGTAAATAGGTAGCATTTTGAGCCATACATTTTCAGTATAACTGAAATTCAAGAATTGGTAATTCCTACATAGCTCACCTATTTCTATACTCCAATCATGTTCTCTACAACACGATTTAAGTCAGATTAAGAACCAGAGAATATTTAATTACACTGTATAGGAAGTACGATTATGAGTTTAGATTTACGTGGATTAACCCCAGCACCTGTGACTCCTTTTACCCGTGACGGACAAGTAGACCATAATGCAATTCAACGTTTAGGTTCATGGTTAGGCAGCATTGATGGTGTGAAAGGCTTGGTTGTTCTTGGGCATGCAGGTGAAGGAACATTCTTGTCGCAAAAAGAACAAATGCAGGTTATCGAAAGCTTTGTTAAATCGGTAGATGACAAAATTCCGGTAATCGCAGGGATTACACTCGAAGGTACTTCGGTTGCAGCAGAAGAAGCAAAACGTGCAGTCAGCGCTGGTGCTTCGGCAGGTTTGATTTACCCTTCACATGGCTGGTTGCGTTTTGGCTATCAAAAAGGCGCACCGCAAGACCGCTATAAAGCAATTTATGAAGAAAGTGGTTTGCCATCTATTTTATTCCAATATCCAGATGCAACGAAGGCCACTTACGACCTAGAAACTCTACTCGATATTTCTGCACAGCCAGGCGTATTTGCCATGAAAAATGGTGTGCGTAACATGCGCCGCTGGGATGTCGAAATTCCGATTATTCGCCGTGAACGTCCAGACTTACAGGTGTTGACCTGCCACGATGAATATTTGCTTCACACCATGTTTGATGTAGACGGCGCTTTGGTTGGCTACGGCAATATTGCCCCTGAACTGTTAATTGAAATGATTAAAGCAGGTAAGGCCAAAGATTACGCTAAAGCTCGTGCTATTCACGACCAATTATTACCAGTGACTCGCAATGTTTATCACCGCGGTTCACACATGGAAGGCACCGTCGCGCTTAAACATGCATTGGTTGCTCGCGGCATTTTGGATCATGCTACTGTGCGTTCGCCACTGCTTCCACTGGCAGATGGTGCTGAGCAAGAAATTCATGATGCGATGCGTCAAGCTGGAATTGGCAAGGTCGATTTAACCCAAGCCGTTGCTTAAATTCTATTCGGGCTAGCATGTACGCTAGCCTTTTTTTCCTGTACGCTGCCTGAGGCCAAACATCGGGCATGTCTCTTAAAAACAATAATAAAAAGCATGCAAACTGTGGTGAACAGGTAGTGCGAAATAGAACAAAAAAACTACGAGGAATGTAGTAATAAGGAGATAGAAGATGACAAATCTAGCGGATGTAGAACAAATTAGTCATCATCAAAAAAATGCGGAAATTATTGCACGACTTGAACGGCTACCCGTCACTGGTCGATTGCAATTTATGCGTATTACCATTGGTATCGCGACCTTTTTTGACGCTTATACTGTTCTTGCGATTGCCTTTGCTTTACCCCAACTGATTACCGAATGGCACCTGACTCCTGCCTATGTCGGCGCGATCATTGCCGCGGGCTATGTCGGGCAACTGGTCGGTGCGATCTTTTTTGGTTCTCTTGCCGAAAAAGTCGGTCGTTTAAAAGTGCTGTCTTTTACCATTTTACTGTTTGTGGCAATGGACATTTCCTGTTTGTTTGCGTGGAGCGGAATGTCACTGTTAATTTTCCGTTTCTTACAAGGCGTTGGAACAGGTGGCGAAGTGCCTGTTGCAAGTGCCTATATTAATGAGTTTATTGGTGCAGAAAAGCGCGGTAAGTTTTTCTTGCTCTATGAAGTTTTGTTCCCACTTGGTCTTATGTTTGCAGGCATGGCAGCATTTTTCCTGATGCCAATTTACGGCTGGAAAGTCATGTTTATTGTGGGCTTAATTCCATCATTACTGGTGATTCCTTTACGGTTTTTCTTGCCTGAGTCACCACGCTGGCTTGCTTCCAAAGGTCGTTTTAAAGAAGCAGATAAAGTCGTCAAAAGCTTTGAAGATGGTGCCATCAAAAGCGGTAAAACTTTGCCTGAACCTGTGGTTAAAGAAATTAACCCGCAAGGCATGGCAAAAACCGACTGGCGCGAGCTGTTCCGTGGCATTTACCGCAAACGTACCTTTACCCTGTGGGGCATGTGGTTTTGCGTGTATATGGTGAACAATGCCATGGTGACTTGGCTGCCATCTCTCTACAAACAACACTTTGGTCTATCGCTGCAAACCAGTTTGGGTTATGGCTGGATTACCTCAGGCGTGGGTGTGATTGCCTCTATTATCTGTGCGTTAATGATTGATAAAGTCGGCCGCCGTCCTTGGTACAGTGCAGCGTTTTTCTTGGCGATCATTCCACTCATGAGCCTCTCGGTTTTAGGCGCAAAATCGGCGATGGAAGTTGTAATTTTCGCAACAATTAGCTATGCCATTTTGCAGACTATTTCATTCTCTTTATACCTTTACGCTGCCGAACTTTACCCTACTCGCCTACGCGCCATGGGCATTGGATTTAGTACCGCTTGGCTCCGTGCTGGCTCTGCGATTGGGCCTGTTATGGTGGGTCTCGTTGTTGGTGGCTATGGCATTCAATATGTGTTTAGTGTGCTGGCTGTTGTGGCGCTCATTGGTGGCCTTGTGACCTTCTTGTTTGCCATTGAAACCAAAGGCCAAGTACTCGAAAAACTCTCTCCTTAATTCATCCATTTCATAAAAAGCTTGCCTAACCCAGCGTTAGGCAAAGGGCTTATTCATGCTTAAAAAAGGAATTTAGAATGAATAAATATTTGCTATGGGGCTGTATTGGTTTAGGCAGTGTGAGCAATGCGTATGCAGAGCTTCCTCAAGAATTTGGCAAGTTAGAATTAAAACTCAACACCCGTTATTGGAACGATGAAGGCACTGTCCACCCTACGCTTGCTAACCCTTCACCTTCGTCGAGTGAATATGAACAAAGTGCCTTAGGACTTGAGTTAAATTATCAGTCACCTTACCTTTGGGACTGGCTTGGAGTAGATGGCTCACTCTATGCAGTTACCAAGTTATTTGACTCTGGCAAGCCTAGCGCTCAGCTTTTAGAGGTTGAAAATAATGGCAAGCTCGATCAAAACTTTGCGACTTTAGGGCAGCTCTACATCAAGGCAAAACTCGGCGACAAAGGTGAAATTAAATTAGGTCGCCAATTGCACGATTCACTATTACTTAAAAGCACCAATAACCGCGCAGTGCCCGATACTTTTTCGGGTGGGAGTGGTCAGTTTCAATTGAATGATCAGCTACAGACTTACATGGCTTACTATGACCGCTGGAAACCGCGCAGCATGGACTCTTTTGAAAAACTGGTGACTGAGAATGACGAGCGAATTGATTATGTCGGTTTGCTTGGTGCCAAGTATCAGTACAAAAACTGGAGCCTGAATGCCGAGTATTTAAATAGCAAAGATTATTTAAAAAAGTATGGGGCGATTGCTCAATATAAGTTGCCCTTGCATGGCCTTGTATGGACATTCAACACGGGTGCTTTTTTCTCGCGTGATGATGGCAAGCTGTTTAAATGCGGTGCCGAAACCGAGCTGGACTGTGTCAAAGGCCAAGACATTAACAACCGTGGGAATGGTTATTTTGTCGATGTAAATGTGGCCAAGAATAATCTTGAAGGCGGCATTGCCGTTTCAAAGTTTGATGGTTTTTGGATTGAGGATAACTTTGCCGTGCACTCCGCCCGCAACTCGGTTTTGACGCAAGACCACGGCACTAACCCGTTTCCGACCTCTGCGACCATTGGCCCTGACTTTACCAATAACGATGAAACCGCTGTTGCCCTTCGCCTGAAATATAACTGGAAAGACTACGTCAAAGGTTTAAAAACCGAAGCGAAGTATATTTATGGCTTTGGCGCTCACCAAAGTAACATCAGCAGTGATATTGAAGGTAAAGAGCGTTACTTTGACTTTACGGTGAGTTATGCCTTGCCGTGGGTGAAAAACTTAGATGTGCGTTATTCATTTTTGCATTATGAATCAAAGTTTGAAAATGCAAACCTAGGTGAAAAAATAAATGGTATGTCTCGAAAATATTGGGACCAGCATCGAGTATTTATTAATTACCGTTATACATTTTAAGAACAGGTTAAACGTTTAGTTTAACTTTATTATATTTATTAATTCACCGATTTAAATCGATAAACTTTTGAGTTTAATTAAAATATAAATTTATATTTTAATTTTTTATAATATTTTATTTAAATTGAATTGACCTGTTAAAAACTTATGATTATTATGGTCCCGCTGGCCTACATTGCCAGTCGGTTTTAGCAGACCGTAGATCCATGGCGGGTTATAGTTCCACTATAAGTCGTTAGACCCTTGCGTCCCTTTTCTTTGCGGTAGGACGGGAGGGGGACGCGCTCGCGCGTGCTGGTTCCTTGGATCCCAGTCTGCTAACCCCCTTTCGTTCTACCACCATAATCAATTGACGGTGATCTTTGGTGGTAGAGCTCCATAAATTCTAGGAGTTGACCATGACCTTTTTTATATTAATCCCCTATCCTCTCTCGTAATTTTATTTATTTAAAATTTAGGCTTTCTCTCACCTAAAATATTTTAAATTTATAAATAATTTTATTTTAAAATTTTAATCATTTTATTTTCCTGTATTTCAGGCGGGTTAACTATTCCCTTTTTAAATGATTTTAATACTTTAAATATATGCGGCTTATTTTTTATTAATAACTTAGTGAAAATTATCACGAGAATAATATGAAACTTTATAAACCTATTTTGGCTTTAAGCCTTTTAATAGGCGATTACGGCGTTTCTGGCTGCGACATTCACACTCAGCAGGATTTTGAAGAAATTTGCCTGTCTGGTGGGCACACCCAAGCCAGTTGCGACTGTATTTACCAACGACTTGAACAAGTGTATTCGCATAAGCTTATGCAACGTCTAGAACATGTCAGTTTGCAAAGTCCTGCTCTCCCACAGGACTTTGCCCCTACTTTTTTTAGTGTGATGCGGCGGTGCGATAAAAACGACATGGGCTAAGCGTTTGGCTTAGCTCCCTTATCTCTGTGTCGCAATGGTAGATGACTTTAAATCAGCGCAAAAAATTAAAGTTCTGTTGTGGCACGGGGGCCTTGGGGGGAATGATTTCATTACGTCCTTTTCTAAGGATTAGTTCCTACCATTTGTCTTGAAGTATCTATGTTAATCAAAAAATTTAGTCTATTATTTTTACATAGAAAGAATGCTCAAAAAAATTAATCAGTTGATTTAAAAAAAATTGTCCATCTAAAATTTAATATTTCAAAGCGAGCCATTCCTATGTCAATTGAAGATTTCTTTATAAAAGACTCTCCCTCTAAGAGATATCTTTTAATGAGCTTAGCCCTATTCATGTTAATAATGGCTTTAATTGCTTACTTTAAGGGAAAGTTGGGATTTGAATATGTATTTTCACTTATTGCAGGGTACGCCTTAATATTCTTTATTTTAAAAAATGCAGCATTACCACTTTTTCCCCCACTTACGGAAAAAAGTAGTGATGCAAACGCTATGGCTAGAACAACAATAGCAATTGTTTATATCCTTGCTTTCATAATTCTAACTATTTCTTATTTTTTATAATTTAATTACTCTTCAATTTTCTTGCTTCGCTCTACAGTAATATATTCATTCGGAATTACTAACTGCTTTTCCATACCCTTTACCGTATAAGAAACTAAAGTGCTTTTACCAATGCCTTGAAATAACACTTTAACATCTTTAAAAATAAAGGTTTTATACTGATTCAGCTCCTTAGTTGTTGTTTTTGGCAATTCAATTAAATTTGCATAAGGTTCTTTAATATATAAGGTTGCCTTTTCTATTCGTACCCCAGTATTTTGCATAGTATAATTTAGGAATATTTTACCAACATCACCAATAAGAATCAGGGGTACAAGCGGAGTTAAGCTAATAAAAAAAGCTATTTCTAAGCTATCTTTAATATGCGTTTCTAATCTCTTTAATTTTTTTCTTGCGAATGCTTTAAGATTTTCACTAGCATCAGGATCATCAACAATATCTGCTAGATTTTCAAATTTTATATTAAATTCTTTAATCTTCTGCCGATTCATGTAAAAAGGATAATACGCAAAGGCGATAAAAAATACGGTAATTCCTATATATAAATTGACTTTCCAATGCAATAAAAATATGCCGTGAATAACGTATAAAAGATAAAGAGAGCCAATTAACGTAATAATATTAATTTTTGGAAAAGGAAGTTTTTTCCCAATTCTAATATGAGGTGGTAAATACTTATCAACCCAACTTAAGACAAGATATGTCACTGGAGCTAATGATGTGCCAAAGAAAAATAGCATAAACCCTAATACAGTATAAGCAATGGAGAACGCGGCAAAAATCAGTAAAAAAATAAGTGTATCGCCAAAGCTGATTTCCGAAGGGATATAGCTAATTGTTAAAAGATACACAACTAAGCACAACACCCCTATTGCAACTATCGCTTTAGTCATTGTCAGTGCAACTTCATGCCACTGCCCCAGATTATTTAAATATCTCGTTATTAAGTTGTTCATTTGATCTAACCAAATCTTATAAATTATTTAAGAATCGATAATTACCCTTTTTCTTAAACCGCTCCCCAGCGGAGTAATCATCTTTTGAAATTTCCCCAAATTTCAGAGTATGTCCCCACATACTTTCAATAACACTCCAAAACTTATGGGTGCTTAGAATTTCTATTTTAACTTGTGTTGCAATAATTTCTACTTTAAACCTATACAGAATTAAATTTCGGTATGCAAGGATACCTAGAGATAATCAAAGTATTAAATAAAGTAAGAATATAGTTTATAAGTATAACTAACACTACCTATCAATTAAAAATATCTTTAATATTCATTGACAATTAATTTCTATCAAATTTCAAAAATAGATTTATTGAGAGTGACATGCCTATACCGCATCGCAAAGTTATAAAAACACAGTTGGTTGATCTACTTTCTAGTAAAGGTCCTATGGAAGTTAAAGAGGTATACTCCGAATTCGCTACTTTATGGGAACTCACCAATAAAGAAATGTCCATAAAACGTAATGGTCGAGCGTTATATCAGAATGAAATTCGTTGGGCACGCCAAGAATTAGCTGGTGACGGGATTATTGAAAAACCAGATATAGCTGGACGAAGTATTTGGAAATTAAAAGAAAGCCCTGTTATTTTCGCTGAAGAATATGAGGAAGATAACTTTGATAATTTAACTGAAGGTACAGTTAAAAAAATCGTAGTGAATGCTTATGAGCGTAATAAAGAAGCAAGAAAAAAATGCTTAGAATTTTATGGTTACCAATGTGTTGTATGCAATTTTGATTTTGAAAAAACTTATGGTTCCGTTGGTAAAAATTGTATTCATGTCCATCATTTGGTTGAGATTAGCTCTATTGGAAAAAAATATATTGTTGATCCAATAAAAGATATGGCTCCTGTCTGTCCTAATTGCCATTTTATCATTCATCAACGTAAACCTGCATTTTCAATAGATGAAGTAAGAGCTATGTTAAATTTAAATGAAATATAAAAACTTGGTAAGGTAAATTTTTTAAATTATTATTTTTAAAATCTTATTATTTTGAATCATCAATTTTATCATCAATCTTATCATCAATAATTTTTTCCCAATTTAATGCGGAACGAACGGATTCAAAAATATTAAAAATGAAAGACATTAGCTCTGTTAATAAAAAAATAGTAAAACTAATAATAAAGCAATAACCTATAAAATTTATAGAAAAGAATACACAATCTTTACTCGTTAATTTAAAAATCAACCCTGAAGATCCTTGAAAAAAATTAATAACAAATAATATTCCACTGAATACTACAAAATAAAAAAATACACGTAAGAATAAAAAATGGAATTTTTTAATATAGGTTAAATTAGTCTCTTTATCGATAGCATCCATCATCTGCTTTTGGAGCTCTAGTGGTAAAACTGTACAAAAAATTGCATACCCAGCCACTAAAAAACCTAATGTCGTTAATATTACTCCAAATAAAGATCCAGAAGTTGATTTTATAACTTCATACAATTCACTCGTAGAAAGTGTTATACCATTTAGAATAGCAATCAATAACACTAACAACGTTATATACTTGTTAATGTTACTTATTGGAATTACTCTCGATTCTCTATAAATTTGCCAGAGATTTCTTTCTTTAAAAAAATCCATTAACCAGTTTCTTCTTCATTTTTAACTATTGTAATACTTTTTGGCTCTATTTTGTCCAAAATAGTTTGTGTTTTAGTATCTGTTTTTTTAACTGTGACATCGCCACTTTTAACTACATTTTTAAAAGCTGCTACCATATTAGACACTGTTTTCTTTACATTTTCTTGTACAAGGTTAATTTTCTTTTGAAGTTTAAAATCCTCGTTACTTAAGGTTAAATTCTCTCCATCTTGAGTAATACCTTCCACTTTAACTACCTGATTATCTTGTTTTAGAGCAGCAGCAATTTCCTTAGGAGTTTCCTCTTTATCTAATCCTTCTTTTAGGTTCTTAAATTCAACTGATGTAGTTGAATTCATTTTCTTAGTTGCTAGATGAATATCATCAAACATTTTACTAGCATTGAACTCTGAATTTCGATCATTTAAAGTCACTTTAACTTTTTTAATTTTTTCAAATTGTCTCAAATGATCAAATACATTTTTTTCTGTACTAAGCGGTGTAATTGTTATCTCAGGGGAACCAAATCTTACTTTAAATTTTGCCTGCTCATCTCGATCTAATTTTTTATTATACTTATTTTTTTCTGATCTAAAAAATGAATCTACTGTAGCCTTAAAAGTATTCAAATTAGGTGCAAATTTAGTTTCTGCTACATATAAAAGTCTATGGCTATTTAGCATTAAAACAAATATAGCGGATGGAGCTGAAGGCATTCCTTGAGTATCTCTAATTAGCTCACCTTTATCATTTTCATACTGTTCACGCGATAACTCTGTATTCTTAATAAAGCGCCCCGCGATAGCTATAAGATTCTTTGTACCTAGAGGGTCTTTCCCTAAATCTAACAACTCAACATTTTTAAAGTAATACTCACTACCTCTAAATTTTCTTTTATTATTTAAATTAAAAAAGGCTGGGTAAACGACTTCATCAAATAAATCAAGTAAATCTGCATCTCCAAACTTACAGACAAAATTTACCATTTCTAAATTTTTTTGTATTGTTGCCATTTCTCTTAATACATAAGTTAATTTAAGCTTATTATAATTCTTTCGTGAACAAAAAAGATACTCATAAAACTTATTAAAAGCATATTAAAGAATATGCTTTTAATTTATAAATTATTTTATCCTATCTGTCTTCCTTGAAAAGCAAATAAGTTAAGGACACTTGCACTTGGATAACTTGACAAACTGGCAATACCGTTAGCTAATACAATAGGTAATAAAGCATTTTTATATTTAACAGTTACTAAAGAATGTAACCCCTCTATAATCTTTTCTAACCCTATCAAATCCGATGATCTAGGGAAGTTGATATAATCTTCATCTTCACTAGTTTTATACTCATAAGGCGGTATATTCAAAACGACTGCTGTTTTACTATCAATTTTTACTAGTACCTTCTCTCCAAAATTAGTTTTTAAACCATATTCATTTTCACGGAATGGGGCACATTGTACTGATTCACGAATATATTTATGAGTTAGTGGCTTATAAGATGAAAACTTTTGGGATGGCTCTTTTGGTTCTAAATTTCTTTCAATACTTTGAAAGAAATCATCAAATGCTCCTGTTTTTTCTTGTCCCATCATATAAATTGGTGAGTTTTCATCCACGGCAAATTTCAAAAATTCTCTAATATTAGGAACTAATTTTGAATATTGGCTTCTCAAACTTAAAGGGCCATCTTTAATAAAGAGTATATGAGACAATTGATCTCTATCATGTTCCCAAAAGAATCGAATTGCACTGAATAATGTAATAGTTTCATGAATTAACATATAACTTGTAGCTAAACTGTCAGGAGCTGAAAATTCATTCATTTCCATATGAAAGCCTATTACATCAGTAGAGAATACTTCACCCTGACAATGAGGACAATTCATTTTATCTTGATTATATGGGATACCTGTTATTTGTCCCAGACAGTTCAAATAAGGACATTGAAATGAAGGGGAATAACTTTGCTGACGAGGATCCCATTTCTTATATATTAACCACTTATACGTTTCATATATATGTCCATGTTGAGATGGATCATTAAATGATTCAAATACTATTCTTCTAACAGAGTCATATAAACTAATATCTTTTAAACGAATATTTTTTAATGGGAAAACAGTTGAATGAAGATGAGCAGAGTTTTGCATTAACTTTTTCATCTGCAATGGGTGCGGATATTTTTTATCTATATGTTCTAGACTTGATTCATCTAAAGCAAAAAGAGCAGTTTTAACAAAAGCTAATTCTTTTTTAACTGCACCCACTCCTACTACAGAAGCAATTGATCCATCTACACAATAGATAAGCTTGAAAGGTGAAGGTTTATGTTCTAAATTTTTCCACCCCAAGTTGTCCTCAGAATAAATCTCTTCTGCTTTTATTGCCTCAAATTCTTCTATAAGTTTTTTTACATGTTCACTTTTCAATACATCTAAATGACCTAATTTAGAAGCTGTTTCTGTCTGATACATAATCTAACCTCAACTTCCAAAATGCTTAACCTGAACGGGTACAACAAATCTATGAGATTGAGTTAACATTCTCATATAGCCAGGTGTTTTAGATGAAAGTATATCTTCTTGGACTCCATCATAATAAACATTTACTTTGCCCAAGGATTTTGCTTCATCCTGTGAAGATAAATGACCTACAAAAAAATTTTCAGTTTGAGCCAATAACTCTTGACTAATAGTACTAGGACTTTGCGTTGAATAAATCATCCCAATATGGAATTTAGCCCCTTCTTTTGCAAATCGGCTATAAACATCCGTATTATCCTTTACAGTTCTAGGAAAAAGGTTATGCGCTTCTTCAAAAAATAAATTCACAAAGTGAGATTTAAGACTATTACTTGTAAATTTACGTTCTTGCTCTTGAAATACTGCTGTTGAAATCATATTAGAAAAGTATTTTCTAACCTTATCATCAGCACTTCCTAAATCTAAAATTACTGTTTTAGATCCATTTAAGTCATCAATAATTTGTTTAATCAAATTTTGAGCATCTGGTGAGTGGTATTTCTTATAATCTGTAATCCATTGAGTTCCTCGCCCTGTATTAGGATTCAGAAAGGTCAACATAACAACGTCATCACCATCAAATAACTCATTTTTTTGGCCTGAAGTAGAAAGCAAAGGATCTTTAGAGTTAAGAACATATTTCGCTATTGAAGCATATTCTCGCTTCATTTGACTCAGTGTTTTAGGTCTTGCTGGAACTCCATCACTTGTCCCAGATTCAGCATCAATAAAACTATAAACTTTAAAACGGACATCATCAGTAAAGCCTGGGTCAAATCCATTTGGTCCATTTGCTACAAATGGAATTAATGCTTTTAATTCTCCTTCATTAGCTTGAAAAGCTGATTGATTCAGAATAGACCAAAACAATTGTATTTTACGATATGCTCTAATTTTTTCTCCAAAACCCATATTATTACAGAGTTCGAAAGTAGGTAGTTCTAAATTGGCAAATGATTTAACATAGCCACTTAAGTTACCTTCAGCTTGTAATAAACTACCTAATACCCTCATTCCTTCAGATGGGTCTGTATAAAAATTTAAACGTAATGGTTTTGATGGAGTTTCATCCTTCTGAATTAAAGCATAGACTTGGCAATGCTCACTATGCATTTCTCGAAGGGAAATATTTTGATGATTTGTATTAGCATATTCACCGTTTATATCAAAAATTAATTGTCCACATTTGTATTCTGATTGACTTGCTAAAGCTTCAATAGTTGCATTAGCAATAATCTTAACTACGTTTGATTTACCCAAACGTGTTTTACCAAACATAGCAGTCCTAGCTCCAAGAAAATCTTTTAAAGAAATTTGGACTGATACATCTTCAAGATTTGACTTAGCATTATTAAAAGGTAAACGGCACTCAGTAAGTCTAAGTTTACCAATTGATTGGTTAAGCTCAGACTTAACCATTCCATTGATAATAATATTTAATATCCTTTCATCAGGAGCAAAAACACGATAACGATGTGCAGAAACTACAGCGTTAATATCACCTGAAAATTCAATTTTTTTTGCATCATCAGGATTTGGATAAAACATACCTAATAAGTCACAATCAATGCTTCCCCATTGCAATTCACTTACTGTCCATCTATCTAATTCAGGCATACTCTTTTTATGTAATTCAAAGTAGGTCTGTTGAACACTATTAGTTAATGGTGTTGGGGCTACTCCCGAAACTCTGAGTAATGAAAAATGAGGAGCAATACCTTCTAAATCCTCAGGAACCATAATCAAAAAAGATCCCCTTGGCATTCCACCAATTGCTTTTTTATATGGATCACTTGTAATAATTCTTACTGTATTAAATCCTATATCAATAACATAACCAGCAAACTTCCAATTATCTGTACTACTAACCAATTCTTTAGTTTTTTCTTCATCTAAAAACTGATTTAAAATTGATAGTGGATTTCCCGAAAAACGTGTTTTTGTTAGAAAGTCATGCATAGTAACCTCATATATTACATGTAATTATTAACTCTTCATATTTATTACGATTAGTACCATTTGCGGCAATACTACTATATCTAGATATTTCTTTAATATTGAAAGAAGAACTATATAATTCTCTTATAGATTCATGATTAGCATTTGTAATTATAATTTTTACACCCTTTTTTTGAGCGTTTTCTGCAGCCTTTGCTAATCTTTCTTGATCTGCCCATGAGAATAGAACTTCATTGTATTTTATAAAGCCATTATTATTGTGTCTAACAGTATAAGGAGGGTCCAAAAAAAGTAGATCATTTTTTTTGGCTTTATTAATAAGATTTTCAAAATCCCCACATACTAACTCAGCATTTTTTAGGCTTTTAGACCATTCTTCCCATCTATCTTGATCTTGTATTACATTCGTTTTAGTACCAATAGGTACATTAAATTTTCCCTTTAAATTTACTCTATAAATACTGTTAAAACAGGTTCTATTTAAATAAATAAATTGAGCTGCAATTTCTACTTCATTATCAAAAATTTGATCTCGTATTAAATAATAATATTCTTTACAATGTTTCTTATGATGATTTTTTAATAAGTTTACTACTTCTAAATGATGATCTCTTACAGCTCTATAAGTAATAATTAGATCTTTATTAGTGTCTCCTAATATACTTTTCTTTGGCTGTAAAGCATAAAAAAAACTAGCGCCACCTAAAAATGGCTCAATATATTTCCCACTAAAATCAATGTTAAAAAGTTCTGGAGCAACTTTTCCTAACCACCGCTTTCCACCAGTCCAAGCTAAAAAAGGATTCATACAACTTTAATTAATTATCTCTATTACCTAGGAGTGCCTTGGATACTCATAATTAGTTTTTAAATAGTATTTTTTCCAAGAGTTAATTTTTGTAAGTATACCTAAAAGATGTATAAGCTTCTATTGATTTAATTTGCTTAGAAATAAATATTTCAATTTAAACTCTTTAGACCATAGAATTTCTAAATAAATACTAGCTAACTTTTAACTCTTAGGGCAATAATCTTTCAATATTCATTAATTATTAGAAAACTAATTATAGTAATAATTCTATAAGACATAAAAAACCCCGAAACTTTCGCTTCAGGGCTTTTCACGAATCTTGGTGGAGATGGCGGGAGTTGAACAGATATTTTAAATTATTGATTTTATAGTTAGTTTCTTATTGTATAACATGCTGGTATAACTCACGTATAACATTTAATTTTGATTAAGTATGATTAACAACAGTTTCTTTTTTGTTCAAGTCCGACTATAGGAGTTGAACTCTGGAGCTAATATAAAACATTTTAAACAACTCTCAAATGACTTTACTTAAGTTTCAAAAATAGCCATTGATCATAAAAACTACTAAGATGGAATAAAAAGGGGGAAAGTCTATGTGTGCAAACTATGAACCTATTAGTAAAGACCGAGTACACCTACTAGATCTCTTCGAACCTACATTCGACTATAAAGCCGATGTTTATCCTGGTTACGACTGCCCTCTTATTTTTTCTAAAGATGGCCACATTGAATGGCGGCAAGTAAAGTTTGGTATGATTCCACCATGGAACCATGATTTTAAGTTTTCCAAGTTCACATACAACGCTAGAACAGAAACTGTAGATAAAAAGCCAAGCTTTAGACATGCATGGGCTAAAAGTCAGTTTGCGTTAATACCTGTAGAAAAAATTTATGAGCCTAAGTATGTGAATGGCAAAGCGGAAAGATGGGGAATTTATCGAGAGGATGGCTTACCATTTACTGTTGCAGCTATTTACGATTCAACTGTGATTGATGGCCAACAAGTTAGATCTATGTCTATGCTGACTATCAATGCAGATAATCACCCTTTCATGAGTCAGTTCCATAAACCAGAAGATGAGAAACGGTCGATTATTGTTATTCCTAATGAGTGCAGAGAAGATTGGTTAAATTGTAAAAAAGAAGACGCGCACCAATTTTTCTTTGAAATGCCGATCGGTGAATTTACTGCTGACTACCTCCCCAAACCAAAAAAAAGTGCAAATTAGCGCCGTTGATTTTCCGACCAAATGCATCGATCAACGCGACAAGTTACGACTAGTTATTATTTATCCACAACTTTTTAAATTTGAAATTTAAACCAGCTCTAGCATATCATCTTGAATGTGTTACAAATTCAAGTTAGGGGATATTCTATGAGCGAAATTGCACCATCCATCATCCAGATAAAACCGTACCTCACACAAGGCGCTGTTTTATCTGAAGCCTTGTTAATCAAGCAAGTTGTGCCCTCAACTCACCTGCTTGTCCCTTACGCTCTAGAAAAAATTTCCGCTGGCTTCCCCTCTCCTGCACAAGACTATATAGACAAAGCGCTCGATATGAACGAGCACTTAATAAAAAATGAAACCGCTACGTTTATTGTGAAAGTTGCTTCGCTATCTATGTTAAATGCAGGCATTGATATTGATGACGAACTAATTGTCGATCGGAGCCTTGATGCTAAACACGGGGATATTGTTGTTGCACTTATTGATAATGATTTTACTGTTAAGCGCTTAATGATTGAAGAGTCTAAGAAATGGCTCAAAGCTGAAAATCCAGATTATAAAAATATTTACTTGCAGGATAGCCAAGAATTAATAATTTGGGGTGTTGTGACTTGTATCATTAAAATGATAAGAAATAGATCATGAAACATGAGAATAAAGTCTTTTTTCTAATAGACGTAAATAATATGTATGTCTCATGTGAGAGAGTCTTTGATCCAAGTTTGAACAATAAGCCTGTCATTGTTCTCAGCAATAACGATGGGTGCGCGGTGGCGCGCAGCCACGAATCCAAAGCCCTAAATATAAAAATGGGTGTGCCGTTATTCCAAATTAAGGACATAGTCCAAAAACATAACGTAGTGGTGCTATCAAGCAATTATGTAATGTATGCCGAAATGTCACGGCGCTTTCATAAGATCCTTGCTTCATACGTAACAGAGGAAGAAGTTGAGCCATATTCTATTGATGAGTGCTTTGTTGATTTCACCGCTTATGAAAGAAACTTTGATTTAGAGAAGGTTGGCCAGCAAATGCGCCAGCAATTGTGGAAATGGCTAGGCCTTCCTGTATGTGTTGGTATCGGTAGAAGTAAAACTGAATCAAAGATAGCTAACCATATAGCTAAAAAGAATGCGGGATTTAACAGTGTTTGCGATCTCGTAAATATGGATCCGTGCAATAAAGAATATTACTTCTCACTTATCGATGTTTCAGAAGTTTGGGGAGTTGGCCGTAAACATGCAAAGAAGTTGCATTCAATGGGAGTTAAATCAGTATTAGATCTAGCTTGTACTGAAGCGCGGGAAATGCAACGGCAATTTTCTATTGTAATGGCTAGAACGATTAATGAGTTGCAGGGCATCTCATGCATTGAAATTGAAGACACGCCGCCCTCAAAAAAACAAATTATTAAATCATGTTCCTTTGGAGCAAAAGTAACTGAGCTAGATGATTTGAAAGAAGCTATAGCAATGCATGCACAAGAAGCATGTAAACGGTTGCGTGATGAAGAATCACTATGTGGTTGTCTACTTGTATTTGTCCAATCAAGCCCATTTGATGAAAGTGCGCCATTTTATAATAAGTCTATTACAGGCGCATTTTCTGAACCAACGGATTGCGCAACTGACTTTGTACAAGCAGCAGTTAAAATGGTGTCAGATATCTTTAAAGAAGGCATCAAGTATAAAAAATGCGGTGTCATATTAACAGGCTTAGAACCTAAGGCTGGCCATACCTATGACCTGCTCACAGACTTTGAAACCATAGAGAAGAAAGAAAAATTGATGCAAACACTGGATAACGTGCACACAAAATTCGGAAAGAAAAAGCTCGGTGTTGGTCCTTGTTATATACCCGGTCGAACTTGGTCGATGTCGAGAGATAAACTCACTAAAAACCCATTTATGTGGGATCAGCTAACAATTGTTAAGTAATTTATTGAAGGAAGTAAAAATGAACTTTACCAGACTAACTGATGAGCAATTAACACAAACACTTATTCCTAAGCGTTTTGTTCCACCAACACCGCCAGAATATGATGGTAAAAATATGGTCTATGTTTTTGATAGTGAAGATTCTTTTAATTTAACTTATGATGAACTTGTCGAGATTATTAGTAAGGCTCGGATGACTGGGCCACAGATGATTCCTATTTTAGGAACGGTTGGTGATTGATGAATAAAAGTGCCATTTCCATAAGTATTTTTATTATAGGGTTAATATTGCTATTACTACTTATTTGTATTTTTGGAATTTTATATTTCTACTGGGGAAATTCAAAGGCTATACAAGATAGCCTTTCAACTACTGGAAGTATCTTTGGTGCTATTGCCACATTAGGGGCAGCTGGAATCGCAGCATATTTATTCAATGATTGGCGAGAAGAGCACGATCATAATTTTAAAAGTAATATCTTATTGGAATATTTAAACCGCTTAGATATTTTGGAAGAAATCTCTAACAGATATCTAAGTTCACTTAAGTATCATAGTAAAGTTTATAGTTCGCAATATAAAACAATGTTTAGTAGTGGTACCCATCTCGAAGTTTTTATAGAGCTGATTGAATATCATCATGAATCATTTTATGAAAGCGGATTCAACACTTGGACTAATGCTAATAAATTCAGCTTGTTAGATAACTCAGAATTTAAAGAAGTTTATCAAAATATCATTAGAAACCTAAATATGAGTTTTGATTTAAGATATTCAATAAATAACTTATTGCGAGATAATAAATTTGAAGATATTTCCGAAAATAAAATTCAGAATGAAATCGATTTAGCAATTCAAGAAATAATTAAGGCGTTGGAGCAAATTAAATCAATTCAAAAAAATGCAATTTTAGAGATAAAATCAATTAAAAAACATCTCTAATATTTATCAATTATTTTCTAACCAACATGGCTAAAATATGATCTATAAGTTAACTGTTTGGCAATATCGAATAAGTGTATTTTGTACAGTAATGTTTCTTGTCTTAAGTGTTTTTTGGTTCATTCTAGATTGTGGAAGGCTTGAACCATTAGTTGTTCTTTTTGGTGGTGTTGCGGCTTTAACAAGTTTGGTATGGCCTGTACCTAATTATGGCAATAGGCGATTAAGAGGGCGAGATTCATTTAATTATTCATCAAATAATGGAATTTTTACTATTGGTAAAGATCAACTAATCTTTGCTACACAATGGACTAAAGCAAGTGGTGAAGCAATTCATTTATATAGCGATCAGATCTCCATAGATGCAATCGCCTTAGCAGACAATGTATCTTCTTTTAAGGAAATTAGAAATGCAGAAGCGTTCGATTTCACATCAAGAACAAGAACATTAAAGGAAAATGAGATTGCAGTTTTGAAAAATAATAATGGATATTATGCTTTAATTAGGATTGTGGATGTTAAAGATATATCTCGTAGTGATGATAGAGATGAATTAACAATTGAATGGATTATTAATCCTGATAAAAAAACTGATTTTTCTTAAATGAAGCCCTCATCAAAGGGCTTTCACACAAATACCAATATTCACATTACTATTTATAGTATGAGCTGTGCATCCTGATAACAGAATGCACAGAAAAACCAAAGCCTTCATAGTGAAATACGGTTAGCAATCCATCCATAAAAGAATTGCTCTTGGCTAGGATTACGTTCACAAATTTCAATGTAACGCTGGCCTTGCATGATATTAAGTACTCGCACCAGTACTTTTTCGCCTTCTTTCCCGCGCTTGGCCAAATAGATTTTTAAAGCATTTAGGCTAGCTGGGCCATAAATTCCATCTACCGTAAGATCTGGCCAACCACCTTTCCCCTGATTATTCAGCAAATTCAAAGCACGTTGTAAAAGAGGCTTAGTAAAGCCGGTACCACAATTCACACCAGTATCTAAAAGTTCTTCAGCCACAGCAGAAGAAATAGAATTCACCTGGTCAAAACGTGGAGCTGTCCAATACTGTTTTTTATAAATGGCTTTGGCCACATCAAGCGGTAAATCTTTCATGTTGCCCTTAAAGCCGTTTTTTCGTGCTACTGCTTCGGTAATGCCGTACTTTGTTGCCCCTCCTCGATCTGCTGGATTATTAACATAGCCGCCTTCACGTTTAATCAAATCATCAAGATATTGCTCAATGTTCATTTTGCTTTCCTATAAATGTAAAAAACCGCCCGAAGGCGGTTTTATGTTTGAGTAAATTACAGTTGCTTGGTTTCTTCGGTTTTCTTTTTCTTTTCTAGCTCGGAACTACCAAAGTAATAACCACAAGCCATAGACATTGCCCCCGCAATAAAACCTAAGGCTGTATTGATTTGAGTGCTGTTCTCACGTGGCATTTCCACAAAAAACAAGGCAATCACCAATACAAACATTAATGCTACAAGAGCAAATGAAAGATAAGCTCTTGTTTGTTCACTGCTCATCGCTATCCCCTTTTAAACGTTTTTTAGTCAGCTCATATTGCTTCGTTTGAAGCGCATGAATCTCGTCCTTACGCTTCTCATCTCTTTTTTTGAAATAAAGATTTGTTAGGTAGGTTGCTATACCGATTAAGATTGAAAAGACAACGGCCCAATCAATTTTGCCTATTACACCGATCAAGCTGCCTCCTACTACATAGCCATAAGTAAATTTTGTTGCAGTAGCAGCCGCCGTACTTGCAGCAGCTTCTACTACACTATTTGTTTGATCGTTCATGCATGCCTTCCTCCAGATCGTAGGCAAAAAAAAGCACCCGATTGGGTGCTAAATAAGTAATTTAAATTAACCTTCAGAAGTACTTTGAGTAATCTGATTTGTATAGTTCCAGACTGTGTTTTCCCATACATCCCGTACAGCGACACGAATGTAATAAGGAGTTGTTGGTTGTAAGCCTCCAAAAGTAGTTGTTAAATCTGTGCCGGTCCACGTAGGCGGCGTTTGTGTAGGATCAAAATTAGAAATCGTGCTAAGCCATACCGCATAATCTTTCAGGTCTGGTACCTCACTAGGCACCCAATTCACCGTAATAGAATCTACCGTTGCAGCTGTATAAACATTTAGAAGTACTGGCGGTACCGGATTACTAATACTTAATTCAGCATAGGTGCTGAACTGGTCGCCGTTCTTACTTGCTACACGTATTGTATAAGCTCGGCCAATACCATCCGTTTTAGCGTCTTCAATCGAATAGCTATATTCCGTATTCGTTGTATCTACTTGACGAATCATTGCGCCATTCGACCAGACTTGCACCCGATAACCATCTGCACCGGTTGAACTTTGCCATTGAACTTTAAACGAGGTACCAACAAACGGCGATTGCAGCGATAGACCTTTCACACCGGCAGGACGCCCACCCGACAAGGTATAGCTATAAGCTGTTACTTCATCTAATGTCTGTTCTTTGCGCTCAAGGCCATTAAAGCTAGTGAACTTTAAGAAGATCTGTTTACCCACAAGATTTTCGTTGTATGGATATACAAAAATTGCCCGATCAAGGCGTACAAAAGGCTCACCAGCGTTATGAATCTGTGCATCGTCAAAACGTCCACGCAGAACATCACTTAAGGTATAAAGACCGGATCCGTTTAATGTGGCCACTTGATAATTAAAATACTCGTCGCCAACTTTACAAAGGGTTTGATCGGCTTGAGCATCTTGTGATGTACCGCTGAAGATACGACTTGCTGTATTTAGCTCAACTTGCAAGGCTGTATCATCTGCATCGATAGCCGTTACAAGTTGCCCGTATCGTGCGGATCCGTAAATAGTGCCGAGCATTTCATAAGTCGTATTGTCCAGACTGGCCCAAACATTACAGCCGCCCCAATTAATCCCACCTGACACCGCAACCCATACTTGATTCTTGCCATCAGTTAAATCTAATGGAGGCTCAAAGATAGCTGGAGCATTCACATTACCTGGTTCTTCGTTACCGCCTTGATAACCATTAGATGCTTGTGAATCGTATTCAATGGCAGATCTTGAACCCACAGCAAGTTCCTCAGCCGTAATAGTTAATTCACCGAATTCATCTTCCTCAATACGTGTAATACGTACAGGAAATTGATTTAAGCCCAATGCTTCATCAGTAATGGTGACAATATCCATTGGCTCTAACCTGCAATACTTCCAGCCCAAAGTAAATTCATATTCATTACGCACATAAAGCAATCGTTGTAAACGAAGTTGTGCCGCATGACGTGCTATTTTTGGCTCACAAAAGTAATGGCTTTCTACTGGATCTTCCGTACGTAAACCAAACATCTCAATGTTTGCTTGGTCCTTGGCCTCAGTCGTTTCTGTGTTGTACTGGTTGTATCGATTGATGTATTCAATCTGCACATGATTATAAGCATCAGTATCACGGCTACGTCGAACTCGTACCGGCTCATCATCACTAATGAAATCATCATCAGTTAAGTGATAAACCGGTGTGAGATCCGGAGTAAAAGTAACGCCGTTTCCTGTAATTGCAGAGTCGCCAAAAGAACGGATCTTTAATCCGTCTGGACTTGGAACCACAGCACAATTTACAGCCTCGACAATCTCATTGATTATTTCATATGCTGGGCGTTGTTCAGTAAATGCTGGGCTAATTAAAAGATTTGCTGCACGGCAATACGTGCGGAACTCTTCTAAATCAGCCATATTTAAATTAGGCGCTGCGCCGTGCCGCGGATGTGTAATAAAGTCCTCAATTACATCAGCCGGATTAGCATCATCAATAGTTTCTGACAATGTAATAGTGCTAATCACCTCAAAGTTATGATTTGAAAGGCTGGCACTATTTCCCATCTCATAATTAGCACATGCAACATATCCCAAAAATGGATAGTTAATTGCCTGATCTGGATGCTTTGAAACTAACCAACCCCACGGAGGGTTATTATTCCCATCATATAATTCAAACTTTAGCTGGTCGATTGGATCTAGGGTAATAGATCCTTCTTGCTTTGGTATGTACTGGTCTTTATCAACCCAAATCAAACCAATCTTTTTAATCTGATTCTCACATAACCCCAGCATAAGCGAAGCACTATAACTAAAAGTAGTGTTACTAGTTTTAGTGCTTCCCCCTTTGCCGCCTGATTTCTCAACCGTAGTGTGAGGCGTTGCTAGAAAATCACCGTACCAAAACATATTGGCAGCTACGCGAGTTTTGCCATACACCAGAGGCTGACAAAGCCCGTACGCTGATTGCTGGATTCGCATTGAGTTAATACGGGTATCAGTAGTACTAATCGTGGTACCGCCAAATAATCCACCCATTTATTTAAGCCTCTTCATACGAAAAAAGCCCGCTATACGGCGGGCTAAACTTCCTTTGGTTCCATCTTGGATAATCACTCCCTGATGGAGATAACTGTGAATGACCTGTGGCCATTCGATGACAATTGCACCATGACTAATGCACTTGCCAAATTGATATAAAACAATGTCGCCCGGTTGAGGCGGTCCTTCTATCTGTTCACATACACCTAAGATGAGTTCTAAATAACGTTGCCCCATCTGATGCAAGTGCCAATCAGGTGGATATGGCCTTGGGTCCAAATGATCCATGAGCCCTACTTTCTCGTAGACCTCACAAATCAATGTACCGCAGTCCACACCTACACCTTTTACACGCCCTTGATGGTGATAAGGTGTGCCGAGCCATGTAAGCGCCTCTTCAACTGCTTCTAGGTTTTTCATGAGCTTAGTAATAGTCCACCCCATTAATTACTGAGGTCATTTCATTCAAACGCAAAACAGAGTCATAGATAGAGTCGCTGTTATCTGACTGTATCGTATAACCACCGCGCCACTTATAATCCTCACTGCTAGGAGTTAATAGCAATGCAGGGAATGGAGGATAAGTTACCCCGTTATCTGTTCTCTGCTCTTCAGCGTACATAGAACGAAATGCACATTGATAAAATTTGTGGTTAGTACCAGTACCACCTCTTATTAGTGCTTGCTCAGGCGCACAGAAATTAGGATTTCCATAACCATAATTACGATCAATCCAGCTTGCTAAAAGCCCGCCAGTTCCTTTTAAAATTAACGCCCATGCATTAGGAAAATCTTCTCGTTTACCTGAAGTAGCAGACACATCATAATTTATTCGATTTGTCAGTTGAGCATTAAGCATTAATTGAGTTGTCTGAAATCCTTGGGTAGTTAGTTGAGGACCATAATCAGAGCGCAACATGATGTCTTCGAGGGCTTTAAGCTTGCAATGAACATCCACATTTGAACCTTCAAAATGAAGATCAAATATCTGCTTCAGACAAAAACGTTTAGTGGTTTTCGTATTGCTTGCCATCAGCTTATGAACAAGCTTTACATCTATCGTTTTACATGCTCCGCTAAAATCTTGAGCCATATTCAAGACATTGCCATCAACTAAAATTGTATACAGTTCATTTGTTGCAGTTGGATCCCCAGTAGCCTGACCACCTGAAGCATGATTACCACCTGTAAAATGATCATGATTGCTATCATCTGGATTATTAACAGCGTAAAAAACTAAAGAAGGCAGCCAATCAGTGGTAAACGAATGAATCGTGCTGAAAGTACCTGTTAAATCATTTGCTGTTGAGGATCCAATAGACTTGAAGTTAGGCAAAAGATTTGCACCGTTAGGCCCGAAAACAATTTCGTAATTTCTATCTTTTGAACGATATCTATAGCTAAATGTTTTAGTGCTGGCGATATAACTTATATAAGCATTGAAACTGGTTACAGTAGCATCCGAAGTAACCTTTTTTCGATAATTGGTCGGTGCCATATACCAGCTATAACCAGCATCAGTTGCATTTGCAACACTAATAAACAAGCCATATGCTGGAAGCTTACTTGTATCTACTGTTACATCAAATAATTCTTGTCCTGAGCTTACGAGACGTATTTTCTCAATGCCGCCACTTTTGACAAGAGTCTCTTGTGGGATAGTTAAATCAACGATTTGGGTTTGCGTAGCACCTGCATCGGTATAGCCAGTACGCGGGCGTTTATAAACGATCCAACGCTCTGGACCAGGTGTAGCGTAACCATTGGTGTAATACGCCAATTGATAGAAATAACCTGATGCCGCATTAATTACTTCAAAATCTTTGAAAACATTTAAAAATAATGTTGGTACTGCACTTGTTGAGCCGTTAAAGGCCGATTGCACAAAAGGATAGTATTGCCCTTTATTTATTAACCAATCACGTGGTGCTTTTGCTTTTGTTAGGAGGTTGTCATCAGCAAACACATAGCATGATGGGTCAATAATATAAGACCATGCAAGACTACCTTGCCCTGTTGAGTTAATCGGAACATTACCAGCAGGAAGTGCAGAAGTATCACAAGTAATTTTGAAACTTAATTCGGGTTTAAAGGTGGACTTGATATTTACAGTTTGAATAGTACCGTTTTTTACAAGTTGAGCTTGTCCCGCGGCTGTGTAGTCTACTAAGAGAACAGCAGCAGCATTTGTTTCATAAGTAGCTTTGTCAAACTCGTAAATGATCCAGTTGTATTCATTCTTGTTGTTAATTAATGCGCCATTCTGCTGGTAAGCAATCTGGTAGTACTTTGCAGGATCAGCATTATTTACACGAACATCTAGGATGAAATTATTCCAGACTGTAGAAGGATCACTTGTAATTCCATTACGTGACATGGCTTTAAATGGAAAAACTTTCCCCTTATTGAATCTTAAGGAATCAAAGCTATCGGTATAAAATTTTGCTTGATCCAGATCACTTAAGGTTGTAATCGTCCAATAATTACCGACTGGTGAGCCTGCTGGCTTATTCCAATACCAGACTTTACCTGTATCTAATGCTTTTGCATAACTTTGGTTTTCAACTGGTCTTGAAGCTGTCAATAATGCAGTAGTTGCATAGGTGGGGCTTTGAGTTTCAATAGGTTTAATGAAATCAACAATAGCACCAAGATTGGTTTTAAATTGCGCCTCAGTAACCGTAGGCCCAATTAAGGCGTCTTTGTCAGGAACAGCCATAATATATTTCCCAAATAAAAAGCCCTGCTAAATGCAGGGCTTTGATTGAATATAAAATTGTTAAATTGAGGTTTCTGGTACTGGTACAAACGGCGCACCACGGAACCGAGCACGGTTATTAAATCGGTTAGTACAAGTATCAAGTCTCTTATCACACCCCGGATAAACACGGATTGCTTCACCAATTTCAGGCATTTCTAAAAGTGGTAAAGTTAGGAGTAAAGAACCTGCTTCATGCAATCGTACGGTTCTTTTAATCCCAATATTTACTCCTTCTAAAAACTCCACAACCCCTTGGGTAAACCAGCCTTGAGGTTGACTTAAATCACAAAGTATTTGGCTAGGCGTACTATTTGCTGCAATTGTCGTATTAACTGCAAAATCAGCACTTAATAAGCCACATGCGCTATCAAATAATGTATTTAAACAGCCGGGCGTATATAAATTTCTAGGCATTTGAAGTTTTAAATTATCTACATCTGAAACTACACTGGCATTAATTACATAACGATCAAGTTCAGGCTCAACAATCCTTCCCTCAAACAGTACTAAAGTACCGGCACTGGTATCAGTTGGTGTATACATATCCATAAATATACGTTCTAACTTAAAACGTGCGCCGTCTAATATGCCGTTGTGAAAAGCCTGAGCTACAGGCACATCGCCAAATTTAGTACTTTCATTAGTCTCAATTGTGATAGATAGATTATCTACTTCAATCCCAAGTGAGAGGCTAATTCCTTCGCGGCTAATGATTGGCCCATCAGAACGAAATTCCTTGCCCTGCACAGTTAAATTAACGTCATAGCTTGTATAACGATACTCAATGCCCTGTATGGTCGTTATGGTGTACAAATCGGCCATGATGAACTGATCAGCATCTAACAAGGCGATAAGTTGCGGTGAAGCTTGTCTCATATCTTATTTCCTAAGGATCCGATTAATTCGACCTTTCCAGCCTTCCAAAGTTTATGCATGAAGTTGACATACTGCTGTGTGTCATCTTTAAAACGACATCGATAGTAAAAAATACCCGTTACAGTTACCTCTACACCTTCCTCGATCGGCTGTGAAAGGACATATTTACCGTCACCCGTTATCTGAGCAGATGCGTTATTCCACATAAGCTTTTCTTGGTTTGTATTCCACATTGTTTTAACCGGTGTTTGATTCCACATGTTGGGATCAACTTCACCAATAATCTGCTCTTGTGTATTTCCTAGAGGCAATTGGCTTGTATACATATCTTTGTAAAGCTGAAATGAAGTTGTGGAGCCATCCCCAACAAACGTGCAATTAAATTCATTATCCTCAGGCATCTTATAAAGAAATGAATCAAATGCCCCACGGCGTTCAAGATAAAACCCTTGAAGCTGCTGAAGTTCCTTTCTGCCTTTATTTTCACGCAAGAAAGCGTAAGACAACGAGATTTCATATTTCGGCGCGGCCTGAAAGCTCGCACGGAGCTCTCGGCCATTAATTGAAGTCATGATCTTGGTATTGAACATGGGAGTTAATGAGGTATCCCACTCAAGACCGGGTAATTCTGGAAATAAAACGTTAGACACTTACACCCCCTTATTTTCCATTCTTACCGAATCCACGTGCATAGCTTTGCAAACCACCAGCAACGGCACGGCCATTTCTCTTTAATAATCGTTCAATGCTTTTTGCATCAACTGCACTAATACTAATGGTCGGTCCAGCGCCTCCGCCTTCAGCTGCAGCAGCTGCTCCAAAACTTGCCCCACTACGCATTGCCTTACCCATTTCACGAATAGTATTTGCATGTTGAGAAGGTAAAACCATTTCGTCTTCATGCAGCTGGGTAACTGGATTTACACCGGATGGAATGTCGTAACCGCCTCGAGCAGATTTGATCTTGCCTGCTAAACCAGCAACCAAGCCAAAGGCAGCAGCACCCGCACCTACGGCCAGAATTGGACCAATGTATGGAATAGCCACCATAGCTTTAAATGCGCCCGCCATGGCCTCCCATGCCGACATCATGATTCCCTTGATTGCTTCAGCTGCTTTTAAGCCCAATCGAGCTAAACCACCCGCAGCAGTAACACTGGTACGTGTTGCTTCTCCTGCAATTGTTGCTCCCGTTTGAGCCGCTTGACCCGAAGCCTCAGCCGCCGTTTCAGCACCAACGAAACCAAGCTTTCTAGCTAACTTAATTGCTTGGATTCTGAGCCAACCTTGTAGCTCTTTAGTAGCCGATTGCAAGGCAAATGCACCCATATCAGCTAATACCGCTTTAGTTGCGTTGCTCCATGTCAATGTGCCATTCATTAAAGACTGAATGCCCTGATCCCAAAGGTTTGCAAGCCGAGAAGTGAACCCGCCGAACTTAGCTTCAAAGTCTTTCATTTCCGCATCACTAATTAAGCCCATAGACTTAGTGTCAGCAACTTTCTGATCTGTCTCTAAATCAGAAATATTGTTTGTGATTTGGTTTTGATTACCCTGTTTGCCAGTAACGCCTGTTTGCTCGTTCTCAAGTGCCAGACGCTCTAATAGACCTTGCCGCTTAATTTCACGTAATTGATCTTCGAGCTGTTTCTCTAATTGAACTTTGCGAACATTTGAAATTTTCTTGGCATCATATTCAGCTTGGATCCGTGCCACCTCGATTTCATAAAGGCGCTGTGCTTGCTGTTGATAATTGTCGATCTGTTCTTCACGAGCTTTTTTGTATTCCTCAAACTCTTTTGAACGGATAGCAATGATCTTGTCTGAAGCATCCTTTTCAGCCTTAACTTTTGCAGCAGCTTTTTCATCGGCAGTCATCTTAGATTTTTCAATCTCATCTAATGCCTTTTGTAGATCTAAGGCGACTTTCTTTTCTTCGGATGCATATTTATACCGAATATCAGCAAGCGCTTTAGCTGCCTGCTCAGCTTGACGTTGACGCTCTTTAGCCTCTTGCTCAGCTTTAGATTTTGCCGACGATTTAGATTTTCCTTTATCATCCTTAACGCCAGTGCCAATACCCTTGTTTGTGCTTGGTGGTGCAGACCCTAAAGCTAATTTTGGTGGCTTAGGTGGGCCGAGTTGGGTAGTTGGATCCTTATATACATAATTAGTAATCTTTTGATTACCCGCTGTTGTTACATCAAGGATCCGCTTACCTGCTGTGACAAGAGAGTTGGCCGCCGTGGTTGCTCCATTATTCCAAGAGTTCTTCAGATCATTCATTCGACCTTTCATTTGGTTGGTATAACGTTCAGTAATACCACCAAGTTGAGATAACCCACCTTCCCAAGCAGCCTTGGCACCAGAAAAGTTAAAATGAAGAATGTTATTAACGACACTACCAAAAGTTTGAAACTTAACTTGAAGAACATCTAAACCGAATTGAATGGTATTGCGCACCATATCAAAGCCAGCCATTAGACCATTAAATGCAATAATAAGGGCTTGGCAAACTGTCACAACAACGGCGCGAATAATTGCAAAAGCCGATTGAACCCCAACTTGAAATCCAGTAACCACAACGCCCAGTGCTCGCAATGCTACAGAAATAGCATCCATGAAACTTATCTGTGTATTTGCATCGTCTCCAATGTTTCCAGTTAAATCATTCCAGATTCCTGCAATGGTGGTGAACTGCTCACTCAGAATAGAAAAGAGACTTTCAAAAATACCAATAATTGATTTAATAGAATCATCAATGGCATCTTTGGAATCTACTGCAAATGTCAAAAATTGATTTGCTAAATCAGTTAATGCTGGAGCAGCTTGCGCTGCTATACGAGTGAGTACACCTTGTAAGGTTGCTTGGACTGTCTCAAGAGCCGAATTAAACTCTTTAGTAGCCGCAATTGCATCATCACTCATGATTACGCCTAAATCATGCGCTTGTCTTGCATACTCTTTTAATTTTTGTCCATTGTTATCCAGTAATGGCGCTAATAAAGTTGCATCATTCGCAATGGCTTCCATGTAGAAAGTCATTTCAGCTTGCGAAACATTCGCTTTTTGCAATGTTTGATAATACTTTTCAAGGATCTGAGGACCTGATAAACCCTGAAACTCTTTAGCAGTGACGTTAACTTTTGGAGCAATCTTTTCAAAGAAGTCGGCCATTTCTCCGCCGCCCGTTTGCATAAAATCACCAAACTTATCGTTTACATCTTTCATGATGTCCGAAAGTTTATCTTGCTCTACATTTACCTTTTTTGATGCAAAGGCCCACTCTTGAAACTCTGTAGTATTCGCATTCGCCAACCGAGATTGAATTTCTAATTCTTTGGATGCCTTACCAACGGCGGACACTAGATCCGGTATCGCTGCCACAGCCTCTGCTGCACTTCTCGCTATTTCTTGACCTATTCCAAGAAAGAAACCACCTTTAACTAAAGATAAACCACTGGTAAGGGAGCTTTTAATATCGTTCCCTACAGTTTTAAATTTCTCTGAAAGGCCTGAAGCAAAACCATTTAACTCTGATCTCATATTTGATAGATCAAGTTTAAAGTCGATATTATTTCCAGTGCTTTCAATTTTCTTGGAAGCATCTGAAACTATTTTTTCAGCATCTTGCATCCCTTCCTTTAACTCGGAAGTTTTGGCACCAATATGCACCTCGACACGGTTATTATTTGCCATACACACCTCTTAGGCATAAAAAAACCTTGCCGATGCAAGGTAAATTTAAAGAAATAAAAAACCCCGTGATTACGGGGCTTTTTTGAAGACTATTTATTGAATTACGACTAAATCAGATATTCCACAGCTTGAAGATGCAGCTTGAGAGTGAATGAATCCCATATTGAATTCTTTAACTGTTTTAGTTTGTCCTGCTTTTACAATTTCATAAATTACACGGCTGTTGCTATCGATTTTTGTCTTACTATTTGAATAGTGCTCACACTCTACAGTTATATCCTTAATGTCATACTTGCTATTATTTTTGATTTTAAAATCAACTAACATGACACTGTCAAATCCACCTTTTGACCAATCATAATCAAGAACAGTGTTTTTAAGAGCATCTTCTTTAGGCGACAATTCTCTAGTGCTATTTGATGAAGAAGACCCCTCACCACCACCAGCAATAATCCCAATAATAAAAAGAATGACAAAG
Source organism: Acinetobacter oleivorans DR1 (assembly GCF_000196795.1). Taxonomy (NCBI): domain Bacteria; kingdom Pseudomonadati; phylum Pseudomonadota; class Gammaproteobacteria; order Moraxellales; family Moraxellaceae; genus Acinetobacter; species Acinetobacter oleivorans. The sequence continues at coordinate 3,198,604 of NC_014259.1, forward strand.
CCTAAAAAAATCCATTTTAAAATTGAGCGCTTTTTAACTTTAGCCCCACAACTTGGACAATTTTTAGCTTGAGTGCTAACTTGTGCCCCACACTCTTTGCAATTAGTTAAAGCCACTGATTTATCCTTATAAAGTTTTAATTAACAAACTTTAACCAACGCTTACAAATAATGCAAATAGGGTGGCCTTAACCACCCTGCGGGAAACTTTCTAAAACTTCTAGCATATCGTCCTCCTCATCATCTGAAACGGTTATTGCTGGGTTTGTCTCTTCAATTCCCGCGAATGCTTCCAAGATGCGGCACAAGCGTTGTATTCCTATATGTGCGGGAGGGTTACTTTGCTGATACGCACTTAATGCTCTTAATCTGGGCAGATCCATTTCATCACGTACATAGTCGTAATCTTTACCCATTGTCAGCACTAAATGCGTGTACAACTCCTCCCAATCTATTCCCCCGAGCCACCTGCTGCGCTGTCATCATTCCCTTTAAGACCAGACACAGACATTACAGCTTCCATAACCTCAGTGAGTTGATCCATATAAATCATCTCTGCCACATCATCACGTGTGATATCCGGGTAATTTCGCTTAAGCGACTTAAACGCAACATCAATCACAGTGCCAACATCATCCGGGTTAAATGCTTGAAGAGCGGGCAATAACTTTTCAACCGCACCAAGTGACAATGGAGCAAATACAAATGGCTGACCATCAATAATAATTGTAGATCCACGTGGGTTTTCAACTTGCTTAAATTGCATTTGCTATTACTCCGATAAATCGATTTTAAAAACACGGTTAAGATCATCAGCCATAGGCTGGAATTCAAACTCAGGAATATCGTAATCATCCTGTTTTGAGCTGAACCCAAGCTTGTTACTGGTGCAGCGGTAGAAATTCATGTGCATGAATTTACCCTTGTAATCTCGCTGAAGATCCAAGGCAAATTCAGGTGTATAGCCCATATCTAAGTTAGACACAGTGATTGACTTGCCACCTGCTACTGTTGCGGAATATCGGAAGCTAATGAATACAATCTTGCCAACATCGGCAGTCGCAAAAGTATATGCACCTGTAGCGTTATCAACGCTGTATTCTCCTGTTTTTGGCGCTGAGGCTACCCGCTTTAGTGGAATAGCCTTTCCATCTGTGACACCTAAATCCTTAACAAATGTGCCAGCATTAGGAACTACAGGTGTAACCAATCCACCCGCTAGAATAGTTTCGCCATTAATTGTTTGGGATACTGTCTCGATTCCACCTTCAGCAACAACGCCACCGAAGAAAATAGAATTTAGTAAGGTTCCATTAATTCGCCCGAATGATGCTTTACCTTTAATTGAGCCTTTACCACGTGCAGCATCTACGGCGAATTGTCCACGACCAAAAAGTTCTTTTAAGTCGAAACTAATATCGACACCTACCGACTGTAAAACCCCTACTTCTACAGGTGTAGGGTTGCTAATCGGTTGCCCAAAAACATCTTGAATCGGTGTAGCAAAGATCTTGCCGGCACCAAATAAATATTGAGCCATTTATTTTGACCTCTCTAAAATGACAAAACCGCCATAGAGGCGGTCATTAAATGAAAGTTTTGTTAATTGGTTGTGAGGATCCGGATAGGGATAATTGCAATCGCCTGATCATCCAGCATGTTTTCTACTGCTTCATATACTTCTACTGTGCCCTCGATCCAGCAATGCTCTACCAAACCTCCTAAGGTTTGACATTCATTAACATCTGGATGGTCTGGCTGAATAGCTGCACGTACACGATCGATGAAAACATTCATCTGGGATGATGGTGGTTTATCTCTATCAGCCTCATGGATGTAAAGATAAACCTCGGCGGCTAGTTCAACTTTTGAATTTAAACCATGTTCCGGTACTTCTTGTTGATTGCCTTGTGTAATAAACATGGCTGGGCGCTGTTCTGGTGTTACATGGTTAAAATGACGTAAACGGCGACTTACCGTAACCAATCCTTCTACGTTTGTACTTAACCGATCAAATAACGCTTGATAGATTGCTTCACTATTCACCTGCTAAACCTCGCTCAATTGCTGCATCAATATTTTTCGGCACAATCTTGGCCACAATATCCAGTGAATCACGCATGAAGCGTAATTCTTTAAAACGAACATTCCGTGAGTGAGCCTTAATATTGACTTGAACCGGTGATATAGGTCGGCCAAAAGCCTGCTTAATAGTTCTTAAATGGGCTTTAACCCCCAAAGAACCATTTAAACCAAACTCATGTGCAGGTCCATAAGGTACCAACGCACCACCAGCTCCCACCGTTCCCTCTATCGAATCTTTATCCTCATCCACTTTAGATGAAACGGATCCACGCAAGCGGCCAGACTGTACGTTCAGCCGTTGGCCACTCAACATATCTTCCTGAACAATCCGCTGTAAGCGCAAAGTAAGAGCGTTAATCGTGCGTCTTATTTCAAACCTAACGCGATTATTCATCTCATCAAAGTTGACCTGCTTATCAACACGAAAATCGCTCATATCTTATTTACTCTTTAGCAGAGGCTGTCGATTTCTTAGGCTCAACAACTTCAACGTAACGCTCAAAACCTAAGGGTTTTAAAATATGGATAATGTCATCCTCAGATTCTAAAACGCCGTTATTGATATCTAGGTTATGACCAGCAATAACAACCTTTGTTGGTTTATAACCTTGGGGTGCCTGATATTTAAAAGGCATGGGATTCTCCTATACAACAAAAACACCAACGCCTAAGCGATTAGGGTTTGTGCCTTCATCATCGATTGGAATGGAATTTTTTAACGAAAGGTAGCGCTGGCCATACATACTTAGATCATAGAAAGCTTCTTTCGATGATCGTGAATAACTCACACTTTGGCCCGCAATTGTCATGCTCGATGCAGTACCAAAAGCAGCACCATTGCCACTTGCAGTACCAACTTTAAGAATGTGTGCTGCATATAGACCTACAGCACGTTCCTTTAATGACCCAAACTCAATTTGAGATACAACCAGATCAGCTTCTTCTAATGCATCCTGAATTCTCTCATCTGGCAAAGACATTAAACTCGAGTCAGTCGAGAACTTCTGGCGAAACGTTTGTACGTCCATAGGTCCACCTTATTCCTTAGCCTGATCTAACTTCGCCTGTAGCTGCTCAAAAGTTTCATCTTCACTGAACGTTACTTCAAGCGCTGTTAATTCAGCTTTCACGGCGGCCAAAGCTGCTTCATCAGTAGCCTTTTGTTGGTCATCTGCCGCATTGTTTTGTTTGCCGCCTTTGCCACCAGTTCTACCAGCTGCTTTTGTTTCTTCATCTGGAATTTCTTGAATTTCAAGCTCACCAGATTCAACAAGATGCTTGGCAAACTTATTCTTTTGAAGTTCCTTATGCTGAGCTGCTTCAAGTGCTACGGCGATTCCTGCTGGCAAAGTTGCAACACCTGCAAAAACAAAAGCGGCATTAGAGCCGCTGTATGTGTATGAATATTTAGCCATGTGGTTTTATTCCTTATGCATGGTCCAAGTAACGAAGCGAGTCAACACGCTTCAGCCAAACGCCTTGGTATTTGTAGTGACCCGGCACAAGCACATCTAAGCCTTTTGGTTGCGCCGTCAAAAATTCAACGCTGCTGCCTTTAAACTGGATGCATGACGGATCACGACGATAGATGATGGAACGGTCAGCACCTGCTGTACCTTTGCCATTACCACGACCAGAACCACGGATGGTTAATGGCTTGCCTTGAGTAGCGAAAATATTCTTTTCCGTTACCCAGTCAAGGAAAGTCTTTCCACCAGAATCAGCGACAATACGGTTGGAAAGATCCGAATATTGATTCGATGCAAGGATGTAGGTATCAGGTTCAATCGATGCATCACCATCAAACTGATTTGCTGCATCTGCAAGCGATTTATTAAAGTCTGAAAGGACTTGTTCGATTGTTGCAGTAGCCCAGTTGTATTGAGCCGTCACTACCGTTACACCAGTCTGGTTGAGAAAGCCATTTACCTGAGTGAGCTGACCACTTGCATTCGCTGTGGTGTAGCCATACCAAGCCACATTCGACATGTGTTTTTCAGCAGCCAAGTTTGCAGCCTGAACTTTGTCGGCTTCAAGTGCAAGGTTCATTGTCTGAGCTGTCGCCAACTCTACAATTGAATATTGGTAACCAATCGTGCCGACTCTCACAGGTAACTGGACAGTGTCATATTCCACTTCTGCAAGCGGGATGTCATCACCAGTGCCTGAATGGTCCTTACCAATACCAACACCTTTTTTACGTGACAGGATTTCACCGCCACCATATGCAGCCTTCACATCTGTTACTGGAATGAATTTGGCATAGTCTAGAACTTGTTGAAGCTGTGGAGTGATTTCGTTTTGCTCTTCAATCTTAATGAAAAGCTGTGCCAATGCATCCATATTGAACGCATCACCTACCTGTGCCTGAATGGCGTATGAAATCGGCGTTAAGCGTGCTTTCATTTTTACTAATTTGCTCATGTTCTATTAAGCTCCATGTAGATTAAGGAGGGCTAAACCATCGGCACCAGTCACAGTTTCCCATGCTGCACCAGGTAGTAATGTTCCGTCAGTAGCAGCACTTGAAAGTGAACCCAACGGCGCCGCTGTAGTACCGTTTGCAGTTTTCACATAAACAGCAGCGGTAATGTCTGTGATAGGCGCTGTAGGTTTAACCCAAATCGCACCGTCAAACATTACTGGCAACATGTCAGCAGCCTTATAAGCTTCTTTCCCAGCTGCTGTTTTGCCAGTCTTGCCAACGCCGTGGCGTACAACCACACCAAAACGTGTTGGTGTAGCACCAGTAACTGCCGTTACAGATTTGCCATCAGTCGTGCGGACAACCACATCTCCGTCATTGACTAAAGTTGTGCCTGAAAGCGGTAATGACAGTACAACTTCTTTGGCAGTTAAACGGCCACGCTGACCGACTACCGCATTTAATTGCTGAACCATGATTCAAGTTCCCCTTAAATTGTTTTGTATGCAGCAGACTTGTCATAACCAGTATTTTCTTTAGGATCCTGATTATTTTGTTGCTGTTGTTGCTGTTGATTTAATGCGTCACCGACTGCATTACTTGGCGTAGTCGACTTCACAGCAGACAAAGCGCGGAAAGTTGTATCGATCTGATCAGGCTTAGCATCGCCTACCGATACGCTACCTAATAAGGCAGTTACCAATGCATCACCTGCTTTAGCCGCAATTACATCGCGCTTGATTTGCTCACATGTGCAGCCTTCGGTTTTAACTGTTGGCACCAATGCTTTAGCATCGGCAATGACAGCTGTACGTTCGGCAGCAGCTTGTTCAAGTTTTTCAGGCGTCATCTGGTTTTTTTCTAAATCACCGACTTTCTGCTCAAGCGTGGTTTTATCGGTATGCAATTGATCTACAACTGCTTGAACTGCGTTAAGTTCATCACCGATTGAAAATTGCTTATCACCAACTTTTAGCTTTGCAGCTTTTAAATTTTCGAGCTGCTCTTGCTGGATCTTCAATGCATCCGCAAAAGGCTTGTTATCGCCAATGTCAAAACGCATACCGTTTACAATTACTTCCATTGTTTTCCCCTCTGGTGGAGTTTGCTTTTCGTCACCGATGCGGCAATCACCACCACAGCGCCCGTATTTAACAAGTGCTACGTGATTGCCAATAAAGTTAATAAATTTTGCTTGGTACACCGTGCCATCTGGCGCAGTGCCCTGTTCTAAAATTAATGTGGCTGCATAACCGAGCGACATTTCTAATCGCTCATTGTTTTGGATTAAATCAATGCTGTCTTTATCTTTAATGAGCAAGTCACCCACTAGATATTCGCCTTCTTGGCGGACGTTCTCACAATAGCCAATGTGATAGTCCTTCCAGTTGGCTGCATTAATTTCATTCTTGGGTGGGTGATAATCTGTAGCATCAGCACCATCCCAACTTTTAATCGCTGCCGGCTTAAATAGTTCTTCTGCGGATGTATAGACGTTAATAGTCTGATCTGCTGAAAAGCCTTCTAAGTTTGGGAACTCATACGCATAGTACTGACGTACTTGAGGTGCTTTTCCCAAGCGAACATTTACACATTTCAAATAACCTTCTGGGGTAAATGAGCGTGTGGATTCACTCGGAGCAAAGTCACCTACCTTGAAGCGGTAAATGTTTTTCATAAATTGCGCTCAATAAAAAACCACCCGAAGGTGGTTTGCGTGAAGTTAAAATATTTAGTCTATTTGCCCTATCTTTACTTCCTTTCAGTTTTCAATTTATGTTCAAGGTCTTGAAGTTGCTGAGTAGACATTTCACCTATTGCGAGAAATGTACCCCTCACCATTTCCTTAATTGAGTGAACTGTTTTATCAATCCCTTTGCCTAAATCAATCATAAAAGATTCAAATTTATTAAATTCTTGAATAGTTTGTTGCTTTGCATTCAAACGGCGATAAAAGCGTTTTTTTGAATATTTCTTCTTACGTCCCATTATTCAATCCTTCATAGAAGCTTTCAGGCTTTAATTGCCATAATTATATCGTCTAGTTTCCAAAGCAGAATAGGAATTGAAATTAAAAGAACTGACAGAAAAACTTTTTTCAATGTAAGTTCTCGGATCTGGTTAATTTGCTCAGGTGTCAATTTATTAGAGCTTTCTACACCATCTACTTTGACTCTTGGAGGTGTGCACACGATTGGTGGTGTTGGTCTTCTGTCCGTATTGCGACAAGGCTGGTAACCACTGCCATCATTTGTGCCATGGACTTTCCCACACTTCCAGCACTTCTCGTTTGAATTAGTCAATTAAAATATCCTCATAGTTGGGTAAAGCCGTGCACCGGCATCGGATAGGCTGACCGGGATGTCCACCGTCTGGTGGTGAATCCCATCTAAATGTTTTACCCTGTTTATGTTGGTGGTCTGGCCGCACACGCTCATCTTTAGCCGTTTGCCATGTGTATGTCTCGACACCCATTGAAAGCTGTCGAGCTTGGTTAATTTGGCCGTTAATCTTGCCCATCTGATCACTAGCAATAAGACGAGCCCGATAATCAGTAGATAACCCTAGTTGCTTAATAGCTTTGGCCAACTCTTCATTTGTTTGGCCAGTCTGCAAAGCGTTGGTAATTAATACTTCAAGCTTATCGGCGTATTGCTGCGGGATAGACTTAATCAAGCTGACATTTGCTGTGATGTTTAGATCTACCTCGTCCTGAATATCAGCAGCTCGATAGAACGGCGTTAGATCCACACCAATAATTGATTTGGTATGTTCTGCAATTTGCTTGTCTACTTCCTTTTGGGTATCAGTCACAACCTTTGTGGCCAATGGTCGGGAAATCTCAACAACATATTTTGTGAGCTTATCCCTAAACGCCGTCATCATGTCCGAGAACCATGCATCACCGATATTCTGGCCTACTGTGGGAATAACTAAGTCCTTTGTTTGTTCCTGACAGTATTTTGAAATAGCCAGTAATTGCCGTGTGTAATAAAGCTCAACACGGCGATTTACGTGTACATCTCTAGGCTTAGAAGCTTTACGACCTTTCTTACGCTTCTTCGCCTGCTGGAGGTGTGGCTTCAGGATCTGAATTATCGTTGTCATTAAGCTTCACCATTGTCTCAAGCCCTTTGATATGCTCTTCATCAATTACTGAATAAACGCCATCAATAACAAGTTGTTTTGCTATCTGTGGCTCTGTAATGACACCCATTTGAAGATATTTATCGTCACGTTCTGCATTAGCCTTCTCAACCTCAGCACGAACCTTACCGTCTAACTGCCATAACGGGTTAAATACAACGTCTAAGCTTGGAATCTGACGACCAAACGTAGTTTGAACAATTACTCTTAGAAGCTTTAACATGAAAGGTTTTAATGACCAGACTTGCTTAGTTGCAATACTGTCGTAATAGTTCCTTGTGTCATGCTCGCCTGTTGCGTTCATACCCGCAGGTGATTGACCGAATAACACCGTATATGGCATTTCGGCCGCTCCAGAAGTTTGTATCGAATATTCACGCATAAGGTCAGGTAAACCACCAAAGCTATAAGATTTAGAGTCGTACTCCTCCTCTTTATCTAAAACGATCATGCCGTTTAGACCTTTAAGCAACCCGACACTAAGAAAACGTTCTGCTACACCTTTTAGATCCTCTTTGATCTTATCAACCAAATGCGGGGTTCTAATCACATCAATTTTAGATTCATGAACTAGGCTAGCAGTGGCCTTCTTCACAGCTGCATGATCTAGCAGATCCTCATAGACTTCCTGCAAAATACTTTGAGGCTCTTCATTGACTACATCAGCATGGGCAAATTTAATTAAGCGTGTGTGGTGGATCCGTTGGTTAGACTTTCCATCAAGTTTTAGCTTGTAAAATTCAGGTTGCTTTAAAAGACCGCCTGCTTCACTTGGTGGCAAGTATTTTGAAGTATCGGCTTCAATCTGCTTTTTCTTCAGCACCGTGAAAAACTCTAAACGACCAATGCCTAACTTGTTTAAATCAAACGGTTGATCCAAGTCACCGCCGTCCACAGTTCCTAGAAGCACATAGCAAACGCCATATAAGCGAGAAAGGACTAAACTAGATAATAGCACCCTATCTAAGTTAAAAGCCTTACACGCTTCTTTAAGCTTCAATAAATCATTATCTTGAATCCCTTCGTAAAACCAACCCGCTCGGAGCATGTCACTTGCTGGGCGGTTGACGATTCGCTTAGCCAACCAGTGTTGATACACGGCTTCTAATTGCTCATCAGGAATTATCTTCTTAACGAAAGAACCGTGTGATGCCTTGTCACGTTCGGTACCAAGATTTGAGACAAAGTTTGTATACGCCCCTGCATCGCCAATTGCATCGGACTTTTTATCTTCAGCCATAATTTCCTCTAATCAAATACAGTTGGCTTGCTTGCTAATGAATCGTTAATTGCATCAATGGTTGGGTCCCATTGGTCGTCATGGTCATGTGTCCAATCGGCGGTGAGCCCTTCAATTTCTTCAATGTAGTTCAAAAGCCATGGTGCTTCTGATGGCAGCCAGACACGGCGCTCTTCAACGTAGAACACCACATCCATAGTTCGTGTAAGTTTGTCTGTACTTCGCTGAATCGCTCGTATTGGTAAAGTGGTCTGCTTAGATATGGATTGAATTAATCCGGTACCACTCGCCTTATCTTCTACGGCCATATAGCGAAGTTTGCCGATCTTAGTATTGCCATCCTTATGCTTATTAATAAAAGCTTTAGCCTCTTTTAAAAGCTCTGGTGCTTCCCATTTGCCGCGCTTCACGTCAATGATGTAAAGATTATTGTCATATCCAAGACCAGCACATATAAACACAGAATAATCGTTATGCTCTTTTGTCTTTTGCGCCGTATCTGCCCAAATCGCCCGCCACTTAAGAACTGGTAGATCTAGATAACGTGGGAACCATTCCGCCTTAACAAGATCGCCACCTAGCTTTTTAGGGTTTTGCATGTATTGGCTTGCAAATGTATAGCGTGACACTGTGGCGCCGTCTTTATCTTCGCCGCCTTTCTCCAACTGCAGCAATGAAAGTAACGATTCTTTTAATGGCCAATAGCTTTGACGGCCTTTCGCATCTCGCTCAACATTACGTGGAATTTTGCTCTGTATTTTTTCAGGCAACTTACTGATGTACTCATCATCGATAAGCGCGGGAATACTGATCTGTTCCCATACACCAGGCACATTGCCGGTCATCACAAAGTTAGTTGGATCCTCAACGTGCAAACGCTGCATTATCAGAATAATGGGGGTATCAGATTTAGCTTTACGTGAGTTGACCGTGTTTAGAATCTTACGGTTAGCTTTGCGTCTTGCTGTCTGGCTAAATGCATCCTCAGGCTTTAATGGGTCATCAAGAATGATTGCTCCGGTAAAACCTTCATTGGCTAATGTACCGGCACGGCGACCTGTGACCTGCCCGCCCATAGAGGCAGAATAAACATGTCCAGCATCATATCCATCGACTGTAGTTTTCCAACTAGATTTAGCGTCCGTACTGGTAGAGATCTTTACAGGCCATAAACTCTGAAAGTCTTCTGACTTAACAATGTTTCTTGCTGTAGCTGATACATCCTCAACAAGTGACTGTGAGAAAGACAAATACAAAAAGCGTGAACGAGGATTACGCGCTACCCCACGAGAAATAAGGTTTGTAAGTAATTCAGTTTTACCACTACCCGGTGGAACGTTAATAACTAGGTTCTTAACCTTTCCAGCAATTACCTCGTCAATCTTGTCGGCAATATATTCATGATGCCAATTGACCGAAAACTTAAAGCCCATACGTGGCAAGAAAAAGGCACGGGTGAAAAATAAATGTTCTTTCTCACACTTAATCCGCTTAGCTTTGGTTTTAACAGGATCAATATTCGTTCTCGAGTTCATCTATCGCCTGCCTTACCTGCTCATCGGTAGCAGTCACATAGGTAATATTTTCGCTTTGTAATGGACCACCGCCAGCGCCTGTAATTTCAGTTTTATTCGTGTACTTGCCGCCCATGTCCTCAGCAGCTTGTTTAAGAATGCTTAGAGCTGCTACACGGTTTCTACTGTGCTTTTGATATTGGCTTTCATAACGCTGTAAACGCACCGCTAAGTTTGCAATTGGGATTGCCTCAGGCTTACCCAAAAACATTTCGCGAGTCTTTTCAAAATCTTTTCTTAACTCTTCGCTTAGGTTCTCACCTGCCCGTTTAGTTGGGTCGTATTTCTCACACTGCTGTTTAGTAACTTTTATCCCGTATTCTTGGTTGACGAGCTCAGCAGTTTCTGTGGGTGTATTAAATACGGCAAGTGAGCGAACTATAAAGAGTTTTACCTCCTTTTTTAGAGCCGCCATATCCTCAATCCTGTCAACCTACGTCAACCTAAATAGCCAAAAAAAAGAGCCTCAAGGCTCAGGTAATTACACAGTTTCCACAGCATTTAGAAATATCTAAATCAGAAACAAACGGCGGGTTTTTAGCGACTTCAATTAATCGCTTAACCTTTTCATTTGCGCCCCAGCGCTTCACAACACCGATAAACTCTTCCACATCATGCCCAGCTAAATAGTGCTTAGGTAGGCCAGTATGATCACTGTAAATAATCTCACCGTCCGAGTCTCGCTCTACACCAATGTGATATAGCTCATGTTCAAGCAATGCACAAAACTCGCTATCGTTTGCCTTTTCACAAAAGCTTGCATCGATTGTGATTAAGTAAATTGGAACGAAACCGAACCAATCACGCATTTGCTGCTCTTGACGGGCTTTCTTCCAGCCGCCTTGTTGAAACATAACCTTTTCACATTGGCCGAGCACCATGCGCTTAGCTTTTGTATAAGCAGTTGATGCCCATGCAAAAGCTAAGAACTTCTCATTGTCATGAATGAGCTCAGCAATATGGTCATGATCTGGATTATGTAAAGGTCCACCAAGCGTAAGAAAATTAGCAACTACCCAGTTTTTTAAATCCGGCGCAGGTACTATGCGTATCGCTTCCTCTTCATCTGCTTGGTCTATAAAATCAGTTGGAGGAAATGGTCTGATCTGATCCATTAAATATTTGCCTCTTTAAATTTTTTAGCCACTGACTAGCGTATTCAGTCCGCAACTGCAAAGGCCCAGACTCATCAATGCGACATCTAGAAGCCGTCTCTATGCGAATTACTGTGTATCCCATCTCTTCAGCCACATCGTAACGATCAAGACTCCAAGCTTTGTTTTTAAGCTTACCCTTACGTCCACCCGACCAAGGGCCGCCAGCAATTTCCACTAAAATTCGATGTTCGATTAAATGAAAATCAAAACGCCAATGCTTTGTAGATTTAAACTGGAATTTCTTTTCATATTTAATTTCCAGATTATCTAAAGTTTCAGTAAATTCTTCCTCTGCCTCTAAGTACTTTTGGGTAGCTTTAGGAAGTGGTCTACTCTTAGGTTTGGTTTTAGGTTCTTTTTTTCTTGTAAGCCAAAAATAATCTTTCCCATCCATGCCCTAAGCTCCTTAAAAGAAGCCCTCAGGCTTATTGTTTAGGCGAGCAATTAATTTGTTTTGCTTTGCTAAGGTCAAAAAAAATCGCTCATCTATTTGAGCGATCTGTTCTTGAGATAATCCTTTCGTTGTACAGCTTCCCAAATGATTAAGCTCTATTTGAAGCTGTCCAATCTCATAAGTGATTTTTTGAAATTCAGTCATACATGCTCCAAAAAGAAAAAGCCCCGCCAATAATCGATATTTAGCGGGGCCATTTGCGCCACAATAATCATGGCAAAACAAAACTAATAATTCATAATTATTAGTTCATTGCTTTTTTTACTCTTTGCTGCCACGTCACGACAAACAGAGTAATTAATTGAAGTAACTGCAAAATTAAAACCCTTAAAGATCTCACGAATCTTTTCATGGTCATTAATTGACAGCATCACCTTCCCTTTGCAATTATTCATCTTCTCAGAAAGCAGCTCATATTGATCAATCGAAAAATCCACACCATATCCAGCAGTATCAAGGTAAGGTGGATCCGCATAAAAGAAAGTGTGTTCCCTGTCATACCGATCAAAGCACTTATCCCAAGATTGATTCTCAATATAAACGCCATTTAAACGCAAATGGGCAGAACTTAAAAATTCTTCAATCCTTAAAAGGTTAAATGAACGTCCTGTTGTACCATATCCAAAACTTTGACCAGAAACTCTACCACCAAAAGCATGCTGCTGAAGATAATAAAATCTTGCAGCTCTTTGTATATCAGTTAATGTGTCTGGTACTTTTAAATTTTCCCATTCAAATATTTGGCGGCTCGAAATACACCATTTAAATTGCCGTACAAATTCCTCAAGATGGTTCTGAACAACTCGATAGAGATTTACCAACTCACCATTTAAATCGTTTATAACCTCTGTCTTTGCCGGATCTTCTCTTAAAAAGAACAATGCAGCACCACCGCAAAATAATTCCACATAACATGAATGTTCAGGGAATCGACTCAACAAATCCTTAGCTAAACGGCTTTTACCACCCTGCCATGGAATTATTGGTTTTGATTTCATAAAAAATTTCCTGTGCAAAAGCTTACATTTTTGGTAGCCTTCACCGATCGTGTGCACGATAGCTGGGCTTGCTTTTGACAGTCTATGTCTGTCGAGAGATCGGCATACTGTTCCCGCAGTATGTCGTTCCCAGTCTTGCGATATAAAAAAACTCGGTATCCGTTAGGAACCGAGTTTTTCTTTGGCCAATAAAAAAGCCCACCTTTGGCGAGCTTTTAAAATCTTTCTGGCGATTACTTTACATTTCGCCCATTTTAGAAATCTTTATACTTAAGTGTATACCCAACTGTCAAGCAAAAGTTACTTGTGTATCAGGAAGTTCAAAACAAAACGAGCGTGAAATACGCGATCTAATTTCATTTTCCCATTCTGCAACAATAGATTCTCCAAATAACTCAAACTTCTGATAGCTTTTTATATATGCAGTCTTGGTGGCAACAATACCTGCAATTTTCATTTTTTCATTTAACGTATATGGTCGCTTACCAGAACCATTACATTTTTCACAAAACCTTGCCCCATCAGGAAAACCCTTTGAATTAAAAGTTTCAAGTTTTCCTATTCCTTGGCATGCTCCACACATAGCCTTAACAAAAACATGGCCACGCAAAATAATCTCAGCCATACCTTTTGCCAGATTAGTAAGATCACCTTGAGCATTAGTAGGTGTAAATTTTTTCTCTACCATTTCTTCATGAATTTTTACCGCTAATTTATTTCGCGCTCGGAAAAAATTACCAGATTTAATCTCTCCGCGAAGGAACTCAACCTTACCGGGTATATCTTCAATACGGCGCTCGGTTTCAAAGTTAAAATTATACTTACTATAAAAAGTTTCTGTTTGTTTTTGGGCTGGGGTAATAATTGCAATTCGTTCAAAATCTACCTTTTCAACTAAAACCGTTGCCCAAAGTTTTGCAGCTGGTGATAAAAGTGCTAATTCACCTAAAACAACATCTTTAGAAATTTTCTTACCTTCAGCTTTGCCTTGAGCAATAGCAAGGCGAAGTAACTCAATAAAATCAAACTTTTCAACTAACATAATCGCCTTCCTATTTACCCTTCATTAATATTTCAATTTGCTGTATTGCTATTCCAGACATAACTTGTTCTGTGCAAAACCGTAAAACTGTAAAACCCATCATTGACGCAGAGTTATATTTCTCCATATCCCCGATGTACCCTTTCCCTCTTGTATGGCGACCTCCGCTCCAGACCCCGCCTTCTACCTCAATCAAAATCTTTGTACCCGTTATTAAAAAATCTGCTCTCCATTTACGTGTTGGATGGAATTTGTATTCCTGCTCAAAACTGATCTTGTGTGTTTTTAAATGTTGTACAAGCGTTGCCTCGCCTTCACTTACAACTCGTTCTTTTTTTACTGAAACACGGCGCTTAGGTTTGCTACGTGGTTTTGCATAAAGACGTTTGTAATCGGCAAGGCTCATTGATGACATCAAGCACCACCCTTAAGCACTGGCTCTAAGTAATCAGGACGTTTCTCAAGTGAGTCTTTCCAATCACCTCTGAAGGGGTTTTGGCGTTTTGTTAAGTTAAAAAACGCTGAAAGATGAGATTGGTTTCGCCATGCATTACCAACAATATGAGGTTCAACCAACCAACCACATGCCATCCCATCCTCATCTGTTGCCATAAAGTTGACGTGTGCAGGAATTACAGACCAATCATATTTTTGCTCCAAACAATGTTTTATAGCGTCTTCAAGTAAGCGAAATTGTTTTTCTGCTACCCCATCTAACAGAACAACCCAGTCAAGATATTGGTTCATTCGAATACTGCGATTGCCAATTTTTAACCAGTCGCCATCCACAATAACTTCTGCCTTAATCATTGTTTCACCTCATCTACTTCCTTACGCGCCAACCACCACAAAGCCACTGCACCGCATAGCGCTGCTGTTACAAACGAAATTAGTAAACCCCATCCCAAAATCTCGAATTTATTCATGCTGCTGCTCCTTTGCCTTGTTGAAATCCAACTTGAATGAGGTAAGGCATCCATTTTTGTTGTTGTGCAGGATCTGCGAGTTTTACTGCGATCCGTGCTGCAAGTTGTTCATAGCTTTCGTTACCTTCGGCATACTTGCTAGAAAACTCAGGATGTTTAGAAAGCTTGTCAGCGAAGACAGCAATCTGCTTTTGACTTAAACCAGTTGAATTTTTTTGTTCACCAGAAAATGATTTAGCCGGTTGTGATGAATTTTGACGGCGTTCGTATTTAGCTCTTGCATTCAGTAACCAATCAGCAAAATGGAAAATCAAAAGATCATCACAAAGATTCTTTGACGCATTGTTGAGTTCAAATGCTCTAAGTTCTCGGTGGTACCATGACTCCATTACGAGTTGATCAAAATCTACAGACTTGTCAGAAAGTAAAATTTCTTCACGAAGTTTTTTAAAGCAAAGCCATGATTTTTTATTTTTAGATTCTATTGAAAGATTCATTGATAGATTCTGTGTACCGTTTTTGGTACTGTTTCCACGGAAAAACGGTACTCTTTGCCCGGAAAATTGGTACTGTTCCTTTTTTGGAACTGTTCCGTTTTTGGTACTGTTATCACTCTCTTTTAAAGAGTTCCGTTTTTGGTACTGTTTGCTTTTAATTTCGCCAGTTTCTTCTCTGCCTTTAACACCGATTAAGCGATAAACAATTACCTGTTTGGTAGACCCTTCACGCTTGCCAGAATCCTCAATTAAACCGTCTTCGATTAACTCTGCTATCACTTTAAAAATCGTTTTACGGTCCATACCCGTATCTTTAGATAGTCGTGAGACACTTGGATAGCAGCAATGGTCTTCACCAGCTCTATCCGCTAATGAAAGTAGTACTAAGCGCTTCATTGGCTTCTTACTACCTCCTTTAATTTGGGGGAGTTCTACTCTCCACGCCCACACAGTGGCATCTAAGCTCATGCGGCCCCCTTCATTAGTTTCGTAATAAATGGATTATTTGCTCTGGCAATAGCAGCCATAGGCTCTGGTGAAACACTGTTGCCACACATATGGACTTGTTCTGTTTTAGTTAAGGGCTTGCCGTCATGACCACGATCGATGATGTAAGATTGTGGAAAGCCTTGGGCTATGTACAATTCACGTGGGTAAAGCATGCGCATTTTTATATCAACAATTACCCATGGTTCGCCTTTAACCCATACAGTTACAAGAGCTAGTCGGTCTTTAGTTGTTAGGGTGTCTATGGGAGCCGTAATGTCACGAGCATCGCCGTTTCCGTAGTAATTGATTAAGAACGCCGCAACACGCAGCGCATCATTGAGATTTTCTTTACTTAAAGTCGCACTTACTAAACTGTGGCGATTTTCTGTAGTAATAGTATTTAAAGGGCTATTTAAAGAATTAGCTCGGTGGTCTGTTTCACTTTTTTCACCATAATAAGCTTGAGTGAAAACAGCAGATACCAAGCCATGATGACCGCCCTTAACTTGCGCGCAGATCGTTGTTAAAGGCTCGAAAATACCCCAATTTCTTTGATGTGATGCATTTGCAAACTCTGTTAAAAAAGGCGCTATGATTGGACTGATAAGTGAACTATGTCCACCATATCCAGCAGTTGTTGTACCCAATGGCTCATCGATTGCATGACCAAAACTAGTATTAAAATCTCTGCCTATAAATGGCACTGCATTCTTAACGATGTAAGGCTTTTTGGCATCAAGAACGAGTTTTTTCATACCTCGTGCCACTCGTCTCAAAGTCGCATCAACAAGAGGTTTTGGACGATCAAAAATAGAATTGCCCAAATCACTAAAATCAATGCACTCAGCTGCTTCACGCCATTTTTTTTGACCACGTTTAGGTTTTTTAGCATGCGTAGCTTCAGGCCAAACTATTTCTTGCCCATCACAACGAGCAACCATAAATAAGCGTTTGCGAATTGTTGGAGCGCTATAGTCGGCAGCTATAATCTTTTTCCATTCCACAACATAACCAAGCCGCTCAAGGCTATGAACAAAGTGTTTCCAAGTTCTTCCTTTCTTTCTTGGATCTGGAACTAAGAACTGATTATCTCTTGGTACATGTTCACCAGGTTCTGCAACTCGATGTACCTTTCTACCGTTCACTTCAATTTTTTCTAAAGTAATAACTCGTCCTGTGGCCTTGTCGCGTTTAGCAATAAGTGGGCCCCAATTTAGTATCTGCTCAACATTTTCCAAACTAATAACGTCAGGTTTAACCTTGCCAGCGAACTTAAGAACTACCCATGAAAGGTCGCGTATTTCTTTTTTACGTGGTTGACCACCAGCAGCTTGCGAATGATGTGTACAGTCTGGGCTTGCATGAAACCATCCCACTTGATACCCATCGCATATTTCAACTGGATCTACTACGAAGACATCTTGCACATAATGCTTAGCATGTGGGTGATTAGCCTCATGCATAGAAATAGCTTTAGGGTTATGATTAACAGCTACATGAACAGGCCTGTTTAGCCCCATCTCTAAACCTGTGCTGGCACCGCCACCGCCCGCAAAGAAATCTACGATGATTTTTTCAGAGAAATTT
Source organism: Acinetobacter oleivorans DR1 (assembly GCF_000196795.1). Lineage (NCBI taxonomy): Bacteria > Pseudomonadati > Pseudomonadota > Gammaproteobacteria > Moraxellales > Moraxellaceae > Acinetobacter > Acinetobacter oleivorans. The sequence goes on from NC_014259.1 coordinate 3,216,224, forward strand.
AAATCAAATTGAGTCTTAAATGAGCGTGCAATATCAACAAATGTATTCATGCATCACCGCCTTCATTCAACTGAATGAAAGTACTACCTAAATACCGAATCCGTTTAGCCCGATATAAACTTGAGATGATTTGACCTGCATGGAAAATTGGCATTCTGTGCTGCACCGAAAGTGCATACATAAACTCATCACGTTTTACTGCTGCATTATTTTCATCACGTTTTTGGTCTCGCAAATTCTGCTTACGTACTTCAAGCAATCCTTCTAAAGTTCTAAGAGCTGGTTCATACCAAGATTGAATAATTTGCTGACGTTTCTGCTCTTGCAGATTGTCTTTAGTAGTTTGATTTGATAAATTAGTTTGCATATTCGATTCCTCTAGCCAGTAATTGAATTGAAAAGCCTGATCTCGACCATCAGGCTTTTTCATTTCCTAATTCCGCTGTACATTTTTTCATTTGTTTTAAAGCTGCCTGATCAACGGCGGTGATAAGCTCAATAAGGTTTTGCGTTAGATGGTGTATTTCTTCATATTCCAACGGCGTAATAATTCCGTCTTCATATGCTTCATAAACCACACGATTTGCTTTTCCGTTTTTAATGTTGTGCTGCATCATTGCTTCAAAAATTGATAACTCATGATGCTTAGAGCTGCTGCATCCAACTGGAACCAAAGCAAAGCCCAGCTCATGAGCCCAAACCTTTAGCAATGCGGGGTTTTGTGTGAAAAAAATCATAGCTTCAAGCTTTTTTAAGCTCGGTAAATAGGCTGGCATGTTTTGATTGCCGTAATTACAAACCGTGTTATGTGAGTCACCTATTGCTTGAGCAATTTCTTTTGCTGTGCAATTGGGCGTTTTATTTACCATTTGCCATAGTGCTATTTGTGCATCTCGGCTTAGAGTCATTTCTTGCATTGTGAAATCCTTCATTTACTTCACATTTCTTTTTTGAAACTTTCGATTAATACTTGCCTAACTTTGTTTTTAAGCTGTTTTTGATGTTCCTAAAAAGAAATCAAACAGGCTTTTGTGAGTTAGTTTTTGATTACTTGCTTCAACCATTTTTTGGATTGTTTCCATTCTTGGTTTTTTGCGAGCATGGATTAAATGAGTTTCCATATATCCATATGTGACTTCTGCCTTCTCGCAGAATTTAATACGGTCACTCTCACTTAATCCTCTCCAATAGCTATGAAGAGTAAGCATAAATACACCTCACTGGTAAATATATTTAATAAATATACCCACAAGGTAAATAAAATACAACCTGTTAGGGTATTTATTTTTTCTACCTATTAGGTATTTTGAGTTCAGCGCTAGAGGTGAATTGAAAAAATGAGTGAACTAAAGACTATTCATGAAATTAGGCTTGGTAATACAAGAAAATTAATGAAGGAATCGGGACTAACTCGTTCTGAATTCGCCGAAAAGATTGATATGTCTTATGGATTGGTAAGCCAATACATTGGAAAGAATCCAACAAAGAATATTGGTGATGAAACCGCTTTAAAAATAGAAGAAGCTTTTAATAAACCTCGTGGGTACCTTGATCAATCTGACATTCAAAATGAAAATGCACACCAATTAGATGGTACTGCTAGTTTTAAGCAACTCGACATAGAAGCATTTAAGAAAAAATATAATATTCCTGACAGTGAAGATGCTGTACTTTTCTCAAATGTTATCGAAAAACCATTAGTTATTTCAAAAAGATGGGTTCCAGTTAAGGCATACAGCAAGATGGGCATGGACGGTTATTTTACAGACATGGGGTATGATGGAAACGCTGGCGATGGGTACGTTCCGACTCACACTGCTGGTGATCGATCATATGCAATTAAAGGAACTGGAGATTCAATGTACCCTGCTATCCGTAATGGCTGGTATGTAGTATGTGACCCAGATGCAGAATTAACGCCGACTGAATTTGTGCAAGTTTGCTTAAAAGATGGTAGATGCACAATTAAAGAATTTATTGGCATTCATAATAATGTTTTAAATCTATTAGCTGTAAACGGCGGTGAACGCTTAACTTTTGATATGGATGAAGTCGAAAGTATTACAGCTATTACCGATATTGTGCCTCCTAGCCAACACACACAGCAGCATCCAAAAGCTCATTAATTATTTTAATAAACCATTATTTAAGCCCACCAATTGGTGGGTTTTTTATGGCCTTTACATTAAATACACCTAGCAAGTAAAAAAATAATCAATTAATTTCACCTCACAGGTATTTACTTTATTTTACCTTACAGGTATATTTTTCTCACAGGCAACAAAAAAAGCACATCGACTCTTCTACCTTCCGATGTGCTTTGCAAACTGCGAGATCAATTATGAATGCAAAAGCAATTCCACACAAGCATAAGGTAACAGGCGTTACAGCTATTGCTGTTCTTGTAGCCCTTGGTTCTTGTGAATACCGTAGCGCTAATTCTAGCGTCCCTTCAAATTACTCATATGAAAGCAAGCAAATGGTTGCTTCTGAATATGAACTTTTAGCTGCTAAGAAAACTGGTGAGCACTCAGGCGAAGGCGTAATACGCATTGACGGCTTTAAGTTAAAGGTCACTTTTGATTATGAAGGCGTTCCTGACAACTACGGCGTAGCAGGATCTGACTTTACAGCTGCTGAAATTACCAACCTTGCTATTGAGTCAGTAACAGACCTAAGCGGAAAGCCTTGGAACGACTTCACCAATCGCGATGACCATAAAAATATAAATATTTTGTTGGTGGGCTACATCGATCGTAACCATTGGATCGAGGAGGCTTAATCATGGCTAATTCAACTCTAAATCTATCTCAACGCCAACAAGCCGTTTTAGAAACAGTGATCGAGATCAATAAAGAAGGCCACCGACCTTATACATGGCAAGTTGTGAGACGCTTGGGCACTAAAGGCCATCAAATCACTGAAAAGCAATGTGCTTATGATCTTAGCGTGATTATTCGCACCAAAGGCACAGGGGTATTTTCTGCAAAACTTGATAGCAATCCTAAAATTTGGATCTATCAAGAATCTATGGGAGTGGCTTAATCATGCAAAAAGTTAAGCATCACCCAGATGGGTACAAGTCCTACTTAGGCCGTGACAACACTGGTTTGTATTCGGTTCGCATCGGCTGGCAAGTTTATGCGTCAAATGCAAATGGCACTGTGCTGTACAAAATCATCAAAGAAGTTAAGACGCCTTTGGATGTCGAGAAGTTCAAAACTGAATATCCAAAAGTATGGGAAGTACTTACCCAAGTAATTAGCTTCGAGCGCACTAAACAACTAGCTAAGGATCTAGGTGACTCACACATTCCTTCAACTGACCGCAAAAACTATAAACGTACTCGCGGCTTTACTGGTAGTCGCTAGGAGCAAAAATATTATGGCTATTGAAGTTTTTACACCTGAACAAACGCTATTGGTTCAAAGCGTTATTTGTTACCTATATACAGACCCTGGTCTTGGTAAAAGTTCCATCGCTCATACAGCTAACAAGCCTGTAATTTTTGACTTTGACAAAGGTCAGCATCGTGTAGCGCCTGAGCTTCGCAGAGGCACCATTGTACGCATTGACACATGGTTAGATCTTGAGAACTTAAAGGACAGTTTTTACGACAACTATCAAACAATTGTTGCTGATACCGTTGGGGCTATGCTTGATGCTATCAAAGATCAATTGTTAAAAAATCCTGATAATAGACAACGTGACCAAACTCTAACCCTTAAAGCGCAAGGATTAGCTGGTAACAAGTTTATGACTTTGGTTCGCAAATGGCAGAGCCTTGGTAAAGATGTGGTGTTTATTGCCCATGCTATAGAAGAGGAAGCGGGTAAAGAAAAGCTAAAAGTATATCGACCAGATTTAGCCGGTAAAAACCGTAATTTACTTTACCGCATGGCTGACGTAATGGGCTATCTCCACTCTGCCACTGATGAGAATGGCGATACTATTCGTACTATTCTTTTCAATCCTACTCCAACTCACCACGCTAAAAACTCAGGTCGATTGGGTGCGGTAATGACAACATCAAGCGGTGCCGAAATCTGTACTGGTCAAGTACCCGTACCTGAGTTAAGCAGCTCCCCTACTTTCTTAGCTGATCTACTTAAACAAGCTAAAGAACACATTAACACTCTGACACCAGTACAAGCTGCTGAAATTAAAGCTCAGGCAGATTTGAGTAACTTTAAACAATCTTGTACTGAGGCAAATCACGCCGGTGATCTAAACCAGCTTACTGAATCTCTCGATAGAGAACACAAATATGCCCTACCTATGTGGCATGCAATTCAGTTACGTGCTCGTGAAATGAACTGCACTTTCGATCAAGAGAAGAAGAAATGGAAGAACCCACCTGAGTTTAAAGGAATTTCAAATGAACAGCGTGATGAATTACAGGCATTCATTGATGAGTGTGGTTTAGACGTGAAATCAGTTTGTGAGCATCTAGGCATTGATGCCCTTACTCAAATTGAAGCAGCAAAACTAACAGCAGTTAAACAAGACATTGAAACATTGGCTAAAACGGGGATGACAGCATGAAAATACTTAATAAAATCGAAGCAAAACTTGCTTGGGCTAATGGTGAATTACTTTTAGTAAATAATACAGAACGTAATGGCTGGGAACCTTTTAACCCTTATGATTTTGGTTTTGATGTATTTGATAAATTTGAATTTCAAATTAAGCCTAGAACGATTTTTATTGGCGAGTTTGAAATACCAGAACCATTAAAAGAAGCTCCAGAAAAAGGTTCTACTTGCTCTTATCCAAACCCAACAGTTGAATTAGGTGTACAGCAGTTTAAGTGGAATGGTTCAAAAGGACAATTGCGTATGCTCCAGCATGGCCAAGTTCACTCAAGTTTTGATAATGCATTTGCTCATTGTTGCGCGATTATCAAAGTCAGTGGTGGTGAGTTTGCTGAAGATATGCTGAAACTTCTGAATAAGCCAACTGATGAAGATGAAGCACTTACTGAAAGTGTTATTGAATCTTCAAATGTGAAAACTTCAACAACAAATAATTCAGAAAAAACACCAATAACTGAACCTGATGTAAAGGAAGAAACCGAAGATACGGAATATCAAAAGACACTTGAGACACTTCTACAGCGTGTAAAAGAGTCAAAAACACCAGCAGAAGTAAACGCAGTTTATCGATACACCCGCACTTGGTCTGATAAACAAATGGACCCTTTGCTCAAAGCTACTCATAAGCGTTTAACAGAACTTGCGGATGAAAAGCCTGTAGAGACTGAACCGCCATCTCTAATGGTTCAGATCCAGAATGCACCAGACCTTACGACATTGGATGCGCTGGAAATTGATGTGGCAAGCCGTGCTCTAGAAATTCAACCGAAGCTTATGGGGTATGTGAGAAAACGCCGCTTCGAGTTAGAGAATCCTACATCTACAGCACCTCAAGAGGCTGAGCCTGATTATCTGTTAGGAGACAACTTCTAATATGAAAGATCAGTTCAAGAAAGTGAATAACAAGCACTTACTTGGTTTTACGAACTACTTGCACTTGCTGGGCTTTGTAATAGTCCAGCAGGGAGTAAACCAAGCAATGCTTTTAACGAAACATTATGCCGTTCCTGTAGCTTGGCGCCGCATAACAATCGACTACAACAACCGGTTAAATAGACCCGCCCAGCAGCTTTATAAAGAGTTTGTTGAGTGGACTAAAGAAGAATATTTGAGGGCTTAAAAATGGATATGGAATTATATAAATCAGTTGTAGATTTCGTTAGGAATCATAACAAAGCTAGCACGTCACATATTCAACGTGCATTTAACCTCAGTTATAACCGTGCCGTTCCAATTATGGATAAATTAGAAGAAGACTATGTAATTAGTCCAATGTCAGCAAATGGCAAACGTGAAGTTTATCCAGAAATTGTGGCTGAGCTCCAGCAACAAATTAAAGTTCTAACAGCCGATTTAAAAGAGTCACAAAGTGATTTTGCTTATGCATATAAATCTGTCACCAGCTGGACTGAACGTGCATATAAACAACGTGAAAAAGTTGAATTGATTAAGAATGAGGTTGAGCGATTCCAGCAGTCAGGATCCCCTTCAGACCTAAATCAATTCTTAAGTAATTTAATTGAATTGGCCACATTTAAAAATGATCATGAATTTACGGATTTTGTCTTATTCCCAAAAGTAGCTACAAAGGAAATAAACGAAATTTTAGGAATGCAATGTTTTCAATTTATTCGTACAGCTCAGATTTACAGAAAACTTGGCTTTGAAATTAATAAAAAAGCTGAAGATGAACAAGCATTCTTTTTGTTTAAGTTTCTGCATTTAGCACTAGTACATGGTGATAAGTATTTAAATGTATTTAATGCAGAAACTCGAAATTTAATTGAGACATGCGAATCGGGAGCTGCAAATGAGTAAATCAACATTGTGGGCCGTTGCAATGCGGCCTGAAGGTGACAGCCCTCTTAAACAAACACCAGCAGCTTCTAAAGAATTAGCAGATAGAGCTGTAGAGCGTTATAGAAAAATGCATGAGAAGGAAGGTAATAACTTTTTCTTAGAAATTTTCGATGATGTTATTAAAGTCCAGAAATGGCACGGTACCCGTAAGGACCATATTAAAAATCTATTTTATGTAGAAAGCTGGTTCACCCAAGCAATGTATCAATGCTTTGATTTGAAGACAGCTGAACGTGTTTTTAAATTTGATGAAATTGTGAATTGCTACAAGAAAGGATCTGCCCCTCTTGTAACCAAAAGCTTTGATGAAGCAAAACAATTTTATGGATCTAGTGAGACGGGTTTTAAATATCAGATCCAGCCAATAGAACCACCTGAAAACCTTTTCAATTGGTTTCATCCAGATATTGAATTGTTTGACACCATTGAAGAAGGAGCAGAAGCCTATACAAGAGAACAGTGGGCACAACTTCAGGTGAATCTTAGAGTTGAAATTGAAACTCAACTATTAGATTACGATGAAATACCAAATATACCGGAAGATGCAGTCGTTTGGCCCAACTGGAAGCCAGAACCACCAGAACAAGGACTATTTTTAATTGCAGCATTTGATTCAGAAAATGGCCCTGTTCTTTGGTGGGCTAAGCCAAACGTAGAATGTAAGGAGGTTTAAATGTCTTGGTATTCTTTAAGACAACTAGCTAAAGAGCTCGGTATGGCTCCAAATACATTTAAAAAATATTATTTGGAGGATTTCCCGCCAGATCGAGAGTCCAAAACTTATAAAGGATGGACTTCTCAATCCGTAGCTAAAATTAAAACTGCAATTCAAGGCGCTAAATAAGCGCCTTTTATCCATCCTTCAACCTCATTTGCATACCAAGTCATAAGCTCTACTCGCTCATCCCAATATTCAGCACGGTTATAAATTTTACTTGTCTTGTCGGCCTTGGTTGATTTATTCACATGTGCGATCTGATAATCGATCACCTCACCACGGAATAATTTACTTTCATTTGCATGGGTCGAAAAAAGTGAACGAAAACCATGGGTAACCATTTTATCTTCATAGCCCATTCTTTTAATCATGGTAAGTACCGACTCAGAGGTCATATACTCATAAGGCTTTCCACGTTTTTTAAATATATAACCATCATCAGTTTTTACGCTTTCGAGTTCCTTAAATAGTGCATAAATCTGCGGCACTAATGGAACCATTAATTCCTTTCTTCTTTTCATGCGATCAGCTGGAATAATCCAAACCTTATTTTCAAAATCTAGCTCGCCAGAATCCCATCTAGCTTTTAATAATTCTGTTATACGCGTTCCTGTATAACAAACTAGCAGCATCGCCATTTTAACTATGGAACTTGAATGGCTTGCATGCATGCGTCTAAAAAATTCAGGCATCTCGCTTGCAGGTAAACAAGGATGGCTGTCAGATTCATATTCTGGAATTACATCTTCCACCAATGTACATGGATTACGATCTGAATAATCTGAAGCAATTGCAAAATCAAATACCTGCTTGCCAAGTCTTAATGCACGACTGGCTGTCTCTAAAGTACCTTTTGCAACAATTTCTTTAATTTTCTTCGATATGTGCTTTCTTTCAACTTCATTAATTGGAAGATTTTTAAAGTCTTCGGTTAGATATGCAAGTCGATATTCGACTGTGTCATAGTATTTTTTGCTGGTCCACTGAGATTTCATGATACTCAACCATTCCTCAACTACTTTATGGACTGGTGGAGAATTGGCAACCTTGCCCTGATATTCTAATTTTAATTGTCTTGCTTGTAGACGAGCTTCCTTACATCCCATAATGGGATATTCACCAAGCATTTTTTGATTTTGCTTTCCGTTTTGACGGTATGACAGAACCCATTTCTTTTTCCCGTTTGGAAAGACAGAAATGTTTAACCCTTCCCCATCTGCAACTGAATATCTAGATTCTTTAGGTTTTAATGACTTTACTTGGGCATCCGAAAGCATAGTGTTATACCGTATAACAATTGTATAACAGCTTATAGTGATAAAGTTTGATTATCAATGATTAAGCTGAATCAAGAATGATTAAATCCAAGGCATTAAAAAAGCCCTAAATCATTAAGATTTAAGGCTTTTTGATCAACTCTAATCATATGTGATTAACTTTGATCTAAGTATTTGGTGGAGATGGCGGGAGTTGAACCCGCGTCCGCCAGCATTACGCTCGAGAATACTACATGCTTAGATATCGTCTATTGTTTTAACACCAAGTGACCCGACGAACAGGGTACAAGTTGCGATCCTCTAAGTTTGGTATAAAGCCCCGAGGCTTGACTCTATACGGACTTGTGTGCGTGCGCTACGGTCGGGTTCCTAAACCACAAGTATTCTAGGAAGCGGACAAACTGCCCTTAGGCAGCTAGAGCGTAAGTTTCGTCGTTTGCGACTAAAATATGCAAATTTGATTTACGAGAGAAAATGCGCTCTCGGCATGCATCTATGAGTTTCATCACCAGCGTCGAAGCCAATAACATCCCCATGAATGTCTGAACATCATAGCATAACTAAAATAAAATACTGTGCATTTTATCAACAGTCTGCTACTGATGAACATATTTACATAATTGAGTGTCTTTTGTTTTTTTCAAGGGCCGCATAAAAAAGCTGCCAAAATGACAGCTTTTTTAAAGTTTGGTCTATAAAGCACCATTGCCTAACACAATACCTTCACGGCGTGGGTCTACTCCACCTGCGTATTTACTTTGATTATTTATATTTACTTTCATAATCGTTGAAATACCACTGGTTTGCGCAGTGTTCGCAACGCCATGCCCTTTTGCTTTTAAGCCTTCAATCAAATCAAGCAAAGAAAGCTGTACATTCGAGCTATCCACATTGGTGTTTTTGCTATTGGTCGCGCCAAAGTTAACAAGCGAGGTCGCCTGCTGAGCGTTTAAGTTCCAGTCCAATGCCCCCACCAAAGTTTTAACTACATATTGAATGATCGTGCCGCCGCCTGGTGAACCTGTTGCCATATAAAACTCATCTGGCGTGGTGCCTTTAAACACTAAAGTTGGTGCCATGGTACTGCGTGGGCGTTTGCCCCCTTCTACACGGTTGGCAACCAGTGCTCCCGTGCTGTCTAGCGGGTTGGCGCTAAAGTCAGTTAACTGGTTCGATAGCAAGAAACCATCTACCATGTGGAATGAACCCATGCTCGATTCAACAGTCGATGTCATTGAAACCACATTGCCGTAGGCATCTACAATCGTGAACTGAGTTGTACCGTGTTCAACAGTTGTGTCGACTCCCGAAGCTGGGTTGAAATTACCCGCTGGTGCAACGCCCATACTTTGGTTCGGGTTAATTAGTGCTGCACGTTGTTTCAGGTAGTTTTTATCAATAAAGCTAGCAATACCCTGCGCTGGTAAAGCGACAAAGTCGGTATCTGCCACATATTTATCGCGGTCGGCGTAGGCCAAACGCTCTGCCTCAGACACTAAATGCACGCCCATTACATCTGGCACACCACCCTCATTTTCAGGGTTCTTAGGTGGGTAAAGCGACATATCAAAGTTTTCTAAAATACCTAGTGTTTGCGCAACTGCAATCCCTCCCGAAGATGGAGGCGGCATGGTACAAACATAGTAACGGTCACGATACGTCGTACAAATCGGGTCGCGTTTTTTAACCTGATAGTTCGACAAATCCTGCAAGGTCATCAAGCTTGGAGTAATTGGAGTTTTTGCTGGGTCATCGCCAAATGGTTGTGCAGCTTTTTCCACAATCGCTTGGGCAATTGGACCAGTGTGTAATGCATTTGCGCCTTGTGTGGCAAGGGCTTCTAGGGTTTTTGCATAGGCTTTATTGGTCATGGTCTCGCCCACTTTACGAGGTGAACCATCTGTGTAGAAATAGGTTGCCATTGCATTTGCATCAAGCGCTAAGCTGTTTGCATTGCTTGCAATTGCATCTGCCAAGCGGCCCGGAATACGGAAACCGTTATCAGCCAAACCAATCGCCTCACCAAAAAGCTGGTCCCATTTGAGTTTGCCATGTTCTTGTTGAGCTTGTTCAAGCAAACGCATCACTCCCGGCACACCAATCGAGCGACCGCTACGGCGAGCACTTGGTACAGGTGCTGGTGAATTTGGGTCATATATATCTTGGCGAATTAAATAATATTCATTGGCTGCGGCTGGTGCAGTTTCACGGCCATCGTAGGCAGTGACTTTTTTGGTTTTGGCGTCGTAATACATCATAAAACCACTACCAGCAATGGTGCTCGATTGAGGTTCTACTAAACCTAACACCGCTTGTACCGCAACGGCAGCATCGACTGCACTACCGCCTGCTCTTAAAACATCACAACCCGCTTTTACCGCAAGTGGCGTGTTTGCCACCACCATATATTTATCTGCGTATTTAACCGTGTTACCGAGTCTATAACCCGATGCACCCTCAGGCGCTGCTGGGTCACCATTTTGGTTTGAACCGACCACCACGCTTGAACCGTCCTGTGCCAGTTTGCTACAACTGGTGGGGTCATTATCAACTATTAAATTGGGTAGGGTTGTATTTGAATCGTCCTTGGGCTGATCTGAAGAATCATCTCCACATCCTTGTAATAAACCGACTGCTAATAAACTACTGAACAAAAATGAATATCTTTTATTCACGTGATAACTCCAATATATACGCCTGCCTATCCATGCAATTGCCATGCAAGCTTCTTTGTTTTCAGGTATTAAGTTTTTTTAATCTTTGATAAAAATAAGGTTTTATAATATTGAATGTTTAAGAGCGTTTTTTCCTGTGCCCTGTATTAAGCCTCCTTGCTTGATATTACACGCTTTTATATTTGATCTGCCCGATTCTGGCATGCTTTATTTAGTGAAATACAGGCAAAATCTACCATTTATAGACTCGCTCTATTTTTTAATAGAGCTAAAAAAAGCACCTCCGAAGAGATGCTTTTTTGTGTCTAGTGAGATGGCATTCCGCTGACATCTCCTTTGGGTTTCGGACACAGCCAAATGACCAGCCCCGCAAAAACAAACACCATCGCAAACAGTAAAAATACATGGTTTGCCGACATAGTAATCGCTTCTTTATCAACGAGGTTTGAAATGATTCCTAAGGTCGAGTCAGCCGAAAAACCATTTTGAGCAAGGTTATTTTGAACTTCGGCAGTATTTAGGTTAGACACCATTTCACTGCGTGCAACTTTGGCGTGGTCGTCCCACACGGTCACAGCAATTGATGCACCAATCGCCCCTGCCATGGTTCTCAAGAAGTTCATGAGGCCCGCAGCAGATGCAATCTCTTGCTGGAGTACTGAACCGAGTGCAATATTCGACAGTGGAATAAAGAAGAACGGTACAGCAAAACCTTGCAAGATTTGCGGCCAAGCCAGTGCCATAAAGTCGGCGTCTGTGGTCCAGAATGCCCGCATTAAGGTCACACCACCCAGCAAAATCAAACCAAAACTCGCTAGTGCTCTTGGGTCATGTTTGGTCGAAAGCTTTGCCACAATCGGTGACATGGTCAAACTACCAAAGCCCATGGTTGCGGTTAAATAGCCGGCCCACGTGGCGGTGTAGGAAAGGTTCATTTGCAGCCACTGTGGTATCAGTACAATACTGCCAAAGAATGCTCCAAAGCCGAGCGACAAGGCCAGTACTGAAATTGCAAAGCCCCTATGCCTAAAGACTTTGACATCCACGACGGGGTGTTTATCGGTCAGCTCCCATATGAGGAACACCACAAAGCCTATGGCGGCAGTCAAGCCTAACACCACAATGCTAGTGCTATTAAACCAGTCGCGTTCGTGCCCTAAATCGAGCATGAGCTGTAGTGCACCAATCCACAGAATTAACAGACCTAAACCGACGGTATCGATTCTTAAAGAAATCGTTTCTGTTTCGGCAGGTTTAAGCAAACGGATTGCCGCTAAAACACAAACAATGCCGACTGGTATGTTAATAAAGAAAATCCAGTGCCAAGACAGGTTATCACTAATGAGACCACCCAAAATTGGTCCTAAAATTGGCCCAACGACGGTCGTCATTGCCCATAGGCCCATCGCCTGTGCATGCTTTTCTTGAGGGAAAATACGCATGAGCAAAGTTTGGCTGAGTGGCATGAGTGGGCCACCGCATAGACCTTGTCCAATACGGAAAAACACCAACATGCCTAACGAGTTTGCTAGGCCGCACAAGAAAGAAAAAATGGTAAAACCAATCAGGCCAAAAATAAAAACCCGAACAGTTCCAAAGCGGCCCGCAAGCCAACCCGTTAAAGGTACACAAATCGCTTCTGCAACTGCATACGATGTAACGACCCACGTCCCTTGTGTACTTGAAACAGCAAGGTTACCGGTAATGTGTGGTACAGATACGTTGGCAATGGTCGTATCGAGTACGACCATAAAGTTCGACAAGGCAATAACAAACGCTGCCAGTAATAAACGGCCACCGCTCAGCTCGGCAAAAGGTGTTTGCGTTTTCATAAGCGTTTACTTCGCAGATAAGTCGACTTTTGCTTCCATCGACAAGCCAACACGCAGTGGGTGTTCAGCAAGTTCTTTCGGGTCAAGTGCAATACGAACTGGTAAGCGTTGAACCACTTTAATCCAGTTACCTGTTGCGTTTTGAGCCGGAATTAAGGCAAAGGCAGAGCCTGTACCACCAGAGAAGCCCATCACTTTGCCGTGATATTCAACATCGTCACCATATAAATCTGAAGTAAGTGTGACGATTTGACCCGGACGGACTTTTTTCAACTGACTTTCTTTAAAGTTCGCATCTACATATAAATCGTTGAGCGGCACAATCATCATCATGCTGGTGCCCGGTGCAACGCGTTGACCCACTTGAATATTACGACGTGTGACCACACCATCAACTGGCGCACGAATCACGGTACGTTCTAAATCAAGCTGAGCTTGTTCAACATGTGCTTGTGCAACTTGTACATCAGGTGTTGAAACTTCGCTTACACCCTGAATTAAGGCTTCGTTTGCAGCTAAGGTACTTTCGGCAGCTTTACGGCTTGAAGACGCTTGCGCTAAACCAGCTTTAGCAAGTTCTAGCCCTGCTTTGGCTGTTTCAACTGCACTTTGTGCCTTAGTGAGTTCTTCTTTAGACACTGCACCAGACGCGGCAAGTTGTGCACGGCGGTTGAGTTCTAACCCAGCTTTGTCGTAGTCGGCTTGTGCTTGAGCAACCTGAGCTTTAGCGCTGTTAATTTCGTCAGCACGCACCACCACTTGAGAGTTTAAAGAACTACTGTTTGCTGCGGTTTGTTTGTATTGGCGTTTTGCTTTGGCAAGTTCTGCCTCAGCTTGCGCTAATGCAATTTTGGCATCACGGTCATCAATACGAACCAGCACCTCACCACGATGTACCGTTTGGGTATCTTTTACGACAACCTGAGCGACCTGACCGCTCACCATTGAAGTAATTTGCGCGGTTTCAGCACCGACATAAGCATTATCCGTACTCACGGAGTTGTTTAAAAATAATGCCCAAATTGCATATAAAATAGCGGCGATCAATAAAATCAGCGCAAAAAAACCAAGAAATTTTTTGCGCTTGTTTTGATTGTTGTCATCCGAGGCAGATGTTGTTGGCACTGTTTCTTCTACATTGCTTTGTGCATCAGTCATGGTATGTTCCTAAAGATGAGTTGGCTTTGCCATCAATCTCGCACTACACCTTGTTATAGAGTTTTTATTTTTCTATAAACAAGACATATCGCATTGTCAAAGGAGCTAATTTTAACGCTAAAACCTCACAATATGAGAATAAAAATTTATAACTCATGCGTTCGTTCTAATTAAATTAATGTTTATCTCAAAGTTTTTATGAAAATTTTAGCTTTTCAAACACTAAAAAAAGCGCACTTGGCGCTTTTAAATGGTTCAATTCATTGCTTAATAGGCATATGAAGCAATGCCGGCAGCAATGGCTTTCTCTTCATCATTGACCATCGTCATGCGCATGGTGCAGCCCTTACGACCTAAACGCAGAACTTCAGCACGAGCAATAAAATATTTACCACGCCCCGGCGCTAAATAATCTACACGCATATCGACTGTTGCCAAACGCGACACTTGCTTAATGGTTTCAGTTAAAGTTTCGGGAGTTGAACGGCGATAGAGGTGTTCCATTGCCACAATTCCACCAATACTATCGAGCAAAGTTGCAGCAACGCCGCCATGCAAAATCTGAAATGCCAAATTGCCAATCAGGTTGGGTTGCATCTCGATATAGCCTTCAATGTGCCCGTCCACCACACGCATAATCATTCCACTATGCTTAAAAAAAGGAGAGCTATTAAACGCCTTACATAACTGGTTGAGAACCACAGTTAGGTCAGTTTTTGCACCTAAATGGATGTTCCCAGTCCAATTTTTCTTTTCATCACTCATACATTGCCTAAATTTAAAAGCATGATAAACACCCATAATTTTGTACAAATCCAGCATTATGGGGCTACAATACAGCAGTCGGTTGACAGTAATGGAATATCCGCCAACCTATCCTAGTGTAATACCGAACATCGAGATTGTTATGACTTATACGTTCAATCGTCCTGCATTTCCAGCCACTCGCATGCGCCGTATCCGTAAAAATGACCAGTTGCGTGCGATGGTCAGCGAAACACAGCTCACTACCAATCACTTGATTTATCCAGTATTTGTATTACCGGGACAAAATCAGACCCAAGATATTCCAAGTATGCCAAACATTCAGCGTTTGTCGGCAGATTTGTTACTGAAAAAAGCTGAAAGACTTCTGGAATTGGGTGTATCGAAACTGGCTCTTTTTCCAGTCACTCCTCAAGAAGATAAAAGCCTCACCGCAGAAGCTGCATGGCGTGAAGATGGTTTAGTTCAAACCACATGTCGTCTGCTTAAAAAAGAATTACCAGAAATGGTGTTAATCACTGATGGTGCCCTCGACCCATACACGACTCATGGTCAAGACGGCATTATTGATGAGACAGGCTATGTGCTAAATGACGAGACTGTCGAATGCTTGATTAAACAAGCCTTAAGTCACGCTGAAGCTGGTGCCGAAGTGATTGCACCAAGTGACATGATGGATGGCCGTATTGGCGCGATTCGTCAAGCTTTAGAAGCCAATGGTCACATCTATACCAACATCATGGCCTACTCTGCGAAATATGCATCTAGCTTCTATGGTCCGTTCCGTGATGCTGTTGGCTCTGCATCCAACCTTAAAGGTGGTAATAAATATAACTACCAGATGGACTTTGCCAACCGTGCCGAAGCTTTACATGAAATCGCGCTTGATATTCAAGAAGGCGCCGACATGGTCATTGTAAAACCGGGCATGCCATATCTGGACGTGGTACGTGAAGTGAAAGATACCTTTGGTGTTCCAACCTTCATTTATCAAGTCAGTGGCGAATACGCGATGTTAGCTGGTGCAATTCAAAATGGCTGGTTATCAGAATCAGTGATTTTAGAATCACTCATGTGCTGCCGCCGTGCGGGTGCAGATGGGATCTGGACTTACTTTGCAGAAACTGCTGCCGAAAAACTCAAGGAAATGAACTAAGTTCGCAGAGAAAGGATAACACTGCATGCATATTGCAATTATTGGCGCGGGCATAAGTGGATTAATGTCTGCGCTGGAGTTGGTTGAACAAGGCTGTACCGTCAGCATTTTTGACCAACAACAAGCGGGACAAGCAGCCTCATGGGCTGGCGGAGGTATTCTCTCTCCGATGTACCCTTGGCGCTATGTGCATGCAGTGAACCAACTCGCTCAATTTGGCAAAGCGTCTTATCAAGCATGGAACCAAAAACTCTCCCCTGTTACAGGGATTGATTTTGAAATTCATGACACAGGCATGTTGATTTTTGATGAAGAAGATTTTGACGTCGGACTTTCTTACGCCGAGCAACATCAAGAACCCATGCAACGCTGTGAATATTTACAGAGAGATGCGCTAGAGCAAGTCAACCCACATATATCCGATCAGTTTCAACAAGCTATTTATTTCCCTGAACTGTCTAATATTCGCAATCCGCGAGTATTACAGTCCCTCATTAGCTATTTAAAACAACATCCCAATGTTGAATTTTTTGAACACGCTGCTGTTAAAAAACTAATTCAACATGGCGACGTTATACAAGCCATACAAACCGAAGATGGTTGCAAACACACAGCAGATCATTTTGTAATAACTTCGGGCGCTTGGAGCCATTACTGGAACTCACAATTACAACTCGAAATTCCAGTCGAACCTGTTCAAGGTCAAATGCTGTTATTTAAAACCCCTGCTCACTGGCTACCGACCATGTGTATGAATCGAGTGATGTATTTGATTCCTCGTATGGACGGTCATATTGTGTGTGGGTCAAGCATGGCACATCGTGGTTTTGACACTTCGACCGATGAAACCACCCAGCACAATATTTTAGAAGCATGTTTAGAAATGGTGCCTGAACTGGCCGATTTCCCGATTGTACAGCGCTGGGCAGGCCTCAGACCAAGTTCACCAAATGGCGTTCCGTACATTGGCAAAATGCCTGAAATGGATAACCTCTGGGCAAACTTTGGTCATTTTAGAAATGGTTTGTGTATGGGCGCTGGCTCTGCACAATTGCTCCGTCAGCTTATGCTGGGTCAACCGACATTAGTGGATGCCAAAGCATATTCCCCAGAGCGCTTGCAAAATAAAATCTTAGCCTGACGCGAGTACATTCTCTAAAGCCATTTTTAGTTGAGGATAAGCAAATTCAAATCCTTCTGCTTGCAGGGCTTCGGGTTTAACGTATTGACCATTCAAAATCAATTGCGATTGTTCCCCCAACAAACAGCGAAAAACAGTGCTAGGCGCTGACAAAAGTGGTTTCTTATTGAGTACCGCAGCAGCTTGTTCAACAAATACCTTTTGAGTCACGTTTTCTGGCGCTACGACATTGTGAATTTGGGCAGATTGAGGATGTTTAAATATAAACTCGATTGCACTTAACACGTCTTCAATGTGTACCCAAACCACAGGCTGACGACCATGACCAATTTGACCGACTAAATTGAGTCGAATCGGAAGCAACATTTTAGGCAAGATGCCACCGCCCTGCCCAAACACCACACCTAAACGAATAATTTTAGTATTTTGCTGAGCGTCTGCTAAAGCTGCGTGTTCCCACTCTTGGCAAAGCTTGGACATAAAAATAGGCTGTGGTGAGCTTTGTTCAGTGCACACCTCTGTCCAATTTTCTTGATCATCAATCCCGTAATAGCCAATCGCGGAGCCAGAGACAATCACTTCTGGAAAAATTTCAGATTGCTTGAGCCATGCATATAACTTTCGGGTCGTGTTTACTCGGCTTTCAATGAGTTGTTTTTTACGTGACCCGGTCCAGCGTTTCTCTCCAATATTTGCACCTGCCAAATTCACCACATAGTCAATTTGACGTGTCGTAATATCTTCGAATTTTTGCACCCACTGTAAGGCAGGATGGTCAGATTTCTTGCCAGCCTGCCGTGTCACAGCAATCACGTTATAATTTTTTTGCAGCAGGAACTTAATTAAATGCGTTCCTATAAAACCACTAGCACCCGTGATTAATACATTCTTATTCATATTTCCTCCTAAGCCGAGGACACAAGTTTTATTTCATTATATAAGACTCATTTATATTTAATCGTAGCTGTTTATGTAGTGATCTATTGCACATTAAACATTTTGTCTGCCATTCGCTGTGCCTGTTTGCCATAAAACCAGTAGGTAATTAAATAAAGCGGAATAGCTAACATTAAAAGCATAATCACCATAATGCTCAAGAACTGAGGTTGTTTGAGGTAAAGCATAAAGTTCTGCAAAATCTCTGGGTCTTTTCTAGCAAATAAAAACAGACCAAATAAAACACCACACAAGTTATAGCCCCAAAAAATCAGGGTAAAACCTAAAGTAAATTTCTTTTTTTCTTGTACAGTCGGAGCACGGCGTTCTTTCTTTAAAAATTTAAATAAGACAAAAATCATTGCGCCTAAATATGGAACGGCTGTTAAAATACCGCCTACACTCGCTGGTAATAGTGCTGCAACCACACCTACAATTAAGGTAAGTACGATGCATAAAGCAAAAAACCAGAGAAAGTAAGTACGTAATTTGGTCATATTTTTGCCTAATTTATGGGTTCAAAAAATAATTATAAATTTTTTTCGATTTTTTTTCATTTTTCTGTCAACCAATTCGAATCTCTTGACGTTATATAGGGTAATAAGGTCGCAGCAACCGAATACTTCCTTTGCACGGCATCCGCAAAATTGTTTCGGTGACCTTTCATTACGACTTACGACTCTTTCCTTCCTTCGGATTAGGTTTTGTTAGCAGCCGAAACCCTTGATGAAGTTTTTGACCGACGATTCTCTCATCACTCGAATCGTCGGTTTTTATTTTCTAGCACTTTCATTTATTTTACGCTCAACATACACAATAGTCCTTTCGTGGCCATAAAGGCTATGCGTATACTTTTTGCACCATAAAAATATGTTTTAAATAATATGAATAATATTGCCTATTTTGAAATCCAGTCTTCAAACCCTGCCCGCGATTCGCAGTTTTATCAAACTGTGTTCGGCTGGCAATTTAAACTCGATGAAAACTTACCAATTGAATATTATCGTATCGAAACGCCTTCAATTATGGGTGGACTATTAAAACGCCCAACCCAAACGCCGCCAATGGAATATGGCACCAACGCATTTACCTGTTCGGTTCAGGTAGAAAACTTCGATGAGGTAGCTGCAAAAATTTTAGAGCAAGGTGGTATTGTCGCGATGGATAAATTCGCCATTCCCGGTCGTGCTTGGCATGGTTACTTTGTCGATTTAGACCACAACGTTTTTGGTATTTTCCAAGTCGATGAAAATGCAGCTTAAAGATCTTATTTAACGACTCTATTTATTTTTTTAATGTATAGCCACCGCCTTTTTATCGGTGGCTATTCCATATTAATTATTCAGCAAAGCTAAAGCTGGCTTCACATGTAATTGGGAAATTCATCGAATTGGCAATCATGCATTCATGATGCGCTTCTTCATGTAGTTTTGCAGCAAGCTCTTGATCGGCACTTTTTTCCAAAACAATCTCTGGTCTTAAAATAATTTGGGTAAAGTGACCACGTTTAACTGGATCTGTATCTTCCATAAAGCCAAGTGCATGGTCGACATAACTCAGCACATGAATATGATTGACTGCACATAGGTGTAAATACCAAAGCTTATGACAAGCTGAAGCTGATGCAACCAATAAATCTTCTGGGTTCCATCTGGTCACATCACCTAAATAGGCTGGGTCTGATGAACCTTGAATCGTGGCCTTTTGCGGATGATGAATACTAAAGTCTCTTTTATATGAACGATAAGAAGAAGTGCCAGTTCCTGTATTGCCTTCCCACTGTATTTTTACTTCGTATTCATGAATGGTCATTTTGTTCTCAAAGTTCATGGTTTAAGTCGATAGTAACAAAGCAAAGTTTAAAGTGAAAAATTAATTTAAGTTTCAACCTAGGCTTAAATAACGAGCACTTTAAAATGTCTTGATAAAATCTCCTGTCAATTTATGCTAACGTATCTGTGTTTATTTTGGCTTGATGTCTGTTTCTATGTCCGTACATTTTCTACATACTTCTGACTGGCATTTGGGGCAGTTTTTTTATAATCATTCACGCCACTACGAACACCAACAATTTTTAAGCTGGTTACTCACTCAAATTCAAGAAAAACAACCGCATGCCCTGCTTATTGCTGGTGATATTTTTGATGTGATTAACCCGGGTTCTCAAGCACAAAAACAGCTCTACCAATTTTTAGCAGATGCACATCGCCTTGCACCGCACATGCAAACACTCATGATTGCGGGTAACCATGACTCAGGCTACCGTATTGAACAGGTCGAACCACTTTTAGAAAAATACAATGCAAAAACTGTGGGTGTGGTTCGCTGGAATGAAGATAAAACTCTAGATCTCGATCGACTACTTTTACCTATCTATAACCAAAATCAAGATATTGTGGCGTGGTGCCTTTCCCTGCCTTTTTTACGTTCAGCCGAAATTACGGGTTTTAATGAACATACCACCAACAGCAAAAACGCGATTGCCTATTTGCACCAGCAACTCATTGCCGAAGCCAAACGTCGTAAAACGCCAGACCAAGCACTTATTTTGATGTCACATGCGCATATGCAAGGTGGGGAAACATCCGACTCTGAACGCCCAATTATTATTGGTAATGAAGAGGCACTTTCAACAACTTTATTTGAAGATGCTGTCGACTATGTGGCTTTAGGGCATTTGCATAAGCCACAAAAAGTAGGTCAGCCGCACATTCGTTATAGTGGCTCGCCAATTCCACTTTCCTTTAGTGAAATTAACTATAAGCACCAAGTAGTTGAAGTCAAAATTGACCCGACTCAAGACACAGACAGTCGTTTGCAATTTGAAGCTGTAGTAATTCCGCGTTGTATACAGTTGCACCGCATTCGTGGTGAGTTAAACGAAGTATTGCAACAACTCAAAGCTTTACCACACGGCGTGATTGAAAATATTGACCACCGTGAATATGTCGATATTGAATATTATAGTTTAACGCCACCCCAGCCTAATTTACGCCAACAGTTTGAAGCCGCATTGCCACCTGACCGCTATCGTTTAGTGCGTATTTCACGTCAATATGTGAGCCAGGATGCTTCGAACACCGATACCACTCAGCACATTGCACTTGAACCACCAACACCAGAAAAACTCTTTCAAAATATTTGGGAAAAACAAGGTTACAGTACCGATGATGCAGTCTTAAAAGATTTTCTGAGTCTGGTACAAGAAGCACAAAAAAATCTTGAAAATGATGCAACTCCTTAAGGACATGTCATGAAAATTTTATCTATTCGTATAAAAAATCTGGCATCTCTTTCTGACGAGCACTTTATTGATTTTGAAAGCTCGCCTCTAGCTCACGCAGGCTTAATTGCTATTGTGGGAAAAACTGGTGCTGGTAAATCGACCATTTTAGATGCGATGTGTCTTGCCCTGTTTAATCGCGTTCCACGTCTTAAAGACAGCGATGGCAAATTAAAAGATGTCGATGGCTCAGAGCTACTGACCAATTCACCTTTAACTGTATTACGCCGTGGTACGGGACATGGTTTTGCTGAGCTTTGCTTTATTGCTCAAGATCAAAAACGCTATTTAGCACGCTGGGAAATTAAACGTGCGCGTGAAAACCCGAATGGTAAATTACAAAGTGTGCAACGTCACTTAAAATGCCTGACCGATGGTGTAGTGCTTGCCGACAAAGCCAAAGCAGTTGATGAAAAAATTAAACAAATTACCCAGCTTTCATTTGAACAGTTTACTCGTGCTGTTTTACTTGCCCAGTCAGAAGTCACGGCGTTTTTAAAAGCACGAGATAGTGAACGCGGTGAACTACTTGAGTACCTGACAAACTCCAGCATTTTCGCCAAAATTGGTGAATTAGCCTTTCGTAAAACAGCAGATATTGCAAAGCAGCGTAAACAGCTTGAAGAGTTCTTAGGCCACATTGAAATTTTGTCTGATGAAGAGATTGCTGCATTTACGGAACAATATCAGCAAGCCGAGCAAAACCATCACCAGTTAGAACAACAAAAAAATGTCTTAGATAAACAGCAACAATGGTTTGAGCGTAAAGCAAAGCTTGAGCAAGAAGTTCAAGCTAAACAACAACAGTTTCAAACCCAGCAAAATCACCATCAACAATTGGCTGGTGAGCGTGAGCAATTAAAACGACTCGAAGTTTTCTCTGAAATACGCCAACAGGTTTTTCAGCAAGCTCAAAATTTACAAACGCTACAACAGCTTGAACCGCAAATTCAGCAAGCTCAAACCAAGTTTAATGAGTTGGTGCAAGTTTTTGAAACAGGACAAAAGCAGTATCAACTTGCAGAACAAGAACTCAAACAGACGCTCGATTTTGAGCAGCAGCATCAACAAGCTTTAAATCAAGTTCGACAGTCCATTCAAGAACGCGCCTTTATTGCCGATGAATATAAAAAGTGCAAAGAAAAAAGAAACGTACTTGAGCAAAAACTCAGTCCACTGTACCAGCAGCAAAATACTGTGCAACAGCACATTGCACAGCTTCAGCAGAACCAAATTCATCTACAACAGCAGCTTACCCAAACTCAGCAATATGCTGTGTTGGACAAAGGCCTGTCAGCACATCTACATCAGCTTGGGCAATTTATTCAAAACTACCAAGCAATTGAACAACAGCTTGGCAACCCTACCCTTGCTCGCCAGAAGCTGTCGGAAGCTAAAAGCGAACTCGAACAACTCGTAACTTCACTAGGCACAGTTGAACAGATTGAGTTAAAGCTTGAACAACAGCGTAAAGACAAAGATCAAAAACTTGCTCAAATTACTCAGTTAGATCTGATTCAACAGAAAATAATAATTTATCATGAGCTATATGCTGAGCTTCAGCAATTCACCGAAAAACAGACACAGACCTCAGCCCAAGAGCAGCAGCTTAAAACCGTTTGTCAGTTAGCTGAGCAAGAGTACCAAACATCAAAAACTGAACGTGAAAAGTTACAGCACATCCTGCAACAGCAGCGTTTATTACACACCGAAAATATTGAGCAGTTACGGGCCAATCTTAAAGACGGCGAAGCTTGCCTAGTGTGTGGCAGCACACATCATCCCTATCGTATTGATGACAGTGCGGTCTCTAAAGCTTTATTCGACTTGCAGCAACAACAAGAGCAACAGGCAGTAGCGCTAGAACAAACTAAATTTAACGCATGGCAAACCCAGCAACATGCACTTACTCAGTGCCGTGCCGAGCTTGAGCAAGTTCAGAAATACTTAACTCAACTTAAAGCCAAACAATCAAGCTTGCAGCAAGAGCTTAAGCAGCAGTTTAGTCTCAATCAGTTACAGATTGAGCTAAATCAAGCTCCTGAACAAATCTTGCTAATGCTGAACGAACTCAGACAAGCGGCACAAACTGCCATAAATTCATTTGACTCAGAAAACGTGCGTTTAGCCCAATCGATTAAACAACACAATCAGCTTGTTCAAACGATTCAACGTAATGAAAGTTTGCTTAATACAGCACAGCAATGGCAACAACAAGTTCAACATATTGTTGAGTGCTTATCGGAAACTGAACAGCACGCATGGCAGCAAGCAAGTAGCCAAACGGCTAAGCAGACTTGGACTATTCTTGATGCACGCGCTAAGCAGCTTGAGCAACAAGAACAGCTTTCACAGCGTTTTGAACAGCAGCAACAAGAACTTAAAATGTTGACTGCTAACTTTGAACAAATGGCCAAGCAAATTGATGAGATCGATCAAAATCTCCAAGAGATTACGCTTAAAGGCCAACAAAATAATGAAAAAGCGGTGTCGCTCATTCAACAAATGACTGGCCGCGCTGACATTAAACCGCACGAATGGTTAATTGAACACGATGCTAAACGTCAGCAACAACAAACTACCTATCATGAGGCTAAACAACGTTTCGAACAAACCAGACAGCACTTTGAACAGCAAAAACAGGCGCTCGATCAGCTCAAGCATCAACATCAACACACCTCGCAACATCAGCAGCAGGTTGATGGACAAATTCAAAACTGGTTAAAAGCTCACGTTGATTTTCAGGCATCTGATCTTACGGCACTCATGCAGATTAATTCCGCCCAAGAGCAAGACATTCGTAACCGTCTTAATCATGCCGAGCGTTTATTAAGTGAAGCCTCTTCTGCCCTTAAAACCATGCAAGAGCAATTGAGCGAGCATTTACAAACTCAGCCAGATATTGAACATGAAAAGCTTGTTAGCCTTATTCAAGACAATATTGCAGAGCTCAAAGCACAGCTTGAAGTACGTGATCGGCTTAAACTTAAGCTTGAAGTACATCAGCAAAACCTAGCTAAGCAGCAACAATACGCCGAGCAGATTCAAAATATTCAGCAAGAAGAGCATCGTTGGAGCAAAATTTCAGGTCTGATTGGCGATGCTAAAGGTAAAGAGTTCCGTGACTATGCTCAGCAATATCACCTAGATATTTTAGTTGAACATGCGAATCAACAACTGGCGATGCTTTCTCAACGTTATACGCTAAAACGCCTAGAGCAATCGTTAAGCCTTGCGATTATTGACCACGATATGGATGGAGAAACCCGCTCCGTTGCATCTTTATCTGGCGGTGAATCATTCTTAACTGCCCTTGCCTTGTCTTTAGCCATTGCCAATATGGCCTCAGGTTCAATGAAAATTGAATCTCTATTTATTGATGAAGGCTTTGGTACTTTGGATGCTTCTTCTTTGCACATGGTCATGAATGCTTTAGATCAATTGCAAAATCAGGGTCGTCAGGTCATTCTCATTTCACACATTCAAGAAATGCATGAGCGTATTCCTGTACAAATTCAAGTGAAACCACTTGGTGCTGGTGCAAGTACGATTGAAGTCGTGGGTTAATTTATTAGGATTTCATATCTTAAACTTGATTGAATCTTATATAACAAAGGGGCGTATTATTTACGCCCCTTTGTTTCTTGTATGGTCTTGTACTAATTTTTTATTTTTAAAACATCAAAAAATTAATTCACGCAGAGTACGACAACTGCAAAACCGATACAGTACAAGCCGAACAAATGCCAGCGTCCATGTTCTAACCATGAAGACAACCATTTTAATGCCAAAAGACCAGCACCAAAACTAAAGCACATGCCCAATAAGCTTGGAACCATCGAATGGAACACTTGTCCATGTGTCACGGTTTGTAAGCCTTGAGCGTGAACTAAACGATATAATTCTTTTAAAATTACTGCTGGTGTTAATACCACAGCCAACGCAAAACTGAACTCTTCTGCCTTTTGGCGTGATACACCTAAAAATAAACCTGTAGAGATGGTTGCACCAGAACGTGAAAAGCCACGGAAAGGCAAACATAAAGCCTGCACCGCCCCAATAATAGAAGCACTACGCAAACTAATTTCACCCTGCTGACCACGATCTAAACGCGAAGATAAAATAATCAGAACACCTGCCGAAATCAGCGCAGCTGCCATGAGTTTTGAGTTACTAAACAAATGCTCAATTTCGAAACTGCTCGCGCCGCCGAAGAACACATGCTTAATCAGAGATTGGAGCGCTAAACCAAGCACGCCTGTAATAAGCGTTGCTAAAATAATATAGAAGGCTTGTTTTTTAAAACTTTCCCAAGAAGAGAAATAGGTTTTACGCCAAGATTTCCAAAAGTAAACGATCACTGCAAACATCGTACCCGTATGTAACATCACAAGTAAGAAGGTCATATCAGGTGCAGATGGATCATACCCCATTAACTTTTCAGCTAAAATAACGTGTGCGGAACTAGAAACTGGCAATAATTCAGCGAATCCCTGAATGATTGCCAGAATGAAAACATGCAATAAATCCATACATTACACACTCAAATATTAAAATATCTGGGTTATAAGCTAGGAAAATTAAATTTAAATTAACAAATTACAGTTACCCGACAAAACGGTTATCTAAATTGTAAAAGTCATTTTTTCTCAACTGTATCGCGCTTTCCAAATAAAGCCGTTCCTACACGTACCATGGTTGAACCTGCTGCAATCGCAGCGTCTAAATCACCTGACATTCCCATGCTTAATGTGTCCCAGTGTTCTGGGTGGGCATGTTTTTCTTTCACAGCATCAAACAAGGCTTTAGCATCTACAAAAGCGGCTGTGTTATCTGGCGCTGGAATCACCATCAAACCACGTAGTTTAATTTTTGCTAATTGGCTAATTTGAGCAACTAACTCGGCAACCTCATCTGGTGCACAACCATCTTTACTGTCTTGCCCGTCAATATTCACTTGCAAACAAATATTCAAGTCAGATTGATTTTGAAGTCTTTGATTAGATAATCGCTCAGCAATAATCAAACGATCTACACCATGCACCCAATCAAACTTTTCAGCCAAATGTTTAGTCTTGTTGCGCTGAACATGACCAATAAAATGCCATTCAATTTCTAAATCTTGTAAAGCTTCGATTTTGTCTAAAGCTTCTTGTAAATAGTTTTCACCAAATGCTCTTTGTCCTGCTGCATACATTTCACGCAAACTTTCACTCGGATGTGTTTTTGATACGGCTAAAAGTTGCACAGTTTCAGGCGAACGCTGAGCATGTTCACAAGCACGTTGGATTTGCTGTAATACGTGCTGCCGCGCATCTTGCAGGTAATTCATTGACAAGGTTCTCATTTTCAAAAAACTTTTTTGCTTTTCACCTAAAGCGAGGTGTTGGTAAGCCTCGGTGAAAGCCGTATATTATTCTACAAAATAATGACATATTTTGATTTACTTGGGGAAATTATGGATATTACAGAGCTACTCGCCTTCTCTGTGAAAAATGGCGCGTCCGATTTACACTTATCTGCTGGCATGCCACCGATGATTCGCGTTGATGGTGAAGTCCGTCGCATTAACTTACCGGCTCTTGATCATAAAGATGTTCACCGTCTAGTCTATGACATCATGAATGATAAACAACGCCGAGACTACGAAGAAAAGCTTGAAACCGACTTTTCTTTTGAAGTGCCAAATGTTGCTCGTTTCCGTGTTAACGCATTTAACCAAAACCGCGGTGCTGGTGCAGTATTTCGTACCATTCCATCTAAAGTACTTACTATGGAAGATTTAGGCTTAGGTCAAATCTTTAAAGATATTTGCGACTATCCTCGCGGGATTGTACTGGTGACAGGTCCAACAGGTTCGGGTAAATCAACGACGCTTGCGGCAATGATGGACTATATCAACGAGAATCGTTATGACCATATTTTAACGGTTGAAGACCCTATCGAATTTGTACATCAGTCGAAGAAATGTTTGATTAACCAGCGTGAAGTGCATCGTGATACACATGGCTTTAACGAAGCACTTCGTTCGGCACTACGTGAAGACCCAGATATTATTTTGGTCGGTGAGATGCGTGACCTTGAAACCATTCGTTTAGCACTTACTGCTGCCGAAACGGGTCACTTAGTATTTGGTACGCTCCATACGACTTCTGCTGCAAAAACCATTGACCGTGTGATTGACGTATTCCCTGCCGAAGAAAAAGACATGGTTCGTGCCATGTTGTCAGAATCTTTACAGGCTGTTATTTCACAAACCCTACTTAAAAAGAATGGTGGTGGGCGTGTGGCAGCACATGAAATCATGATTGGTATTCCTGCCATTCGTAACTTAATTCGTGAAAACAAAGTCGCCCAAATGTATTCATCAATTCAGACTGGTGCAAATCATGGCATGACGACACTCGACCAAAGCTTAAAAGGTCTAGTTTCTCGTGGTGTGATTAGTCCACAAACGGCTCGTACTGCTGCAAAACAGCCTGAATCATTCCTATAAAAATAATTAGAGAATAAATATGGATTTTAATGACTTACTCAACCTCATGGTTGAAAAAAAATCATCCGATCTTTTTATTACAGATGGTGTTGCGCCATCTATGAAGATTAACGGGCAAATTGTTCCAATTTCAAAAAATAGTCTTTCAGGCGAAGTAATTGGTCAACTCTTACATTCCATCATGAGCGAAAAGCAACGCAAAGAATTTGCAGACACTCGTGAATGTAACTTTGCCATCATGAACCGTGATAAAACTGCCCGCTTTCGTGTGAGTGCTTTTCAGCAGCGTGACATGCCCGGCATGGTGCTACGTCGAATTGAAACTAAAATTCCTTCAATTGATGACTTGCAGTTACCACCTGTTCTTAAAGATTTATCAATGACCAAACGCGGTATCATTATTTTTGTTGGTGCGACAGGTACAGGTAAATCGACGTCTTTGGCTTCAATGATTAGCTATCGTAACCACAACACTAAAGGTCATATCATTACCATTGAAGACCCAATCGAGTTTATTCACGAACATGCGGGCTGCATCATTACCCAACGTGAAGTCGGAATCGATACGGACTCATTTGAAATTGCCTTAAAAAATACTTTGCGACAAGCACCAGATGTCATCTTGATTGGTGAGATTCGATCTCGTGAAGTTATGGACTACGCGATTGGCTTTGCTGAAACAGGTCACCTTGTATTAGCCACAATGCACGCCAACAACGCTAACCAAGCACTCGACCGTATCATTCACTTCTTTGAAAGTGACCGCCACAGTCAGCTCTACATGGACTTATCTCTTAACTTAAAGGCCATGATTGCTCAGCAACTTATTCCAACACCGGATGGCAATTCTCGCCGCGCCGCAATTGAAATTTTAATTAACTCACCATTAATTTCAGATTACATTCGTAAAGGTGAAATTCATGAAATTAAAGATTTAATGAAACGCTCACGTGAACTCGGTATGCAAACCTTTGACCAAGCGTTGTTTGATCTCTATAAAGCAGGCCAAATTACCTACAAAGATGCATTAAAACATGCCGACTCACCAAATGATTTACGTTTGACGATTAAGCTTGCTGAAGAAGGACCTGATCAAATTGCAGGCACAAATCAGCATTTAACCTTCGACCGACAGTAATTTCTTCATAAAAAAAGGAAGGTTAAACGTAACCTTCCTTTTTTATTTGTTTCCTTTGTGTGAAAACGATTATTTCTTACGCAGAACTTCCTGACATTCAGGTTCGTTACAGTAACCGTAGAGGTTTAATGAGTGACCCGTTAAGGTAAACCCATGTTGCTCTGCTACAGCATGCTGTTCCTTCTCGATAACATCATTAGTAAATTCAATAACTTTGTTGCAATTATGGCAAACCAAATGATCGTGATGATCTTCTTGCATAATTTCGAAAACAGAATGATTATTTTCGAAATGATGACGCTGAATGATACCTGCAGCTTCAAATTGTGTTAACACACGGTAAACTGTCGCAAGACCGACATCTTCCCCTTGTTCTAACAAAGTCTTGTAAATATCTTCAGCACTAAGATGATGTTGCTTTGAATTTTCTAATAATTCCAAAATCTTAATTCGTGGAAGGGTAACTTTAAGTCCAGCTTTGCGCAAATCTTGATTGGAAATAGGCATGAAAAAAGGTCTCTCAACAAATCTCAAGTTGGAATAGGCAATAGAATTTAGATGAAGTATGATCTATCCTTTGATCAAATGCATCATAATTTATTGGGATAGTGTAGCAAAATGCAAAAACTCGTGCTGACGTTATTAGTCACTTCACTCCTTGCTGGTTGTTCAATCTTTGGTGTATATAAGGTTGATATTCCTCAAGGGACTCCTTTGACCAAAGCTCAGGCCTCTCAAGTACAAGTCGGCATGAATTTCCAGCAAGTGCGTTTTTTGCTTGGTAGTCCAACTGTGACTGATCCACTCAATCCTCAGCGTTGGGACTACATTTACAACTATATCCCGGGAACTTATGCTAAAAAGGCAAAAATCCCCGCAGCACATGGTCAGCATTTAAAAATTTACTTTGATGGCACTGGCACAGTAACTAAAATTGAAGGTTTAGAAACTATTCCAGAGTCGCAACCAGGTTTACCTGCTTCTAAAGAAGCGATTTTAACTGCCCCACCACTATAATCGTTTTTTCTAATAAAAATAAACCCCTCAAGTGAAATACTTCGAGGGGTTTTATTTATGGGGCTTATTGCTTTAAGCGATTACTTTTAATATATCGCCCCACAGGATTTTGCTCGGCGCGTTTACGGCGTATATCCTTAGGATTAATCGTTAAAGACCGATAGACCTCTACCCGATCACCTGCTTGTAAAATCGCATGTGCTTCAACTTTTGCACCAAATATGCCAAGTTGTAATGGCTCAGGTAAACTTACCTGTTTCTGCAGCCCACTCGCTTCAATTGCTTGTAATGCTGTCATTCCAGCTTCAAATGGAACAGCAACTAAAAACTGTTGCTCTGGGGCTGCATAAGCAACCCACACTTGCTGAGCTTTTTCCATCAGATAATTTGTCCAACTACCGCAACCATGGCAATTACAATTGAAAGCGGTAAAACAATACGTACCGCAATACGCCACAAGTTATAGAACAACTCATTGCTAAAATTCATTGATTTACGCAAGTGGCTAATTTTCATAATCCAACCAGCAAAAATTGCATAGATCAGGCAAATGAGTAATCCCCAAAGCATCAAAATCAGCGTAAAGATGCCGTGAAGTTCAGGCACAGCCCAAACCGCAATTGCTACAACAATAATCACCCATTGTAAAACGTACATCAGTTGACGTTGAGCAAGCTGCTCTTTAGCAAGTTGAATAAACAGAGCTGTTGTCATTACCGCAGTAAAAATCCAGGTAAAAACAGGAAGCTGTGCTTGAAGAGAAAAGAAACCAAACGCTACGACAGCAATTAACTGAGCTAACCAGATTGGAAGTACAGTTCGGGTAGCGCCTTCTTGAGAATGAATTACAGACAAGCTATTCTGCCAGTAAAGCCCTAAGCCTAAACCACTCGCAACAAGAGCAAGTACAGTTGCATTACCCCATTCTTTAAACTCAACATTTGTCCAATGCCAAGGATGTAAAGTCGTTCCCATTGTATTAGCTAAAACAAGAGAAGCGATTACACCAACTGTCATTAACACAATTAAAATCTGACGCGGAATAAAAAATAAAATCAAAGCCGCAACTGCAAGACCAGCAAAAACAATTTGCCCAGAAACGCTGTTATTAAGCTGTACTGTCAGTAAATTGCCAGCAGTACTCAGTACATTCCCGGCTAAAAATGGAATAAAAATAACTGCAAGCCAACCAGCCAAACGCCATTTTGGTGAACTATCTGCTTCACGAGTTAAACTTGATAAAGCATTTAGAGCAGTAGTCTTCGACCGTTTTGCTAAAGCAATTTCTAAATAACAAACTGGTAAAGCCAATAACAGCATTGTGCCCAACCACAATAACCAGAAATCGATTTGACGATCAATCTGGATCCCCATAGCGGGTGCCAATGTCGCCATAATGATGAAAGATAAGCAAAACGCCATCAGGGGCGATAACCATCGTGACATAGGTATGTCCTGCATTATGCATTCCTTGAAAAAGACTATAGATATTTTGCCCGTCTCATGCCTGAAAATCAAAGTTTGCTCAATAAAAAAAGCAAACTACCGAAACGATAGTTTGCTGCGCTAACTAAAATTATAAGTTTTGTTATTTAAGTTATGCGAAAAACCGAGCAAACCAGTTTTTCCCTTTCTTCTTTTCTTTTTCTCTAATAATTCCCATCATATTTTCTTTTACCGCCCCCACATAATCAGCATCATCATGTTGAATATGGTTAATTAACCATTTTGCTAAAATTTCTTGTAGCTCTTTTTCAACAGTATGTCCCATTTCAAAACGCTCACGATATAACTCTATTTTTTTAATAAATAAGTCATGTACACGTTTATGTGGTACACGATATTTATAATCTGCTTCCTCTTGCAAACTTTCTTCGAAAGTAAAATGTGATTGCGTGTAATCAATAATATTATCTAAAACATCTTTAATTCGACGTCTATCTTCATCATCTTTTACATCATCAATTTCATTAATATAATCAAGTATTCGTTTATGTTGCTCATCAATAACATCAATACCCGTATTATATTCTGAAGCCCATTTCATTTTCATACATCTCCCCAATGATGTTCAATGACTGTTGCATAAACATCATGATATATTTAAAGAATATAAATAAAAACAAAGCTATTTTGTCGGGTTTATCATATAAAAATCATATTAAACATAAATTATTGTTTTTATTTGTTTTTTAAAAATTTAACCAACTAAAATAATAAAGTATTTTTTAAACAAAATACTTTATTATTAAACGTTTAATATATAGATATTCCTATTTATATATTTTAAATATACTTTATATTAATATTGATCTGCACGAGTAATACGTTTAATTTCAGGATTTTCCTGCTCACGCTTTAATCTCTCGACATGAGTAATAGCTTTTTTAATTGGCTCGCCATGTTGAAATAAAATCATTTCACCGGGTTGATAAGCTGTCCAGTTTTCATTATGTGTTAAAGGTTCAGTTGTTATTACTGCTACACGATCTTCAGGGGTTGTTACCTGACTAAAATCAACTTCAACATCTAAATCAATTAAATGAGCCTGATTAAATGGATATTCTCGAACCAACCAATGTAATTTAGTAATCGCATAACTAAATAATGCCTTGCCATTCGATAAGCAATAATTAAATGTGCCGTACTCAGCGATTTGTGGCGAAATTTTTTCTAATACTTCAAATATCTGTTCAAGGCTTGGTTCTTCATAGCCAAAAGCTTCAACGAGTTGATCGAGCAAATAACAAAATGCGCGTTCACTGTCTGTATTCCCCACTGGCGTAAAACGTCCACTCAGTGGTGGATTAAAGTCATGTAAATCACCATTATGGGCAAAAATCCAATGACGCCCCCACAACTCTCGAATAAAGGGATGAGAATTTTCTAAAGTGATTTTACCTTGAGTCGCTTTACGAATATGCGCGATCACGTTACGTGATTTAATAGGATAATTACGAATAAGATCGGCAATTGGAGATTCAACTGCCGACTGGTTATCGACAAATAAACGACAAGCCTTATCTTCGAAAAATGCAATACCAAATCCATCACTATGGTCTGAGGTAATTCCTGCACGCTGTGAAAAACCACGGAAAGAAAAAGTAATATCCGTTGGTGTTGCACAATTCATTCCTAATAGCTGGCACATATCGCTTTTAAACTACTTCTAATTACCCCATCTGCTCTATTGTGCATGAGAGTAAAATTGCTTGCAAATCTCAATATGTGCTGGCTATTAGAAAATAGAACATATGATTAACGCTGACCCATTTTATTCATGACAAATGAAGTCGC
The DNA here is from genome assembly GCF_000196795.1 of Acinetobacter oleivorans DR1. Classification (NCBI taxonomy): domain Bacteria; kingdom Pseudomonadati; phylum Pseudomonadota; class Gammaproteobacteria; order Moraxellales; family Moraxellaceae; genus Acinetobacter; species Acinetobacter oleivorans. Next base: position 3,249,568 of record NC_014259.1, read on the forward strand.
CACTTTATTCACTTCCAGAAATACAAAATAATCTAGACAGTTAAACTCTTCATCAAAAAAAGCCTGTTTCGATAATTTTGATTGCATGCTCAAATACATTTGGAACAACTTTGGCATACGCTCATCTTGTGGAAAACTAAACTCAGGATATTCAGGTTCGTAGATTTTTTTCGAACGGATATCAATGGTTTTACTTTCAGATAATTGCTGAATCTGGCGATGCGTGTAGTACGCTCTAGCCAAATTATCTTGTAGATGAATACTGACACAGCCCATTAAATATTTAGCGCGCATTGACCATAGCACTTTCGGTGCAAGATTCAACCACAGTGTCGATAATGCTTTACCATTACGAAAGCGAGGATGGACACAGGTACGCCCTATTTCTAATACATTAGGAAGATGTGATAACTGAGGAACAATATCAAACTCATGTGCGCTGTAGCTTTGGGCAATCTCATGACCTTGAAATAGTTTTAGACGGGTATACGCGACAATCTCTCCAGTCCACTTTTCACGTAAGACCGCATGCTCACAACCAAAATCATAAATGTCTTGGTCTAAGTTATCTTCAAAATGAATTCCAAATTGTTGGCTAAATTGTTGGGCACGAAACCGCTGTACATCTTGTAATTCTTTTAAATTATCAACCCATTCAAAACGAAATTGTGTCTGATTTATTGCTTTATGACGATTTAAAGGTAAAGTCCAGGTTTGGCGATATTGATTAAATTTTTCCAGCATAATGAACGCTCCTAGTGACACCCCTTACACTAGTCAAAGCTCATGACAAAAAAATGACCAAATTAAAATGGTATAAAAAAAGACCACCTAGGGTGATCTTTTTATTGAGAATAACGGATTTCTTAAGCTGTTTTAGTGCGATTAGAAATGAGTGTACCCACTCCATGATCAGTGAAGATTTCAAGCAATGTTGCATGTGGTACGCGACCATCAACAATATGTGCGCTTACAACACCGCCTTTGACAGCATCAAGTGCACAACCTACTTTAGGAATCATACCGCCATAGATCACACCTGTTTCAATGAGGCGATCAACTTCTTGCGTAGTAAGGCCAGTTAACAGATTTTTATTTTCATCAAGCACACCAGTAATATTGGTAAGCAAAATTAACTTTTCAGCGCCTAGTGCTTCTGCAACCTTACCTGCAACTAAATCAGCATTAATATTATAAGTGTTGCCTTCTTCATCCACACCTAATGGTGCAATCACTGGAATAAAGTCACTTTGAGTGAACATTTCCAATACATCTGTTTTAACGCCAGTCACTTCACCAACCATACCCAAGTCGATATGTTTGATAGAACCGTCTTCTTCTTGCTTTTCCATAAGTAATTTACGGGCACGAAGTAAATTACCATCTTTACCTGTTAAACCAATTGCACGGCCACCATGTTTATTAATCAGGTTAACAATTGATTTATTTACACTACCACCTAATACCATTTCAACCACTTCCATGGTTGCAGCATCAGTTACACGCATACCGTCAATACGGTCAGACTCGCGGCCTAACTGCTTTAAAAATGAGTCTACTTGTGGTCCACCACCGTGAACAACAATCGGATTTAACCCGACAGTTTTAAGTAAAACGATGTCTCGGGCAAATGAACTTTCGAGCTCCGGATCAGTCATCGCGTTGCCACCGTATTTCACCACCAGCGTTTTACCAGTAAAACGTTGAATATACGGCAAAGCTTCAATCAAGATTTTTGCTTTGTCGACACCGATATGCTGATGTTGGGGCATTACGCCTCTCCTTACTTAGGCCTCTGAAAGTTCTTGTGCAATTTGCGGATAGTGCTCTTGCAACATATCTACAAATTTTTGCTGGATTTCCTTTAATCGTAAAGGATTATCTGCATCAAATCTTACTGTAAAATATTCACCAGTATTTGATGCTCGAATAATGCCAAAACCATCATCAAAATCAAGACGTACGCCATCGATTTTACTGATGCGGGCACCTAAACGATGACTTAAAATTTCAATATCTTGTAATACATACTTTGGATCAGACTGATACGTACCAATATAGGTATCTTCTGTACAACATCTTTCTGGATAAGGAGCAAACAATTCAGAAATTGTTGTCGCACTCGATTGTGTAAAATATTCCATTACACGTAATGCAGCATATAGACCATCGTCGTATCCGAAACCACGCCCATCATTAAAAACGTAGTGGCCCGCATATTCTCCACCAAAAATGGCGCGTCCATTTGACTGAGATAAATAAGCTCTTAAGAAGCTACTTCCCGTACGGATCATTTTTGCTTTTCCGCCAAGTTGTTCAACCGTTTTTTGAACCATGCGTGAACATTTCACGTCAAAAACAATTTCTTGCTCAGGGTGTTGTTCTAAACACATTTGCGCAAAAAGTGATAATAAACGGTCTGCTGTCAATATCTGGGCTTTTTCATCGACTAAAACGACACGGTCTCCATCACCATCCAGAGCAATGCCAATATCTGCCTGCTGCTCAACCACTGCTTTACGCAAATGAGTTAAATGAGCTGCATGCGAAGGGTCTGGTGCATGATCTGGAAACTCTCCATTCGGATGGGTTCGTAAAGCAATGACTTCACAGCCCATTTTTTCCAATATTAATTTTGAGCAGTGCCCAGCAGAGCCATGTAAACCATCTAAAATAACTTTTAAAGGACGTTTTAATTGAATATCTTTAAAAATGGCTTGCTGGTATTTCTGGCAAAATTCAGCTTTAAATTGAGGTAATGTTAACTCAAGTACAGAAATGGAATGAGCTGGTACATAATTTTGAGCTTCGTCACCCACCTGCTGAATCATTTCCGGAGATGGAGGTTCACCTTTTAAAATCCACTTAATACCATTATCCGATTTTGGATTATGGCTTGCAGTCACCATAATGCCATTGCCACCAAAATCTCTCGCAATGTAATACATCATTGGTGATGAACAACAGCCAATGTTGGTAACGTTTAAACCTTGTTCTATTAAAATCTCTTCAATTAATTGTGCATAGGCTGGACTTGTGAGACGGGCATCATAGCCAATCACTAATTGAGTTTGTTCTGCTTGTTTGTATTGTTGTGCCAATCCGTAGGCAATCGAACGAACAACGTCCGCGGTTAAGTAAGAAAGTTTGCCTCTAATATCGTAAGCACGAAAAATACTTTTTGGAAATGAGTGTCTTACATTCATAGCGTATCTTCTATTTAAAGATCAATCCGATCTATCGCAAAAACATAGATTATTCAAAATTTTTGAAAGGTTTGTTTGCTAAAAAAGTTAAAAGAATATGAGTAAAGCGTGTTGTAATATAATCCATTGTAACATTCAAGATATAAAAAGAAACGCCTGTTCAACAGGCGTTTGATTTTCGTTAATATTTTAAAAAACTTATTGTTTACCTGTGTGACCAAAGCCACCAGCGCCACGTAAAGTTTCTTCAAATTCTTCTACTTGCTCAAATTCAGCTTGTACGACTGGCACTAATACATATTGTGCCAAGCGCTCACCTGGTTCTAAACGGAAGGTTGTTTGACCACGGTTCCAAACCGAAACCATCAATTCACCTTGGTAATCTGAATCGATCAAACCAACTAGGTTACCAAGCACGATACCGTGTTTATGACCTAAACCTGAACGCGGTAAAATTAAACCAGCAAAATTTACATCATGAATATAAATTGCCATACCTGTTTTAACTAAAACAGTTTGTCCTGGTTCAATATCAATTGCTTCATCGACGCAGGCACGTAAATCTAAACCCGCTGAACCTGCTGTTGCATATGAAGGTAAAGGCCATTCTTTACCTAAACGCGGATCGAGCAATTTCACTTGAACTTTCATGGGATTTCCTAAAAATTAAAAAAATTAACGCTTTAATAAAGCTTTTAAATTTGCCAGATATTGTTGAGCCTGTTCTTTAGGATCAACATTAGCCGCAATTTTCTTTTTACGCCCTAACCACTCGAGCTCATCTTGCGGAAGTTCATCAAGGAAACGGCTAGGTGTCATCTGTTTCATCTGTCCGCCATTTTTACGCTGTTCTGCCAGTGTTAACGTTAAACCTTGACGTGCACGGGTAATTCCCACGTACATGAGACGGCGTTCTTCCTCAATGGTTTCTGCTGCAATCGAGTTTTTATGCGGCAATAGTTCTTCTTCGAGTCCCATAATGTACACATATGGGAATTCCAAACCTTTTGCAGCATGTAGAGTCAGTAAGTTAACTTTGTCCGTATCTTCTTCTTCCTGCTGCTGTTCTAAAAGGTCAAGCAGAACCAGTTTTCGAATGACACTTTCAATATTTTTTTCATCAACGTCTTCTGCACGGTTAATGAGGTTTTGAATACTGGTAAATAAATTCTCAATGTTATCGAGCTTACTTTTCTCTTGTGCAGGTGTTGCAGACTGTTCACGAACATAATCCATATAACCGGCTTCGTTCATCATTTGACGAACTTTAGGCACAGGTTCATCGTCTTCTAACAATTCACGCGTAAATGTCGCGATAAAGTCAGCAAACTCATGAAGCTGAGTTTCTGCCTTTTTAGGAAGCACCATGCTTAAACGTTGATCAGCAGAAGCACCAAGTAAAGACAAATTATTTTCTTGCGAGAATAAACCTAACTTCTCAAGAGTAACTGGGCCAATCGCACGTTTAGGTGTATTAATAATACGCAAGAAAGCACTGTCATCTTCTGGGTTAATAATAAGACGCAAATAACTCATCACGTCTTTAATTTCTGCACGAGCGAAGAACGAAGTACCACCAGAGAGTTTATACGGGATTTGCATTTGGCGAAGCTGGGTTTCTAATACACGCGCCTGAAAGTTACCACGATATAAAACCGCATAATCTTTCCAGTTTTTACCGTTCATGAGCTTATGAGTAAGTAGGTCTTTGACCACGCGCTCTGCTTCATCGTCATCATTACGACACGTAATAATTCTGATGACTTCACCATGCCCTTTATCACTCCACAATTTCTTATCAAAAATATGCGGGTTATTTTGAATAACACAGTTCGCTGCTTTTAAAATACGGCTGGTTGAACGATAGTTCTGCTCAAGTTTAATAATTTGTAAATTTGGGAAATCCTGCTTAAGCAAAGCCATATTTTCAGGCTTAGCACCACGCCACGCATAGATTGACTGGTCATCGTCACCTACCGCGGTGAACTGCCCCATTACCCCAACTAAAAGTTTCACCAAAATATACTGGGCGGTGTTGGTATCTTGATATTCATCGACCAATAAATAGCGAACACGGTTTTGCCATTTATCACGTACTTCTGCATTTTCTTGCAGTAAACGTGTTGGCATAACAATCAAGTCATCAAAATCGACTGCATTGTAGGCACGTAAATTACGTTCATAAAGCTGGTAAAGATGGGCAAACTGTACATCTTCAGGTGTTTCACAAGTTGAATGCGCTTGCTCTGGCACGATCAGATCATTTTTCCAATCTGAAATTTTCTTCATTGCCTTAGCAATTAATTCTTTACTCTCTGCACCTGACAAATTGTCGCGATGCATCAAATCCATCAAAATACGCTTACAGTCGTCTGCATCTAAAATCGAAAAATTAGCTTTTAAAGGTAAATTTTTAAGTTCTAAACGTAAAAGGTTTAAACCAAAAGTATGAAAAGTCGAAACAGATAAACCTTTTGATTCTTCACGTGACAAAAGCTTGGTCACACGCTCTTTCATTTCACGGGCAGCTTTGTTTGTGAAGGTCATCGCAGTGATACGATGCGCTGGAATACGGCAATGCTGCACCAAATAGGCAATTTTACGCGTAATTACCGATGTTTTACCTGAACCAGCACCAGCAAGCACCAATAAAGGGCCCTGAGTATATTTCATGGCTTCTTCTTGCTTGTTGTTCAATTGACTGGCAGATGACATCGTGTATTACCTCTTAATTTTTCGAGCATGATTATAGTCATCTCTGTTTTAGAATCCCAATAGTAAATCTATGGATATGTATAAATGATGTCTAATAATGCAATTTATGCGCCGCAGAATGTCGTGATTATTTCTTGTACTGCACCCATAAAAAAACCACCCGAAGGTGGTTTTTGAAACAATAAACTAAATCTTATTGTTTAGCATAAATGCTGATTTCTACACGACGGTTTTGTTCACGGCCAGTTGCAGTTGAGTTATCTGCGATCGGGTTAGATGAACCAAAACCTTGCGCGTCGATACGGCTAGCAGATACGCCTTGGCTAGCTAAATAACTACGTACTGATTGAGCGCGTGCTTGTGATAATGGAATGTTAATTGAATCATTACCAGTGTTATCAGTATAACCTGTTACAAGAATTGCACTCTTGTTATCTTCAGCCAAAGTTTGAGCAACTTTGTTTAAAGTTGAGTAGAAGTTTGGCTTGATGTTTGATTTGTTTGTATCAAAAGTAATGCTACCAGGCATAATTAATTGAACAGAACCATCTGGATTACGGCCAACGTCTACACCAGTACCCGCCATTTGTTGACGTAATTTTTTCTCTTTTTGGTCAAGGTATAAACCACTAGCACCACCTAAAACTGCACCAATTGCTGCAGCACGGTTGTTTTGACGGCTAGAGTTTGCACTTGATTTAGAAATACCGTAACCAGCTGCTGCGCCGATTAATGTACCTAATGCGGCTTTATCGTATTCAACGCCACCAAGGTTGTTACCTGTTGTTTGACAACCAGAAAGTACTACTGCTGCCCCTACCACTGTTGAAATAACTAATGCACGCATTGCATGCCTCCTCACTTTGAGTGTTTTGTTGTTGAGTGAATAATGAAACAAAAAGGAAGTATAAAACATTGATATTTTGTTAATAATAAACAGTTTAGTTATGTTTTTGTAATATTTTGATGCACTTTAAGATGCTACCTCATCACAATTTCTTCATTGTTGTCTAAGATATCGTTGTATTTCATATTATGACAGTTATAGTTGAACAACTTTTCTATGGATTTTAGACATTCGGGGTCATTCATATGTCAACTGCACCCAATAAGCAATCTGCGCTAAAAAAAATTACACGTGGACTCACTGTAGGTACAGTCATTACAGGAAGTACGTTTTTTCATGGTCCACCTGTTCTTGCACTAGGTCTGACTAAGCTTTTAAAAAAATCATCTAAAATAGATGAAACCAATATTCAAATTACAAATAGCTGGTTAGGGGTAAATAATTGGTTAATTGACCATGTTTTACCAAATCTAAAATGGGATATCACGATTGATGAGGGACTTGACCTAAATATGCAAGGTCGTTATCTCATGACGTGTAACCACCAAAGTTGGGTTGATACAACGGTGAATCAATATTTTGGTTTAACGCGTATGCCACTCACCCGTTTCTTTACCAAATGGGAACTCATCTTTATTCCTTTCGTTGGGCAAGCTTTTAAAATTCTAGGCTTCCCGATGATGAAACGTCACACAAAAGAACAGGTTGCAAAGAATCCTGAGCTCAAAGACCGTGACATGATGGAAGCACGTAAAGCTTGTGAACAGCTTTTAAGTCAGCCCTTCACATTATTGAATTATTTAGAAGGTACTCGGTTTACTCAAGAAAAACATGACCAGCAAAAATCGCCATATAAGCATTTGCTTAAACCAAAAGCAGGTGGCTTGGCACTTGCCTTGAATATTTTGGGTGACAAAATTGATGCCTTAGTTGATATGACAATTGTCTATCCGAATGGCGTTCCTGGATATAGCGATTTCTGGCTCGGTGATGTTTCAAGAATTGCAGTAAATTTGCGTAAAATTGAAATTCCAGACTGGGTTCTTGGTGGAAACTATGAAGACGATGCGGTTTACCGTGAACGTTTCCAACAATGGGTGCATGAAATCTGGACCGAAAAAGATCAACTTATTGAGCAAATGAAATCTCAATATACCTCTACAAATATTTAAGAAAGCATCCGTTATTATGCAAAACAGCGCTGGGAAAAAAACGAAATATCATCATGTAGATCCAAACAGCCTTTCGTTTAAGCTGTTTTTGATCTATGACATCTTTATGGTGTTTATTATTATTTTTAACCTGTTCTGTCTTGCGACTAATTTCTTTTTAATGAGCAGTATTGGGGCATGGTTCTTTGAACACATTCATTTGCCCCAGATATTGAGCTTTTACCGTAATTCATTACACCCGTGGGTGATCACATCAGAAGCTTGGTTTATTGGTTTTTTAATTGTTGAGCTGCTCGTGCGCTGGAGCATTGCAATCATCAATAAACACCATAAACGTTGGTTCTTTTTCCCTTTTATTCACTGGTATGAAATTTTAGCCATTATTCCTCAGCTTCGTTTTCTACGTTTATTCCGAGCTGGGATTATTGCTTATCGTTTACACGAAATGGGCTATCGAGTTATTCCGGAAAGCTGGAGAAAGACTGGTTTATTTTATTATCGCGTTGTCATGGAAGAACTTTCCGATCGTGTTGTTATTACCGTGATTGATGGCATTAGATATGAACTTCAAACCAGTTCTAGCCATAAACAGATTATTCACGACTTAGTTAATCATCATCGTGAGCAATTTACTGCTACCCTAACAGCATTATTACAAGAATCTTTAGCAACTGCTTTAAAAGGACAAAAACCGGCAATAACAACAGGTGTTGGGAAAATTGTAGATCAGGCCATAGTAGATACACCTGAGCTAACCCAATTATTACGCTTAATTCCTTTAGTCGGTGGTCGTATTGAACAGCAAATTCAGAGTATTGGGCAAAGATTAGGTGAAAATATTAGTGCAGGTTTAATTGAACCTTTAATTGAGGGATCACCAAACAGTCCGAATTCTACTTATCAATTAATTTCTCAAAAAGTGAGTGAAATAAATATTAATAATCGTCAGCTTGAGCAATTGGTTGAATCTGTCGTGTTCGAGACACTGGAGTCTGTACGAAAACAGGTCAAGGTCAAACAATGGCAACAAACGCTTGCGGAGTATGATCGAATCAAAGAATAAGCATTTACTTAATTTTTTATTAAACACGCTAGAGAATTGGCACGATTTGTTCTAGCATTTGCTCTATTTACAATAAACTTAACGATATTACAGCTCGTTTTAACGCCTTGAAGGAAGACTTATGGCTGATATCCGGATTACCGGCAGAATGGTTAACTTTAGCAGGATAACCTTCGATACCAATGATCATGATGTGATCCGCCAGCAATTATCAAATATATTAAATGAAGGTTCCTATCAAGGAACTTTAGTGATTATTGATAGTACGGTTGAGCAAGAGTTAATTGCATTAATTCAACTTCTGGTGAGCTTGGGTCTACAGCCTATGGCGGTAATCGACGGTATTTTAGGAGATGAAGCTCGCGCTATTCAATTTCCTGTTTTACCGGCAGATCAACCATTACAGCGTATTAAAGCCACAACAGAACAAGTCGCAATTGTAGAAAAACCTGCTACTGCTCCTGCATCATCTTCAGCAGAAACAAAAAAACCACTAAACAAGATAGCGGTTGCTCATATTACCTCTTATCATGATGAAATTTTACGTACAGGCCAATCCCTCGTACAAGATAACGGCGATATTATTTTAAAAGCTGGCATGAATAGTGGTTCTGAAGTGATTGCATCAGGAAATATACATATTTATGGCACAGTTCGTGGTAGAGTCATTGCTGGTGCGGGCGGGCACGCAGCTGCACGTATTTTTTGCCAATCTTTAGAGGCTGAGCTCGTTTCCATTGCCGGAACGTATTGTGTCGCAGATGATATCCCTAAACATGTGGTAAAAAAACCAGTACATATTTATTTAAATGAAAAGCAAGAGCTTGAATTTGAAGCGATTGAACTTTAGTTTATTAAGCAAATCACCAAAAAACAGCCCTTTTAAGGGTGAATGACCATAATAGGAGTGGATTCGGTGGCCAAAATTGTTGTCGTAACATCAGGCAAAGGTGGTGTAGGTAAAACTACAACGAGCGCATCTTTTGCAACAGGTTTAGCCCTTCGTGGTCATAAAACTGTTGTGATTGATTTTGATGTAGGCTTACGTAACCTTGATTTAATTATGGGTTGTGAGCGTCGTGTTGTTTATGATTTTGTCAATGTAATTAACAACGAAGCACGTCTGCAGCAAGCCCTTATTCGCGATAAAGATATCGAAAACCTTTATATTTTACCGGCTTCACAAACACGTGATAAAGATGCGTTGAGCGACGATGGTGTTGCTCGTGTTATTGATGAGCTATCTCAAGAATTTGATTACATCATTTGTGACTCACCTGCTGGTATTGAACGTGGTGCAATTTTAGCCATGTATCATGCAGATGAAGCAATCATTGTAACAAACCCTGAAATCTCTTCAGTACGTGACTCTGACCGTATTATTGGTATGTTAGATAGCAAAACCAAAAAAGTTGAACAAAACGAAGGACGTATACGTAAACATTTATGTATTACACGCTTCAACCCTGAACGCGCAGACCGTCAGGAAATGCTGACCATTGATGATATTTCTAAAGATATTTTACGCGTACCGACATTAGGTGTTATTCCAGAATGTCCAAGTGTATTACAAGCATCAAACGAAGGTAAGCCAGTAATTCTGTATTCAGAAACTAAAGCTGGTCAGGGTTATGATGATTTGGTTGCTCGCTTTCTTGGTGAAGACCGTCCTTATAGACACATCACAGCTCAACCTAAAGGCTGGTTAGCACGACTATTTGGAGCGTAGATATGGCAGGATTCTGGAGTAAATTATTTAGCAGTGAAGAAAAACCATCAAGTGCTCAAACTGCCAAAGATCGTTTGAAAGTTATTGTTGCTTCTGAACAAGGTTTAGGCCGCCGTTTAAGCCAAGACAAGATTGATCAGATGAAGAAAGAAATCATGCAAGTGGTTAGTCGTTATGTCAGCGGTGTAGGTGAACAGCATATCCAAATGCAGGTTCGCTCTGAAGCTAATATCGAAATGTTAGAAATGAATATCAATTTACCTGAAGAACGATAATTCTATTTCTGACTATTCAATAAAACAGAATCAAGGCAAAATAACGCAAGTTATTTTGCCTTTTTTAAAACTGAGGAGATTGTCATGGCATTATCACAGCCAGCAACTTTCAATGAAGAATGGTCCGATGAGCGTGTTTTTGCCTACCTCAACCAACTTCCGCCAGCGGGTGTGAACGCAGATTTTCATGTGCTCTACCATGCATTCAAACATATGCGTCCAACAGACTATGAACGTCTTTTGACTCAATTTATTGCGGACGGACGCAATATTAATGCCAAAGACCCTGAAGGCCAATGCATCCATGATGTGATTGCCAAATTTCCGCGTCAATCGGCACCATTTTTAGAAGTTCTAGCAAAGTTTGCTTAAAAATAAAAAGCCTCTTCAAGAGGCTTTTTTCTTATCTCAATTTATCGATTTCCAATGAGGAAAATACCAAACACAGTAAAAATGCCACCAGAAATACCATCAATCCATTTTGAAAAATTACGATAAGCTGATCTAAAACTTGGCAATGAAAAAATAAATGTAACAAAGCAGAACCATAAAATTGTTTCGACTGTGACAATAATAAAGAGCAGCCAGTGAACCTGATCAAGTTGAGGATTAGTTAAAAATAAAGAGAAAACACTACCAAAATAAATAACAGCTTTAGGATTTGATAGATTGGTTATGAGGCCTTTAATAAAAAATAGGTAAGGTGCTTTTGGTAGCTCTACAGCAACATTATCTTCTTGCTGATTTTTTGAAAATGCCGAACGCAACATCTGATAGCCTAACCAACATAAATATAAGCCACCGGCGATGAGTAAACCTTGCTTTAACCAAGCCATTTTTTCAAAAATAAGATTTAATCCCATCAGTGCCAAACAAGCCCAAAACATAACACCGGCTGTGATACCACCCACTACTAGCATAGCGTCTTTACGTGATCGACTAATCGCTGTTTGAGATACAAGAAAAAAATCAGGTCCTGGAGTAATAAGTGCACAAAAATGGATAAAAGCTAAAGTAATCAGAGCAAGTAACATGTTTTCCTCCAGATTTAATTCGTTGTTATTTATTTAGGAAAAATACATTAGCATTTTTTACTATACGTTAAAATCTTTAAGTCATTTTATAAATAGATTCAATTTATTTAAATTATAAAAAAAGCCTCCAGAGAGACTTTTTTTATAAAGATAAGTTCTTAAACTAAAATATCTCGCTTACCATTAGGCCCCATGGCGCTCACAATGCCGTTCTCTTCCATTTGATCAATGATACGGGCAGCACGGTTATAACCAAGGCTAAATTTACGCTGTAGTGACGATGTAGAAGCTTTGCGAGTTTCTAAAACAAATGACACACATTGATCATAAAGTGCATCACGGTCAGAACCTCCCTCACCCTCTTCAAAACCACGTGAAGTTGGTTCTTCATCAAATGGAGTCAAGATTTCGTCAACATAATCTGGCTCACCACGTTCACGCCAAGCATCACAAATGCGGTTAACTTCATCATCGCTAATGAATGCACCATGCACACGCTCAGGTTCGATTTTACCAGGCCCTAAGAACAGCATATCACCATGACCGAGCAAATCTTCTGCACCACCTGCATCCAAAATAGTACGCGAGTCAATTTTACTGTTTACACGCAATGCGACACGCGTTGGAATATTGGCTTTAATCAAACCGGTAATGACATCAACAGATGGACGTTGAGTTGCAAGCAATAGGTGAATACCAGCAGCACGAGATTTTTGCGCTAAACGCGTAATCATTTCTTCTGCTTTTTTACCCACCTGCATAATCATGTCGGCAAACTCATCCGCAACAATCACAATAGATGGTAATGGTGTTAAACGAGGTGCGCGTTCTTGTGTCGCCGAATCACTTGGTTTCCAAGTTGGGTCAATTAGATCTTCCCCATTCGCAATTGCTTCTTCAACTTTACGGTTGTAGTCACTTAATTTACGAATCTTTAAGAATGACATCAGCTTATAACGACGTTCCATTTCATTCACACACCAGTTCAACGCACTTACTGCATCTTTCATGTCAGTAACAACAGGAGTTAATAAATGTGGAATATCATTATAGTTTGCAAGTTCAAGCTGTTTTGGATCGATTAAAATCAAACGCAACTGGTCAGGTGTATATTTAAGCAACATCGATAAAATCATCGAGTTTACCGCAACCGATTTACCAGAACCCGTTGTACCAGCAACTAGCATGTGTGGGGCTTTCGCTAAATCAGTTAATACTGGATTACCTGAAATATCTTTACCCATCGCCATACTGATTAATGCGCTTGGATCGCGATATGTTGGCGTTTCCAATAGTTCAATCAAACGCACCATTTCACGGGCACTATTTGGTACTTCAATACCAATATATGGTTTACCAGGAATGACTTCCACAACACGAACAGAGGCCATCGACATTGAACGGGCTAAGTCACGTGAAATATTGGTTACCTTAGATGCTTTAACACCCGGTGCTAAATCTAATTCAAAACGGGTAACTACTGGCCCTGGTTGAGCTTCAACCACTTGAGCCTTAACGTTAAATTCTTGTAACTTAATTTCAAGTAATTCTGATAAACGCGAAAGCTGCTCTTCAGTGAAGTTAACTTTCTTATTCGGATCAACCTTATCAAGTAGATCAAGACCTGGCAAAGTAGGTAAATCCAAACGCTTCTTGGCAACCTGCATTGCACGAGACATTGGTCGACCAGCTGCATCTGTTAATGGCGCATCTAAATCGAAATCATCTTCATCAATATCAAGATTTTCTTGAGGTTTTCCAGCAGTTTCCTGCCATGCCTCAATAAACTCTTCTTTTGAAAGTTTATCGGCTTGAATAGTCGTTTGAATTGGAGCTTTTACAAATGCTGAAGATTGCGCATAACTACTTGCTCTGACAGGTTCAGCGGGCGCAATATCTTCATCTATTAATAAATCATCAAAGTCTTCAAAAACTTGTTCATTTGCTAAATTTTTAGGTGACTGATTTACATTCGATAAAGGTGAAGATGTTTCATTCGCAATATTCACAGATTGCGAAGTTGGTTCTGCTTCTACATGTTGATCTTGAACAAATGGTGTATGCACATCTGTTGCAGTTTTACTGTTTGGAACCGCAGCAAGCAACTCATCAAAAATTTCATCATCATTCCAGTCAAGACCATGTAGGTCTTGTTTAGCTGTAGGTTGAGTTTGATGAACTTGTGAAAGAGTTTGCTGGAATTGCTCATGAGCAGGAGCTTGTTCTGTTGAATCATCAGCTGCTCTTAAAAGTGCATCAATTTCTTGCTTATGACTCGCATCATCACGTTGTAAAGCACGCCACACTTCACCCGTAGCCACTAAACGTTGGCTATCTTTTTCAAGCTTATGGGCTTGCTCAAGCGTATGTTCAAAGTTTTGAGTATTTGCAACTGGCTCAACTACTACAGGTTCAGGTCGGCTCTGCTCTTTCGCTAAGACATCTGCAAATAACCTTTCAGCAACCGCATCATGTCGTGTTGCTGTAGGTTGTGATTGAGTAGTTTCAGATTGAACTGGCACTTCTTTTTCATCTGAAGCATTGGCTTCAGTGTTTTGTGCAACTTTAACTGCCGCTGCTTTGTTAGCAGGCTGAGTTGTTAAGTCATAATCCGATTCGTTTGGTGATACGTTTTTATAAAATAAATCTTGTAAATAGCTTGGTGTCGCTTTAAGCGTAACCCATGTTTTGCTCCATTGCACCCCAAATGCAAGAGTAAACAAAACCACTCCGAAAACGAGTAAGAATAAAGTCGCACCGTAAATTGTTAGCAATTGAGATAGGCTTTGACCTAACTCGTAACCAATAATTCCCCCAGCCGCATTATCTAAAGTATCTGCCGGCACATTCCAATGTAAATAAAGCAGGCTAGACACAACCAAAATTAAAAAGAATTGTGCAGCATAACGAAATGGGCGGTTTAAAAAACTACGTGGCCACCACACTTGTATTGCTTCAATAAAAAGGAAAATTGGAATAAGCAAACTTGCCCATCCTAAAAAACCAAACAGCAAATCTGCAATCCATGCGCCAGCAATACCACTTGCATTGGATACTTGCTGAGTATCACTGGAAATATGCATCCAGCCCGGATCAAATGGTGTATATGTTACTGTTGCCAGAAACATATAAATGCCAAAAGAAACCAAGAATAATGTCATCAATAAGCGCTGTGCATAAACACTCGACACCGCAGTCATATACTGTCCTGTAACCCATTTAATTATTGGTTTAGAGATGTGAAGAACTACATTCTAGATCTTCAACGAATGAACTTTATATTATGCACCTGTTCTTACAAAAAAGGTGCATGATTCTTTACAGTTGTTGTTAACATGAGGCACTTCTATATTGTTATATAACTTAATTCGATTGACCTGATCAATATTATCCACATTGATTTAACGCTATTGATCGGCAAATTCACGTATAATTTTCAAAATTCTCGAAATAAATAAGGATACCCTCAATGAGTGCTCGTCATTCTCGGTTAATTATTCTCGGTTCTGGCCCTGCGGGCTATAGTGCAGCGGTATATGCAGCGCGTGCAAACCTTAAACCTACTTTGATTGCAGGTTTACAACTAGGTGGGCAACTTACAACAACAACCGAAGTTGACAACTGGCCGGGCGATCCTGAAGGTTTAACAGGTCCTGCATTAATGGATCGTATGCAAGCACATGCTGAACGCTTTGGTACAGAACTCGTCTATGACCATATTAACGAAGTGGACTTAAACGTACGTCCTTTTGTTCTAAAAGGTGATATGGAAGAGTACACATGTGATGCTTTGATTATTGCAACTGGTGCTACAGCTCAATATCTTGGCCTAGAGTCTGAACAAAACTTTATGGGTCAAGGCGTAAGCGCATGTGCAACATGTGATGGTTTCTTCTACAAAAACCAAAAAGTAATGGTTGTAGGTGGTGGTAACACTGCTGTTGAAGAAGCGCTTTATTTATCAAATATTGCTTCACATGTAACGCTAGTACACCGCCGTGATAGCTTACGTTCTGAAAAGATTTTGCAAGATCATTTATTTGCCAAAGAAAAAGAAGGCAAAATCAGCATTATCTGGAATCACGAAGTTGAAGAAGTATTGGGTGACAATACTGGTGTAACAAGTGTTCGCCTTAAATCAACTCAAGATGAATCTAAGCAAGACGTAGAGGTTCATGGTCTATTCGTTGCAATTGGCCACAAACCAAATACTGGAATGTTTGATGGTCAATTAAACTTACGTGATGGCTATATTCAAGTACAAAGCGGTACTTCTGGTAATGCAACAGCAACTTCTGTAGCTGGTGTTTTTGCTGCTGGTGACGTCGCTGACAGCATTTATCGTCAAGCGATTACTTCTGCTGGGTCAGGCTGTATGGCGGCTCTTGATGCTGAAAAATATCTAGATAATCTTTAATTAATAGATTTCTAGAGTTTAAAAAACAGCCGTTCTTATAACGGCTGTTTTTTTAGAATAATGACTAGCTGACATATATTAATTTTTATAGCATAACCTTAAAGCTGATCTTATTTTATTTTTATGAATACACTTCCACTTTCTCAATTCATTTTCCCTGACCCTATTGAAGCCGATCCGGATGGTCATGGTTTAATTTGTATTGGAGCTGATCTCTCCCCTTCTACCCTATATGAAGCATATACCCATGGTTTATTTCCGTGGTTCAATGAAGATGAACCCATTTGTTGGTGGAGCCCTGAGCCTCGTTGTGTGATCTACCCTCAAAACTACAAACCAAGCAAGTCACTCCTTAGAAACATGAAAAAACATGATTATACAATTACGGTTAATCATGCCTTCGAAGAAGTTATTCGCTCATGTTCTCTACCAAGAAGTTATGCAGATGAAACTTGGATTAGTGAAGATATTATTCAGGGCTATTGTGAGATGTTTAATGCTGGCTATGGATATAGTGTGGAAGTCTGGGATCAAAACGAACTTGTCGGAGGTCTATACGGCATTACGATTGGCAAAGGATGCTTCGGTGAATCAATGTTTAGTAATGAAACTGATGTTTCAAAAATGGCTTTTTATACACTAATGCTGATTGGACAGGAAAATCAGCTCCCTTGGGTAGACTGCCAGCTTGTAAATAGTCACTTAATTAGCTTGGGAGCCTGTACACTTTCTCGTCAAGACTACTTAAAATCGTTACAAGATGTAATTATTCACCCCTCTATCAATTGGAAAAAGTATCAAGAACGTGTATTTTCAAGTAAAACAATAGCGTTAGATGCAAAATTAATGGAATGATAACAGGAGGGACCAATCATGAAATCATATCACCCGAAGTCCCTTTTAAATGATCTGCAGTATTATATTACTCCACCTCATGATTGCAGCTACCTAGAAAATAAATCGGCGCGCATGGTGTTTTTAGACCCTATTCATCGGATTGATGTGGTCACTCTTTCAGAACTTTCTCGTTTAGGATTTCGCCGCAGCGGTGACTTCGTTTATCGTCCTGAATGCCATTTATGCAGACAATGCTTATCTTGTCGCGTTCCAGTTGCCGATTTCCAAATGAACAGCATGCAGAAAAAAGCATGGAAAAGAAATCATGATCTGACCATGACAGTTTTGCCAACTCAGCAAGCTGCTCAGATTCATTATGATTTATATGAACGCTATATTAATGAACGCCATGCAGATGGTGACATGTTTCCACCAAGCTTAGATCAGTTTGAAAAATTTTTAGTACATAGCTGTACAGATAGTTTCTTTTTAGAGCTTTGGAAAGATAACCGTTTAATCAGTGTATCTACCTGCGATCTAATGGATGATGGACTGTCTGCGGTCTATACTTTCTTTGATCCAGATGAACATCGTAGATCACTTGGTGTGTACTCTATTTTGAACCAAATCGAATATGTGAAATCACTTGGTTTAGAATATCTTTATTTAGGTTACTGGGTGCCACACTCAGCCAAAATGAATTATAAGTCGCAATATACCCCTTTAGAACTTTTACTAGATGGGCAATGGCGCCGCTTAAACAGATCCTTATCGCCCGACGAAATTCAACAGTTAGGTACGTCGCTTATGACAACATTACCTTCTGAATGGAATAATTTAATTATTAAATAATTTTGATCTGACTTTCTTATGAAAAGTACTCAGATCAAAATTTAGAATAAAGAAGCAAAATCATCTGTACAGGTTTTTACCATAATGACTGCATGTTCCCGCCCCCCTTCTGGGGTAGGATAATAATTGCGACGAAGGTCGATTTGGTGAAAACCTGTTTTTTCATATAAACCGATAGCAGCTTTATTACTTTCACGAACTTCTAGAAATATTTGTACTGGTTGATTTTTTAATTGATCAATTGATGCATTTAATAACTCATATCCTAAGCCCTGACCTTGCATTTTAGGATCAACTGCCATGAGCAATAAATTTGCTTCATCAAGTACTGGTTGTAAAATACAAAACCCAACGACTCTATTTTGTGACTCAATGACAGTGCATTGATAAGAATTCAAAGATTCTACAAATTGCTGTCTTGACCATGGGTGTGTTTGCACTGATTTTTCGATTTGTACAACAATATCAACATCAGTGTTTTGCATAATACGAATCATGGGGTTCAGCACAATCAAAGTTCTAAAGTAGTGCGTATTATAAAAACTTCACAAGAAAAAACGAGTAAAAAAAAGGACAATTAAATTGCCCTTTTTTACCATCCTTTTTAGAGACCTAGTTTTTCACGCCAAGTTGCTAGCAACGCTGTAGTGTCAGAATCATTTGGATGAAATTTTGGTCTTAAGAAATCAAGTAACTCTGGAATTTGACGTGTCATAAAACCTTTACGACCATACATAAACTTAAGCATGTACTTCGTATCTTTCCACGTTAATTTATCATCAGTCTTGAGTAACTTAGCAGTAAAATAAGATTGAGTTGCAAAGATTAATGCCATTGCAATAATCAAAGCTGCTGAGCGCATAAAATAGGCTTTCGGACCTTGCCCATACATGCTTGTGTACACATCAAATGCCACAGCTTTATGTTCATTTTCTTCAACTGCATGCCACATCCATAAATGATACATCGTGTCGTCTTGGAACATCGCTTGAATTTCAGGATTTTGTAAAAGTTCAGCTGCAATGGTAGACGTAAAATGTTCTAGCGCACATGTTCCCGTCAAATCAATCATTTCTTTAGTGTAGCCAAAAGGTTTCATTAATTTTGTTACAACAGCCGTACCCACTTTAATGACTTTTCCTGTTTGCTTTTCCATATGGCGAACATCATAACCATAAGCTTGCGCTGAAGCATTAAATGCTAAATGCTCTTTCGAATGCATCGCTTCTTGACCAATAAATGCACTAATTTCTTTTTGAAGATCTGGATCAGCAAGCTTTAGATCATTTCGAACAGCACGAGTACTATTTACAAAGAACTGCTCACCTTCTGGGAAAAGGGCCGATAATGCTGTCATAAAATGTGTCAATGCCGCATCATAGTTTGCCCAATAGCGTGGGACCTGAGTAAATTCAAAGTCCATACGACGCACAGGGAAACTAGCACCAGCACGATTGGAAATATTTACCTTAGCATTCATCTCAGACTCCTTTTAAGTGAATAGCTAATTCACATATAACTTTATTTATTTTCTTAATATTTATAATCATACGTCTTTCGATGTACCAATTAAGTGCAGATGAGGACAGAGAAATATCAGATGAGGTCATTAATAACCCCATAAAGGTGCATAGACTTACTTATACTTATGGTTAGCAAATAATACTTAAAAAGAAAAAAGGGCTACTCATGAGCCCTTTCAAATCAACATAGATTTAAATTACAAACCTAATTTTGCTTTCCATGTTTTCAATAGACTAACTGTATCTAAATCATTTGGATGAAAACCAGGTTTAAAATAAGCTAGCATTTCTTTAGCCATACCACTAATAATACCTTTAGATGGGCTATATCCATATTTATAAATTACTGATAGCTCAGTTAAATTCAACTTATTGTCTTGTTTTAATAAACGAAGTACAAAAGATGATTGAATCAAAAAGATTAAAGTCATCGCAAATACTAGTGAACTCGTACGTAAAGCATAAGCTTTTACACCTTTGCCAAATACACCTTCGTACACGTCAAAAGCTACGGCTTTATGCTCATTTTCTTCGATAGCATGCCAATACCACATCGTTGACATCGTCTCATCTGTCATCAACTCTTGAATATGGTTATTAACTAATAACTGTGAAGCGATAGTAGCCGTAAAATGTTCAAGTGCTGTTGTAGCGGTCAGGTCAACCATTTCTTTGGTCATACCGAAAGGTTTAACAATTTTTACAAAAGCTTTAATTGCTGTTTGAATCGCCGTGTCAGTAAACTTCTCTAATGTTTCTACATCGTGACCAAACTTTTGAGCAGAAGCATTAAAATTTACATGCTCTTGAGTATGCATTGCTTCTTGCCCAATGAAGGCACTAATCTCTTTTTGCAATGCTTCATCATCTTTAATAGATGGGTGATAACGTACAGCACGTACACTATCTATGAAGAATTTCTCACCTGCCGGAAACAAAGCCGACAATGCTGTCATAAAGTGTGTGAGTCCAGCAGAACCATTCATCCAATATTCTGGTACATCATTAAAGTCAAAGTTCATACGACGTACAGGAAAGCTTGCTCCTGCGCGATTCGTAATATTCACTTTAGCATTCATACCCAAAGCTCCTTATTAAGTAATCCAAATTACTCAAACTTTATTGTTCGTTTTCTTGATTCTTATCATACAAATTTCATAAAAAGGATTAAGGGTAAATAAGGACATTGAAATATCAGTTAAGGCCAGCTTTTATAATGATTGTTAGACAATTAAATATAAAAAAAGCGCTCTAAAAAGAGCGCTTTTTTTCACTGAAAGTGATTATGCAGTTACTTTCGCAACAACACCAGCACCTACAGTACGACCACCTTCACGGATCGCAAAACGTAGACCTGGGTCCATTGCGATTGGGTGGATTAATTCTACTGACATTTCAACGTTGTCACCTGGCATAACCATTTCAACGCCGTCTTGTAATTGGATTGCGCCAGTTACGTCAGTTGTACGGAAGTAGAACTGTGGACGGTAACCGTTAAGGAATGGAGTATGACGACCACCTTCTTCTTTAGAAAGTACGTATACTTCTGCATCGAATTTAGTGTGCGGCTTGATTGTACCTGGTTTAGCAAGTACTTGACCACGTTGTACGTCTTCACGCTTAGTACCACGTAAAAGAACACCACAGTTCTCGCCCGCACGACCTTCGTCAAGAAGTTTACGGAACATTTCTACGCCAGTTACAGTTGTTTTAACTGTATCTTTAATACCAACGATCTCTACTTCTTCACCAACTTTAACGATACCAGCTTCTACACGGCCTGTTACTACAGTACCACGACCAGAAATTGAGAATACGTCTTCGATTGGCATTAAGAATGCTTTATCGATAGCACGTTCTGGTTCTGGAATGTAAGAGTCAAGCGCTTCAACAAGAGCAAGAACTGAAGACTCGCCATATTGACCAGCATCACCGTTAAGAGCAGCAAGAGCTGAACCACGGATAACAGGAGTGTCATCACCTGGGAAGTCATAAGTAGAAAGAAGTTCACGAACTTCCATTTCTACTAATTCAAGTAATTCTTCATCATCAACAAGGTCACACTTGTTTAAGAATACGATGATGTAAGGTACACCAACCTGACGAGAAAGAAGGATGTGTTCACGAGTTTGTGGCATTGGACCATCAGTCGCAGCACATACAAGGATCGCGCCGTCCATCTGAGCAGCACCAGTAATCATGTTTTTAACATAATCGGCGTGGCCCGGGCAGTCTACGTGAGCGTAGTGACGGATTGGAGAATCGTATTCTACGTGTGAAGTATTAATTGTAATACCACGTGCTTTTTCTTCAGGTGCTGAGTCGATTTGTGAGTAATCTTTCGCTTCACCGCCGTAAGTTTTTGCACAAATAGTTGCAATCGCAGCAGTTAAAGTTGTTTTACCATGGTCAACGTGACCAATTGTGCCCACGTTTACGTGTGGCTTATTACGTTCAAACTTGGCTTTAGCCATGATGATCTTCCTTTATAAACTGCTCATGCAGGGTCACTGCACGAGCGCTTGGTTTTTAACTAAGAATTAGTTTGGGCTTATAGTAATCGAAAGATTACTCGTCGTCACCTTTTTTACCGCCAGTCTGGAACTTAGCGATGATGCCTTCAGCCACGTTACGTGGAGTTTCAGCGTATTTAGCGAATTCCATAGAATAAGTCGCACGACCTTGAGACATAGAACGCATTTGAGTCGCGTAACCAAACATCTCAGCCAATGGAACTTCTGCTTTAATTGCTTTAGTTCCACCAGGAAGATCATCCATACCTTGAACCATACCACGACGACGGTTTAAGTCACCCATGATATCGCCCATGTAGTCTTCTGGAGTTTCTACTTCAACTTTCATGATTGGTTCAAGAAGGATAGGATCAGCTTTCATGAAACCGTCACGGAAAGCGTATGAACCAGCCATTTTGAACGACAATTCATCAGAGTCGACATCATGGTAAGAACCATCGAATAATGTCGCTTTGATACCCACAACAGGGTAACCAGCTAATACACCATTCTTCATACGTTCTTGAATACCTTTGTCAACTGCGCCAAAGAATTCTTTAGGTACTACACCACCAACAACTTCTTCAACGAATTGGTATTCTTTACCAGCTTCTTCAACATCAAGCGGTTCAAGACGTACATATACGTGACCAAACTTACCTTTACCACCAGTTTGACGTACGAACTTACCTTCTTGTTCAACAGACTTTTTGATCGTTTCACGGTAAGCAACCATTGGTTTACCAATGTTCGCTTCAACACCGAATTCACGCTTCATACGGTCAACGATGATGTCAAGGTGAAGCTCACCCATACCAGCAATAATTGTTTGACCAGATTCTTCGTCTGTACGAACGCGGAACGATGGATCTTCTTTAGCCAAACGACCTAAAGCGATAGACATTTTTTCTTGGTCTGCTTTAGTTTTTGGTTCAACAGCCAATGAAATTACTGGCTCTGGGAATTCCATACGTTCAAGAGTAATGATGTTTTTCTCATCACATAATGTATCACCAGTAGTAACGTCTTTAAGACCTACACACGCTGCGATATCACCTGCACGGATTTCATCAAGATCTTGACGTTCGTTCGCATGCATTTGCACGATACGACCGATACGTTCACGCTTAGATTTAACTGGGTTATAAACCGGATCACCTTGTTTAAGAACACCAGAGTAAACACGTACGAATGTTAAGTTACCTACGAATTTGTCGTTCATGATTTTGAACGCAAGTGCAGAGAACGGAGCTTCGTCAGATGCTTCACGAGACGCTTTAGTTTCGTCTTTGTCGTCAAGGATACCTTCGATCGCTTTAACTTCTGTAGGTGATGGTAAGAATTCAATTACAGCATCCAACATACGTTGAACACCTTTGTTTTTGAACGCTGAACCACAAAGCATTACTTGAATTTCAGAAGCTAATGTACGAGCACGTAAACCTGCAATGATCTCTTCTTTAGAAAGATCACCTTCTTCAAGGTACTTGTCCATTAATTCTTCAGAAGCTTCAGCCGCAGCTTCAACCATTTTTGTACGCCATTCGTTAGACGTATCAACTAGGTCAGCTGGGATATCAGCATATTCAAACTTCATACCTTGAGATGCTTCATCCCAGATAATCGCTTTCATTTCGATAAGGTCAACAACACCTTGGAACGTATCTTCAGCACCAATTGGCACAACGATAGGAACAGGATTACCACCTAAACGAGTTTTAACTTGCTCAACAGCACGGAAGAAGTTTGCACCAGTACGGTCCATCTTGTTCACGAATGCTAAACGAGGCACTTTATATTTGTTCGCTTGACGCCATACAGTTTCAGACTGAGGTTGTACACCACCTACAGCACAGTAAACCATGCACGCACCGTCAAGAACACGCATAGAACGTTCAACTTCGATTGTGAAGTCTACGTGTCCCGGGGTGTCAATTACGTTGATACGGTGTTGTTCGAATTGGTTACCCATACCAGACCAGAAACAAGTTGTAGCAGCAGAGGTAATTGTAATACCACGCTCTTGCTCTTGTTCCATCCAGTCCATTGTTGCTGCACCGTCGTGTACTTCACCAATTTTGTGAGATACACCTGTGTAGAACAAAATACGTTCAGTTGTAGTTGTTTTACCTGCGTCAATGTGCGCAGAAATACCGATGTTACGGTAACGAGTAATTGGGGTTTGGCGAGCCATGATGTCTACATTCCTAAATGTTATATTTAAAACAGGACGCACCAATTAAATTGATGCGCGCGAATATCCAAACAGGCAACTTAAATACCTGCAAAGCTCCCACTTTGATAAAGAGCAATGTTGAATCGAGCTGCTGTACGCATGAATATTCTCCTGAATAAGGCCTGTTTTATCCGCTTAGAAACGGTAGTGAGAGAAGGCTTTGTTAGCTTCAGCCATACGGTGCACATCTTCACGTTTTTTGATTGCTGCACCTTTACCTTCAGCTGCATCAAGCAACTCACCAGCAAGACGTAAAGCCATCGTTTTTTCAGAACGCTTAGCAGCAGCATCTACTAACCAACGCATAGCTAAGGCAGTACGACGGGATGGGCGTACTTCCATAGGTACTTGATAAGTAGCACCACCAACACGGCGTGCTTTTACTTCAACCATAGGACGAACTTTTTCAAGAGTAGTCTCGAAAAATTCAACTGGGTCTACTTTGTTTTTTTCTTGAACACGTTCTAAAGCACCGTAAACGATACCTTCAGCAACAGATTTTTTACCATCTTGCATTACGTGGTTCATGAATTTAGCGATTGTTTGGCTGCTAAATTTTGGATCTGGAAGGATCTCACGAGCAGCGACTACGCGACGTCTTGGCATTTTAATACACCTAATAATATGACACTTCAGGATAATCCAGCAGTTTGTACAAGTGTCATGTACACGACGCTGGCCTTACTATACGTCGCTTGAATTACAAATCTATGAAGAATTCAAACAAGCGAAACGCTAAAGGGCTTATTGGACTAGTTTCCTAGAATTACTTCTTAGGACGCTTAGTACCGTATTTAGAACGTGATTGATTACGATCTTTAACACCAGCACAGTCTAATGAACCACGAACGGTATGGTAACGTACACCTGGTAAGTCTTTAACACGACCACCACGGATAAGAACAACACTGTGCTCTTGTAGGTTATGACCTTCACCACCGATGTAGCTAGATACTTCAAAACCTGAAGTTAAGCGAACACGGCAAACCTTACGCATAGCTGAGTTAGGTTTTTTAGGTGTAGTTGTATAAACACGTGTACAAACACCACGACGTTGTGGACAAGCCTTCAACGCAGGAACTTTGGATTTTTCAACCAAAGTCGTACGACCCTTACGGATCAACTGATTCGTTGTTGCCATATGGCAATTCTCCCGTTATTAAAAAACCTTAAAAAGAAAATACCTCTTTTTAAGGGCACATAATTGTAAGCTAAGATGCAAAAATGGTCAACACGGCAATACTTACCAAATGTTGACCATATCAATCTTTGACAGGATAACTTACAAATCTAAATAGAGTTCAAATTTTATTTTTAAACCTCTTATTTGTAAGGGTATTGTTAAGAGTATTTTTTATCATTCAACTCCTCTTCATCTTCCTCAGGAGTTAAAGCCGGTTTTTGCTCAGTATGCTCATGTTCCTCTACATGTTTATCAGCAAGTTGCTCGATACCTTGGTGAACATTTTCCTGAATTTTTTCTTCACTCTTTTTACTTTCTGTAGGCTTTAAGACAATAGATACTTTTGAAATGACATCATGGTTTTCTACTTTATGATGATGTGCAGCATGAATATTACCATCCTCACCCACATTTAAAAGACGAGGACTCGCCTTCTGGATGAGCGTTACTGCAGCATAATAGGCCTGTAACGGAGATAAATGCTCACTTGGATGCTCATTTAAATAATGTCTTGCAGCACCAAAAATGGCTTGTGCTTTATGACCAACATCTTCTTGTAATTTCCAACTATATACTGCGCTTAAAACAGCACCAGCAACTGGTGTAACTTTGCCAAATGCTGAAAGTTTAGGAATACGGTTTAACCAACCCCATTTAAACTCTCCATCTTCATCGACTAGCCAGTTCTTTAAAGTATCAAAATCGGTAGTTGAACCTAACACTTGCTGAAATTGATGAATATCTTGCGTTTCCAACATATTTCGTAATGTTTTTAAAGCTATCAATAAAGTTTGCTTTTCAGCAATCAGACTAATATCAACTTCTTTAAAGATAAACTCGACAACGTCTTGGTCTGTAACTTCCAGAAGTTCAAAACCATGTGATCTACCAGTCTGATAAATCGTTCTTAAAACCAGCACGAGTGAAACAGGAATATCTACAGCGGCGCCAACTACACCCGACACGCCTGTAATTGCACCTTGTACAGTTGCAATTAATTTATTTTGTTCGATAAGCGCCTGACTTAAACGCTGAGAACGGCCCGTATCTTTAGTGAGCTCAAATAAATCTTTAGCACCCGCTTCTTCTAGGATTTTTTCAGTTAAGGTGCTTTTTGAACTAAAGTCATTCAACCAATCAAATAAATAACCTGAGATTTTTTCATCCCAATCTGGGGAAAGAAATGTAGCCACACCATTTACTTTTGTAAAATGTCGCCCAAAGACCTGACGAGTTACTTTCGGCAATTGTTCTCGCAGCATTTGTTGAGGACTTTCATATTGCTCAACTTCAAATGGGCTTTTTGTTCTCGATTTTCCTTCAACTGTTTTCCCAGTTGGAATTGGTTCAATTACCTTACTGACGTCACCTGATTGGTTCTGTTGCAAGATACTCAATCCTGTAGAACTGAGCTTTTTAGCCACTCCGAAGACCTGAGAAAACAAATTGTCAGATTGATTATTATTAAATTTTGTCATCAAGTACCTCGATTTTTTAATTTATCTAATTAGACATAAATACTAGGTGGAATGTGGATTTATCTCAACTTGAATGTGTGTATTTTAGTTAACCCTAAATGCAACATACTATGTATTTAGTTATTTTTTTTAAATGTAAAATTGTCATAAAGATTTGCCATAAGAAATAAAAATCCTTTCTGCTATCATGTTAACAACGAAAAAACATGAGTCTTGTTTTCTTACAGCTATATTCTCCTATTTGTTTTCATAGCTGTTGATCACCATAGACTCTTAATATCACCATAAAGGGACCTGTAGATGAAACGTGTTGTAATCACTGGTATGGGTATTAACTCATGTATCGGTAACTCTTTAGAAGCAGTTACTCATTCACTTCAAAATGGAATCTCCGGGACACGTTTTAACCCAACTTATGCTGAACTCAATTTTAAAAGTCATGTGAGCGCTGCTGCAGAACAAGATTTTGATCATATTGATCGTAAGTTAAAACGCTTTATGGGCGTATGTGCAATGTACGCTTACAATGCTGCTGTAGCTGCTGTTGAACATGCAGGTCTTACTGCTGAGCAAATCGGTGGTAATCCACGTTACGGTATCGCAGGCGGTTCAGGTGGTGGTTCAACTGCATCTGTTGTTGAAATGACAGAGCTTTTAGAAACTAAAGGTGCACGTAAAGTAGGACCTTTCTTCGTACCACGCAACATGTCAAACACTATTACTGCAAACGTAGGTGTTGCATTCAAACTGCAAGGTATTGCTCATACAATTACAAGTGCTTGCGCAACTTCTGCTGACGCAATTGGTTATGCGTACAACCTGATTCAACTCGGCAAACAAGACCTTATGCTTGCTGGTGGTGGTGAAGAAGATCATTGGTCTCAAAGTTTATTGTTTGATGCAATGGGTGCGCTTTGCTCAAAATATAATGAAACTCCAGAAACAGCATCTCGTCCATATTCAGCAGACCGTGATGGTTTTGTTATTGCTGGCGGTGGTGGTTTCGTGGTACTTGAATCACTTGAACACGCTCAAGCACGTGGTGCCAACATTTTAGCTGAAGTTGTTGGTTATGCTGCAAACAGCGATGGCGCAGACATGGTTGCTCCAAGCGGTGAAGGTGCTACACGTTGTGTGTTAATGGCACTTGAAGAAGCTAAGCAACATGGCGTAGACAAAATTGACTATGTAAATACACATGGTACATCTACTCCAGCTGGTGACATTACAGAACTTAAAGCAATGGAACGTGCATTTGGCGAAGGCAATGTGCCTCCTCTTAGCTCAACTAAATCTATGACAGGTCATAGCTTAGGTGCAGCTGGCGTACAAGAAGCTATTTACTCTGTTCTAATGATGCAAAATGACTTTATTGCACCAAACATCAATGTAACTGAACTTGATGAAGGCGCAAAACCTTTTGATATCGTACTTGAAAAACGTGATGCAAAATTGAATACTGTAATGAGTAACAGTTTTGGCTTTGGCGGTGTTAACGCTTGCCTTATTTTCAAGAAGTGGGATGCATAATCCCACCTAGGATTATCGATGGATGCACCTTCTGATGCTTTTTTGTGGGTAAAAGCATTACATATTATTGCCGTGGTTTGTTGGTTCGCTGCTTTGTTCTACTTACCACGTCTATATGTTTATCATGCTATGAGTGAAGATGCTGTTAGTCATCAACGCTTTGAAGTAATGGAACGTAAGTTGTATCGTGGAATTATGTGGCCTTCTCTGATTGCCACATTAATTACTGCTCATTTTCTTGTGGATTGGGGCGATGCAACTCGACATTATCATCAAGCAACATGGTTTTACCTTAAAGTTGGATTAGTTGCTTTATTAGTCATCTACCATTTGGCATGTGGCTACTACCGTAAAAAACTTATCGGAAATGCTCACTATAAATCACATAAGTTCTGGCGCTTCTTTAATGAAATGCCAACCTTAATTTTATTTGCTGTTGTGATTTTAGTTGTCGTAAAGCCTCAGTTTTAACTGGGGCTTTTGCTTTTCTTATCTAAGAAATCTTTTATTCACAGCAATAAGAAAAACTAGATCCATTTAAAGCTTTATATTTTTAAAACAGAACGATAAAACTAATGAATAATCACACCTCTTTATTTCGCGATACCTAACCTATAGTATGCTAAAGAAATAGATGAACTCATTTAATGGCAAAGCTATGCTACTTTTTAATGCCTTTAAACGCTTAATTCGCACACAATTTATTCTTTTTACGCTTTTTATTTTCCGTCACTTAAAAAACTACCCAATTAGACATTTGACTGCCCAAGAAAAAGTATTAGCACAAATGGTCTTTGGCGACATGCTCAATTGTGAACAACCTAAAATTATTGCTACTCGCTACCTTCCTTGGCAGTCTTACGGTATTTTTATGGCTCCAAACGGAAATATTTATGTCAATCTTTCCGATTACAGTGAAAATTATGCTCTAGAATCTAAATTTATGCAGGGTATTTTTATTCACGAACTCACTCATGTCATGCAGTATCAAAAAGGCATTCATGTACTACTTAAAGGCGCCTTACTGCAATCGGCTTATTATCTGAGCTTTAAAAGTTACAACCCCTATAAATACACCTACTCTCCCCACAAGGCTTTTAGCTCTTATAACATTGAACAACAAGGTGAAATTGCCCGTGACATTTGCTCTGGTAAAATCCCAAATATTATCTGTTCACCACAAGTTCATTTGTAACTAAATAATCAATCCTTCTTTGAACGTAACATTTTTTGCTTAATGTAAATGAGAATTCTTATAAATCAGAAATACTTACCTAAGCTATGAAATCACTCTTATTTAATTCAAATTATTGAAAAAAATATAACGCCCTTATTCCAAATTGGCTTGTGATAAGGCAGTATACAAACAATAAAAATAATGAAGCCTGTTTCTATTCTATACAGAAAATCTCGTTATTTTTACGCAGAAAATATGTGATTGGTATATATTATTGATCTTGACATTTTTGTTTACTATTTTAATTGTTTAATATCGTATCATACACATCGTTGAAAAATTATATCTATAAAAATCAACACTATGTGTATCTATATTCGTTATGATCTAGGATTAGGTTTGAATGAAAAGTTTTAAAGTTGCCCTTGCTCAGTTTTCTCCGCATATTGGCAATATTGACTCAAACACCAAAAAGATGATTGAGCAAGTAAATCAGGCGAAAAAACAAAACGCTGACCTGATTATTTTTCCCGAGCTTTCTGTTATTGGTTATCCAGCTGAAGACTTATTGCTACGTCCAAATTTAAATAAACGTATGCAAAAGGCTTTTGCTCAACTTGCCGAAGTTAAAGATATTGTCATGGTTTTCGGATTTGTGAACCAGACAGAAGATGGTCAACGTTATAATTCCGCTGCTGTCATGAAAGACGGTCAAGTTTTGGGTGTTTTTAACAAACACAATTTACCAAACTATGGCGTCTTTGATGAAAAACGTTATTTCCAAAAAGGGCATCAGCATTTGGTGTTTGAATATCTTGGACATAAGTTTGGCGTATTGATTTGCGAAGATATCTGGTCAATTAATACCGTAAAACAGTTAAGCCAATTAAATGTTGATACAGTTCTTGTATTAAATGCATCACCATACGAAGTCGGTAAACCACAGCACCGTACACAAACCTTGAGTGAACTTGCAAAACAACTTCACCTCAACATTGTGTACGTTAACCAAGTGGGCGGCCAAGACGATTTAATTTTTGATGGCACAAGTTTTGTCAGCAATAAAGATGGTGGAATTGCTTTACAAGCACCAAGCTTTAAAGAAGATCTCTACATCGCTGAATTTGACCCAAAAAACAAAGCATTTAAAGTCACAGAATCAGCTCCTGCTTTAGAAACATTTGCAGAGATCTATCAAGGTTTAGTTCTGGCAACACGTGACTATGTAGAGCGTTCAGGTTTCCCTGGTGTAATTTTAGGTTTATCTGGCGGTATTGACTCAGCTCTTACACTTGCTATTGCTGTTGATGCAATTGGTGCAGAAAAAGTACAAGCCGTAATGATGCCTTATACTTATACTTCTCAAATTAGTGTAGAAGATGCGGCAGAACAGGCTCGTCGTATGGGTGTAACTTTCGGTATTGCTGAAATACATTCAGTTGTAAATAGCTTTATGCAAACCTTGTATCCTTTCTTTGGCAACTCACCAGCAGATGCAACCGAAGAGAACTTACAAGCGCGCGCACGCGGCACATTACTCATGGGCTTATCAAATAAATTTGGTAATTTAGTACTCGCTACTGGCAACAAATCTGAGCTTTCAGTTGGCTACTGTACACTTTACGGTGATATGGTTGGTGGCTTTGCAGTTCTAAAAGATGTTTATAAAACTATCGTATTTGAATTAGCAAAATACCGTAATAGCTTAAGTGAAACTCCTGTTATTCCTGAACGTGTTATTACTCGTCCACCTTCAGCAGAGCTTCGCCCAGACCAAAAAGACCAAGACTCTTTACCAGCATATGATGTATTGGATGCCATTCTTTACGCATACATTGAAGAAGATTTAAGTCAGGCAGATATTATTGCCAAAGGTTTTGATAAAGAAGTAGTTGAAAAAGTTATCCGTTTAGTTGATCGTAATGAATATAAACGTCGTCAAGGCGCGATTGGGCCGAGAATTACTTCTCGTGCATTTAGTCGTGAACGACGTTATCCGATTGTCAACGGTTGGACAGCGAATGACTGAGCAGGAAAACTCATCAAAAACTACAGCACTTGCTCAAGCACTTTTGCTTGAGCAGGTGGAATTTTTCAAAAAACAATTATCTATAGAAAACTCACCTATTTATTTCCAGCAGTTCATTCAACTGTTTATGCAACATGCTGACGAAATAAAACTTCATGAAGTTGTTGATTTAGAGCAACTACAAGCCGTTGTGAAACGTTATGCTTTTGAAATGCAGCTAGGTGCTGGTTTACTTGAGTTTATTGGGGAAATTGCGCAGCGTATTTATCTATCTGCCATGAAGTCTCCAATTCAGCTACAAGATTTGGTATCTGACCACCAATTTGAAATGTGGCTCTCCAAATTTTTAGAAATGGAACATATTCCTCTTTATCTCAATCAGTTTTTAAGAAGTAGTCCTTCTGTACAACAACTTTGCCAATATATTGCAACCTCAACCTTAGAACAAAAATTACCAAAATTTCTAAGTGCATCTAGAGTTGATGACTATCACTTTGAATGGCAACACAAACTCAAAAAATTCTCCTTTCTACAGCAACAACGTCTTGAGCATAAACTTGAAACTTGGATTGCCAGCTTTATTCATGAACAACTCACAGAATTAAGTCTTTTATCGAGTGAAGATTTAGAAAGCCTAGTGCGTCATGTCTGGGAAGATATTAGACATAAAAAAATGTATGAGTTTATGAAGCAACTCACTCCTCTCGATGTTGAAGAGTTTTTTGTTTTAATTTACGAATACTGGAAAGAGTTACGCCAGTCGCAATTCATGCAAGATCTGATTTTGTATGGTGTTGAAGTTTTTTATGACTTTTATAAAGACCAGAGTTTATTTGAAGTATTAAGTGAGATTGGTTTAACCGAAAGCGACTTACAAACTGAAGCTTTACGTTTTTATCCGAAGGTTATGAATGCCTTTAATGAACACGGTATTTTAGAACCATTATTACAAGCGCTTTTAGCTCCTTTTTATCAAAGCTCAAAAACACTCGATACGATTGAAAAACACTTTAATATGTAAAAAGCAGATAAAAAGAAACCATGCATGAGCATGGTTTTTAAAATGGTGGCTATGACGAGACTTGAACTTGTGACCCCCGCATTATGAGTGCGGTGCTCTAACCAACTGAGCTACATAGCCGTAAACTGTGTGCGCATTATCTATAGTTCTGTATAGCAGGTCAAGAGTTCAAAACCACTAAATTCCATCAAATGAACAAATAAGATTCAGATCATCATTATTTGTTCATTTTTTAGCAAATTTTCACTTTAAACAGTTGATCAACCAAAGAAATATATTAGAGATCTAATACCAGTTTTTTTCCTTTTGCTCGCGATACACAAATCATCATGCTCTTTTGTGAAGCCTTTTCTGCATCACTTAAGTATTGATCAAAATGCTCTGCTTCACCTTCTAAAATAGCAGTTTCACATGTGCCGCAAACCCCTTCACGACATAAGCATTCCACATCAATATTTAATGTTTCGATGGCTTGTAAAATTGTCTGATTACTTTGTACTTCAATTTCCTGATTAGACTTAGCAAGTACTACCGTAAACGCTTCTCCATCTTCTGGAACTGTTGAAGCAAATTGTTCCCAGTGGATATACTCATCGCGGTAACGATGCTTATTACAGCAATCAATCACAGCATCAATCATGGGTTTCGGTCCACAGACATAGACATGCGTGCCTTTAGGTTGTGATGAAATCAGTTCATCCAAATTTAATGCGCAACCTTCTGAGTCAACATAACTAAACACATGATCAGGATGTTTCTGTTTTAACTCATCTAATAAAGCCGCGTGTTCAGGTGAACGGTAGGCATAATGTAGCTCAAATTCAGCACCGCGTACTGCAAGCTCATCCATTTGTGGCAAGAATGGTGTAATACCAATACCACCTGCGATTAAAATATGTTTATTGCCTGTTTCCGCTAATGGAAATAAATTTTTTGGTTCTGAAATCTGAATTTCACAGCCTTCATTACATTGATCATGCATAAAAACCGAACCGCCCTTACCTTCCACATCTTTACGAACACAGACTTGGTAAGTAGATAGGTCTTGCGTACAGCTCATCAATGAGTAAGCATTTGAAAGTTGCTCATTCATTTTGACAATAATATGGCTTCCCCCACTAAATCGAGGAAAGTTCTGCCCATCTTGACGTTTGAACGTGAACCGTTTGATTAAAGGGGTTAGCTGTTCCACATGAGTAACAACTGCCGGGAACATTTCATAATGACTAGCCATATTAGAATCCTTCTTTTACCGCATTTTCTTATTGCTAGGGCTTATCCTTAAAGCCCTAAACACATGTATTTAATAGTCATGAACTCTTCAAGACCATACTTTGAGCCTTCACGCCCAACACCTGATTGTTTTACACCACCAAATGGTACAACTTCATTTGAAATTGCTGTGGCATTCATACCGACCATTCCATATTCAAGCTGTTCTGATACTCGCCATAAACGTGAAATATTTTCGCTATAAACATAAGCAGCCAAACCGAAGATCGTGTCATTGGCCTGAGCAACAACATCAACTTCATCTGTAAAGCGAATGAGCGGCGCAACTGGACCAAAAATTTCTTCTTGGACAATTTCCATTGTACGGTCAACGTTCGTTAGAACTGATGGCTCATAAAAGGTTTTTCCTAAAGCATGTTGTTTACCACCGCAAGCAACCTTAGCACCTTTACTCACTGCATCATCAATCAACTGCTGTGCTTTTAACACCGCTTTTTCATTAATTAATGGGCCAATTTGTACGCCGTCTTCCAAACCATTACCGACTTTAAACTTTTGTACTTCTTGAACAAACTTCTCGGCAAAAGCTTGATAAATATTGTCATGCACATAAATACGGTTAGCACAAACACAGGTCTGGCCTGCATTACGGAACTTGGCAAAAATCGCACCTTGTACAGCTTTATCTAAATCGGCGTCATCAAACACAATCAGAGGAGCATTACCGCCTAACTCAAGCGCCAATTTTTTAATGGTACTTGAGCACTGCTGCATCAGTAGGCGTCCTACTGGAGTTGAGCCAGTAAAGGTCAATTTTTTCACTTTTTCATGTGAAGTAAATACCGAACCAATTTCTTGTGATTTACCTGTAACGACGTTAATCACACCAGCCGGAATACCTGCTTTTTCCGCAAGCTTTGCAATCGCTAAAGCACAATAAGGCGTTTCATTCGCTGGCTTAATCACGACCGTACATCCAGCTGCTAAAGCTGGTGCTGCTTTACGAGTAATCATGGCAATTGGGAAATTCCATGGCGTAATCGCAGCCACCACACCCACAGGTTCTTTACTAATAATAAAACGCTGCTGGTTATTTACAGTTGGAATCACATCACCATAAATACGCTTACCTTCTTCGGCAAACCATTGAATAAATGAGGCAGCATAACGCACCTCACCTTTCGCTTCTGCCAGAGGTTTTCCTTGTTCAATGGTCATAATTAAAGCAAGTTCATCGATATGATCGAGAACCAGTTTGTACCAAGCTAATAAAATATCTGCACGGTTTTGAGCAGTTAAAGCCTTCCAACTTTGTAAAGCAGTATAAGCAGCTTCAACCGCCTGTGTAGCTTCAGCCGCTCCCATATTTGGAATTGTGCCAATTTCTTCGCCTGTTGCTGGGTTAGTCACTGGAACCGTTGCATTTGACTGTGCAGCTAACCATTGCCCGTTAATATAGGCTTGTTGCTGAAATAATTCAGTGCTTTGTAAACTCGACATATCATCTTCCTAACTGAAGAATCAGGTGTAAGTCATCTTTACACCTGAATAAATCCATTTGTTTTATTTGTGATGCTGCGCCACTAGATGCTGGAAATAAGCAATACCATGCTCACTAATTCCTGAGCGTTGCTTGTCAGTCATGATACGGCCTTGACCACGATAACCACGTGATTTCAAACCACGTTGTACGCTTTCGACCAAGTTCAAATCTTCAGGGCGGAATACATTGCGATACCACTCAATTAAGTCTTTCTGATCTTGAGTGAGTTCTTCGTTCGTGAAGTAAATATCGTAGTGCTGCAAAGTCGTTTCTGCATCAACTGGGAACTCATAGATCACCGTCATGAAATTGCTGCCTGGTGGTACGTTGAACATAGTACAAGGCCAAGTCCAGAAACCATGAAACTCAGGATCTGTTATTGATGGATCAAGCTTAAATGACTTCTCAGATGAGCGAGCAAAACCATACTGTAAAGTCCAGTTTTGATGTGTGGTATGCCAATATTTATCAACTTGTACTGAGTCAGCAAAACCAGGATGTGCAGGCCCACAGTGATAGCACTCTAGATAGTTATCAACAATTACTTTCCAGTTTGCTGGCGTTTCTGTCACAAAACGTGCCGCCAGTTTCAAATCTTTAATCACGCTACATGCTTGATTTAAACGCTCAGCAAATTCTGGAAGCTGGTCTTCTACGCAAGTCGCATTTTCATCCATATTAATGAAAATAAAGCCAGCATATTCCTCAACTTTTAAAGGCACCATGCTTGAGTTTTCTTTATCGAAAGATTCAACATGGTCACAGTTACGTGCCAAAGCCAAGCTACCGTCTAGCTTGAAAGTCCAAGCATGGTATGGGCAGGTAATTACATTTTTTGCTTTACCACTGCCACTTAAAAGCTCGTGACCACGATGCGGACATACATTATAAAACGCACGTAAAACGCTATCTTTACCACGAATGATGACAATATTTTCACCAATTACTTTACGGGTAATATAGTCATTCGGTTGTGCCAACTCACTGCCATGTGCAACACAAATCCAGCTTTTAGCAAAGATTGCTTCTTTCTCATGCTCAAAAACTTGCGATGAAGTATAGAAAACTTTAGGGAAAGTCCATGCAACATCTGGGTTTGCGCAAAAATCTTCAGGTAATTTTTCAACTGCACTCATATTATTACTCCATTAAATTCTTTTCGTCCAAATGACTCGATATTAAATTGATGCCTTTTCGACACTGCTCAACATACGGCGTATCGCACTCAGCATGTTTTGATATAACTGTTGTACTTCTGGGCAGTCACGCATCAGACGTAAACTGCCATGTAATAATCCTTTGCCTAAATGGAACTCACTAGGAATCCCAGCTTGTTCCAATTTTTGGGTAAAGAGATAACCGTCATCACTTAAAGGGTCATACTCTGCAACCGCTACGAAACTCATAGGCATATCTGAAAAGTCCGTTGCCAATAAAGGCGCTAGACGTAAATCCTGCCAATCTTGTGAGTTAGGTGCATATTCCTTTAAATAAAAATGCATATCTTCCGTTGTTAACAACGGCGCATGGGCATGCTTTTGTGCGGCTGGTGTATCAAGCGCTGTAGTTAAACATGGATAAACCAAAGCTAGACCTTGAGCTTGCAAACCACTATGTTGTAGTTCAACTGCAAGGGCTGCTGCCAAATTACCGCCTGCACTATCGCCTGCTAGAACGATATTTTCACTATTAATCTGCCAAGCTGAACCATGCTTTTTAAGCCATTGATAAACTGCTAAACAATCTTCAAAAGCTGCCGGAAAGCGGTGCTCTGGTGCCATACGGTAATCTACGCTAATGACAACTGCATTTAAGTCCTGACACAAATAGCTGGTAATAAACTCATGTGAATCGAGCCCACCAACCATCCAACCGCCGCCATGTAAATACAACACACATGGCCAACCAGACTCAGGTCGATTTGTTTTTGGTAAATACACACGAACAGGAACTTGATGCTCATCATTTGCAACAAAGCGATCTTCTACTTCAATCTTGCCATCACGTGGCAAAGTGTAGTGTCGACACATTGCGTCATAGGCCGCACGGACTGAGTCAATATCTGCATCTGCTGGTGAATAAATGCTGCTCCAATACACAAGGCTTTGCATTTCTTCACTTAAGGCATAAGTGGTCTGTTCATGTGTAGTCATTACCGTTCCCTCTAGCTGGTTTTTCTATCCAGTTTGATTGAGCTTGCAAGCTCAAGCTGCATCCGTTTTGCATGTTCATCTTGAGACTGGTTTAAACCAATTTCCTGATCATCATAACCTTGTTGCTCAATTAAATGCGATGGGACTTTGGCATAATCTTGAATCAACCATTTCACTAAGCCATAGGTTTGAATCAGAATAATCACAATGAATGGTAAAGCCGTCACAATGGTTGCTGTTTTCATTGTGTCCAAAGGCGCTTTACTAAAGATCATGGCAATTGGAACTAAAGTCAGCATGACACACCAGAACAAACGAGCATTTGGCGATGGATCTTGCCCTTCACTTAAACCACGTGTACATGTTGCTGAAACCGCATAGCCTACCGCATCCATGTGTGCTGCCAAGAACACCACCATAATGCCGAGGAAAATCCACATCATTAGTTTTCCAGCAGGTAACAGACTGAGCAATTGACCAATCGCAACCTCACCACCTTGTTGGCTTAAGATTTGCGGTACATTTACAGCCCCATGGATAAAGCTATAGACGCTGTAGTTTTCAAACACACCAAAGATGAACCAAAGACCGACACTACCACCAATTACCATGGCAAAGATCACTTCTTTAATCGTACGACCTTTAGAAACACGCGTTACAAAGAGTGCCACACCCGGTGCATATGAAATCCACCACAACCAGTAAAATACAGTCCATTCACGAGTAAACTTGCCATCGCCCATTGGGTCGGTAAACAAACTCATATCAACGAAGTTGGTTGCCATTAATCCAAAACTCATTAATGAATTATTCAAAATGAATTGGGTCGGACCAAAGCAAAGTACATAAATTGCAAATAACACAACACCCAAGCACACCAAATGGCTTAAACGCTGCATACCTTTGTCCATACCAACGTAAGAACTAAGAGCAAACACAACCGAGACACCCAAAATAATGATGACCTTGGTCATAAAAGTATTTGGGATACCAGTGAGTTGAGACAAAATATTGGTAAATGTCACGGCGGTGAGTACCAACGAAATCGTCAAAGCACCAAACATGCAAAGCAAGAACATGAGGTCGACTAAACGCCCAACCACGCCAGTTGATTTAAAGCCTGTTACAGCCTCAATCACGGAAGCCAAACTTAATCCTTTGTTTTTTCGCACATGGTAGCTGTAGCACAAAGAAATTGATGCCAATGCATAAATTGCCCAAGCACTTAAACCTGAATGAAAAAACG
This sequence comes from Acinetobacter oleivorans DR1, assembly GCF_000196795.1. Classification (NCBI taxonomy): domain Bacteria; kingdom Pseudomonadati; phylum Pseudomonadota; class Gammaproteobacteria; order Moraxellales; family Moraxellaceae; genus Acinetobacter; species Acinetobacter oleivorans. The sequence continues at coordinate 3,288,580 of NC_014259.1, forward strand.
AGTAAGCCACACTATATTTCAATGCTTCTGCTGACTCAGGCGGTAAGCTCAAACCCGGAGTTTGATAATAGTAAGCCCAGTCCAAGAAGCCCCAGTACAGTGTAGAAGACCCAATACCTGACAAGATGAACATAAAAATCCATGACATCGTGGTGTATTGAGGTTTCCCTTCACCTAGTTTGATTTTTCCATATTTACTAAAGGCCAAACCAAAAGTAAAAATGATGGCTAAAAAAGCAAACAGTAATACTGGTGTTGTAAATACCGATGTCGTCCACTGCATCCATGTTGCAGCAATCTTGATCGACTCTTGCGAATAAATTGCCAAACCAGCAACTGAAATAAATACAAACAGTAAACTGGTTACGGCAAGAACTTTATCCGTATAAATTTTTGTGTTTTGATTATCCATATCCATACATCCATTTTTGGATGGCGTTATTCCATAGCGAACACGTCCATTTTAATTTGGGCTACACACGATGCAATTGCATCTCCTACCTCATAAGTTTTTGCCTGACCACCAATATCGGCTGTTTTTGGCCCATTAATTAAGACATTCTCAATCGCCTGCATAATGTCCTGACCTGCTTGAATGCAGCGTTCATCTTCTTCACCAAAGAATTCGAACATCATGGCACCCGACCAAATCGCAGCGATTGGATTGGCAATTTGTTTACCGTAAATATCTGGTGCTGAACCATGTACAGGTTCAAACAATGATGGAAATTTTCTTTCTGGATTTAAATTTGCCGAAGCAGCCAAACCAATGGTTCCTGTACATGCAGGGCCTAAATCGGAAAGAATGTCGCCAAATAAATTGGATGCCACAACCACATCAAAACGTTCAGGTTGTAAAACAAAACGCGCCGCTAAAATATCAACATGCTGTTTATCAGCCTGAATTTGTGGATACTGTTTTGCCATCGCATCAACGCGCTCATCCCAGTACGGCATGCTGACCGCAATACCATTTGATTTGGTCGCTGCTGTAATTTTTTTCGCTTCACGTTGATTTGCAAACTCAAATGCATAACGCAAAATTCGATCTACACCATGACGTGTAAATACAGCCTCTTGTAAAACAAACTCACGGTCTGTTCCTTCAAAAGCTTTACCACCAATAGCTGAGTATTCCCCTTCACTATTTTCACGAACCACATAAAAATCGATGTCGCCTGGTTTTTTACCTACTAATGGACATTTCACACCTGGCATTAAGCGCACTGGACGTAAATTCACATATTGGTCAAAACCACGACGGAACTGAAGTAGCGAACCCCAAAGTGAAATATGGTCGGGCACTTTATCTGGCCAGCCTACAGCGCCAAAATAAATTGCATCGTAACCTTGCAAGGTTTTAAACCAGTCATCCGGCATCATTTTGCCGTGCTCAAGGTAGTAATCGCAGCTTGCCCAATCGAAAGCATCGAGTTGAAGCTCAATGCCATGCTTTTCTGCTGCTGCCTTTACAACCTTAATGCCTTCTGGTAGAACTTCTAAACCAATGCCATCGCCTGCAATCGTGGCAACTTTATATCTTTTTGCCATAAGCTTCCTTCACACCTTCGACTAATATCCTTGTATGGCTTAAACATGATGTTTTAAGCAAAAATGATCAATAACGGAACTATCACTCCAATGGACACGGATCGTGAACAATCTACCTAACCTATCGGATTTAAAGGTTTTTTGCACAGTCGCCAAACTGAAAAGTTTTGTCGAATCTGCTGAGGAACTTGGGACATCGCCAGCTTTTATTAGCAAGCGAATTAATATTTTAGAAAACACGTTGAGCTGCAAACTTTTTCATCGCAGCACACGTCATGTCAGCCTGACGGAAGATGGCAAACTTATTCTTGAAAGAGTTTCGAATATTCTTGAAGAATTTGATGAAGTCTGTGAACTGGTCAATAACCCGCTCAGTACGCCCACAGGCCGTATGGATATTATTAGTAGCTTTGGTTTTGGCAGAAAGCATATCGCACCAATTCTGTCTAAATTAATGATGCTTTATCCAAAGCTTCAAATTCATTTTGATACCATCGACAATACTAAAGACCTGATTCAACACAGTATTGATTTAGATATTAGAATTGGTAATGAAATTGCGCCAAATATGATTGCAAAGAAGTTAGCATCTAATTTCCGTATTTTGTGTGCAGCACCGAGCTATTTACTTAAACACGGCGTACCAGACAGCATTGAAGACTTGCAAACACATGATTGTTTGACGATTAGTGAGCGTGATCAATCGTCTGTGCTATGGAAATTTCGACATACTTCTGAAGATGTCTCGGTTCATGTCAAACCACGCTTTGTTTCTAATAACGGCGAAATTATTCATCAGCTTGCCATAGAAGGCCACGGTATTATTTTCCGATCAATTTGGGATGTTGCAGACGAATTGATTACAGGCCAACTCCAGCACATTTTGCCTGAATATTGGCAAGATGCAGACATCTGGGCAGTTTATCCATCGCGACTCAAAAGCTCGTCTAAATTACAAACTTGCATTTTGTTCATTCAAAATGAATTACTTAATCGATTGCAGCACGTGCAAAACTTAAGCCGAGGCCAACTCGTTTCACCTGCAGTCAAACGTGAACCTCCGCCTGAAAAAGTCTTTCTATAAAAAAAGCCCTAAGTGAGGCCTATTCACTTAGGGCAATAAATTGCTCTTAAATTTTAGAAATAATATCCAATTGAGAGATAAAACAATTTATCCCAGTCATTACTACTACCTTGTGCCAAACCATTCGCACTACCTCCCACCATTGGGTCATTCTTGCTCATAATATATTCACCCTGAATACCTATGGCTTTGTAATTAAAATAAACCCCAGCAATTAAACGTTCAGAGTCTTTATAGCCATCCTCGTCTTTAAAAAAGCGACTATGGGAGATATAAGGTTTAATGTTTTCAATCTGATGGAATGGCTGAGCAAAGGTATAGTTAATTTCATTGACCAAATACTTACCTTTATTAGCGACTTGATATGGATAATCAAATGCTCCAATCGTTGAACTATTAGGGAATAAATCGTCGCCATTCGTGACATCTTGCTTACCCGCCAAGAACATCCACTGCCATGCTTGATATTGCGTTTGAGCAAAAATGTTCCAAGATTTACGGTGTCCATCTATATTTGTTCTTTTATTTTCTAAGTCAGAATACCAAACTGACCCACCTAGCTCAGTCGAAAAATTTTGAGACTTATCAATCTCAAATTTTCTAGATGCTCGGGCAATCCACATATTTTTTTCTTCAATATTGGTACCTGTACTTAAATCATCAGCTTCAACAAAATTACCACTGTAACGGCTTGAGTCTTTTGAAGTTCCCTTATAATTTCCACCATCAGTTGGATAGAAACCCAAGGTCAAATTATATTTATCATCTGCAAATTTATATTTGATACCCAAATTATCGATATCTTCTAAACCAACTGTATTTAAAAGTGTTTCGTAATAACTACTTCCCCAAAATTCGCCAAAACCAAAATCAACGGGTTGCAAACCTGCCGTGATTCTCTGCTGGTCAGATAACTTATAACCTACCCATGCTTTTTTTAGAAAAATTGCATCGCATAAGCGATCATATTGATAACAACGGGCATCCGCCCCTGCAATCCAATCTGGATTTTCATAACCTAACACTAATTTAATATCAGTTAGCCGCCAGTCATCATTTTGAGAGCCTTCATTTGCATCAACCACATAATCTTTATGCAAATAGCGAGAGCGTACCGCGCCAGAAACTTTAAATTGACCCGAGTCTAAAGTTGGATCTCCCCAACTCAAATCAGCCGCAGAAACTTGAACTCCCGCTGTTAAACTTAAAATCCCTAAAAATAATAATGACCTTTTCATGTCTTCAACATCCTTGTTAAGTGTTATAAGAACATGAAGAAATTGACGTAGACAAACAATGCCACAACTATAAAGTCGGTCTTCACAAACTGTGTTTAATCAAAAAATGAGCATAAAAAAAAGACCACGCAGGAGCGTGGTCTATAAAATGGTGGCTATGACGAGACTTGAACTTGTGACCCCCGCATTATGAGTGCGGTGCTCTAACCAACTGAGCTACATAGCCGAAAACTGTGCGCGCATTATCTTAGTTTCTTTAATGCACGTCAAGAAAAATTTTAAATAAATTAGGTGAAGTGAGCCTATAAGCCGGGTTCTGTCGAGGATGGTCATTCCTCTAGGCGTACAATCACTCATACGCTCAAGCGACCTACCCGAATCCAGTACGGGCCGTACCTCAGGATTCCTATTTGGTCTTGCTTCTGGTGGGGTTTACCATGCCGTGAACTGTTACCAGACACGCGGTGCGCTCTTACCGCACCCTTTCACCCTTACCTCACGAATGAGGCGGTCTACTCTCTGCTGCACTTTCCGTCGGCTTTCACCGCCCAGGCGTTACCTGGCACCCTGCCCTATGAAGCCCGGACTTTCCTCCCCTGCTTCAGTCACGAAGACCTCCACAGCAGCGACCATCCAGCTCACCTCAGGGGCGCATATTAACAAATTTATTTACTAATTGCTCGTGCTTTTTTGAGCAATTAATTTTTTATATTTGTCGAAGAGCTGTTCTTCTGTTTCCTCATGCTGCGGATCTTTAGGAATACAATCTACAGGACAAAACAACTGACATTGCGGTTGGTCATGATGACCAACGCACTCAGTACACAAATCTGGATGAATTTCATAAATCACCTCACCCATAAAAATTGCTTCATTCGGGCAAACTGGTTCACAAACATCACAGTTTATGCATTCATCGGTGATATATAACGACACGTTACCAACCTTGTTGATGTTTACGTTCAAAGGCCTCAACCACAGCTTGCGGAACAAACTTGGTTACATCCCCTTTTAAACGAGCAATTTCCCGAATCAATGTCGAAGAAATAAATGAATACTGCTCAGATGGTGTTAAAAACACCGCTTCAAAATGTGGATCAAGTTGACGGTTCATATTAGCCAATTGAAATTCATATTCAAAATCAGAAACCGCTCTTAAACCACGAAGTACTGCTGTTGCCTTCTGCTCTCTGAAAAAATTAACCAGTAAACCATCAAAGCCGACAAATTCAACATTTGAAAGGTGGCTTAGTGATTTTTGGGCCAGTTCAACTCTTTCTTCTAGACTGAACAAAGGGTTTTTATGATGTCCAATTGCAATTGCTACTACAACCTCATCAAACATTCTTGATGCTCTAGTAACTAAATCAACGTGTCCATTCGTGATGGGGTCAAATGTTCCAGGATAAATTACACGCGTTTTAGACATCCGCTAGTACTCTAATTATATTGTGAACCTATTTTAGCAAAAGTTATACATGAGGCGAAATATTCATGTGCAGGAAAAACTTCACCTTAGCATCAGTTTACGGCACAATAGGCATAATTGTGGAAGTTTGAATTATGGCGAAAGCAACAGTAGTAAAGAAACATAATGGCGGAACAATCGCACAAAATAAGCGTGCCCGTCATGATTATTTTATCGAAGAAAAATTTGAAGCAGGCATGTCACTTCAAGGTTGGGAAGTAAAATCCTTACGTGCTGGGCGTATGACTTTGACGGAAAGTTATGTCATTTTCAAAAATGGCGAAGCATTTTTACTTGGTTCACAAATTCAGCCTTTATTATCGGCTTCGACCCATGTTGTACCTGAGGCAACACGTACCCGTAAACTATTGCTCTCCCGACGTCAGCTTGAACATCTAATGGGTGCAGTTAACCAGAAAGGCTACTCATGTGTTCCTTTAGCGTGTTATTGGAAAGGTCATTTAGTCAAACTGGAGATTGCACTTGTGAAGGGTAAACAGCTTCATGACAAACGTGCAACCGAAAAAGACCGTGACTGGCAACGTGATAAAGCTCGTATATTTCATAAGTAATAAAACAAAAGCCTCTTTTCAGAGGCTTTTTTACGTCGTGAAGTTCATTAGTTTAATCTGTATAAAAGTCCAGCAATATATTCACCAAACCATTTAGCTGTATCTAAATCACCTTGTGGAGGAGTAATTTCAACAGGAGCGTTATCTGACTGTGTCATCAAACCTAAGCAACTCGATAATCGGTTTAAATCTTTTTCACTATGCCCTGTCGTCATTAAAGGTAAACCTGACCAAAGCATTCCATGTTGCATGGCAAAAATATTTAATTGTTGTAATACCGCTAGTTTATCGCCACTCAGTCCGCCCGAATTTGCAAAGCCCGCCGCAAGTTTGCCTTGCCACACACGTTCTTTCCAACGCTTAGAAGTACTGTCCATAAATTTTTTAAAATCGGCAGTCATACTTCCCATATAGGTAGGTGATCCGAAAATAATGCCTTGTGATGCATCAAGCGCATCCCAATCAATATGCTCAATATTCATTAAATGTACTTTCACCCCCATCACCTCTGCACCAGCAGCAATAGCAGAGGCCACTTTGGCGGTATGACCATATGGACTGTGGTAGACAATTGAGAGATGTTTTTCAGGCAAAGACATAAGATTAAAATTTTGAGCGATTTTTTCTATTTTATCATTTTATTAGCTCTTGCTAAACCTACATCTATAAATATGAAATAGAAGCGTTTCAATACAATTCACAATCGTAATATCTTTAAGCTAAATAGACACTCTCTTACTTTATTTAATGACTACAAAATAAGAGAGTGATTTTACGTACTTTTATAAAGCTTAGATAAAAACAAAGGTAGCCATACGCCCAGTCTTCGCATCACGACGATAAGAAAAATATTCATCGCTCTGTTGATATGAACATTGGTCTCCGCCTAAAACCTGCTTCACACCTAGACTCTGCAAAATAAAACGTGCAATTGCATATAAATCTGCATGAAATTTATTTGGAGCAGCCCCCTCAACAAAAGCTGTTTCCAACTCAGGATATTTATCACAAAAAACAGCTTTTACTTCAGCCCCAATTTCAAAACAAGGTTGGCTAATCGCTGCTCCTAACCACGCCCAAGCTGGAGGGTTCTGCATGGCAGCAATTGTGTTTTCAACAATCCCACCAGCTAAACCACGCCAACCCGCATGTAAATTTGCGACTTCGGTACCTTCGGCATTGCCTAACACAATAGGTAAGCAATCAGCGGTCATCATCATTAAAGCATGACCTTTGATTTGAGTGACCAAACCATCACCAATTAAAGCCTTAAAAGGAATTTGTTCATTTACTGTATGGCAAATCGTACTATGAGTTTGAGTCATCCATGTCATTTTTTTAACACCGAACTTAGCAAACTCATCTAGCAATATCATGCGATGTTGCTGAACACGTTTTGCCTCATCATTAACATGTAAAGCCAGATTAAAGCCAGACAATTCATATTGATCCGTTGCTAATGCTAAAGGATGTTGAACACGTGTCTGTCCTACATATACGCCTTGAGGTAAACCTTGAACAAATTCCATATACGCGTCCTTAATATGCAGCGTTTTCTGAACGTAACACATCTACTAAATGCGTAAAATCTTCAGGCCACGGCGCTTCAAATAGCATTTCTTCACCAGTACGAGGGTGTTTTAAGCCCAATTTAGCTGCATGCAATGCTTGGCGCTTAAAACCACGTAAAGTATCAATGAGTAATTCAGATGCCCCTGCTGGTACACGTACACGGTTCATATAAATCTGATCACCGATAAGTCCATAGCCGATATAACTAAAATGGACACGAATCTGATGAGTTCGGCCTGTTTCAAGACGAGCTTGTACACGAGTAAAATCTTTAAAGCGTTCTTTTACATTGTAATGGGTCACAGCATCACGCCCGCCCGGTAAAATCGCCATTTTCACACGGTCAACAGGATGACGTTTGATCGGTTCATCAATAGTACCACCAGCAATAATATTTCCATAAACAACTAGGTCATATACACGGTAAACCGATTTATTTGCCAACTGTTTACTTAAAGAAAATTGTGCTTCAAGGCTCTTGGCAACGACCAACAAACCGCTTGTATCTTTATCAATACGATGCACTAAACCTGCGCGAGAAAGTTCCGACAATTTTGGGAAATGATAAAGCAAGGCATTCACTAAAGTTCCAGAACTATTGCCTGCCCCAGGATGTACTACCATGCCTACTGGTTTATTAATGACTAAAATGTCGTCATCTTCATAAACAATATTAAGTGGAATATTTTCAGGTTGACTTGTGGTCTGTGCTTCGAGCTCAACTTCGAGTGTAAGCAGCTCTGTCCCTTCACAACGGTGCTTCGGCTTGACAATGTTACCATTCACCAACAGATGGCCATCCTTCAACCATTGTTTAAGCTTTTCACGTGAAAACTCATTCCACACCAAGGCCGCAACCTGATCGATACGTTGTCCCAGATAGGTTTCATCTAACTGAACTTGCAACGATAAACGTGTTGCAGTTGAATCAGAAGTATGGTTATCTGCATCCTCAGAATCTTCAAGTAAATTGAAGTCGGTTTCAGATAAGTTTGTGTTTGAAGATTGTGCTGAAGTCATTTGATCATTGAGATAAAAGTGGTTTAATAGCGCAATTGTAGCTCATTGCCCAACATAACAGAGGAGTTTTTATGTCGCTACCACGTTATAAAATTACGATGCTTGCCTTATCTTTAGGTGTAGCGTCTGCATTTGTGGGCTGTAGCAGCAATCCAAGTAAAAAAGAAGTGGTCGATAGTGGCCCACAATCTAGTGAACAAGCTTACTTCGAAAAGGCCCAAAAGTCGCTTGACCGTGGTCAATATCTTGATGCGACCAAGTCTTTAGAGGCAATCGATACTTATTATCCGACTGGACAATACGCACAACAAGCACAACTTGAACTTCTATATTCAAAATTTAAACAAAAAGATTATGAAGGCGCGATTGCCTTAGCAGAACGTTTTATTCGTTTAAATCCTCAACACCCAAATGTAGATTATGCTTACTATGTTCGTGCTGTATCGAATATGGAGCAAAATTACGACAGTTTGATGCGCTATACATCTCTGCAACAATCTCATCGTGATGTGAGTTATTTAAAAGTTGCTTATCAGAACTTTGTTGATTTAATTCGTCGTTTCCCAAGTAGCCAATACTCTGTTGATGCTGCTCAGCGTATGAAGTTCATTGGGCAAGAACTTGCTGAAAATGAAATGACTGCTGCGCGTTTTAACGTTAAACGTAAAGCTTGGATCGCAGCTGCCGAACGTTCGCAATGGGTAATTGAACACTATCCACAAACTCCTCAAGTTCCAGAAGCATTAGCGACTTTGGCATATAGCTATAACCAATTAGGTGATAAAGCGACTTCACAACAATATATTGAAGTTTTAAAGCTTAATTATCCTAACTTGGTGAAAAAAGACGGCACAGTTAACATGCTTGCTGCTCGTAAAGAAGGCAACTGGATTAACCGTGCGACTCTGGGTATTTTCGGTCGTGAATCTACGGCTGCAACTCCAGAAAGCACAGCTGAAGCAGAAGCTCCAAAACGTGGTTTCCTCAATCGCGTAAGCTTTGGTTTAATTGGTAATTCAGATAAAGAAGAAACTGAAGAACCAGAAAAAACTACTGTTGAAGCTCCAAAGTCAGAACGTAGTTGGACAAATCGTTTAAGCTTCGGTTTATTAGATAAACCTGAGCCACAACCAGCAGAAAATACAACTGTTGCTCCAGCTGTTAGCTCTACAGGTGTATCAACTGATACTCAGTCAGATGATGCAACGCAAGGTACTAGCGACGCTGCTCAATAAGTTACAAATTTTAAAAAGCACCAATAAACAGGCAAGTGATACCACTTGCCTGTTTGTTTTTATAAAATATTAAAATATTTATTGTGTAGATCTTGCCTCATCATGTCAGAATATTCTGACTCACTCTCTCATCAGTTTTAATACGGTTATCTGAATTATGGCAATTCCACAACATACGATTGATCAGATTTTAGATCGCACAGATATTGTCGATCTGATTGGTCAACGTGTGAAACTGAAAAAGACGGGACGTACATATTCCGGCTGTTGCCCTTTTCATCAAGAAAAAACGCCATCGTTCCATGTCTATCGCGACAAGCAGTATTATCACTGCTTTGGTTGTCAGGCTAACGGGAACGCGATCCGATTTCTCATGGACATCGATAACCGAAATTTTATAGATGTCATGAAGGAGCTATCGAGTAGCGCTGGAGTCGAACTACCGAAAGATAATACTGAAAATAAAAAGCTGTCTTATACCCGTCAGGTTACGAAACCACCAGTTGCTAAAGCAAATACGGCGGAGCCTGTAACTCCAACTCCACAACAACCAACTGATGAAAGCTATAACACGCTTGAACCTGTATTTTTTGATGATCCATTTGCTCAGTTCGAGCAGCCTTTTAGTTTTGATGAACCAGTTCAAGAAGGTAATTTATATGACTTACTGGAAAATGTTGCTCAGTTCTATGAGCACCAATTACCTAATAGTCAAAAGGCAAAAAACTACTTTAAACAACGTGGCTTAACTAATCAGACTATTCAGTTTTGGCGCTTGGGCTATGCACCAGAAGACTGGCAACACTTAGAAAAAGCTTTTCCTTATGACATTGATGGTTTAAAACAACTTGGACTTATTCGTTCAAGCGATAGTGGCCGTGATTTTGACTTATTACGTGACCGTGTCATTTTCCCGATTCGAGACCCAAAAGGTCGCGTCGTTGGTTTTGGTGGACGTGCCTTAAATGATGAAATCAAACCCAAATATATCAACTCACCTGACTCAGAAGTCTTTCACAAGAATCAGCTACTTTATGGGCTTTATGAAGGCAGAAAACTTAAGTCTAGCGACTGGTTGATGGTTGAAGGCTACATGGATGTCATTGCGCTTCAGCAATATGGCATTACAGGGGCTGTCGCAACTTTAGGGACTGCAAGTAATACAGAACATCTTAATATTTTATTTAAACAAAATAGCCGAATTACCATTGCTTTTGACGGTGATGCTGCGGGTCAAAAAGCAGCACGCAGAACGCTAGAAATTGCTTTACCACTTCTCAATGATGGCCGTGAACTCAAATTTTTCGTTCTACCAAATGACCACGATCCGGACTCTCTTATTCGTCGTGAAGGGCTTGAAAATTTCCAGAAACTATTACAACAGGCCCCTCTTTTGTCTGATTTTGTGTTTGCCCATTTAACAGGTCAACACGACATTAGCACTCCTGAAGGCAAAAGCTTGGTCATGGGTGAACTCAGGGAACTAACTGAACTATTACCCAAACAGGGTTCTTTCCGTTATTTACTTAATCAATCTTTCCGTGAAAAACTCGGACTAGGTAAACGTTTTACCCCACAAGTTAGTCACGATGCATCGTTATCATTTAATATTCAAACGAAAGATGAAGACTTTGCTGTCGCAATTTTGATGCACCATCCATTCCTTTATATTCATTTTGAAGGATTACGTGCCTATATTCCCCAAGATGAGTTATTGGCTAAAATATTAGCAACTTTAAACCGTATATTTGATGAGTTGCCTGATGACCAAGAGCTAGCGACTTATTATGTTTTGGGTGCATGCAGCAGTTATTGCCATGAAATTGCAGATATTATGCAAAGGACCAATATCCAAGCATTAACTCAAGCACCTGAAGTGGCTGACAAGTTAGCTCAAGAATATGCGTTAGGCTTAAAAGAAAGATATTTACGTCAAAAGCTTAAGTCACCGATTTCTCTGATTGAATCAAGAAATCTAAGGCAACAACTCAATGAACTAACAAAACAAATTAGCTTAAGACTGTTGTCTTAATGTTTTGGCTTACGCTCATGATCAAAGACGTCCTGTAAATGCTGTTGTAGCCATTCTAAATAATCAGGATTTTCTGCCTTGGCAGCTTCGCGTAGCAAAATAGATGTCGGATGCATAAGCTTTTGCGTCAAGCGATGCGCGAATTGCTGTAATACTTGTTCAGCATTTTCACCATGATGCAAAGCCTCTAATGCGTGCGTAAGCTCTTGTTGACTAATTTCTTCACTATGTTGGCGGTAAGCATGAATTGTGCTGCCAGCCTCTTTAACTTTTTGATGCGTAATAAGCTGGGTAGCTAACTGATTAACCATGACTTCTGCTTCAACAGCGGCCTGACGTCGTTGAGCAAGGTTTTCATCAATCACGCTTTGTAAATCATCAACACCATACAAATAGACCCCATCAAGCGCTTCAACTTTGGGATCTATATCACGAGGTACGGCTAAATCAACCATTAACATTTGTTGATAGCGACGTTTCTTTAATGCAGCCTTAACATCTGGATAAGCAATAACTTGATATAAGCTACCAGTACAACTCGATACAACATCAGCACGATATAAGTTTTCAGCTAATGCTGAAAAATCAATAATTTCAACTTCAACTTGATGTGAAATTTCTTGAGCCAATTGGTCAGCACGCTCACGGCTACGGTTACAAATAATAATTTTGGCAACACCCATTTCAGCCAGATGTTTAGCAACCAGACTATTCATTTCACCTGCTGCAACGACCATTACAGTAAGTTTTTCGGGCTTACTAAAGACCTGTAAAGCTAATTGAGCTACTGCATACCCCATCGAAACGGCATGACTACCCACTGCCGTTTCGGAACGTACGCGTTTAGCAGCATAAAAAGCATATTCAAAAACACTGTTTAATTCAGGAGAAACCGTTTGAGCTTCTTTAGACAATGCTAAAGCACTTTTAACCTGCCCTAAAATTTGCGGCTCACCCAGCATGAGAGAATCAAGACCACTCGCTACTCGCATTAAATGTGTAATTGCCTGCGTGTTCTCGTAACGATAAACATGATGAATTAAGTGCTGTACATCAATATTATTGGCATCGGCTAACCATTTCAGAAGGCTTTCGGCATTTTCTGCCATGGCATACACTTCTGTGCGGTTACACGTCGAAACCACCACCAAATCCTTTAAGTTCTGGTGATGATTTTGTTCGGCAAGCAAACGACTTAATCGCTCTGCATTGAAAGCAATTTTTTCGCGGAGTTCGACAGAAGCTGTTTGATGGTTGACACCCAATGCAAAGAAAGACATATCAGATCATCATTTCGCTAAATTTATGCTATTGTGCAACATCGGTGTCATAAAAAGCATTACTTTGGATCAATAAAAATTGCGTCAAATGAATAGCCGTATTAATTTTAACGGTGCTTCGATAAGACAGTATTCTACCACATTCTTATTGTTAGGTAGCATGTCCTCGCATGTCTATGCACGTCCTGTGCAAGAGACCTATACCGTGCATTCATTTGATCAGGCCTTAGAACAAACTATGGTCGCTGAATTTGCTCTGGCTTATGATGATATTCCTAACGCTTTGCACAATTACACAGTGCTCGCAATTAAAAGCAACTCTACCTCAATTAAACAACGAGCTTTAGACGTTGCTCTTGAATATAATGACTTACAAGCCGCTTTAAATATTGCTACACATTGGGTAGCTCAAGAGCCAAAAGATGTGCCGGCTTTATTCTATTTGTCACATATTGCTTTAAAAACACATGAATACCAGCTTGCCGCTGAAACATTAGATAAAATTTTAAAAATAGATCCGACTGCTGATTTAGAACAAATTTTAGCAAGTATTGCTCCAGAAAATGCTCAAGATCGAGATGTACTATTAACAGCTTTACGCTCTAGTGCTGAAAAAGATAACCCTTCTATTTTAGCACTCATCGCCAACTTAGAAGCCCAAAATGGCCAATTAGAATCTGCTCTAACCAACATCAACAAGGCATTACGCCGACGTCCTAAAGTGACGAGCTTTATTTTAATGAAAGCTAACTTACTCATCGCTCTTAGCGATCAAGAAGGTGCGCTTAAATGGTATGCAAAGTCCAGCCGTAAATATAAGAAAAATTTAGATATTCGTTTAGCTGAAATCCGCTATCTCATTCAAATTAACCAATCTCAGCTCGCGTTAGAAAAGCTCGAAAACGTTATAGAAGCTAATCCTAAAGCTGAAGAAGCATTGTTTATTGCAGGCTTAACCAGTATCGATTTAAAGCAATATGACAAAGCAGAACAATATCTTGTTGATCTACGAAACTCTGCAAAATATCAAAATGAAGCTTATTACTATTTAGCCATTAATGCAGAACGCAAACAACATTATGAAACCGCAAAAGCCTACTATCGTTTAGTTGATGGCAGCTTATACGTCGTTTCCAGACGCAATCTGATTGCAATATACGATAAACAAGAAAATTTACATGATGCTTTACGGTTCCTCACGCAAGAACGCGTAAATTATCCCCAACATGCGAGTTTCTTATATCAAGCTCAAGCTGAAATCTTAAAGAAAATGGGCAATAAAAAAGCTGCATTAAACTTATTAGATGAAGCGATAAAGAATTTACCCGATGATCCGGAACTCATTTACGCAGAAGTTTTATTACTTGATCCGTATACTGACAGAGATAAACTCGACAAAACATTAAAACAATTATTACAACTTGAGCCTAACAGTCCAACGTACCTCAATGCATATGCTTATACATTAGCCCTGCAAAACCGTCGGCTAAAAGAAGCACGTCAATATGCAGAGCAAGCTTTAGAATATGCACCGGAACAAGCCTCAATTCTTGATACGCTGGGCTATATTGCATTTTTACAGAATGATTATGAAGCCGCGGCAGAGGCTTTAGGCAAAGCTTATGAACTTAGTCACAATATAAATATTGGCGTTCGCTATGCTAAAGCATTGTATATGCAAGGATCATTAACTCAATTTAGCGCTGTGTTACAACAACTGAAACAAAAACATGCCAATGATCCACAATTACAACAGCTTGATGCGTTAATTTTACCTACATCTGCAAAAAAGAGTTAAATATATGAGCAAATTTGCCCAACTGTGCACAGCGATCTGTGGATCAAGTGTATTATTTCTAACCGGTTGTCAGCATTTTACTCAACCAAAACCTGCGGTTACCCAGCAAGTTCAAGATGAAAAACACTTTAATTTACAAGGTAAAATCGGGGTTCGTACACCACAGCAAACTGGTAGTGCTTTTTTCACATGGGTTCAACAACAAGATAATTTTGATATTGAATTAAGCGGTATTTTAGGTGTAGGAAAAACCCAAATTCAGGGTAAACCCGGTGAAGTGAAGTTAAATAGTGCGAAAACTGGATTAATTACTGCTGCCTCTCCAGAAGAGCTTTTAGAGCGTGCAACTGGTTGGCAAGCACCAATTACTCATTTAACGAGTTGGATTTTGGCTAAACCTGCAACTTTAAGTGCTCAGATCAGTAAAGATAATGAAAATCGCGTAAACCAACTCATTGAAGATGGCTGGACTGTTAATTTTAGCTATGATGGAGAACAAACTTTGCCAAACAAACTGGTTTTAAAGCAAGCTCTTGCTGAAGATAAAGAAAACCGTATTACAATGGTCATCCAAAACCGCTAAGTCTAATTATATAAATCTATGATTCGAGTTCCTTCTCCAGCTAAGCTCAACCTGTTTTTGCATATTACAGGCCGACGCGAAAATGGTTATCATGAGTTACAAACTATTTTCCAACTTATTGATTTATATGACTGGATGATATTTACGCCGACTTTGGATGAACAAATCGAAATTGATGGATTGAGTGAAGTCAGACCTGAAGAAAACCTGATTTATCGGGCTGCTCAAATACTAAGACCGCATGCAAAAAAATTCTGCGGTTTACACATCAAAATTGAAAAAAATATTCCAATGGGTGCAGGTCTGGGCGGAGGTTCATCCAATGCTGCCACAACCCTGATTGTGTTAAATCAATTATGGGAATGTGGACTAAATCAAGAACAACTTGCGGACTATGGCGTTAAGCTTGGTGCAGATGTTCCTATTTTTATTTATGGTAAAAATGCATGGGCTGAAGGTATTGGTGAACATTTATCATTCATAGACTTAGATCAAAAACAGTTCATTATTTTAAAACCTGATTGTTTTATCAGCACTCAATTGCTTTTTTCACAAAAAACATTGACAAGAGACTCTAAGACCACTAAATTTTGCGCCTATCAGTTAGAACCTTCTAATTTTGGAAATAACTTTGAGCCATTAGCTCGGCAGTTATACCCTGAAGTAGAAGAAGCGATGCGATATTTAGACCAGTTTGGTCAAGCAAAGCTTACAGGTACAGGTGCTTGTGTTTTTATTGAAGTAACGAATGAAATGAATATTGATGAAATTCTTAAGCATTCACCTTGTAAATCTTACTTGGTAAATAGTTTAAAAGAATCTCCTCTTAATCATTTTAAGGTTACACGTTAGGGGCGTCGCCAAGTGGTAAGGCACCGGGTTTTGATCTCGGCATCCGTTGGTTCGAATCCAGCCGCCCCTGCCATTCTCTTATTTTAAAGACAGACTTAATTGCTATGCTTTTTGTTGATTAATCTTGACATTGCATTGCAAAAATATTAAAGTTCTGCCGCATTAGGGGCGTCGCCAAGTGGTAAGGCACCGGGTTTTGATCTCGGCATCCGTTGGTTCGAATCCAGCCGCCCCTGCCATCTATTTAATTACATACCAACCGCCAAGGGTGCTTCATGCCCAATCTTGTCGTTTTTAGTGGAAATGCTCATCCACAGTTCGCTCAAAAAGTCGTAAGTCACTTACATATCCCTCTAGGTGCTGCATCAGTCGGTCACTTTTCTGATGGAGAAATTTCAGTAGAAATTACTGAAAATGTTCGTGGTAAAGACGTATTTATCGTTCAGCCTACTTGTGCCCCTACCAATGATAACCTTATGGAAATCTTGGTTATGGCAGACGCTTTGCGTCGTGCAAGTGCTGGTCGTATTACCGCTGTTATCCCTTATTTTGGTTATGCTCGCCAAGACCGTCGTCCACGTTCTGCACGTGTACCGATTACAGCTAAAGTTGTTGCAGACATGCTTACCACTGTTGGTATTGATCGTGTCGTAATGATTGACTTACATGCTGACCAAATTCAGGGTTTCTTCGATATTCCAGTCGACAACATCTACGGTACTCCTGCTTTGCTTGCTGACTTACGTCAACAACAGCATGACAACCTTATGGTGGTTTCTCCTGACGTTGGTGGTGTAGTACGTGCTCGTGCCGTTGCCAAACAGATGGGTGACATCGATTTAGCAATTATTGACAAACGTCGTCAAAAAGCCAATGAGTCGCAAGTTATGCACTTAATTGGTGACGTAAAAGATCGTGATTGCGTTATCGTAGATGACATGGTGGATACTGCCGGTACATTGTGCAAAGCAGCTGATGCGCTTAAGCAATTTGGTGCACGTCGTGTAGTTGCATACGCAACTCACCCTGTACTTTCTGGCAAGGCTATTGAAAACTTACGTAATTCAGTTATTGATGAATTGGTTGTCACTGACACCATTCCTCTTTCTGATGAAGCATTAACCTTGGGCAAAATCCGTCAGGTTTCTGTTGCTAGCATGGTTGCTGAAACGATTCGTCGTATTAATAACGAAGAATCTATCAGTGCGATGTTCGATAGTTTATAATACCGCAGCTTTTATGAACCCTGGCCTTGGCTGGGGTTTTCTATCACTAAACTGGTCGCAAGTTTAGTATATTTAAACTTTAATGAGGATTTACTCATGGCAAACTTCGTATTAAACGCTCAAGCGCGTGCTGAAGACAAACAAGGGAAAGGTGCGAGCCGCCGCCTTCGTCACGAAGCATTAATTCCAGCTATCATTTATGGTGGCAATGCTGAGCCTGTAGCTATTACTTTAGAACTTCGCGAGCTTGTAAAAGCTTTAGAAAACAATGCTTTCTTTGAAGAAGTTGTAGAAATCAAAGTGGGCGACAAAGTTGAAAACGTTAAAATCCAAGCGTTACAACGTCACCCATCTAAAAACACTCCTATGCACGCTGACTTCAAACGCGCATAAGTGTTGAAAGGCGTAGATTAGTGTCAAATATTTCGCTAATTGTTGGTTTGGGCAATCCTGGTTCAGAATATGCCCAAACCCGCCATAATGCAGGCTTTTGGTTCATTGAACAGCTTGCTAATAAATATGGCATTACATTAAAAAATGATCCGAAATTTCACGGAATCAGTGGACGTGGTAATATAGAAGGACACGATGTCCGTCTACTTCTACCCACTACATTTATGAACCGTTCTGGACAAAGTGTAGTTCCATTTGCAAAATTTTATCAAATTGCTCCCGAAGCAATTTTGATTGCTCATGATGAACTTGATATGAACCCTGGTGTAATTCGTCTTAAAACAGGCGGTGGACATGGTGGTCATAACGGTTTACGTGACATTGTCCCTCATATTGGTTCAAATTTTCATCGTTTACGTATTGGTATCGGACATCCTGGCTCAAAAGAAAGAGTTTCAGGTCACGTACTTGGAAAAGCACCAAGTAGTGAACAAAGTCTGATGGATGCAGCAATTGATCATGCTCTTTCTAAAGTGAAACTACTTGTTCAAGGACAAGTTCCACAGGCCATGAATCAAATTAATGCTTATAAACCCAATTAAATTGTTGAACAATCATGCTTGCTATCTTGCTTTTTTAGGAGCAAAATGCGCATCAGCCACTTTGCCAACCGCAAAAGCTAAAGATTTCACCATAAGATCTACATCTTAGGTCTACTCAGGAGACGCTAGCCATGCTATCTCGTTTATTAAAATGCAAAATTCACCGTGCAGTTGTAACCCATGCTGAACTTCACTATGAAGGTTCTTGTGCAATTGATGGCGTATTGATGGACTTAGCTGGTATTCGTGAATATGAAGAAATTCATGTTTGGAATGTAACCAATGGCAAACGCTTCACGACTTATGCGATTCGTGGTGAAGATAACTCTGGAATTATTTCAGTAAACGGCGGTGCTGCACATCAAGCAGACGTTGGTGATCTAGTCATTATTGCTACATTTGGCGATTTTACTGAAGCTGAAGCAAATATTCATAAACCACGTTTGGTCTATGCAAACCCAAATAATACAGTCAACCACACAGCGAATTGTATTCCTGTTCAAGTTGCCTAATTTATTCTAAGAATAAAAAAGCCCGCATTGACGGGCTTTTATAATTTTATATACCCTAAATAGTTCCTTTCAACCAGTTCTTGTGCTGTTTGCAATTTAATGCTTGAAGCTCCCCTCCTCGCAAATCAAACAGAATCGCCTCTCCTTTTGTATTTACCTTAAATTCAGCATACTTTGCTTTCTGATAGCATTGAGCTAGACTTTCGGCAAACAAGAAACTTCGTGAAGCGGGATATAAAGCCTGTAAACGATTTTCAGGATTTTTTAAAATTAAACTTTGCCCAGCAAATGAATTGTTACTATCTAAAATTGTATGAACTACTCGATTTTGTGAATCTAAAATAACTTTTGCTTGAACAGAAGAATGATTAAAAATTACCTGATCTAGAGCCTCACTTTCACTTCCTGCAAGAGCTTTAAGAGATTGTAAATTTAACTCATAAGCCAGTGCCATATAGTCACCTTGTAAAATTGAACGAGGATCGACTGGTCTAAGTTCAATAAAAATACTTTTACTATGATGCAGATGCCATTCGTTTTTTGCCACTAATCCTACAAAGATTAATAGGGTGACTAATACAAGAATAAGAGAAAAATACTTTTTCATTTTTTCTCTCCTTCAACTTCAACGAGATCATCTTTATTTTCATGATGAAGTAACCATGACAGAGCAAAGAGAACAACACCAGAAATAAAAATTGAGGCACTCTTGGCTAGAAAAGTTATTTGTAAGTTGTAGTAGAGCTGCCAGAACACTAAAACTAATACAGCCAAGCTAACTCCATAAACAATATAATCTTTCTTTTTTAATGCCCACGTTAAAATAATGAACAGGATAAAAATTTCAAAATAGCCAAGTGTAATAAGCAATATGCTAAAAATTAAAAAGGCAAAAAAAGTGACTCCATGAAGTTGTCTATATAAATGAAAAATACTAAAACATAGCAACCATATGCTAGGTAGCAAATATAAAACCCATAGCTGCTGATGTATCGGACTCTCTGGAATTAAACCCATAAAAGCATCAAAAAAAGAAACTACTAAAATTACGACAAGCACACATAAAAAAATACTACGCTCATATAGCGCTATTGATTTGCACTTAGGCAACAGCACCAAACTAAAAACCAAGTAACTGAGCAAAGTTAAATTTAAATAAGTCTGAGTAGAATGTATTGACCACAATGAATGGTCTAGTTGTAGCAAATAGACAAATGCGATGCCATATGTAGCAAGCATTTGAATTAAAATGAAGAACCAATGCGGTTTAAGGAAATAACTGATATATATAATAAAAATCTGCGCAATTAAAACCCATAGAATTTGATCTGTTTCTGAACCAAGATGAAATAAGAAAGCAGTCTGTCCACTGATAAATAAACAATAAGCAAATTGTCGAAAGAAATAGCTTTGTGATTTCTTTAAAAGAATAAAAGCTAATCCAACAAAAATAATTCCAATGACTAAAGAAATAGCCTCCCAAAACACCAGCGTAAAAGCTGCAAGTGCTAGACCTGCAAGCCAAGCACCAATTGCCAATGGAATGACATAAAAGCGGCTTTGACGAAAAATTTTTATTAAAAGATAACTAATCAGTGCAAACCAAATAAAAATAATGCCCGCAATCAATAAAAAGATGAACTCATTAGAATCTTTAAATAAGTTATTAATCCCATCTACGAGCCATATTGTTGCTGTCACACCAAGAACAGCAGCCATTAAACTGGCACACAACTGATCATTTTTTTTGAAGAAATAATAAAAAACGATTAGTCCTGAAAAGAAAGCCGAGATCAGATAAGGAATATTTTCATTCGATAAATATTGGATCATTCCAATGATTGAAATAACGGCAAACCAAGCGATAAAAACAAATCTTAAAGCACGATACTTCTTTATACACACCCCAAACTCGACAAGGCTTAATAAATTTAGAGCGAACAGATATAAATATGGAAACTTTTCTGGCCAAAAAGTCTGTTTAAAAAATAAAAAAAGTGTGAGCTGGCTGGTTATACAAATTAGACCAAAAATTCCAATATTCGGTCGATATAGCCACGGTAGTAAAAGCAATGTCCAAATTAAAAAAAGCAAATAACTGTCTGCACCAGTTTGATAAACCTGTCCGATAACGGCCAAGCTTAAGCCTATCATCAAGCCACAAATACTGTGTAAGGTCTGCCTAACACCTTCAGTTAAGGTATCTTTTACACTGAACCATGCTGTCACAAGTAATATAAGGGGCGGGATAGCGAGTTGAATGCTATCTGGAAGCATCAACCAGTTAGCAGCAATTAAATAAAGAATACTTACCGCCATAAACACATAACTGAAAATATGGAGATGCTGAATAAATGAGCTATTGCTTAAAGGATAATAGTCTCTTATCTGCATGAAACACCTATTTTATTTATAATTTTCTATAAAAAACATAGCATTCCATTTCCATATCAACAAGTAAGCTCTTGTTAAAAAGCCTAATTCTGTTTATGAAAATACTTATTCATAATGAGACTTAGTATTCTACAAAAGCATCTAGCCAATTTTGCCAAGCGCGCTATAATAAAACCCATCGCTTCAGGGCGGGGTGTAATTCCCCACCGGTGGTAAAGTTAATTTTTATAAATAAATTAACAAGCCCACGAGCTTAAATTGTGTAATTTGAGCAGATTTGGTGAAACTCCAAAGCCGACGGTATAGTCCGGATGAAAGAAGACGACGAACTGGGATAAATCCGTTTTATTTCAGTGCCAGCCTGTTTTTACATCAGTCCTGAAATGTTCAACCGTATTTTTACGAGAGCGTTTCATTATGTCTAGCTTAATTCAACCAGAACTTTTTTTCTCAGCCCTCTCTCCTGCTGAGCAGCGCATTCAACAAGCATTAGAAGATATCCGTAAAGGCAAACCAGTCTTGGTTATGGATGACTTTGACCGTGAAAATGAAGCTGATCTCATTGTTGCAGCCGAAACGTTAACAGTAGAAACAATGGCACGCATGATTCGTGATGGCTCGGGTATCGTATGTTTATGCCTTACAGAAGAGCTAGCAGATCATCTAGAACTACCACCAATGGTTTCTCAAAACTCGAGCCAGTTTCATACCGCTTTCACAGTAACCATTGAAGCTGCTCAAGGTGTTACTACAGGTGTTTCTGCTAAAGACCGTGTTACTACCATTCAAACTGCAATTAAAGATGGTGCTGTCCCAAGCGATCTTAATCGTCCGGGTCACGTTTTTCCATTACGTGCACGTAATGGTGGAGTGCTTACTCGACGTGGTCATACTGAAGGAACAATTGATCTCGCACGACTAGCCGGTTTAAAACCTGCTGGTGTGTTATGTGAATTGACTAACCCAGATGGCACTATGGCATCAGGCATTCAAGTTTTGGCTTATGCGCAAACTCATCATTTAACTGTGATTACGATTGAAGAACTTGTTCAATACCGTCAACAACACGGTGTTTAAATGAAAAAAGGTTTGGCTTTATATCAAGGCCAAACCTTTAAATTAAATCTTACTTATATTTAAGAAACTTTCTTTTGTGCTGCCACTTCTTCAACATAGTCCAAGAGTTCAGAGAATTGATTAATCATTGCTTTTGGCTGTGCTTGAGCAAGTTCCTCTGCTGTTCCATAACCATAAGTCACAGCGACTGCCTCAATACCATTATGCCGTGCACCTAAAACATCATATTGACGATCACCTACCATTAAGCATTCTTCTGGGTTTAGTTGCTCATGCTCAAGAATATAATGAATGAGTTCAGCTTTATTGGTGCGCTCACCTGTCAATTCACTGCCATAAATATCTACAAAATATTGGCTTAACTCAAAATGATCCAAGATACGTTTTGCATAAATCGTTGGTTTAGCAGTGGCAACAAATAAACGATACCCTTCCTCTTTTAACGCTTTAAGTGTCTGTACAACAGAAGGATATACTTCATTTTCAAATAAACCAATCACCGAGAAACGCTCACGATAAGCAAGTAGAGCTTGTTCAGCTAACGCATCATCTTGAGTAGCCAACAATTTTGCGAGTGAAGGTTTTAAGGGTGGGCCAATGGTCCAGTCAATATTTAAATCGGCAGCTAATGGATAGCCTAGTTTTTCCATTGCATAACGAATTGAAGTATGGATACCAACCTTTGGGTCTGTTAGGGTTCCATCTAAATCAATCAAAATATGTTTTATAGCCATTCAATCACTAACCCAGTAAAGTATTTAATTCAATTGGTCGAGAGTTTAATCAAACTCTCTTATACTAACGTAAATTTAAATTGAAAAGGAAATAACCGTGCGTCCAACCGTACTTTGTTTCTCGGGTTTAGACCCTTCAGGTGGTGCAGGTTTACAAGCTGATATTGAAGCAATTGGACAAAGTGGTGCTCATGCAGCAATTGCATGTACAGCGCTTACCATTCAGAACTCACAACAAGTATTTGGCTTCGAAGCAACCTCAAAAGAACTCTTATTAGCTCAAGCCAATGCCGTTGTTGGTGATTTACCAATTAAATGCGTTAAGTCAGGCATGCTTGGCACTACAGATAATATTGCTGCTCTAGCTGAATTTCTTCGCGCACACCCTGACTATCAATATGTACTTGATCCTGTTTTAGTGGCAAACAGCGGTGGTTCTTTAGGTGATCAAGCGACTCTTGTTAAAGCATTTGTTGAGCTTATTCCCCTAGCCACCATTATTACTCCCAACACGGTCGAATTACGTGCATTAACAGGTACTGATGACTTAGACCAAGCAACCAAAAAACTTTTTAAAATGGGTGCTAAAGCTGTATTAATTAAAGGTGGGCACGAAGATACACCAGATCATATTAAAAATAGTTTATATATTAATGGTGAACTTGCAGCGAGTAGTAGCTGCCCCCGTCTTGAAGGCGAATATCATGGATCAGGTTGCTCTTTAGCTAGTTTTATTGCGGGTCGTTTAGCTTTAGGTGATTCTTTAAAAATTGCAGTTCAGCATGCTGAAACATGGTTATTCGGTGTTTTAAAGAATGCTGACACTCCAGTGCCAAATGGGCAAAAAATACCAAAAAGATTTTAAAAAGAAAAAAGGCGCCAAAAGCGCCTTTTTTATTACCCTCAATTATTGAGGAATACGTAAAACCTGTCCAGGGAAGATCTCATCTGGATCTTTTAACATTGGTTTATTTGCTTCAAAGATTTTTGGATACTGATTTGCATCACCGTAAAATTCTTTCGCAATTTTTGAAAGATTGTCACCAGATTTCACTGTATAGAACTTACTTTCTGGTTCAGGAGTTGCAACAGTCATTTGGTCATCTACTTGTGCCACATGATCAATGTTTCCAACAATAAGAATAATTTTTTCTTTATCTGCTTGGCTTTTTACCTGCCCTTTAATAATTGCAGTATCTGTAGCACCATTATAGGTTACAGATAAGCCCTCTACCCCTAAGCCTAAACTTTTAATTAAACCTAATAATTTATTTGCAACTTCTTGTGCAGAAGGTTCTGCTGGTGTTGCCGGAGCTGGTTGTGGTTCTGCAGGAGCGGTATTTTTCTTACCAATACCTTTTACAAAATCAAAAAGACCCATCTTTTAGTCCTCATATTATTGTTTATAGTAAAGTCATTAAACTGACCTTTATTGTTATACTTCAAAAAAGTTATGCCTCTGCTATCAATTGAGGTTGATCTTGTAAAAATATGTATCCCTTAAATTTTTTCACAAATAAAAAAAGCCACCTTACGGTGGCCTTCTTTTATTCAGCAATATGCGAATTAACCAAGTTTTTTAGTTACATAGTCAATTGCAGATTGAACTGTAGTGATTTCGTTAGAATCTTCATCAGGGATAGTGATGTCGAAGTCATTTTCGAAAGACATTACAAGCTCAACTAAATCTAAAGAGTCAGCACCTAAGTCATCCATAAAAGATGCTTCGTTTTTAATCTCTT
Source organism: Acinetobacter oleivorans DR1 (assembly GCF_000196795.1). Taxonomy (NCBI): domain Bacteria; kingdom Pseudomonadati; phylum Pseudomonadota; class Gammaproteobacteria; order Moraxellales; family Moraxellaceae; genus Acinetobacter; species Acinetobacter oleivorans. The sequence goes on from NC_014259.1 coordinate 3,313,545, forward strand.
CAGCTTTAAGACCAAGTTGTTCTGCAACCGCTTGTTTAACGCGTAGTTCGATATCGCTCACAGGAATTCTCCTCATTGCTTGTGGCGTTTGATTTGCCACTAGTTTAATTGAATATAAAAATTTTTAAAAGTTTATACATCAGCCTTAGGCCATGTATAAACCACCATTTACATGTAATACCGTACCGGTAATGTAACCTGCTTTATCACTTGCAAGGAAACTCACCGCATTTGCGATATCTTGTGGCTCACCTAAGCGATTTAAAGCCACTTGATCACTCATTTTTTTGCGAATGTCTTCACTAAGTGCATCTGTCATTTCTGTTGCAATGAAACCTGGTGCCACACTATTCACAGTGATTTGACGGCTACCCATTTCTTTTGCAAGACTGCGGCTAAACGCTTCAATACCTGCTTTTGCAGCAGAGTAGTTCGCTTGACCTGGGTTTGCAAAGTGAGCAACAACAGAACTAATATTAATAATGCGGCCAAAGCGCGCTTTCGTCATACCTTTAAGCACACGTTTAGATAAACGATATACGGCTTTAAGGTGAATGTTGAGAATGTCATCCCAATCATCTTCTGACATGCGTAGCAATAAATTGTCTTTCGTGATACCTGCATTATTAACCAAAATAAGCACAGGGCCATAGTTTTGTTCAATATGAGAAACGACTGCTTCAATCTCATCGAGATTACGCACATCGAGAGCTAAACCTGCCCCATGCTCACCAAAGCTTTCACTTAACTTTTGTGCGCCAGACTCAGATGTCGCAGTACCTACAACAAAATAACCGTCTTGAATAAGTTGCTGGGCAATTGCAGCGCCAATGCCCCGACTCGCGCCCGTTACTAATGCAACTTTGCGTTCTTGTGTCATGCAATTTTTCCTTCTGCCACTAAAACAGCATTTAGGGCATCTTCCATTTTACTCTTACTATCGATAGCAAAAGCTTTTTCTATATTTGGTAAACGCTTCGCGAGATTACTCAATACTGTACCAGGGCCACACTCAACAACGTAGTGAATACCTTGGTCTTGTAAGAATTGCATCGTGTCTGTCCATTGTACAGATTGGTACAATTGAGCAGTCAACGCCTGACGCAATTGAGCAACATCGGTAGCTATTCCCGCGTTGACATTTTGTATTACAGGTATGGTAGGCAGCTCAATGGCAGTTTGTTCCAAAGCTTCTGCAAATTTTTCAGCAGCAGGCTTCATCAATGAACAATGCGAAGGAACTGACACAGGTAAAGCAATTGCCTTAGCAGACTGCTCTTTTGCCAAAGCCATTACTTGTTGTACAGATGCTGTACTTCCGGCAATTACGACTTGGCCTTGTGAATTATAGTTTGCAGCTTCTACTGAGCCTTGACCTTCTGCATTCACAATTTGGCAAAGTTCAACCACTTTTTCATCAGCCAAACCAAGGATTGCAGCCATAGCACCTTCCCCTTGAGGAACAGCGCTTTGCATGAGTTTGCCACGCAAATTCACAAGTTTCACTGCATCTGCCAAGCTCATAGATCCTGCAGCAACCAAAGCGCTGTATTCACCTAGAGAATGTCCTGCAAGGTACTTAGGTGCCAGACCACCTAAATCAAGCCATACACGCCATAAAGCGATACTGGCAGTTAATAACACAGGTTGGGTATTTTCTGTTTGGTTGAGACCTTCACCACTTTGCGCAATATGCCACAGATCAAATCCAAGTGCATCTGATGCTTCCGCAAAGGTTTGCCCAACCCCACTAAACTGTTCTGCTAGTTCAGCAAGCATACCGACTTTTTGTGAACCTTGACCTGGAAACACAAACGCAGTTTTTGTGGCTAAAGCTACTTGTTCAAGACGTTTAGCAGACATAAGAAATCCTTTTTTGGGTTTTCACTCATTTCTGGAGCGGAAATTTAACATGTTATTTATATTTTTATAATTGCGAAAAACAACAAAAAAAGGGAGCTTTCGCTCCCATTTTTTCTATACTTAAGCATCACGCTTAATGCATATCATGCAATTATTCAGCATCAGCTGCTTTAGCGAATAATTGACGACCACGGTAGAAACCGTCTTTAGTCACGTGGTGACGACGATGAGTTTCACCAGTTGCTTGGTCTACTGTTAATGCATTCTCGGTTAAAGCGTCATGTGAACGGCGCATGTCACGGCGAGAGCGACTTTTACGGTTTTGCTGAACGGCCATGATGGCTCCTTACAAAGATCGAAAAAATGGATCAGAACAAATTCAGTTGTCTTATCTCACAATTATATCACAAATTATGAGTTAAGTTTACCCTTCAAACCTGCCAAAACATCAAACGGGTTATCCCGTTTTTCTTCAACAACATTTTGAATGGTAGGTTGATGTTTATTTTCACAAGCATCATGCTTGGGAGATAAAGGCACCAACAATAACAGTTCATCTTCTAGTAATGCGAGCAAGTTAATCGAGGCTGGCGTATCATAATCACCTTTCGTCGAAGACTCACTTTCACCTAAAACGATGAAATCAGCATCCTCATCCAAGCGCTCTATCAGTGACTCATCATCCATTAATGCAATATGAAAGTCTAAGACAAGAGGAATTTCAACAGGTTCCAAACAACGTTGGCACTCCATTGGAACTATCGTGTCCATATGACCATCCATCCACACAATGCGATGATAGGCATCCATTGATAGCTTACAGTCTATGTTGATCAATTGGTTATCAATTGATCCAACAGCTTCACGAGCGATACGAGCAAAGCGAGACAAGGGCAGTTGACCTGACCATGTAAAGCCTTGTTCAGCCCATTTAAACGGCTCAATCTGTGCCGGAAAGGTATTTGCTGACATAATTAAGGCGGCAATTCTACAAATTCATCGGTACTCTGTCAAAGATTAAGATACAATTTTGCACTTCTTTAGACAGAACTCGGGGTAAATTAAGCAATGCACCTGTTGCAGCCGCAACCTGAAGTTAACACTTCATTACTCGTTTGCACCCATTCAACTCATCAGAACACTCTTGTACCTGACATAGTGCAACTCTCACCATGGTCAAGCTCAAAATCGGAGTCTGAGCAAGTCGATTGGCTTATTTTACACTTTAATCACTGGTTTTCCCACCATAATGTGACATTAGTTCGTGGAGATTTTGAACCAGAATATTTCCCTGCAACAAATATAGAACCTGCCAAGATTCAATTTGCCCATGGTTTCTTTAATAGTGCCTTGCATGAAATTAGTCATTGGTCTATTGCAGGCGAAAAACGCCGCCTATTACCTGATCTAGGATATTGGTACGCTCCCGATGGCCGTACGCAAGAACAGCAAAGTCTATTTGAACAAGTCGAAGTTAAGCCTCAGGCAATTGAATGGTTGTTTGCACAGTCTTTTGGTAGAAAATTTAGAGTCTCGCTTGATAATCTGACAGGTGATGGTGGAGATGGCAAAATATTTAAAGATAATGTCTATGCTCAAGTACAACGTTACTTTTCAGGTGAAGCCAAGTTGCCACGTGATGCAGCAGCATTTATTGGTTTTATTTGCCAATGTACACGTTCAGGCCTAGCATTACAATTAAATGAATTTAAACGTGAACTCCTTGATTAATTGACAAAAAAACCACGTTAATTACTTGCATAGGTTGTTTAAAAAGCCTAATAATTATTTTAACACTGGCGTGATGGAGTCTCTAAAATATGATGCATTTACATGTACATCCTGAAAATCCACAGCAACGCCTTATTAGCCAAGCGGTTGAACGCATTCGTGCCGGAGATGTTGTGGTTTATCCTACCGATGCAGCCTACGCAATTGGGTGCCAAATCGGTAATAAAAATGCCATGGAACGTATTGCGCAGATTCGCGGTTTAGGACCTAAACATCAATATGCCATTATGTGCTGTGACTTATCAGATATTGCAACGTATGCAAAAGTTGATAATGCAACATATCGTTTATTGAAAGCGAATACCCCTGCTATAACGACATTCATTTTACCTGCAACAAGTGAAGTTCCTCGTAGGTTAATGCATCCTAAAAAGAAAACCATTGGCTTACGTATTCCAAGTAATCCAATTTGTCAGGCTTTATTACAAGAGCTTGGTGAGCCCCTACTTACGAGTACATTAATTTTACCGGGTCAAGAAGACCCTCTAGATGATCCTTACGATATTGAAAATCAGCTAGATAAACGAATCGATGTATTTATTGATGGTGGTTTCGGTACTTTAACAAGCACAAGTATTGTCGACTTATCGGGTGAACATCCTGAAATTATCCGTCGTGGTATTGGCGATGTAAGTGCTTTTGAATAAGCACTTACAATTTTTACCAATAGTTTTAAAAAAAGTATTATCACTCAAAAAAATACTCTTTATTTATTTTGGATTTTTTTTACACTTTAGTCGTTAAGTAATTTATTAAAATGCACAATTCATTTAGAATGATTTTCACTATCTGCTGTTCTTCTGTTTACAGCTCTCTTTGACTTGAATAACAAGTCTCATGCTTTTGAAAATTCGCGTGGCTTATAATCGTAATGAATCAATCACTTCATCAATCCATGGAAGACGCTCCACACATCCGTGTTTTAGATGAGTGGCATGACAAGATTCCTGAAGATCTCTATATCCCTCCTGCTGCATTTGAGATTTTGCTCGAACAGTTTGAAGGTCCCCTAGATTTTTTAATTTATCTGATTCAAAAAAACGGTTTTGATTTAATTCACGTCGATATTGCGCCTATAGCAAGTCAATATTTAACTTATATGGATAGTATGAAATCCTTAAATATTGAGCTAACCGCTGATTATATGGTGATGGCCGCTTTATTGGCAGATTTAAAGTCTCGCCTACTTTTACCAAAGCCAACAATCATCAGTATTGAAAAAGACCCTAAACAAGAACTTATTGACCGACTTGAAACCTATCTACGTATCAAGCAAGCGGCTGAACGTTTGGGTCAAATGCCAATTCTTGAGCGTGATACATTCAGTGCAAATGTGAGCTTAGGTCATATTGCTCCTGTTTATGAAGGCTATGATATTTCAGCATTGCATGACGCATTGTTCTGTGTGTTTAACCGACCAGAACCTATTACGCATGTTGTGGCTCAAGAGCCTGTCTTACTAGAAGAACGCATTGCATATATTGAAGAGAAATTAGAGTCTGGTGACGTGTTAAGTTTTAAAGAATTACTCAATCCTCTGCAAGGTCGCATGGGAATGGTTGTTACATTTATGGCTGTTTTAGAGTTAACCCGACAACAGCGAATTAAAATTATTGCCTCAGGTATTGAAGCTCCGTTAGCAATTCAAGGATCTTCAATATGAGCTTTGAACAAAATAATACGGATTTGTCATTAGCTGACATTCACCACGAAGTCTTATTACAACTTGAAGCTATTATTTTTGCTAGTGAAGCGCCCGTTTCAATTGCCCGTTTAAAAGAAGCATTTAATAATCAATATAATAAACAACAGCTTCGTCAACTTTTACAACAGCTCGCGCTATTACAACATGGCCGATCTATTGAGTTGATTGAAACAGCGCAAGGGTTTCGCTTTCAGGTACGATCTAAATATCGTAGTATTATTGCTCAAATTTGGCCAGAGCGACCAACAAAACTGTCGCCTTCATTACTAGAAACCCTGGCTGTCATTGCTTATCATCAACCGGTTACCCGCGCTGATATTGAACAAATTCGTGGTGTGTCTAATAATAGTCAGATTCTTAGAACACTATTTGACTGGAACTGGATTAAAGAAGCCGGTTTTAGAGATTTACCCGGAAGACCCGCGTTGCTAATTACAACGCCTCAGTTTCTGAATGCTTTTGGTCTAGCATCGCTAGGCCAATTGCCTCCCCTACAGAACGCCAAGGAAGCCTTTATGGCTCTCGATGCAAATGCACCGAAATCATAAAGAGGTGGACTGTTGATCATTATGTCTAAGGTTGTGCTGTCATGAGTGAAAAATTGCAAAAAGTATTAGCGCGAATCGGATTAGGTTCCCGCCGATATATGGAAGAGGTTATTGCCGCAGGACGCGTGAGTGTAAACGGTCGTGTTGCCCAAGTGGGTGAGCGCATTGAACCAGGCGATGAATTACGCATTGATGGCCGTAAAGTTCAGTTTCAAATTGAAGACGAAATTCGTCGCCGTGTATTGATTTACTATAAGCCAGAAGGCGAAATCTGTTCACGTAATGATCCTGAAAAACGCCCGACTGTATTTGATCATTTGCCACAAATTGCGAATGACCGCTGGGTAATGGTAGGTCGTCTAGATATTAACAGTACTGGTTTATTACTATTTACAAATGATGGTGAGCTTGCTAACCGCTTAATGCACCCATCAAATGAAGTTGAACGTGAATATGCTGTTCGAGTTATGGGTGAAGTAACACCTAAAATACGTCAAAACATGGTTAATGGCGTAGAACTTGAAGATGGCCCTGCTAAATTTGAATCTTTCTCAGAAATTGGCGGTGAAGGTATTAACCGTTGGTACCAAGTTGTGGTGAAAGAAGGTCGTAACCGTGAGGTTCGTCGTATTTTTGAATCACAAGAACTTAAAGTAAGCCGCTTATTGCGTACGCGCTACGGTACAGTTATTTTACCACGCGAATTACGTACTGGCCGCTGGATGGAACTCGATAAAACTGATATCGATAATCTAGCAAAATCTGTTGAGTTAAAACCACGTCAAGGTACAGGTTTATTTGGTATGGCAAAACGTCGTACTGACCGTATGACTGAAAAGCCAATGGCTGCTCGTCGTGGCGGTTACTTACGCCAACAACGTCGTGATGAAGAAAAAGAAGCTCCAGCTAACACGGGTAACCAACGTAAATCAACTGGTTTTAACCGTGGTTCTAAGAAGTTCTAAGATTTATTGATATAAAAAAACCGCTCAAATCAGAGCGGTTTTTTTATATCATTTTTTAACTTAATTCATTTTTTCCAGTTCAATCCATTCAGCTTCAAGGAAATGAACTGCTAAATAGTCTTTCAGATAATTTGAAGTATCTTGAGAAATTAATGGATCTTTTGATTCATCTTTTAAATTATAAACCAAAGCTTTTAATTTAAGTCCACGAGACTTAAGTGCTTCAAGACTAAGTAAAGTATGGTTAATACTTCCTAAACGACCTGATGTTACTAAAATAACTGGAAACTGGTGCTGAGCAACATAATCAATGCTAAGCAGACTGGTGGTTAGTGGCACCATTAAGCCGCCCGCACCTTCTAACAATACAATTTCAAAACGCTCTGCCAATGTTTGCGTCGCATTTTCAATTTTTTGAAAATCAATTTCTCGGTTATCTAGGCGTGTTGCAAGATGAGGCGAAGCAGGATAGCTAAAAATTTCAGGCATGGTTAGCTTATCATGATCTTCTTGAAACCAGCCCTGCCCCATAATTTCACGATGCTTTTCGATATCTTCAGAAATATCAGCATTACCCGTCTGAATGAGTTTTTGGGTAATCACTTTTTTACCCTGCTCAGTCCATAATTTTGCTAAAAAGCCTGTAGCGTAGGTTTTACCAATGTCGGTATCAATCCCACTCACAAAATAGATCTGGCCACTCATTTACTTCACTCTCCGGGCAATACAATAAATCGGATGATATGTGAGGGAATATCCCTCAGCGTACTTAAACCGATCATAATCTTGATAAAACTGTTGTAAAGTTTGCTTTGTCCAACGATGCTGAGCAGTTGCCGTTACACCTGTTGCTTTTAAATGCTGCAACACGGCTTTAGGCGAATCAAAATAGAGTTGAGTTTCTGACTCTGACAAATGCAAAATCTCAAAACCAGCCTGAGTTAAGGCACTATTCCAATTTTCAACTGACCAATAACTTAAACCTTGTCCGGTTAGCTCTTTAATTTCTCTTAAATTCTGAGAGCCGAATGTTGAAAAGCATAACCAGCCTTGATCAACTAAAGCCTCATTACAACGCTTAAGCAAAAGAGGCAAATCCTGCATCCATTGCAAAGCAGAACCTGAAATAATCATATCGAGCTGTTGGGGGAAATCTAACGTTTCAATGTCCCCAATCAACCATTTCAAATTTTCTTGATGATTGAAGTGCTGCTGCACATCTGCATACAGATCATTCAAAATTAATTTTTCAATCTGAAAAGATGCAGTAATAAGACGCGTTAAATTGCCAGAACCACAACCGATTTCAAAAACACGTGACATCGTACTTGGGCAAAACTGCTTTAGTAAGCCCGTTAAATTTTGGCAAATTTGTTTTTGAACTATTGCATGCTCTGAATAGCTTTGCCCAGCTTTGGCAAAACGCTGGGCAACCAAGTTTTTATTCAAACTCACAGAAAACTCACCAATTCTTCAAGCTCATGTTGCTGTACCATTGACGTTAAAGAAATACGCAAACGTGCACTATTTTTAGGTACTGTTGGTGGGCGTACAGGCATGGCATAAAAGCCGCTTTCTTGAACGTGTTTTGCCTTATCGATCGCAGCCTGACTTTCTCCAACAATAACTGGAACAATATGACTAGTCGACGGGCTTACATAACCCTTTTGTACAACGGCTTGTTGAAGATATTGGCTAATATTTTTTAAGTGTTCACGCTGAGGTTGAGCAACCAATACTTTTTGGAATATAAAGTTTACCCAAGCTACAATAATAGGGGGTTGAGAGGTAGTAAAAATAAGCGGGCGCATTTTATTAATAAGATAGTCTTTAAGAATTGGATCGCAAATAATGTAACCACCAACTGCTGCTAATGCTTTACCGAAGGTACCAACTAGAAAATCAATTTCTTGAATGACATTATATTGTTCAGCACATCCTAAGCCTTGCTGACCACGAGCACCAATTGAGTGTGCTTCATCGACATATAGCATGGTTTTAGCAAAACGTTTTTTAAGCTGGACTAATGCAGCTAAATCCGTTTCATCACCATCCATACTAAAAATACTTTCTGTGACCACAATGATTCGTTCAATCTTGTCATCATCATGATACTTTTGCAGAAGTTGTTCTAAGTGCTGTAAATCATTATGTCGATAACGCACATACTGCGCACCAGATAAACGGATCCCGTCAATCATGCTGGCATGGACTAATTTATCTGCCAAAATTAAAGTTTTACTATCAGCAACAGCAGGCAAAATACCAATATTCATGTGATAGCCACTATTAAATAGCAGAGCCGACCGACCACCAAATGCTTTACTTAAACTATTTTCCAACTGTTCATATTCATCAAAGTTACCTGTCAATAAACGGGCTGATGAAGAACTAAAATAGCTCCGCTCTAACGGCAAGCTATCTAAAAACTCTTGGCGAAGATTTAGATCAGCCGCCAGTCCAAGATAATCATTTGAAGCTAAGTTGAGCATTGTTTTATTTTGAATTGTAATAAAACAGCCATGTTGCACATTTTGGGTAAATTGTCTGAAATTACCTTGTTGTTTTAACTCATCTAGCTCGTTAGCAAAATGATCAAGCAATGACATCTTAATGTGCTCCCTGTAACGTTTTAACAACGTCAACCAATTGTTCAAGCAAATCGCTTAGCTCTTGTTGAGTGATGACATACGGTGGCATCACATAAACCAGTTTGCCAAAAGGACGAATCCAGATTCCACGGTCTACAAATTGTTGCTGTAAAGTTTTCATGTCGACATTAAAGGTAAGTTCTACGACACCAATTGCACCCAGCACTCGTACATCAGCAACATAATCAAGCTGACTTAAAGGCGTTAAATATTGGCTAAGTTGTTGCTCAATTCGCTTAATATTGGCTTGCCAATCTTGCTCAATTAATAATTGCGTACTTCTCAAGGCAACAGCGCAAGCAAGCGGATTGGCCATAAAAGTTGGACCGTGCATAAATACTCCAGCCTCACCGCGACTAATCGTTTCTGCAACATACTTTGTAGTCAAAGTCGCAGATAAAGTCATATAGCCGCCTGTTAACCCTTTACCTATGCACATAATGTCGGGCTCAACTTGTGCATGTTCCCACGCAAAGAGCTTACCAGTACGACCAAAACCAGTAGCGATTTCATCAAAAATTAATAACAGATGATACTTCTCGCAAAGCGCTTTAGCCTGACGTAAATATTCAGGATGATAAAAACGCATGCCCCCTGCACCTTGAACAATTGGTTCGATAATGAGTGCAGCAAGGTTTTCATGATTTTGCTGAATAGTCTGTTCTAGCTCAGCAATATCTTGAGGATTCCAATCTTCATGAAATTTGGTTTGCGGTGCTGCTACAAAAAGACGGTTAGGTAAGCTTGTGCCAAAAATCTGATGCATACCTGTCACTGGATCACAGACCGACATCGCATTCCATGTATCACCGTGATAACCAGAACGCGGAGTAATAAAATTTGTTTTTTGTGGTTGGCCTTGTGCTGTCCAAAATTGCACAGCCATTTTCAAAGCAACTTCAACGGCAACCGACCCTGAATCTGCATAAAAAATCTTATCGAGACTTGGCGGTGTAATTTTTAAAAGAATTTTACCAAGTTCAATCGCAGGATCATGGGTTAGCCCACCAAACATGATATGTGACATGTTCTGTAATTGATCTGTCACTGCCTGATTGAGTTCAGGATGGTTATAGCCGTGAATTGCACACCACCAAGACGACATACCATCAATTAAAGTTTTACCATCATCTAGTTCAATCGTTGCTCCATAAGCACGTTTCACTTTAAATGTGGGTAAAGGTTGGGTCATTGAAGTATAAGGATGCCAAATATGTTCTAAATCAAAATTATCGGTCATCCTATTTACCCTTTTACAGCGTTCAAATCTTTCATTGAACACATGTTAAACCTGTTAAGAATGAAAGAAAATTGCGATATCAATCAAAGCTTATTAACTTTGCTGATGAATTGTTAAAAATTGGCAGATTTCTTCAATTGTTCTTTCGACCTGTAGGTAGGGAAAAGCATGTGTAGCGTCTTTTATTAGCTTATAACTCATGTTCTTTGTCGCTATATCTTTAAAATTTTCCATAATTTTGCAAGGAATGACATTATCTTGCTCGGCAAACAGATGAAGCTGTGGCCCCAGATAGTTTTTTAAGTTATCTACCAGATTTAACTGTTCAAGCATTTGCAAACCTTCTAATAAAAGTTCATTTGAAGGCGGGCTTGCTATATTTTGTAAGCTTATCCAGTCTTGTTTAGCTTGAGATGAACCAAGTGTAATTAAATAATAAAAGCGCTTTAAAGTAGCTTGCGAGTTCTGTAAAAAAGACGCTTTAAATTGACTAAATACATCAGTAGGCATTGCAGTTTGCCACACTCTATTGGCAACAAAACATGGATTAGAAGCAAGTGTAATTAAAGTTTTAGTTAGACCAGTGCTCTTATAAAAAGAATCAACTAAGTGAGTCGCCAACTGCCCACCTAAAGACCAACCGATTACCACATCAACTTCAGCCACTAAATCAAGCTGTGCTCGAAAGTTACGATCTAAAACATTAAAAATATTAATAAGTTGAGTATCAAAACCTTTTTTTTCCAAATGTAATTTTAGAGTTTGCAAAGGTTCCACACCTACTCCCCAACCTGTAATTAATAAAATTTTATTTTGTAACTTCATATGCCTGTCCAAAGCCGACTTTATCAGGATTATATAATAATATGACTTTAAAATATCTTTTAAAATCAACATAAAAATTGGATTTCAAAAAGTAAAATCAAGGATTTATGAGTATTTAATATTCTGAAATATATTGATAAACAAGACCTGCATTATTCATAGTAAATATACAAAACTTTAATTATCTAAACATTGAAGCCACTCAAAAAACAACATAATCCACACTTCGCCTATAAATCCATTATGCAATGTAATTAATGTTAATACTTATGTTTTTTTATTAAAAGAAATGATTCATCAATTCATTTTAATGTTAGAAGATTAATTATTGAACAAAATATTAGGAAGGCTAATATGAACGGTCAAAGTACAATATCTGATGGGAGAGAAAAAAATACATATTTTGTTACACCAGATGATATTATAAAAACCTTATCTTTAGATAGAAATTATTGCTTATTTTTGGATATTGATGGGACGTTAGCGCCATTCCAAATTAATCCTGAGCAAAGTTTTATTCCAAACACGACATTAGAAACTATAAAAAAAATTATTAAATTAAATATACCCGTTATTGCTGTAACAGGTCGAGATGTAGACACAGCTTGCGAGCTATTACAGCCTATTGAGATTCCTGTTGCTGGCTTGCATGGTTTAAATATTTATTTTGGCTCAGATCATTATATTCGACCAGATTTAAGTTCGATTAATTTTAAAAAATTAAAACAAGATATTATAAAATCTTGTGAGAAATATCCTGAATTATTAATTGAGGATAAAGGATATTCTATTGCTTTACATTACCGTAAAAATCCCAACCTAGAAAATGTTGCTATTAATATTATGCATCAGATTAATCCTGATTATCCGCAATTAAAAATAAATCATGGGAAATTTGTTGTTGAGTTAATACCAAACCAAGCTGACAAAGGTAAAGCCATTCAAACTATATTAAATCATCTTAATTTACCTTCTGTAGTACCGATTTTTATAGGAGATGATTTAACAGATGAATCTGGTTTTATTTTTATTAATCAGCACGCTGGTCTCACGATTAAAGTAGGTTCCGGCGAAACACAAGCCAAATATAGATTAAAAGATATTAATAATGTCGCGAATTTTCTTCTTTTATTTAAAAACAGAATAAAAAGCTTATATGTCAAAAATAGCCAAAATGAGAATGGAGAACAAATATGTCTAAATTAATTGTGTTATCGAACAGAATAAGTATGCCATCAGGTAAAGCTTCAGCAGGTGGCCTTGCCGTGGCTGTGCAAGATGCTTTGAATGATAGTAATGGTATTTGGTTAGGCTGGAATGGTCAGCAAATCACAGATGGCGAAGCACCAGAATTTGAACAGGCTTATTCTGAAGGAATTGATTACATTACCTGTCCTCTTACTCATCAACAATACGCGCAATATTACTGTGGATTTGCAAATAAGGTTCTCTGGCCAGCAATGCATGCTCGAGAAGACCTGATTGAATATGATGCAGAAGAATATAATACCTATCAAAAGGTCAATCGGTTATTTGCTGAAAAATTAAAACAGCTTGCACAGCCTGACGATCTTATTTGGATACATGATTATCACTTTTTTAGTGTGGCGCGTTACTGCCGTGAATTAGGCATGCAAAATAAAATTGGTTTCTTCTTACATATTCCTTTTGCTAGCCTAAATATCTGGCACAAAATTCCAGTAGCTCGAGAATTAATTCAAGACTTGATTCAATATGATGTTATTGGCTTACAAACTCAGATCGATCAAAATGCATGTATGCAGACTTGTCTAAATTTACTCGAAGCTCAGAAAATTCAAAGCAACAGTATTAGCTACAAAAAACGTCAAATATTAATTAAGTCGTACCCAATTGGTGTTCAGCCAGAGATTATACAAAAGCAAGCACAACAAGATTTGGCGACCTCTTCCGTGTTTAATTTTGAAGAAATCCCACGTCAAAAAACGATTATTGGTGTTGATCGTATTGATTACTCAAAAGGTTTACTCGAAAGATTTAATGCATTTGCAACCTTTTTGGAAACCAGCCCCGAATATCATGGTTTAGTTCGACATCTTCAAGTTGCAATACCATCTCGTACCGATATTCCAGCTTATCAACGCTTATACCAACGTTTTAAAACCAAGCTAGAGTTAATTAACGAAGAGTTTGCACATGAAGACTGGAGACCGGTAGATTGCTGCTATGACACGGTTCAACACCATAATCTTATGCACATTTACCGCCATTCAGATATTTGCTGGATCAGCTCACTACGCGATGGTATGAACCTAGTCGCTAAAGAGTATATTGCAGCCCAAGACCCAGAAAATCCTGGGGTACTCATTTTATCTAAATATGCGGGAGCTGCTGAGCAGATGTCTCAAGCCTTGATTGTTGATCCGCAAGATAGAGCGGCAATGATGGATACTTTAAAAATGGCTTTAGAAATGTCTAAAACTGAGCGTATTAATCGTTATCAGCAATTGATAGAGGGATTAACATCTTCTGATCTTACCAATTGGCGAAATAACTTCTTGGATGATTTAGAAAAGACACCAACTCTACTGATGAAGCCTCAGAGATTATTACAAGATAATTATCAATCTATCTATCAAGTTTTATAAATCTAAAAAAGAACATCGAGAAATTTAATTTCTCGATGTTCGCTATTTGGTGATTATTAGTTATAAATTAATTTGTCTTGATTAACGTAAAACGGTTAAGTAAAGCAATAATAAAAAGCAATACAGCTACGCCTGTTAAAACCGTGCTTAAACCAACCCATTCACCAATTAAACCGATTAAAGCTGGTCCACTTAATGAGCCTGTATAGGCAATCGTAGATACTAAAGAAAGTGCTGCTGCTTTCGGCATCTTGTTTTGTCGACCTACGCGAGAAAACATCACTGGCACAATATTAGAACAGCCTAATCCTAATAGCGCATAACCTAGTACAACCACTTGCCATACGGGTGCTGTCACAATAACAGCCATACCAATCGCGGCCCCAATTGCACTATAAGTCACAATATTTTTTTCGCCCCATTGCTTAAGTAAGACATGACCTGCAAAACGACCAGTGGTCATGCTAAGCGCAAAAAAAGTATATGCGAGACCAGCAAAAGCAGGATTAAGTTGATATTTACTTGTTAAATAAATACCACCCCAATCCATCGCAGCACCTTCTGATAAAAAGGCGATAAAACACATCATACCAATAAGCAGAATAATGCCATCGGGACGATAACGTTTTTTCGGTGCTTGAGTTGTATCTTCATGTGGCTTTTCATCCTGTTCAAAAGACGTTAAACAAGAAGGAATAGCAACACCACCAATAACAAGCAAAATCATAACGACTGATAAAGTACTCATTAAGGGTGAAAGTCCTACTGCCAATAGTGCTGTCACAAGCATAGCGCCCGTTAAGCCACCAAGACTACACATTCCATGGAAACTAGACATGAGCGCTCGCAAGCTATGTTTTTCAACAACTACTGCTTGTAAATTAATAGCCACTCCAAGACATCCTGCTGCCGATCCAAAGACAAACAATGCTACAGCCATGGTCACAATGCTGCTCCACATCGTAAGGCTAGGCAATAAGACCATTAACAGCATCAATGCTAAAGCAATTAACGGACGACACCCCCAGCGCTTGACTAAAGCACCTGTCGCAGGCATAGCGATCATTGAGCCAATCCCCATACAAAGCAAAAGTAAACCAAAATCAGCATGATTTAGGTTTAGGCGCTGCTGTGCAAAAGGAATGAGAGGTGCCCAAGCTGCGGTCGCAAAACCTAAGCTAAAAAAGCTTAGTCGTGTTGCAAGACGCTGTGTGCTTAAGAGAGTAGCTGTGTCTAAAACAGCAGGTTTGGTAAATAACATATTCCGCGAACTCACCATAAAATCATTGGCGATCCATACCAACCGATTTTCCATAGAAAAACCCTTGCCTCATTAAATTTCTAGGCAAGGGTTTTATTGGCGAAATTATAAACAATTTCATAAAAAAAACAGGGGGTGCGATACAATTTTTCTGACTTTTTTGTAACTGCCAAAGCCTTATATAGTAAGGCTTTGAATATGTTCAATTTGACAAAATTAACATCCAAGTTAAGACTTCATTTCATTAAAATAAGCCCATAAAAAAACCCAGCTTAAGCTGGGTCATTTTATTAAATTTGAGATTGAATATAGTTTTGTAAGCCAATCAACTCAATTAAACGTAATTGCTTTTCTAACCAATATGTATGGTCTTCTTCAGTATCTGATAATTGTTGACGCAACATATCACGGCTAATGTAATCGCCCTTCTCTTCACAGAGTTTGATACCAGTCGCTAACTTTTCACGAACATGATATTCAAGCGCCAAATCAGCTTTTAAACAAGATACAACATCTGTACCAACATTGATATCTTCACGATGCATGTTTGGTTTAGCACCTAAGAACAATACACGGCGAATGATCGCATCAGCATGAGAAGCTTCTTCTTGCATCTCATGATCAATACGTTCATAAATTTTATTTAGGCCCCAATCCTCATACATACGAGAATGGATTAGATATTGATCACGGGCAGCCAATTCTCCGCCAATGAGCATATTTAAATAGTCTATGACTTCTGGATTGCCACGCATAATAAATCTCCTATCGTATGAAGACTATTATGGGCAATCTTAAAAATGATTGCAAAATAAAAAATAGTTAAGTTTATGATTTTTATCAAATTAAAATGAGAAACATACGCATTTGCAGTTTAAGTTATTTAAATTTCCTGTGCAAAAAGAAACGCTTGTCTGATTTATAAGTTCAAACAAGCGTTAAAATATAACTTAAACCATCAATTTATAAATTTGTAACTAAAATCAATGGTTCTTATTTCGGTAGACCTATTCGCTTAAAGTCTGCCCGTAGCTCGCCATAAGTGATAAGAAATCAGTCTCATTCATAACAGCAATACCAAGTTTTGCTGCTTTTTCTAATTTCGAACCAGCCTTCTCGCCCGCAACGACGCATTTGGTTTTACTCGATACACTACCGCTTACACGCGCACCTAATGCTTGTAGCATTTGAGTCGCCTGATCACGGGTCATTTGTTCTAATGTGCCTGTTAATACCCAGCTTTCACCATTTAACGGCTGACGTGTTGGAGCTGTTGGCGCATCCCAATGAATCCCGGCTGCAATTAAGCGATCAAGTACTTCAATATTGTGCGGTGCCAAGAAAAAGTCAGCAATCCACTCTGCAGTAATATCACCGACATCTGGGGTTTTCTTTAAAGCTTCAACATCAGCAGCTTTAAGTGCTTCTAAAGTTTGGAAAGTATTGGCCAACATTCTAGCTGTTGTTTCACCCACTCCACGAATTCCCAGAGCATAAATAAAACGTGCAAGCGTTGTCTTCTTACTGGCTTCAATGGCATCAATGAGATTTTGTACCGATTTCTCACCCATTTTTTCAATACCGAGCAAAGTTTCTCGGTGCTCATGCAAATGGTAAATGTCGGCAACATCTTTAAGTAAATCGAGGTGTAATAAAGACTCTACCCAGCGGTCTCCTAAACCTTCAATATCCAGAGCTTTACGTGATACAAAATGGCGAATCGCTTCAATTCGCTGTGCAGCACAATAAAGTCCACCAGAACAACGTGCTAAAGCTTCTCCTTCAGGCATTACAACTGGTGAGGCACAAACAGGACAGCTTTCAGGCAAATGTACAATTTCAGCTTCAGGTGAACGGAATTCTGGCCAAACTTTTTCTACTTTAGGAATAACATCGCCCGTACGATAAACACTAACAGTATCGCCAACACGCACATCTAGACGATGGATTTCACCAATGTTATGTAAAGTTACGTTGGAAACCGTTACTCCCCCTACAAATACAGGGTTTAAACGCGCTACAGGGGTTAAAGTACCTGTACGCCCTACTTGCCAATCAATCTGATCAACTGTAGTTAATGCAGCTTGTGCAGGAAATTTATAAGCAGTTGCCCAACGTGGCTCACGACTTAAGAAACCAAGTTGTTGTTGTTGTTTTAAGTCATCAACCTTTACGACCATTCCATCAATTTCAACTTGTAGATCTGGACGTTCTTGTTGGATTTGCTCATAACGCTGCTGTACTTCTTGAATTGAATTACATAGATATTGACGCTCAGCAATTTCAAATCCAAGTTGTGTGAGCCATTGCAGGCTGTCGTGCATGGTGGTTAAGTTATGATTTGGTTCGCACTGGGCAATACCATACGCATAAAACGCTAAAGGTCTACTAGCAGCAATATTCGGGTCGAGCTGTCTTAAACTACCTGCTGCGGCATTACGTGGGTTCGCAAACGTTTTCTCACCTTTTGCTTCCTGATCGGCATTAAGTTTTTCAAAGCCAGACTTTGGCATGAGCACTTCACCGCGGACTTCAAGCAAACGTGGAATTTCAAAGTGATCTGAATGCAACACTTTAGGCAAGTTACGAATCGTTTTGACGTTTTGGGTAATGTCTTCTCCAGTTTCGCCGTCACCACGTGTAACACCACGTATTAACACACCGTTTTCATACCAAAGCGAAATCGCAAGACCATCAAGTTTTAGTTCTACTTCATATTGTACTTTTTGGTTAGGCAAACGCTCTTCAACACGGCGAGCAAATGCAAATAAGTCTTCCTGATTAAAAACATTCCCCAAAGAAAGCATCGGAACGACATGAGTCACACTTTGAAATTTAGAGAGTGCTTGGCCGCCTACCTTTGTCGTTGGAGAATCTGATTGAACCTGATCAGGATATTGCTCTTCTAAAGCTTTTAACTGGTGAAATAAATGATCATATTCACTGTCCGAGATTGTCGGCTGATCCATCACATAATAGGCGTGGTTATGCTTTGCAATCAGTTGAATAAGCTGACGCATCTGTTCGATCACGGAAGTTGTTGCCATTATGTTATTCACCATAAAAAAGGGTGGAAATTTCTCCACCCTGAGCTGCGACTAGATATATTGCAATTATCGCAACGAACGTAAAAAATTAAAACTAGGCAGTCGCATGTGCCGGACGATAATCAATCACATGATGACGCCAGTGCTCTTTTAACTGTGGTGTAAATTCAAGATTATTTTCATCATAAACTTTGCCATCAATTTCACGAGCAATTAAACCTGCAATACTCGCCATCATGTCAAAACCAGTTACGGCTTTACTGTTTGGAAGCGCAAGGAAAAATGCCAACCCTTGAACTTGTTCACTAGACAAGGTTTCAAGATCAAATCCAGCTGGTCCATTGTCTGTCATACGCAGTACTGAAAACATTAGTACGCTCGGCTCATCCGTATTTTCATAGCGATGGAAACATGACATTTCGCCATAACGTAAACCATATTTTAACAATACTTTAAGTGCTTTATCGCCAGACAACGCGCGACGCGGGTTCGGATAGACATTTAAAGCAATAATCTGTTCAGCCATCGCTAATGCACTTTCATCATCATAGCGTTGCTGTTCATGCAAATGTACATCCAGAATATTACTCTCGCCTTCAAATTCAGCAATTTCGGCAGTTTCAATATTTGGGTTTAAACTCAACTCAGGCTCAGTTTTTTCACTTTCAGATTTCAATTTTTCTTCTGATAAAGCTTCAATTTCTGATTTAACAGAAACCGTATCAACTAACTCAGCTGAACTGTCTGTGTTAATGGTAGAGCTTTTTACAGTTTCTTCAGATTTAATCTGGTCCGAAGAATTTTCAACAGCGGGTTGAGTTGATTCGGCTGAAATTGATTGAGCAGGTTCTACAGCCAAAGTTTCTGTTGATTTTGTTGTACTAGTTTCTACCGATGCAGATTCATTTAACGTCGGCTCTACTCGCTCTGTACTAGTTGCCGATACACGTTCAGCTTCAGCTTGTTCAAGCTGATCTCGCACATGTCTAGGTATAACTGGTTGATTACTATCAGGATTAATATGCAAATCACTGTCTAATGAGGGTTCGGCATGGTTTGACTTTTTTAAAATCATTTTTAAGCCAATTAGCATAATAATAATGGCGACAACGATGCCAATAATCGTATTGATTTCCATTCTATGACTCCGAAACTAACCCGTATTCTTTTGCCTGTTCTAAATCGACAGTGACTAATTTTGATGTACCCGGTTCAGGCATGGTCACACCCAACAAATCAGTTGCCATGGTCATCGCCAGCTTATTATGTGTAATGTAAATGAATTGTACATGTTCAGAAAGCTCTTTTACCAAATTACAATATCTCTGAACATTCGCATCATCAAGTGGTGCGTCCACTTCATCTAACACACAGAACGGTGCCGGATTTAATCTAAAAATCGCAAATACTAATGCTAACGCTGTTAACGCCTTTTCTCCACCGGAAAGTAATGCTAGAGAACTATTTTTCTTACCCGGTGGTCTAGCCATCAGTTTAACACCAGATTGCCAGTCATCTTCAAGGCTTAAACTCGCCTCACCACCATTAAAGACCTTTGGAAACAGATTTTGCAACTCTTGATTAATCTGATCAAACGTTGTCATAAACAACTTACGGGTTTCCTGATCAATGCTTTTCATCGCATCTTTTAGTTGAGTTACCGTATTTTCCAAATCTTGAATCTGGTGACTCAACTCATCAAAACGCTGAGAAACCTCTTCAAATTCTTGTGAAGCCGCAAGGTTTACCGCACCGATTTTTTCAAACTGTTTCTGTACTTTTTCCAGTTTTTGCTGGTGCTCAGTTAAATCAATTTGTAAACCTTTTTGGACTTCGGCATTTAACTCTTTAAGCTGTTCTTGGTAATGTTCACGATCTGACTTAGCCGCTTGCCATGCCAAACGCTTCTCTTCAAGTTGCTCTCTGAGTTGTTCATCTTTTTGTTGATATTGATGACGCTGATCTGTCAGGGTTTGTTGTTTTTCCTGCACACTATTGAGTTCAAGCTGCCATTCATTCCAGTTCTTTTGCAACTTTTCAGTTTGAGCAAATTGTTGCTGAAATTCTGACTCAAGATTTGGTAACTCTAACTGAATAGGGTCAACAAATTTTTTCGCCTGCTCCATTTGAGCATTAATCTGCTGATATTGACTTTGCAAGAACGAGATATCTTTTTCAAGCAACTCGATTTGTTGTGTGGTTTGCGTACTACTACGACGTAAAATCTCGCGTTCTTGCTGCTGATGTTGTAGAGCTTGTTGCTGTTCTTCTAACTGTTCCGTTAACTCTTCTACCCGGAATTGCAAAGTTTTATAATCAGGTAAAATGGTTTCAAGTTTGATTGCTAGAGCATGCAAATCAATTTCAAGATCGTCTTTTTGCATTGCATCTTCTTCAAGCTGCATGTCTAGCTGAGCTAACTGATCTTTCAATTGTTGTTTTTGCAGTAAAAAGGCTTGTGCTGCGGTTTGCTGTTTAGCAATTTGCACATCAAGCTGTTGTAAGTCTTTTTGTTTTTGTTTAACAACTTGCTGTTTCTGCTGCAAGTCAGACTGCAACTGCCCTAGTTCATCTTTTTGCTGAACTAAAATTTGATCTAATGCTTGTAATTCAGGTTGTTGCTTTTCAAGGGCTTGTTCAATTTCATCTAGACGAATGCGATGGCTCAGCATACCTTGCGCACTTTGACTTTCATCATCATACATAAGGGCAATCACCCAATCCTGCCCGATATGATAACCATCTAAAGTCAAAATAGACTGACCATATTGCAGTTGCTTTTGCTCATTTAAAGCAACTGCCAAATCTTGTGCAATCACTACATTCGAAAAGATTGATAGCTGTGGAGACTCAATCCAGTCATTTAAACAGGCTAAATTACCTTTAAATTGACTCGTTTGCTCTGAAGGTTTTAACTGGCGAGCAATTCCTTCCTGAAAGGCTTGTTCAGTTTCAAGAATATGTGCCTGCAACCATTTTGCTAAAAACTTTTCAACAATCTGTGCATGTGGCTTGCCTTGCTCCGTTAACTGTAGAGCCTGCATTAAACGTAGTGTATCTTGATGTTGCTTTGGACTTTGTTTAGCAACAAGCTGGCTTAAGTTTTTCTGCTCAGATAATAAAACCTGTATTTCTGTTTTTAGCGTTTGTTGCTGATTTTTTGTTGTCTGATGCGCTTGTTGAGACTGTTCAATCTGTTGCACATACTGCTCAATTTCAGCCTCTAAAGTCGAGATTTCACGACGTAATTGCTGCTGTAGTTGCTCAAATTCGCCCTGCTCATCTTCATGAACATGCGATTGAATCTGACTTGCTTGATGTTGCAACGTTTCTTTTTGCTGTTCAATGCGGTGAACATTTTTGCCTAACTGCTCAATTTGGGCAGACATCTGCATTTTTTGCTGCTGTTGTTTTTCAACCTGAGCTTTTATTTGTTCAAACTGTTGTTGTGCTTGTTTTTGCTGAGATTGTAAATCAGCAAAGTTTTGTTCAGCTTCCGTTGCAGTATGCTCAATTCCAGTTAATGATTCAGTTTGTTCATCTAACTGATTATTCAGTGTTTCAAGTTGCAATTCAGAAAGTTGTAAACGTTCTTTAGTTTGGAATTTTTGCTGTTCTAACTGAACGAGAGTCATACTATTTTGCTGGTATAAACTCTGTTTTTGTTCCAGAGTCATTTTCAGTTCAGATAGTTTTTTCTCAGCTTGTTGCCATTCTTGTTGTAACGGTGAAGATTGCTGAATAAGTCGCTGAAATAAAGCGCTGGTTGCTTCTAAATCATGTTCAATCGTACTTAACTCTGAGCGAACCAATTTAAAAGTTTCACCCAGTTCATTCATTTGAACTGTATATTCTTCTTGTAAGCGTACGCTTTTATCTGCCTGAAAAGACAAAATTTCAATTTTTAGGATCCGAATCTGGCTTTCCAGAGTTTTATATTGAACCGCTGCTTCGGATTGACGTTTAAGCGTCTTAAGCTGCGATTTTAATTCTAGGGCAATATCTTCTAAACGTGAAAGGTTTTGCTCAGTATGTTCAAGATGTTGCAAGGTTTCGCGTCGACGGGCTTGATAGCGTGAAACACCTGCAGCCTCTTCAATAAAGATGCGCATTTCTTCAGGTTTGGCATCAACCAAACGGTTAATCATGCCTTGTTCAATCACTGCATATGAACGCGGCCCTAACCCTGTTCCTAAGAAAATATCAGTGATATCACGGCGGCGGCAACGTGTGCCATTTAAGAAATATTCGGACTTACCTTCACGGGTGACCTGACGGCGAACCGCTAGCTCATTATAGGCATTATATGACCCGCCCAATTTGCCATAGGTATTATCAAAACGTAGCTCAACACTCGCCACACCCACTGGCTTACGCTTGGAGGTTCCTGTAAAAATAACATCTTGCATGCTACCACCACGTAGCTGACGAGCATTTGATTCACCCATCACCCATCGAATGGCATCAATTACATTTGATTTGCCACAACCATTTGGACCAACCACTGCTGTGCGGTTCGCCTTAAAATTTAAAGTTGTACTATCTGCAAAAGATTTAAAGCCGGAAAGTTTTAAACTGCTTAAACGCATAATGCCCTAACTAGCGGCGTGAGCGTCTTGCCCAGGCCAATTCAATCTGTTTCATTCGTGTCAGCGATTCCAACACAAGGTTACGTAAGTGTCGACAAAAATCTTCCATAAATAAAGCGGCTTGTTGTGATTTTCGGATCAAAATTGCATCAGTCACGAGTTTAAATAATGCAAATGCTTCTTGTAGTTCCCGCTTAGAGGTATTTAAGGTCAAAAAATAACTGCGACGTAGTGAAGGTAGTAACTCTTTATAGAACTTCATTAGGTAAGGATTACCTACCATATCTTGCTGTTCAGCGAGATATTGAAAAACACCATCATAAAATTTTTCGATATCACCTGCTTTTACATGTTCAAGAAGTTGTTCTAACAATAGCTGCAATTGATCTGCTTCATGTGCGCGCCATGTTTCACTGATGCGTTGAACAATATGCCCCAATAACATCACGTTTGTGTCAAACAGTGCTTTAACCTGCTGTGCAGACATTTCTGAAACAATTGCCCCGCGGCGTGGAAATATCTCAATTAAATGAGTACGCTCTAATAATAACAATGCTTCACGAACTGACCCTCGGCTTACATCAAGCTCTTTGGCAATACGTAATTCTTGAATACGCTCGCCTTCAACCAGCTCACCACTAATGATCTGTTCGCTAATATATTTGACAATTTGCTCAGAAAGACTTTCTGTCTCTTCGAGATTCATAAATCACCCGCTACTTTTTATATGCATTAATCCATGCTTTTCTTTCGCATCCTTGTTTTTAACTGATCGTACCGATTAAAAACTATGTCATTGTCTGACAATTTTATTGCATTTTAAGCCAACCCATTTAAAAACAACACCAAAATCGGATGAATAAAAACCCCAAATGTTCTTATTTTATTGAATAAAAAAAGCTCGAATTTCTAAAAACTCAAGCTCATAAATCGTAGTTCTAGCAAGATTAATATTTTATTTTCTAGTGCATAATCCCTTTATAAATAAAATAACTACCCACCACCACTAATAAACAGGCAAAGCATTTTTTCAACATTTGTGGTGACAACGCATGAGCAACTTTTGCGCCAAACTTCGCTGTAACAAAACTCATGACACTAATGCCAATAAACGCATAGATATGCACATAACCAATCGTGTTAGGTACAGAGATGTGTTCTTTGGCACCAAACCACATAAAACCAATTGCACCCGCAATAGCGATTGGCAAACCACAAGCGGCAGAAGTCGCGACTGCTTTTTGCATGACCACGCCATGACGGTTTAAATAAGGAACAGTTAAGCTACCGCCTCCAATACCAAAAATTGCAGAGGCAATACCAATGCCACCACCCGCCATAAATTGCATAGGTGTTGAAGGAAGCTGACGTGTTGGGTCAACAACCACATTTGCCCCTTTAAACATACGATAGGCCATAACAACCGCAAAAACACCAATAAGGAGCTGTAAATGCTGACCAGACATCAAATCGGCAATACCCGCTCCTAAAAATGAACCAATCACCAGTCCAGGTGCTAAATTACGAAAAACAGGCCAAAGAACTGCACCCTTTTTATGATGGGCCGAAACTGAACTAAACGATGTCACAATAATCGTTGCAAGCGATGTTCCGACTGCAATATGCATGATTACTGCTGGGTCATAGTGCAACTGGGTAAAAACCACATAGAGGATTGGTACAATAATTAGTCCACCACCAACTCCAAACAATCCGGCAGTAAAACCAGCAATTGCGCCAATGAGTAAATATATGATTAACTCCATAAATGTTTTACCACTCTGCTCATATTCAACATGGATTTAGAGACTCGCCAACTACAACAACTTTTAAGCGCAAAAAACCAGCTTCCAGAAGTGGTTTTATTAAAAGCAACCACAACTTCGACCAATGATGATATTCGTGAAATTGCCCAAAAAGGCATTACAACGGGCTTGGTTTGCAGTGCTCAACAAACTCAAGGGCGAGGTCAACATCAACGGCAATGGATTTCACCTGAAGGAAACATTTATTTAAGCACATTGGTGCAAACTCGAACACCCTTAGATGGTCGCTTAGCACTTGAAGTTGCTCTGAATATTTTGCAAATCCCGCAGTTACAATCGCTGAATTTGCAAGTGAAATGGCCAAATGATTTGTATAGTACGCATGGAAAATGGGGTGGAATTTTGGTCGAACCGCTTTCCCAGCATCAAGCTATTGTGGGCGTAGGTATTAATTTAAAAACACCACCAGTGACTGATAGTGACCAACCGATTACCTCTCTAGAGGATTTAGGCCTAGAACAAATGAGTCGTCTTGAACTTATTTCAGAGCTTTATGTGGCGATTCAAAATGCAGCTCGTTGGTTTGATCATGGTTGCTACAACTTGGCTGGACGTTTTAACCACCACGCTGCATGGCTTAATCAGTTGGTGCAGTTCGAACATAGTCAGGGACTGGTTCATGGTCGTTTTGTTGGAATATCCAATGAAGGTGCAGTAATTCTTGAAACTCCTGAACCTCAGCAGTTTTATCAAGGTCGCTTAAGACCGCAAGTGAATCAATAAACAGGTGTTCTTCCATGAAAAGTTTATGGCTTGATATCGGGAACACCCGTTTAAAGTATTGGATTACTGAAAATCAGCAGATTATTGAACATGCAGCTGAGCTACATTTACAGTCCCCTGCCGATTTATTATTGGGTTTAATTCAACACTTTAAACATCAAGGTCTGCATCGCATTGGGATTTCCTCAGTACTCGATACTGAAAACAACCAACGTATTCAGCAGATTTTAAAATGGCTTGAAATTCCAATTGTTTTTGCCAAAGTACATGCTGAATATGCTGAGTTAAAGTGTGGCTATGAAGTACCAAGTCAGCTCGGGATTGACCGTTGGCTACAAGTACTCGCTGTAGCTCAAACAGATGAAAACTATTGTATTATTGGATGTGGAACAGCCTTAACGATTGATTTAACGCAAGGCAAACAACATTTAGGAGGTTATATTCTCCCTAATTTATATTTGCAGCGCGATGCACTCATTCAAAATACTAAAGGCATTAAAATTCCAGACTCAGCTTTTGATAATTTAAACCCGGGCAATAACACAGTCGATGCTGTACACCACGGTATTTTGTTAGGTCTGATTAGTACAATTGAAAGCATTATGCAGCAATCTCCTAAAAAATTGCTCCTTACGGGTGGAGATGCACCTCTTTTTGCTAAGTTCTTGAAAAAATATGATCCAGTCGTAGAAACAGATCTTTTGCTCAAAGGACTACAACAATATATTGCTCATTATCCTAAAGACTAAAACACAGAACAAAATAAAAGGCGCTATCAGCGCCTTTTATTTTATAAGTTTATTTCTTTTGGTCGTTGTTGCCAAACAGTGGGCCCATTCCACCACCACCGCCGCCACCAAATTGTTTTTGCATATTGCCTAATGAACGCATCATTTTGCTCATACCAGATGGATTCGCAAATTTCTTCATCATTTTAGCCATTTGTGCTTGTTGCTTAATGAGTTTATTCACTTCAGCAACATCCATACCACAACCCGCGGCAATACGTTTTTTACGGCTTGGGTTCATCAAGTCTGGATTACGGCGTTCTTTAACGGTCATTGACTGGATAATAGCTTCCATTTTCTTGACCTGTTTTTCAGGATTTGCTTGCTCAATAGCCTGCTGAATTCCTGCACCGCTCATGCCAGGCAACTTATCTAAGAAGCCCATCATGCCGCCCATACTTTTCATTTGCTCAAATTGCATCAGCATATCTTCAAAGTTGAAGCTGCCGCCTTTTTGCAATTTTTTAGCCATTTTTTCGGCTTTTTCTTTGTCGATTTTACGTTCAACTTCCTCGACTAAAGAAAGTACGTCACCCATGCCTAAAATACGTTGAGCAACACGATCCGGATGGAATGGTTCTAAAGCATCAAGCTTCTCACCCATACCTAAGAACTTGATTGGCTTACCCGTAATTGCACGTACAGAAAGCGCAGCACCACCACGTGCATCACCATCAGTTTTAGTAAGAATCACACCTGTAAGTGCTAATGCATCATTAAACGCTTTAGCTGTATTTGCAGCATCCTGACCTGTCATGGCATCAACCACGAATAAGGTTTCAGTCGGCTTAACGGCAGCATGTAATTCTTTAATTTCGTCCATCATGTCTTCATCGACATGCAAACGACCTGCGGTATCGACAATTAACACATCAGCAAACTGGATTTTTGCTTGTTCAATTGCACGATTAACGATATCAATTGGCTTTTCAGAAGCATCTGATGCAATAAAACCTGCACCAACTTCTGCTGACACAGTTTCTAACTGTTTAATTGCTGCCGGACGGTAAACGTCGGCAGAAACCGTCATTACTTTTTTCTTTTGACGTTCTTTTAAGAAACGTGCCAACTTAGCGGCAGTTGTCGTTTTACCCGCACCTTGTAAACCAGCAAGTAATACAACAACGGGAGGCTTAGCACTTAAATCAAGTGTTTCATTCGCCTCACCCATCATCTTGGTGAGTTCGTCATAGACGATTTTTACAAATGCCTGGCCTGGTGATAACTGAGTCATCACTTCTTGGCCCAATGCCTCTTCCTTAACTTTCGCGATAAATTCACGAGTTACAGGTAACGCGACATCGGCTTCAAGAAGTGCCATACGTACTTCACGTAAGGTATCTTTAATATTGTCTTCGGTCAGCTGCCCTGAGCCAGTAACATTTCTTAAACTCTGTGTGAGTCGTTCTGTTAAGGTATCAAACATTGCAAAATCCGCTTAAAATGGCTAGTTGCAAAAAAATCTTTCTCGAAATAGAAAATTTATGCATAGAATGCTATAGGATACTTTAGTTCGCAGCGAATTTATATCTTATATAGATGAATTAATCCTGAAAAAGGTTTGACATGATTAGCCTCCCCTTGGTTTACACAATTTTGGCACTCATCGCATATACCACTTCTTTCTGGTATCTGTTTATTCGTTTAATGTCAAAACGTGAACCAAACCCATGGTTATTTGCTTTTGTTGCAACTTTGGCGCTCCTGTTGCACGGTACAGTTTTATGTCACGCCATGCTGACACCAGCCGGAATTAACTACGATGTTTTTAATTTAGTATCGTTTACATCGTGGCTTATGCTGTTGTTAAGTTTAATTTTTAGTATTTTTCGTCCCATCGTACCGCTAAATTTATTAGGCATTCCTGTAGCGGCTATTGGTCTAATTTTAGGTTTTGGATTCAGTCGACCAGATCAATTTATTGAGCAGCATTCGTTAGGCTTAGATACTCATATTATTCTTTCACTTTCTGCCTATGCAGTTTTATTGATGGCAACCATTCACGCTATTTTGCTCTGGTTCCAAAATCGTGAACTCAAAAAGAAACAAAAAAAACGCTTTTGGGTCAATTTACTTCCGCCAATTCAGGCGATGGAGTCTTTGTTATTTGATCTGATCATTACTGGCTTTATTTTATTAACAATTGCACTCACTTTTGGTTTCTTGACAATCGATAGCTTCTTTGCACAGCATCTCGCTCATAAGACTGTATTTAGTATTATTTCTTGGTTTATCTATGGCTCACTCTTAATTGGCCATTACAAACTTGGCTGGAGAGGTCAAAAAGCGATTCGTTTTACCTTAATTGGTTTTGTGCTTTTGGCTATTGGTTTTATTGGTAGTAAATTTGTGCTTGAGATGATCTTGGGCCGTTAAGTAAATTAAAATTTCTTCGATACTAGACAGCGTTATACATATCCCGTATAACGCTGTTTTCTTTTTGCTCAGGTGACACAGACTGTGAAACTCATACTCGCTCCAATGGAAGGTTTAACTGACCCGATCATGCGGGATACACTCACATCTGTTGGTCATTTCGACTGGTGTGTGACCGAGTTTATTCGAGTTACAGACAGCATTTTGCCAGACCATATTTACTATAGTTTTTGCCCTGAGTTAAAGAACGATGGTAAAACAGCTGCTGGAACGCCTGTTCATGTCCAGTTCTTAGGTAACAACCCAGATATGCTGGCAGCAAATGCAGCAAAAGTTGTAGAGCTTGGTGCACCAGCAATTGATCTAAATTTCGGTTGTCCTGCAAAAACTGTAAATCGACACCGAGGTGGCTCTGTTCTTCTTGATGAACCTGATGTTGTACATATGCTCATTAAAGCAGTGAGAGATGCACTACCTGCACACATCCCTGTTTCAGCAAAAATGCGTTTAGGTTATCTCGATGAAAATCACACCATGGAAAATGCCCATGCTGTTGAAGATGCTGGTGCAAGTTGGTTAACGGTTCATGCTCGTACTAAAGCAGACGGTTACACGCCACCAGCTTATTGGGAAAAAATTCTACCGATTAAAGAAGCTTTAAAAATTAATGTCATTGCGAATGGTGAAATCTGGACCAATGCTGATGCTAGAGCCTGTCAGCAACAGTCTGGTTGTGAAGACTTAATGATTGGCCGTGGTGCGGTAACGACTCCAGATTTAACCCAATGCATTCGCCAAAACATGGATGAAGCGTTATTTAGTTGGGAACAACTGGTTGATTTACAAATTCGCTTTTTAAACGGTCAGGCAAAGACAGAAATTGGTATGGTTGGTCGTTATAAGCAATGGTTAGGAATGATGACCAAAGCCTACCCTCAAGCGAAAGAATTATGGGACCAAGTTAAACGTATTAAAGCTTTGGATGAAATTGTTCAACAATTAGAACACACCAGATCAGAAAACATTTAACGCAATATAGTCAAAAAAAAGAGGGCGATTGTTTTTACAACCGCCCTCTTTCGTATTTCAGGTTAAGCTATTATTCTTTTTTTAAAAGCCGCTTACTTTCATTTTAAAGTCAGTTACAGAAACGCCAGTGACACCAAAACTCCCCATTGAGCCATTCGGTAAATTATTAAATGTTGTTGTATTTTGAGTACCCATATTTCCTAAAGTGACATTATTAAGTGAAGCATCAAATTTACTTGATACGCCTGTATTTCCAAAAGTTAATCCAGTTGGATCAACACCTGCATAGAAACCATCAAGCACAAAACCAGTTGAGGTATTTGTGCCCGCAAATTTAAATCCAAATGTAGCACCTGTATTATCGGACACTAAAGTAATTGGACAACCTGTAGCAGCAGAACAAATAGATTGAATTGCCCCCCCAAATTTAACCATAACTGATTGAGCAGCATGGCCAAGCTGAATATTTAAACGAGGTTTATTGGTTTGTACAAAGTTAATATCTAAATTGCCAGTAGAACGGATCAGCTCTTTTACACCCGTATTGACTGTCGTTCCTGAACTAAAAATTGATTTTGGTGCATAACTTGTTAATGCATAATCAGATGGACTAGATAAAGATGCACTTGGAGCTAAATAAACTGAAAAAGGTAAAAGTCGAATACCGTTTACATCACTCCCCATAGATACAGCTAAATTTAAAAAAGGATTTCCACCACCAGCATCGACATCCATTGCAATATTAAAAGAAGGATTACTCGATACCGTAGCTTTAATAAACTCTATGCCAGGAACTGGATTTGTAGAATTTCCTGCAATGACAAAGCCAGCCTTACTGTTATATGAAGTTGAAGCAATACCGTTTGTATCAATCAGAGCGACTTGATTAAATTTAACTTTATCAGCCTGAATACCTAAGGTTAAACCATTTTGACCCGTCGCGGCCGCAAGACTTTGATCATCTAAAGGCTGCATTGCAAAAACACTTGAACTACTGGCAAGTAGCAACCAGCACCCTATATTTTTATTCTTCATGTCGCTCTAATCCTTAAGAGACAAACGCTTATTATTTGTTCAGACTATCAGAATAATATTCAAGTACAAAGCAATTATCCCTATAACCCGACGAATGCAAACCCAATCACATTCAAAATAAATTTTTTATAAAAAGTGGCGATATCGCCACTTTTCTTTATTAGTTAAAAGCACCATTTCTAGGAACAATACTAAAGCTACTATTTAAACGTCCACCAGTAATCGCAAGCTCACCTAAACGTGCACCTGCACCAGTTGATGGAGGATAGAAATTAATATCTTTAACACGTAATGCGCCGTCAATACTCTTATCAGGATTAAAATAAACCGCCGTATTTACGCCAACTTTACCTAAACCACTTGTACTGTCTTTACCAACAACTAAAGCAGTATTAAACGCAAGCTTTCCAGTAATATTATCAAAGCCAATTGCAGAACCATCGATCGGATCACTAATTTGAACCGTATTTCCAGTTGCTGTGGCAGGCATGGTGAAATCGCCCAGTACAGTTAGAGCACTACCGTCTGCAATTGAACTGTTTGGCACGATCGATAAGTTAAGATCTCCGCCTAAACGCAGTTTTAGACCAAATAAGACATCATTATTTCTGGCAAAGTTATCAATTGGTGAGGTACATGAACCGGTAGCTGGACAAGTTTTATATTTTGCCCCCGGTAAATACCCTGCTGCAATTTCAGTTGATAAAGCAAGTAGCATCTCTTTTAAACTAATGTTAAGACTGCCATTTTCTAAACCGATGCTTCCATTGCCTTTAACGAACATATCAATGTTACGTAACCCCATGTAATAATCAGTAGGACTACCGCCATTATTAGCATTTGGAGAACCATCAATTAATAAAATTGAGGTCGTTTTGGTTCCAGTCGCATCACGTCCAGTAGTTCCAGCTGCAATACCAAAACCCAAACGTGAAGTCGTTCCAGATGCCGCAACAACATTCTGGACAGGTTTACCATTGGCATCTTTTGTATAGTAATAAGTACTATTTGCTGGCGCGTCTAAACCATATACAGCAGCATTAGCATTTAAATTATAAAAAGGTAGTGCTAAGCCCCACTGGTTGTTTGCACCATTATCTGCAAACTGATTGGCAGGAGCGACATTCGCACTTGTCGTAAAACGACCACGTCTTGAAAATGCTTGAAACTCTGCTCCACGCATTGCAAGAATCAAGCTAAACGGATTAGTAACCGTATCACGGTGAATGTTATGCTGATAATCAGCAGCTGTCGTTAAAGTACCACTACCTAAACGGATTCCGTTTAAGGTTGCGTTGTTTGGCATTAATAAGGTTTTTGTATCAGCAAGATTTAGATAAATATTTCCGCTGTCGAAATAACCACGCGTAGCTGAGTTAAGACCAGTTAAATTGCCAAACTCGAAACCATAAGCATTTAGACCTGCTCCACCAATTTCTAAAGTGGTTGCTTTACCATCTGCACCTAGCATTGAGTCATTATCTTTAGTGAACTCACCTTTCATACGAAAGGCAATGCCAGAATTACCTAAAATGCTATTACTTGAACTGGTACCAGCAGCTGTATTTGCAGTGCCTAAAGTAGTGGTATCCGCAGTACCATCTATCCCACGAAGTTGTAGATAACTATTTACCATACGTCCGCTAGCACCTAAACGAATCAAACCTTTCGCATTTTGTGGGCTATTAGTTGCATCTAAAGCATAAGGGTTAGCTTTATTTACATTCGAGCTGAGCATCACCTCAATATTCAGGCCTGAATTGGTTACTTTGCCGCTACTGTCAACATATGTACCCGCAGTTAAACCAGAAGCTGAATCTGCTACACGGTTAAAATCAACATAGCCATAGGTAGTATTCGGAGTTTGCCCTACACCTGCAACATTAGTTCCAGTATTTGTCTGTAAAACTAAGCCACGAGTTGGGTCAATCAACATGGCCCCTTTACCAACAAAATTAAAGTTAAAATTTCTTAAAATTAACTGATTTAGCTGACTACGAGCATCCAATTGCCCTAGATAAATATTGGCATTATTAATACCAAGTGTCATGCTTGACTGGCTATTTGCATTAAATAGCCCATCTTGGGTTGTAAGTGCCAAATTTAAAGGAGAGGTCGTTTGAATAGCCAACTGCCCTAAAGTAGGCGAGCATGTAGCTGAACTATTACAGACTTTAACGCTATTTACTGTAATAAGTGATGGACTACTTTGCATAGAAAAGTCTAGTCCAGTTTTACCCGTAGTTGGGTTACTCCCTACATCTAAACGGTAATTAGTGCTTAAAGTTTGGCTAGATGCATTACTTTTTTGGACTTTTACACCACTTGCTTGAGCTCTTAATACCTGATCAGCACTTGTTGGCGTTCCTGCATGGTCATCCCAGTAAGCATTATCAATATTAATTTCATTAAACGTAGTTTGAATCGAGATCCCATCTTGTCCATTGACGGCACTCAAATCAGCATCTGTTAAAGCTTCTAAAGCATAAATTTGACCACTCACTAACAACATGCTGGTTGCTAATGTATTTAAAATAAACTTTGAGCTGTGATTTTCTTTATTTTTTTTCATCACTTCAGTTCCTTTGAAATCTACATTAACCCTTAACAACGAGGATGGCTACCATCACAGCTAAAGACCATGACTTTTCCTTGAATAGCCAAGTTTCCGTTCATCATTAAACCCATAAAACCTGTTTCACGTCCATAATCATAGGCTGAAGGCGTTGCTGTGGCCACTTGCTGATTCGCACTGTTTGCAGTCGCCGCATACGTTGGTTTTTTGAAATATGCATAATCATACATATTCGTACTCGAGCCTTGGGTCGTTGTTGAACTTGTAAAGTTATCTTGCTCAATGGATAACGCATTAAAACCAAAATTACGCAATAAAATCGGTTGAGCTGAGCTAAAACTAAGCTGAATAGCAGGCTTAATAATTTCAGTATTACTTTTATCAAGATACTTCAAATCAGCACCATCCAAACCCATTTTTTGGATGTTTAAAGTTCCTTGTACACCTTTAAACACCAACCAAAGCTTATTACCACTATCACTATTTTCAGCCCAACCACTTGGCTTAGTTGCATCTGCTTGCACAAAACGTTTATTAATTGCTAAACCAATGTGGCAGAACTCTACGTTTTCACAAACGCCGCCGCTACCATTATCAAATATACCGTTACTGGTCTGGTTTAAATTAAGCATTAAAGACAAATCAGCACCAGCTTGGCCATTAATCGCTTGTAAAGCATCATTATCTAAAGTTTGCAGCTCCGCATGAGTAACTGTTGCGCAAAGAGCGAGGATCAAAGTACTTATTTTTTTCATATCAATCTCCTCCTCTTATAGACCCTTAGTGGTAAGTTTCAAGTGTTGGATTAAAACACCATCAATAACAGCAGAACCCATGTTATTCGTAATCGCAGAACTAATTTGTGCTCCAGATAACTTATAGGTATTTATATCTGCATTTGGCGTGGTAGTAGACCAACGTCCATTGTTATAAAGTGCATCTGGTAAAGGTGTGCCAGCTGGTACAGCAAACTGAGCGCCATTACCTGCATCAGCTAAGGTATACCCTGTATTATTTACTGTCGGGTTATAATAAGAGGTACTATCAATATTAGCCCAGTTCGCACTCTGGGAATCGAACCTTAAACCTGAGCCTGCATTGCCAGTCCAGCCCGTTGCTGTACGGTACTGCCAAGTATCATAACAAGTACTTAAGTTCAAAAATCCACAACTATAACTACCTGCACGACGCTCCTGATTTTGCAATTGGTAGAAGTTTTTAGTCTGCGTTATAGCAGCCACAGTGCCTGTAGGTAATTTACCAAATGAAATACCGACCGCATCTTGCGTATTGTTCCCTTTAAACGCTTCTAAAGTATTATTCGTTGCATTATAAACTGTTGAACCAATTGAAATACTGCTATGTGTTGCACTAGAACCTTGATAAGTTTTACCACCTAATGTGACACTGGTACCACATTGATAAATATTACAAGTTGAACCTAAGTAACTTGTGTCGGCACCGCTATAATCTGTATAAATTTTCTTATAAATTTCTGGTTTATTCGGGATACGAGCAAGTTCTAAACTAAAGTTTTTACCATCTGAGCTTAAAACTAAGGGTTGATATAACGAGCCCAAAACAAGGTTAATATTTGGGTTATAAAGGTATAAACCTTCATTTGCATCAAAAGTTGGAGCAAGCCCACCATTAATTGCAGGTGTTACCAAATTACCTTGAGTAGTTCCAGTTTCACGCGTGCTCAAACGTAATACATTATTCATAGCGCTGTCTGTTGGGGCAGTCCATGAACCAGTTGAAGTAATCGTCGTAGTTTGACTGCGAATCCGATATAACCAATCCGAGCTAGGTGAACTATTACTTGGGGCGCCAGTATACTGGGTGCTATAGCGATTTACCCATGGCCCGACTGTAGATGTTGGGGTATTTGAAGTGATGGTTGCTCTTAAATTAGAGGCATCACCACTGTTTAAGCGAATAACTCCTGCTAAACCTAAAGTATCGTTATAAAAAGGACTCATTCCTCCAGCAGATGTCGCTCCACCTAATGTCTGAAAAAGCTGTAAACGACTGCCATTTAAACTAAAGTTATTCCAAACCCCTTGTAAACGAAGACGGTTTGCACGGCTTGCATCCGTACTCGTACCAATTAAACCATTTGAGTCGCCATAATTAAATTGGTCTGCTGCACCATTTATTTTATTTGGATTTCGGACAAAAATATCTGACCATAAACCTAATTTCAGCTTATATGCATCAATACCTGCTGTATCTTTCGTTCCAACTTCATATAAAGGTGCCTCTAGAGCTAAGTAAGTTACCTGACAAGTAGGATCAGTCGCACCTGTACAATTATTTGCACTAAAATTCGGCACTGAATTTTCAGTCGCAACTTTAAATATCCATGGGTTAACCGGAGTACCCCAACTCGAAATTGCAGCGGCCGCATCAGTAGAAGCAATGCGGGTATTTGTATCATTATCAGATTTAGAAAGCGCTAAACCATAAAGAAAAATATCTGCTTTACCAACTGCACGATCGCCCGAATCGACAGAGCCATTTTTATTGGTATCTGCTGCTGTCATACTTAAAGGACCGACAGGTACATAATTGATATAACCAGTATCTTTAGTACGATCAGTTAATATCTGACTTGAGGTTTCATTAGCGCCTGCACCACGAAATACCATATAGGCATTCTGTGGCAAGATAGCAATACCTTCACCTGTAGTTTCACTTAAGCCCGCATCAGAAAGTTCTTCGAGTGCGAAACTAGCTTGGCTTATACAAAGCCCGATTAAACTTGCCAAAACGGTTTTTTGAAACCTTACCGTATAATTAAGTGTAGTCATCTTGACCTTCCTGTTTTATACGATGCCGCGCACCATATTTATTTTTCTTTAACAATCCTTGATGCCAGGTGAATCTATCCTTTTCACCTTAGACAAAGAGGCAAATCTAAAAGATATTGCCAACCTTTCCACATTTCTATTATGCGGAATATTTGCACAAATGCAAAAAAAAGCATGTAAAAAATTACTTTTCCGATGAATGTAAAGTATCAGCTATAACATTCTTTTAAAATTAACAGAACTTTAAGTTTCCATAACAGTTAGGGGCAAAACTCTGATTTTTTAACACTAAATTCGTCAAATTCATAGGAACGTACTGGCCACTTAAATCAATATTTCCTGTATTAATACTTCCTGCTAAACAAGAAATTGCGAGCAAGCCACAGTTGACTGCATTTTCATCTTTTCCTAAATATGCACTAACTTTATCTAGAGCTGCTTTAACAACATCATCGGTAATAACTACTTGTGACTGTGGGGTTACATCACCAATATCAATCGGGTTCGAAAGCTCTAACCACCAACCTGCCTGGGAAACTGACTTTGCCCCTGTCCATTGTAAATTTTGCCCTTGTAAGGAAAGAGAAGCCGCTGTGCCATTCAAGTTAACTTTATGGAAGTAACCTAAATCTTCATTGACAGCAACATTTACTCCTAAATTGTTGATCACACCTGTTAAATTACCAGATAAAGGAATCGTTAAACCAAGATCCAGTTTCGCATCTGCTGAAATAGTTCCAGATAAATTAATACCACTTACATTAGCAGTACCTGTTAAATTTGCAGTAGTTATACGTTTACCAGAGATGACTTGCGACGGTAAAGTTAAGCTACCAGAAGCACTACTTAAACCTAGATCATAAGCTGTAGATTTAAAATTAGCCCAGATTAAACGATCAGAACTTCGTGCTCGACCAGTAATTACTGTCCCCAAATTAGTTTGAGTTAAGCCAGAACCTGGAGAACGAGCAAAAGTATTTACAGTTCCCCCGGTTTCTTGAGTCACCATATAACCACTGAAAGAGTTAATACCATTTTTTGTAGCACTATTCTCTGAACCAAAAGTCAGTAAACCCTGAATAGATTCGGCACTTAATCTTACCCCAGCAACTTCGCGAGTCGATGCACTGTTAGGATTTTTAATCGCAAATTCAATAAACGGATTAGTTAGTTTTGCTGAAGAGCTAGCACGACCATCATTAGTATCTGAAAGCCCACTTAGACTTAAGTTATCGATATCAATATCACATGCACCTGCTCCATTGGCTCCACCACACCCAAGCTGTAGTTTTTTAATATTCGCATTCAGCTCTAAATCAGCATCTAAGCCCAATTTATAAAAACCTACATTACTATTATTATCGCGTAATTTTTCTAAATTTGCAGAGTCCGTAGGCGCAATATAAGACATACTCATTAAAGCTTGGCCACGAGTTGCGGATAGTTCCGAATCTGACATAGGGACTAATGTAGAGGCAGCATAAGCTGAAGAAAAGCATAAGCTTCCAAGCGCTATGGCTATATGAAGAGACGTAAACTGTCGCATGACCGACCTCCGTATCCTTGGGGGCATAATCCTATTTAATTTCTTTTTATTTGGTTTGCCTAAATTTAGTAGATATCTAAACAATTACGACTAAAAAGACAACCGATACATTTGCTTTTAAATTCTGTGATGCAGAACAAAAAAACAAATCAATTATTCATCATATTATATTATTTTTTACAAAAGGAAACTGTCGTTTATCATAATTCCGATAAACGCATCTCTTGTAAATTTTATTTATAAAAATTGGGCCACCTCAGTGACCCATTATTTTAAAACTTTTCTTTATCTAAGAAAAATTATGTTTTAGGAAGTGTAACGCCAGTTTGTCCTTGGTATTTACCACCACGATCTTTATAAGATGTTTCACATACTTCATCACTTTCAAAAAATAGCATTTGTGCTACACCTTCCCCTGCATAAATCCGGGCAGGTAAATTAGTGGTGTTTGAAAATTCTAAAGTTACGTGACCTTCCCATTCAGGCTCTAATGGAGTTACATTCACAATGATACCGCAGCGAGCATAGGTCGATTTACCTAAGCAGACTGTCAACACATTACGAGGAATACGGAAATATTCGATTGTACGCGCTAAAGCAAATGAGTTTGGCGGAATAATACAAACATCAGATTCAATATCGATAAAGCTTTTGTCATCAAAATTCTTTGGATCGACAATTGCAGAATGTACGTTAGTAAAAACCTTAAATTCACGGGCACAGCGTACATCGTAACCATAGCTAGAGACCCCGTAGGAAATCAACTTTTCACCATTTTCATCAAAACGGACTTGATTCTCTGCATAAGGTTCAATCATGCCGTGTTTTTCGCTCATCTCGCGAATCCAACGATCAGACTTAATAGCCATGTATTTTCTATCCAAAAGGTAATTTCATTGATTGCGACGTACTTTAACGTAAAAAAGCAATTATGAAAACAACGCTTGAGCTACTCTTCTCGATAAGAATAGCTCAGCTGTACATTTAAAGGTTCAGTAAAGCAGAATAACTAATTGGAATTGAAAAGCTGACTAAAACAAGTGAAGCCGTTCTTTGTAAATTAGTTTGATTTAACCAACCCACTTTCTTAGATGCTAAAACTGAACCCAAGAAAATCCAGAACAACGCAATTGGTGTAATGAGTGCTAAGTAAGCCATCATATGAACCAAATAAATATGAAAATTACTCCATGCAGCTACCGGAAAAATTGCTGAAGCAAACAGTAAGGCTTTGGGGTTCAATAAAGTTGCACAAAATAATTCACGAGCACGGATTGTAGGCTGATTTAATTCAACTTCTTGATTTGCCGTATGCCATAGCTTAATGGCTAAGAAAATAATATAGCAAGCACTCAACAGCTTAAGAATAGGCGGCAGCAAGGGCAATGTGTTAGACACTTTCCCAATTAGCATTCCCCATGCAGAAATAGAGATCACGTAACCCAAAACTTCTGCTGGAATAAGTTTTACTGACTTCCGTAGTCCCACTTGCACGCCTGAAGAAGCAAGCAAAGTGTTAGTTGGACCAGGGGTAAGTAAAATTGTGGCTACTAAGCCAATAAAAAGCCATGAAATCATTGAATGACCTCACAATATAGTCATCTCAGATTAATAGATATCCGGTCACATGGCAAAAGGTAATTGTAAGACAAAGTTTTTCAAATCATTTTTTAATTTAAAATAAATAAATTAAAAACAATTACTTACAAAATTACTAGAGAAAGCAGTAAAGAAAACTTTACGGTCAGTTGTTATGCTTTTCAAATAATTTCGTACTTAAGTAACATAAGTATTTTTATTTTAAGTCTATTTTTCCATCAAAAGCCTTTATAATAAAAAATATATAGCGATGGTAAGTTTAAATTTTAAGCTTTTAATAAGTTTCAATTCATATATTGTTTCTGATTTTTTTATATAGAGCACCGCGCTCTACTACCTTAATGATTATGGCAAAGCACTTTTTTCAATCTTGGCTTCCCTCACCCGAGAAAGTTTCAAATATGAAATTTCTAAGGATTTTTGGTAAAAAGACCTTGAATCCTGTGCTTTGGTATGTCAATCGGAAATCGATTACCCGAGCTGTTTTTGTCGGAACTTTTTTTGGTTTACTGCCTATTCCTTTTCACAGTGTATTTATTGTGATGGCGGTCTTACTATTCGAAGTAAATTTACCCATTAGCTTAATGCTGGCTTGGCTAAGTAATCCTCTTACTCTAGTTCCTATTCTATATATTGGTTTTTGGTTTGGTGCACATATTTTTCATGTGCATATGATCAACAAAGAAATGTTGCTAGGTGTATTGCACCAAATTTCCCGCTGGATTACTCATTTCGGGCATGGACACATTGATTTTAGTCTCGCGAAAATTTTGATGACAGGTCTAGTGGTCGAAGCTTTCGTATTTGCCGTCATTTTATATCTATCTACAGAAATTTTTTGGCGTTGGATGGTTATTAAGAACTGGAAAAGTAGACATTGTCATAAAAAGCAAGAAGAAGAAGTTTTATAAAACTCCAATCTTCTTGCTGAGTGTTAAATTATTATTTTGGTAGTTTTGATTTCATATATTCTTCAGCCACATTGAGTACATACTCTTGGCAAGCCTCTCCTGTACCAGGGTCATAAGCTCCGTTGTTCGTAATATTATTAGATAAGATTCGAATGCCTAAAAACGGAACATTCAACTGACTTGCAATTTGTGCAACTGATGCTGCTTCCATTTCCTCAACTGAAGTGCCATAACGCTGATGGAAAAATTGAATACGATCAAGTTCGTTATTCCAAACATCTGCTGAACCAATCGTTCCCTCAACTACCTCACCTTTGTCATAACGGACTTTATGTGCCGCCATTAATAGCTCTTGATCACCTTCAAATTTGCGTATTGCAATCGGTTCCGGATCAGACTCATCTGTTGGCAAAACATCAAAAGCTTCAACCCAAGTGAGTGAATTTGACCCAGCACCCAATGGTTGTTTAGGAGTTCTAAATGCACCAATATTGGTCGCATATTTTCCTAAAACAATATCGTAAACGTGTAGATCTGGGTCGTGCCCACCTGCTGTTCCCTGATTAATGATCGCAATCGGTTTATAACGTTCAATAGCTAAAGCAGTTGCAGCAGCAGAATTGCTCATCCCCATACGGGTTTTAGAAATAATCATTGGATAACCGTTATAGGAGCCCTTCCAGAATTTCCACCCACCAATTTCTTCAACAGTCTTATTCTCTAATTTTGAAGCCATTCTTTCCGATTCTACTGGCAAAGCACCCTGAATAATAATCGGCTGTA
The DNA here is from genome assembly GCF_000196795.1 of Acinetobacter oleivorans DR1. Classification (NCBI taxonomy): domain Bacteria; kingdom Pseudomonadati; phylum Pseudomonadota; class Gammaproteobacteria; order Moraxellales; family Moraxellaceae; genus Acinetobacter; species Acinetobacter oleivorans. The sequence goes on from NC_014259.1 coordinate 3,354,661, forward strand.
ATTTCTGTTTTTGTTCCTGAACGGTTGGTGTCTGTGAAACAGAAGAGTCGTCATTATTGCATCCGACTAAAAATAAAGCGCTACATAAACTAATTACGCCAAAAGCACATTTAAATTGCATTTTTTACCCTTTCTTTTTAAAAAGTGTAAAGTAGCAATCTACATGCCAATTTCAAGTTTAGCTTTGTTATTAAAATTCAGTAATTTAATTTTTTATTTTAACCAGACAATAAAAAACCCGACTTAAAGTCGGGCTTTAATAAGTTAAAAAATCCGCTTGTCATCACGTGTACGTTGAGGAATTTTTTCAATCTGTTCCCACATAACTTTAGCAATATCAATATAACTATCAGCCGCATCATCCATTGCTACAACACTTGGTTTACCCTGATCGGCATGCTCACGGATCTGAGCATTTAGAGGCAAGCGACCTAACAATGGAATATGGTATTGCTCGGAAAGCTTATCACCGCCACCAATACCAAAAATTTGTTCTTCATGACCACAGTTAGAGCAAATATGGGTCGACATGTTCTCAACGACGCCTAATACAGGAATGCCAACTTTATTAAATAACTCAATCCCTTTTGTAGCATCCAGTAAGGCAACATTTTGTGGTGTAGTCACAATGACTGAACCAGTCACTGGAATACGCTGTGCAAGCGTGAGTTGAATATCACCAGTACCCGGTGGCATATCAATCATGAGTACATCTAGATCAGGCCAAAGCGTTTGATTAAACAGTTGCATTAAAGCCCCCGTTGCCTTTGGTCCACGCCACGCGACAGGTGTGTTGTTATCACCAGTTAAATGTCCAATCGATAACACTGCCATTCCATAGGCATCTAAAGGCACAAAATTTTCACTTTCAATAAGAGGTGTTTTGCCAGCATTGCCTAGCATTGTCGGAATACTTGGACCATAGATATCTGCATCCAAAACCCCAACCTTAAGTCCCATTTTTTGCAAAGCAAGCGCTAAATTGACCGTAGTTGTCGATTTACCAACACCGCCCTTACCAGATGAAACTAAAATAACATGCTTAATGCGTGGATGAAGTGGAACATCTCTTTGTTGTGGAGCGGCTTTTTGAATAGGGGGATTATTCGGATCTGGTTCTGATTTAGGTGAAGCATCTAGTACAGGAGGTAAGTTTGAACTTTCTTGTGTAGGGCGCTTCTGTTGCACCACATGTAGGTTTAATTCTTCAATACCACACTTTTCCAAAGCCCCAGCCAAATCATCATGAATTTGCTGCAAGTGCTCTTTTTCATCAGGAAAGGTATTAATAGTAAGTTGTAATACACGCCCCTGAACTTGGAGCTGACTAATGCGATCTTTTAAAGCATCTTTTGAATGGGGTAGTAAATAATTTTGGAGTACGGTTTGGATTTCATCTTCTTTCACTTCTTGTGCGGGTGAAAAAACAGACTTTAGTGAAGAAAGCCAAGACATATTGTTTACTCCAAAAACAGATCATTACAGCTTAATGGAGATAGTGTAACAGTATTGGTCCGCACTCGCTCACCTTGGGATGAATAATTACTCACTTACAATCTCATCTTTTAGGTGAGGAGTGCAGATTTTAGTTTAGATCAGCTTATTCAGCAGAATCATGGTTTTTCAATTTATTTAACTTATCAGTTGCTGTTTTCTTTAACTCGTCAAATTTTGCTGTTGCTTGAGTTTTTAACTCATCAAATTTTGTTGCAGCCTCATCTTTTAGCTCTGCGGCCTTAGCTTTGGCATCATCAAGTTTATGGCTTGCCTCAGTGCGTAAATGATCAAACTTGTCTTGCAGAGTGTGCTGAGCATCTTCAAGTTTGCCTTTCAAATCACTTGCTTTATCTTCAACCGCTTCTTTACCAGCAGCTTGCTTCTCTTTTACATTTTCCTTTAAATCATCCAAAGCTTTTTCGCCTTGAGCTTTTGCATCTGCCGCTTTTGCCTTTAATTTGTCTACTGTATCTTCAACTGCTTCTTTACCAGCAGCTTGTTTCTCTTTTACATTTTCCTTTAAATCATCCAAAGCTTTTTCACCTTGAACTTTTGCATCTGCCGCTTTTGCCTTTAAATCATCTAATTTATTTTCAGTAGTCATCGTTGTTATCCTCTAGTTAATTAAAAAATTACCTGAATAAGTTATTAGTTATACATCGTTATGGCTTGTTTTCTGACCGTAACTGCAATTTGAAACAAAGACAATACAGGAAGATTCAAATATTTTTCGATTTGTTTATCTGTTCTAAAGAGAAATAACTTCGCAATTAAAACCCGATTTTTACGAATACTCATTGTTACCCAATAAAGATTATTATCCCCCCACTCAAGCACAACTCTCGCCTTGCGCTCGGGCAAAGATTATTAACCTTTGCTTATCCCACCACTCAAGCTTAGCTCTCGTCTTGCAGTCGGACAAAGCGTTGCTTTGTTTTTCCTCCTTCATCAGTTAAAATCTTCCACCTTATAAATACGAATGAGAGAATGAAATCCGTGCGTAAAATTTTAGTCACTAATGCCCTTCCTTACGCTAATGGTCCAATTCATATGGGTCATTTACTCGGTTACATCCAGGCAGATATCTGGGTTCGTGCCATGCGGGCAATGGGTCATGATGTGACTTATGTATGTGCGGATGATGCTCATGGTACTGCCATCATGCTACGTGCTGAGGCAAACGGTATTAGCCCTGAGGAGCAAATTGCGAACGTTCAGAAAGAACATATTCGTGATTTTGATGGTTTCGGTGTACATTTCGATCACTATGATTCAACTCATAGCGATGCCAATAAAGCACGTTCAACAGATATTTATATTAAAAACCGTGAAGCTGGAAATATTGCAGTTCGTCCTGTAACTCAATTATTTGACCCAGAAAAAGGTATGTTCTTATCTGACCGTTTCATTAAAGGTACATGCCCGAAATGTAAATCAGAAGACCAATACGGCGACTCATGTGAAGTTTGCGGTACAACCTATAATGCAACTGAGTTACTTAACCCGCGCTCGACTTTAAGTGGTGCAACACCAGTTGAAAAATCTTCAGATCACTATTTCTTTAAACTACCGAACTTTGCTGAGTATTTACAGAAATGGACCCGTGATGAAGGTCGCTTACCTGTTTCGATTGCGAACAAACTCGATGAATGGTTTGAAGCAGGTTTAGCAGATTGGGATATTTCTCGTGATGCACCATATTTTGGTTTTGAAATTCCAGATGCGCCTAATAAATATTTCTATGTTTGGGTTGATGCACCAATTGGTTATATGTCTAGTTTTGAAAACTACATCAAAGCGAAACGTCCAGATTTAAACTTTGATGATTTCTGGAAAAAAGACAGTCAAAACGACGTTTACCATTTCATTGGTAAAGATATTGTTTATTTCCATGCATTGTTCTGGCCTGCAATGTTAGATGGTGCAAACTATCGCACTCCAACTGGTCTGTTTGTAAATGGTTTCTTGACTGTGAACGGACAAAAGATGTCTAAGTCTCGCGGAACTTTTATTAAAGCAGAGACTTACTTACAGCATTTAAACCCAGAATATTTACGTTACTACTTTGCTTCTAAACTTTCAGATAAAGTTGAAGACTCTGATTTAAATCTTGATGATTTTATTCAAAAAGTAAATTCTGACTTAGTCGGTAAAGTAGTCAACATTGCTAGTCGTTGCGCTAAATTTATCAACAGTAGCTTTAACAATACTTTGTCTGCTGAATGTGCAGAACCTGAGTTGGTACAAAGCTTTATTGATGCAGGTGATTCAATCGCTAGTGCATATGAAGCACGTGAATTCTCACTAGCTATTCGTGAAATCATGGCGCTAGCTGATCGTGCAAACCAATATATTGACGAGAAAAAACCTTGGGCACTTGCTAAACAAGAAGGTCAAGAGCAACAGGTTCTTGATGTATGTTCAGTTGGTATCAATTTATTCCGTCAATTAGCAGTGTACTTAGCGCCTGTTCTTCCAACTTTGGCTGAGCAAGTTCAAGGTTTCTTAAAACTTGAAAGCTTTAATTTCGAATCACGTAAACAAATTCTTGTAAGCCACGAGATTGCACAGTTCCAACCTCTCATGCAGCGCGTTGATCCAAAAGCTGTTACAGCAATGGTCGATGCTTCTAAAGAGTCTTTAGGTACTCCTGCTCCAGAAGCAACTAAAGCAACGGCGAAAAAGGACAAAGCTGCCGAGAAAAAAGCTGCCCCTGCTCCAGCAGTGGGTGAAGCTGAAATTATCGGTATCGAAGACTTCTTAAAAGTTGACTTGCGTGTTGCTCAGGTCATTGAAGCAGGTACAGTTGAAGGTTCAGATAAGTTACTTCAACTGACGTTAGACGTTGGTGAAGCTGAACCACGCAATGTATTTAGTGGTATTCGTAGCCAATATGCACCAGAAGATTTAAAAGGTAAATTGGTCGTCATGGTGGCTAACCTTGCACCACGTAAAATGCGTTTTGGTATTTCAAACGGAATGGTACTTGCTGCTGGAAATGGTGAAGGTATTTTCATTATTTCTCCAGATACAGGCGCGAAACCAGGCGATAAAGTTTCTTAATCTGTCTTAATAAAAAAGCTTCCTAAATTGGAAGCTTTTTTATTTTTGAAATATCAAAACTGAGTGAATTAAAATATTAAATAAACTTAGGAAGCCAGTGCTTTCAAATTATGACCACGGCCAGCCTTCACAAGGGTTATTAAATAAAACATGTATGTTTCCTAACTCCTCATTTGTTAAATAACCATTTTTATTTTCATCTAGATAATGAAATAACTCTGTTTGCTTATTTTCGCCTTGAAAACGTTTATCGCTCGGCCAGTTGTAAGGATAGAAATCTTCAACGCGTTGAAATTCTTTTAGACTATACATGCCATCATGATTTAAATCATATTTTTCCTGAAAAAGCTTCCAATCTAAAGAAGCAGGCTCACATGCATTTACCATATTCAAAATACAGTAAGTTGCATATCCAGCAAGTAACTTAATAGTTAGCTTGCTCATGATTATTCACTTGTATATCGGAAATTTTATAATCCTTTTCATGAACCGGAGTACCCACAATACTCATGGTCCGCTCATTTGCTGGCTGTTGCTTGCTCATTGTTCTCATCTCACATCCTGTAGTTAAGATGAGAAAAACTACAGAAATGCTCACCATTAGTTTTTTCATAACGTGATCCTCATTTCTTTTTGTTTTATTTATTAAGTTACCACTTTTAAAGTGTTTAAGTGCTAAAAAAGATATTTCAATTTGTATATATTTTACGCAAAAACAAAGCCAGACTATAAATAGCTGGCTTTGGATTTTTTAGATATTTTAATTAAAGACTTATCATTTGAAGAAAATTAACTTTAAGCCTAATACACTCACAATACTTCCAGCGACTCGGTCAACGCCAGTTTTTGCTTTTAAGTACATCGTTCTAGGCTTCTCTGAAGAGAGCAGCATTGCCACACATGAGTACCAACCCGCATCAATCATAAAACAAATCACTGGTAATGCGACGTAGTAATAATTTGGGATTTCTTTTGGCAACAAAGCAGTGAATACACTGGCTAGCACGACTGCAATTTTCGGATTACTTAACTGCGTAATAAGACCATAACGATATGCCTGTTTATAGGTCATTTTTGATTTGCCATCATTTTCCATGGCAATTGGTTCTTTGGCGTGTTTAATAATTTTAAAAGCCAGCCAAAGCAAATAGAGCCCGCCACCAATTTTTAAAATTAAATAAGCAGAAGGCACTGCCAATAAAACTGCTTGCAATCCCATAACAGCTAATAGGCCAAACAGAGCTGCGCCCGTTCCTGTTCCTAACGCTGTAAATAAGCCATGTTTACGTGATTTAGAAATTGAATTTTGCGCTACATAAATAAAGCTTGGCCCAGGGCTTATTGCTCCAAGCATCAATGCCATCGCAATTGAAAAAAGAGGAATAAGGGACTCAAACATTGTATTGACCTAGCATCACGCAATTGCGCGGTATTCTAGCAGCTTTTTATGACGCATATAAAAATGCAGAAGATATAAATGATGAAAATTGAATTTTCATGTTTTTACAATTTATATCTTCACAACGGACAAAAATGTCCGTTAAATATATCACCTTTGAAACTCCCCAATCGATGACATGAGTAAACGTCAAAAAATTGCTGCCCACAATCGGGATGAATTACTCAATGCAGCCGAAGAATGTTTTCGTATTCATGGCATTAATGTTCCCTTACAAGTTGTAATTGACCACGCTGGTGTCGGCAGAGCAACTTTTTACCGTAACTTTTGTGATCGCAAAGCTTTAATTAGCGCACTTTTAGAGCGTGCGATTACACAGCTAGAGCAAAAAGCAGCTCATTTTCAACAATTCGAGGACGGTTTATTTCGTTTAATTGAAGGACACATTGGGCAACTTCCCAAGCTCGCAATTTTGCAAGATTTTTGGAGAGTAATTGATCGACAAGACCCAATTATGTTAAAAATTTATGAACGGCGAAATAATGCACTTAACCCACTGATTGAAAATGCGATAGAACAAAAATTGTGCCGAGCCGATTTCACTGCCAATGACTATGCAATGGTCACTGCAATGTTGGGTTCTTCATTTCAAGGACATGAGCCAGAAGAACAGACTCGCTTAGCAAAACGAGCAATTGAATTACTATTTCATGGTATTCAAATACAAAAAATTCGAGGGATAGAATGAGTAAAACGCCTCGTTATTTAGAAACACCACCCGACTGGACACCAGAAGAGCAACCGACTCTACCTGGTTCACCAGCAGCTATTGCGCATTCTGTACCTAAGCGATTTATTTACTTTTTTATTGGTTTATTTATCGCCCTTTCGGCAAGCTTAAGTAATGGTTTTATTACAGCAAACTTACCCTTAATCCAAGGTGAATATGGCCTAACGCCTTCCGAAGCTGCTTGGCTGCCTGCGGCATATGTCATGGCAAATGTCAGTTCAAACCTGATTTTGTTTAAAGCCAGACAACAATATGGCCTAAGAGTATTTTCAGAAATAGGGCTGGTTATTTTTATTGCCGTACTGGTTTTACATATTTTTGTGCATACCTATGAAATGGCCCTATTCGCACGGGTTGTCGCGGGTTTAGCAGGAGCACCTCTCAGCTCTTTAGGTATGTATTACACCATGCAAGCTTTTAAAAAAGCAGATATGGCAAAAGGTATATATATCGCCTTCGGTTTTCAGCAGTTAGGGGTTCCCCTCGCTTGGATTATTTCTCCATTTCTTGTCAGTACAGACAGTTGGTCTGTTCTTTACACCTTTGAGCTTGGTTTAGCACTTTGTTGTTTAGCCATGGTTGTTTCATTGAAATTACCACGTAGCTTACGAATTTATGTTTTTGAGAAACAAGATTTCTTTACCTTTGCTTTATTGGCTCCAGGTTTTGCCTGCTTATGTATTGTGCTCACCCAAGGTCCAATTTTATGGTGGTTTAATAGCGAATGGCTCGCTTACGTCTTGATTGCAGGTTTTAGCTTAGTTGTTTTAGGTTTGCTCTATGAACACTATCGCGCCAATCCATTAATTATGACACGTTGGCTAGGCGCCTCTTCAACCTTGCGTTTTATTTTTGGTGCTTTTGCTATCCGACTTCTAATGTCAGAGCAAAGCTATGCTGCTGTTAATTTCTTAAAAGCCATGGGAATGGGTCCTGACCAATTTGTACCCCTCTATGTTGTCATATTGGTTGGGATTTTAAGCGGAACACTTTTTAGTGCACTTACTTTTTCACGCGAACGAATTATCTTTCACTTACTTTTTGCAGAGTTCCTCATTCTGGTTGCTTGTGGACTAGATTATCACCTAACCAGTGATGTTCGACCTGTGAATTTCTTTGCAAGTCAGTTTTTAGTCGGTTTTGCTGGTGGTCTATTTATTGGGCCGTTACTTCTGATTGGTTTTGCCCAAACTTTGGCTAAAGGTCCTTCCTATGTGGTGACTTTTATTGTGCTGTTCTCAGCAACTCAAACCTTTGGTGGTCTGGTCGGGTCTTCTTTTTTCTCGACCTATCAACAACATCGTACACAAAACTATCAGGCAGAGATTATTAAAGATTTAGAACAAGCAGACCCTCTAGTTGCTCAAAGGCTCTCTACCTATCAACGCAGTGCATCAATCACGACTACTGACCCAGCATTACAAACAGCTCAATCCATGCGCTCACTTAACCAAGTGGTCACTCGTGAAGCCCAAGTGCGTGCCTACAATGATGTTATTGCTTTAAACGGTATTTTTGCCGTCGCACTACTCTTATGGGGTGGATTTAATATTGCACGTAGTAAATATCTACAACGCAAAGGAATTAGCCGTCCTTAATGGCTTTCATATTTGATGAAATAGAAATTGAGATTGATATATGTCAGATGATCAAAACAAACCGGAACAAACACCTGCTCAGGCACCCGCCAACGAGCCAACACCTGCACCTGCACCTGCACCTGCAAGTAAACTGATTCCGACAAAACGCTCAACGTTGTTATGGATGTTAGGTGTTCTTATTGTCGGTATTTTAGTGATTTTATGGGCATGGAGAATCGGGCCATTTGCAACGAGTGTCCAGCAAACTGACAATAGTTATGTCAAAGGTAAAACCACGATTTTATCGTCACAAATTAATGGTTACGTTAAAGATGTAGTCGTTAAAGACTTTGATCATGTCAAAAAAGGTCAAGTGCTCATGCATATTGATGCAACCACTTACGACCAAAAAGTAACACAAGCAGCATCAGGTGTTGAGCAAGCTAAAAATACCTTAGCTAATCAAACGCAATCCATTGCCCAAAAACAAGCTGATATTGTGGCGGCACAAGCCAAAGTGGATCAAGCCAAAGCTCAATATGAACTTTCTTTAGCCCAGCTTAGACGCTATCAACAGCTAGGAAATAGTGGCGCAGCTTCTAAATCTGAGCAAGATAAAGCCGCAGCAGATGCTGAAAATAACCTTGCAGCACTGAAGCAAGCAGAAGCCAATGTGTTAGTTGCAAATGAAGCACTTAAAACAGCACAGGTTGCAGAAGCTGGTTTAGAAGCACAAGTTTCAAGTGCTAAAGCACAGTTAGACCAAGCACAAACCACCAAAGACTATAGTGTTATTGTTGCTCCGATGGATGGCCAACTTGGTGAAGTTAACCCTCGTGTTGGGCAATATGTAGCAGCAGGCTCACAGTTACTCTACCTCATTCCACAGCAAACTTGGGTGATTGCCAATTTCAAAGAAACCCAAATTGCCAATATGCGGATTGGTCAGAAAGCATGGTTTACAGTCGATGCGATGAAACACAAAAAATTTACAGGACATGTTGAGCAGATCTCGCCTGCTGCGGGTTCCGAGTTCAGTGTGTTAAAACCTGACAATGCGACAGGTAACTTTACTAAAGTTGTACAACGAATTGCCGTACGCATTACTATTGATCCAAATCAGGAAGGAATGGAACATTTACGTCCTGGCATGTCAGTGGTTACTTCTGTCGATACAAATTCGTAAACAGCTTTTTAAAGTTCTATTTAAAAAGTTACAATGTGATCAATCATTATTTTCTCAATTTCTAATGTTTGATCACATTGCTCAATCAGTTCCTTATCAACATATTCAACTACCCTATCACCTGCATCTCGACATTAAGCGGCTAGATTTAATTCATCCTCAAATTTCAGGTAATAAATTTTTCAAATTAAAATACAATTTGCTTGCCGCAAAACCACAAGCGTTATCACGTGTTTTGACTTTTGGTGGGGCTTATTCAAATCATATTGCTGCAACTGCGTATGCAGCTCATCTTTTTGGCTTTAAAAGTATAGGCATTATTCGTGGTGAAGAATTAGCAACCCAGCCTCTTAACCCAACCTTGGCAAAAGCTCAAAGTTTAGGAATGCATTTACATTTTGTCTCACGCACTGAATATCGCTTGAGGGATGATGCAAACTACCTTCAACAATTACACAATCAATTTCCTGAAACTTTCATTATTCCTGAAGGTGGTTCTAATGAGCTAGCAGTACAAGGATGTCAGGAAATTCTCAGTCAAAGCGATTTACACAACTATGATGTAATTTGCTGTGCGGTTGGAACTGGAGGCACGATTTCAGGACTCATTGAACGAAGCGCACCGCATCAAAAGGTTCTAGGATTTTCAGCATTAAAAGGCAACTTTCTACAACAAGATATTATGCAGTGGACTAAAAAACAGAATTGGTCGCTGACAGATGCTTATTGCTGCGGTGGTTATGCGAAAACTTCATCTGATTTACTGGCATTTATAGAAAATTTCGAAGAACAATACGCTGTACCCCTTGAACCGATCTATACGGGAAAAATGATGTTCGGTTTGTTTGACCTTATCAAAAACAATTACTTCCCTGAAGGAACTCGCATTCTGGCAATTCATTCTGGTGGTTTACAAGCAGATATAAGAAATAAATCACATCAATAACTTACTAGCTTTTAGGTCGCATTATTCACTAGCGTGATAAATGTCTTTAGCATGACTAAGGCTCGGCATGATAGTATATGCCCCCTTTTTAATTTTCAAGATTAATCGAGAACCTCTTATGTCTAACAGCCATGTTGATGTCATTGTCTTAGGTGCGGGTGCTTCTGGACTCATGTTGGCTGCACATGCTGCTAAACGCGGGCGCTCGGTTTTAATTTTAGAAAAAGCCAATAAAATTGGTAAAAAGATTTTAATGTCAGGTGGCGGTAAGTGTAACTTTACCAATCTGTATGTCGAACCTGATAACTATATTTCTCATAATCCGCACTTCGTTATTTCTGCCCTGTCACGCTATAGCAACTGGGACTTTATCGGTTTGGTATGTGACTACAAAATTGCCTATGAAGAACGTAAACACGGGCAATTATTTACGCTAAACGGCGCTAAAGAAATTTTAGAAATGCTTGTGAGCGAGTGTAATAAAACCAAAAATGTGGATATTCAAACCCATTGCGAAGTTGGCCAAATTACGCCCTTAGAAAAAGGTGGGTTTTCACTAAACACCAATCAAGGACATTACACTTGTGATTCTTTAGTTATTGCTACAGGCGGCTTATCGATTCCAACATTAGGCGGTTCTGGATTTGGCTATGAACTAGCACAAAAATTTGGACATCAAGTTTTTCCAACCCGTGCTGGTTTAGTTCCATTTACTTTTTCAGATCACATTAAAGAGGTGACCACACGTTTAAGTGGTAATGCTTTGGATGTGACGTTAAGTAACTCAAAAAATAGCTTTACTGAAGCATTATTATTTACCCACCGTGGTTTGAGTGGGCCAAGTTCTTTGCAGCTTTCAAACTATTGGAACTCAGGAGAAAGTTTTAAAATTGACTTCTTCCCTAGCCAAGATTTAGCGACCTATTTAAAAGATAAAAAGAAAGCACAGCCAAAAGTTTTATTACGCACCCTTCTTAATGAGTTTACTGCCAAAAGTATTATCCAAGAGTTACAACAACTCATATGGTCAGAACAGAGCGAAACAGCGATTGGCAATATCAGTGATGCACAGCTAGATCATATTGCCGAGCAGCTACATGGCTTTGCAGTTAAACCATCTGGCACAGAAGGATATCGTACCGCTGAAGTTACTTTAGGCGGAATAGATACAACAGAAGTATCTTCTAAGACCATGGAGAGTAAAAAGCAGAAAGGACTGTTTTTTGTTGGCGAGGTACTCGATGTCACTGGACATTTAGGGGGCTACAACTTCCAGTGGGCATGGTCTTCTGCCTATGCTGCTGCCCAATATGTATAAGCTAATTTGAGTTTTTCGAACTACTTGATGCGTTCGATGAATCTTGTGGCTGAGAAGTAGTCTGTTTTGAGCTTTCTGACTTACTAAATACAAATTTATAAGCACTTGCTAAAAACCCTACCGTAATTCCGGCAATGACAATCGGTGCTAAAAAACGACCTGGTTTCTTCATCGTATTTTCCTCACTTATTTGTTTTTATAACGGCCAAAAAAGAACGACCACTCAATATAGAGTGGTCGAACTTATCACAAAAATCAAAGATTTTTTGTACTGTTTATCTGAAATTTAATTTAATTCCCTTAAATTTCATCATTTTCGCCTGTAGAACCAAACGGTTTATTCACTGGCGGTTGTGCTGGATTCACCTGTACAGAATCTGCTGGTTTTGCATCAGATGGAGCTGTTGATGGTGGCGTTGTTGGCGTAGATTGAGTTGTTGACGTAGCTGGAGCTGAACTACTCGTAGTAGAAGGCGGTTGATAAAGAGGATTTGGTTGATTCGCTTCTTTTTTCGCTTTATCAAGTAAATCAGTTAAAAGTCGTTCTGCTGGTTGGCGACCACCTAAACCGAATGCAAGAGCGAAAGCCACGGCAACCGCGCCTAGAGTCAAACCAAATGCAAGGTTAACAATTGAATCTGCAATACCCATTGCTCTTAAACCAAGCGCAAGTACCAGACCAATAATTAAAACACGAACTAAACTAGCTAACCAACGCGAGCTATTATATTCACCACGTTGAACCACATTCGCTACAACATTCGCTAACCAGAAACCAATTACTAAAATTACAGCACCCAATAGAATGTTTGCACCGAAATGGATAAACATTGCAATGAGACCACTGATTTGATCGAAACCAAGACGATCCGCTGCTTCAGATACTGCAAACAGCATAGTAAAGAATACAATTAGCCAGCCAACTGCATTAGAAACTTTAGTTTGACCTAAAAAGCGTTGTACATCTAATTTTGCAGGAATTTCATCAACACCTGTTCCTGCAATCAGTTCAGCTACTAAACGGCCAACAAAACGAGAAACAATATAAGCAACCAGTAAAATTAAACCAGCCGCAATAATGTTTGGAATTGCTTGCAAGATTTCATTTAGCATTGCTGTCGCAGGTTGAGAAATTGTCTCAATACCTAACGCTTCGAACGCTACAATTAATGTAGTAATAATGATGATGGCAAAAACAAATGAACCTAAGAATTTGCCTACATTAGAGCTTTTAAAAAGACCAATTTTTTCAGCTTGAGCCTGAACACCTAAGCTATTTACTAGACCTTCAACAATACCGCGTACAATTTTTGCCAAGATATAACCAACAAAAACGATAACGCCAGCAATAAAGATATTCGGTAAGAAAGCTACGGCGTCATTTACCATATTTTGAACTGGAATGAGTAAGCCTGTAAGTCCTAATATTGAAAGAACAATTGGAAGGAAAAGTAACAATACAAGCCAGTAAAGAATTTCACCAATGTTCTGGCTAATTCCACCTACACCCACTTCACTGCTTAACTTATCATCGAGTTGGGTTCTGGATAAAACATTGGTAATGCCTGCCCGCACCAGTCGGGCAACGATCCAACCAATAAAACCCACCACCACAGCAGCAATAATATTTGGAATGTAGACCAGTACCTGATTTACCATGTTGCTGAATGGGCCACTCACTCCACTAATGTTGAGCACATTTAGAGCCGCGACAACAGCTAAAATCAGAATAAACCAGAATACTACCTTGGAGATCAGGCCTTCAATATTTGGCGCTCGGCCAGTAGCTGAAGATAGTTTGGCATTGGTATTTACTTTTTGTAGAAGCTTTTTCACACCTGCTGCTACTAATAAAGCAATTATCCAACCAACCAATAAGATCACTACTGCAGCCAGGATAGGATGAAACTGATCCCAGTAATACATCGCATCAAATTGAGCGCCGCGAGGCCCATCAAAAAATTCATTCATATTGTTATGTCCTCAATTGTTATGTTCTTTTCAGTGTTATCTCTAGGAAACACCATTCGTTGTAAAAAATGACGATGAATGCGGTCTATCTCACATTATGTTTTGAATATTTTCTAATCAACACACTTCTGCACAAATACAACAAATTGATGCAAAAGGTTGCAAAAAAGCCTTCAGGTTTACACCTAAAGGCTTGATATCAAGTTAAACTGATTCTCTTATTACCCTGTGTAGGTCTTTAAATTCAAATCAGAACTACCCTTAATTACATATGGTGTGGTCTCATTTTGAAATGCTCCTTCTTGTTTAGGAGTCTGGTTGTGGTCAGCAACCATATAGACAATAAGTGCAAGAAGAAAAAGCCCAACAATAATTAAAATATAAACTGGCAGTCTTCTTTTTTTCGCAGTTTCTTCAGGACTCGTCACATGAGGTGGTTTTGAAAAGTCATGCATCTTCTTTCCCCTCTTCTATTATCATTAACTTTATATTCATCATAGCAATTTGCTTTGTTGCATTGTGTGAAAAAGCATTATTGGAAGGTGTCTGTAGTTGCAAAACTCTACTTTTAAAATAATAAAAACAGTATAAAATTTGCACACATTAATTTAGCCAATTAAAAATAATTTCTCTTTATTCACGAACTTCGTCTATTCCCCATTTGTAATACAATATGTTTTAGCGCTTACTTTTTATAAAATAGGCTATAATAAGCCCCCTAGTTTTAAAGCTGCTCTATTTTATGATGTATCGTCAGCAAAACGTAACTCTTGATCTCGACACTGACGTCACACATCAATGTTATATACACCAGACTAGAGATGAACATCTCATTGGTATTATTGAATTTAATAAACCAAGTTATGAACTCAAGTGGGGTGATCTGGAGTATTTTCGTCGTCGTACTGAAGAGTTTTCAGTGATGCCATTTCCTGACTGCATTAACGCCATGATTGTTGATATTCGTAATATCAATATTTTTCTGGACAATGAAGTTCCAATTTTACCTTGGCGTTTACTTGAAGAAGACTGCCCTGTTCGCTTAGTTGTTCCTCAAGATCGTTTGGAACATTATGCAGGCCTTTTTGAACCAACTTGGCTTTCAAGCGATGTAGACAGTGCAATTTCCGAAATTCGTGAATTTATGGATATGTTTGTCCATTAATAAACATATCCATAAAAATAATTTTAAAGTTCTTTTAATTGTCGTTTGTTACCAGTAATTTTCTACTGCAATATTTCCCTCACCTCGACGATTCATCGTCAAACCACGCCGCTTTAAAGCATCTTTCGTGTCATCTACCATTTCTGGGTTTCCACAAAGCATGACATGGCTTGTTGCAGGGCTCAGTTCTATACCAGCAACTTTTTCTAATTCACCATTCTCAATCAAAACTGGCAAACGATCATGTAACTGTGCTGATGGGTCACGAGTGATAATTGAAATAAATTTAAAACCGATGTGCCCTTCCCCAAAAGTTTCAGCAATTTCTTGAATACGATCGACATAAGCCAATTCAGCTGCGGTACGGACACTGTAGACCAAATTAATCTTTTGATATTTAGACCATGTATCGAAGTCTTGTAGCATCGACAAAAATGGTGCTAAACCCGTACCCGTTGCCAATAACCATAAATCATGTGGTAAAGGCTGTTGATAGCGAGCTAAAGTAAGATAACCATAAGGTATTTTTTCTAAGTAAAGCTCATCACCTACCTTCAAATGTTGAAGATTAGAGGTAAATGCACCATCAGGCACTACAATCGAGAAAAATTCTAGCGTTTCATCAAATGGAGAAGACACCACCGAATAGGCACGAACAACAAGTTCTTCTCCAACTTTCAGTCCAATACGCGCAAATTGCCCAGCCGTAAATTTAAAATGTGCAGGGCGAGTCATGGTGAAACTAAAAAGAGTTGGCGTCCAGCGGTGTACAGATAAAACTTTTTCTACGCTAAATTTTTCAATTGACATGATTTCAACGTGGCATGAAATAGTGCGCTCATGTTAGCATGACAGCCGAAATAATGAATACTTTTAAACGTTAAGGCTTTTTAAACATGCGCATGACATTACGCCAGTTGGCTGTTTTTGTAGCAGTCGCTCAAGAAGGAACTGTCACCAAAGCCAGTGATGCGGTCAGACTGACGCAAAGTGCAGCAAGTATGGCTTTAGCCGATTTAGAGGATGGTCTTGGTGCCCCTCTATTTGATCGTTTAGGTAAACGACTACAACTCAATGATCTTGGTCGGTTTTTATTGCCTCAAGCGCTAGAAATATTAGGTCGCTGTGAAGCTTTTGAGCAAGCTGCAAAAGGTGAGTTACAAAGCATTGATTTACGTATTGGGGCAACTCTAACGATCAGTGATTACCTTATGCCAGATTTAATGGCGAACTTTTTACAGTATCACCCCAAAGCACACCTGCAATTACAAGTGGGCAACACACGCCAAATGATTGAAGCAGTCAATCAGTTTCAGCTTGATTTGGCATTAATTGAGGGCTCATGTCATCTGCCTCAACTTCAATGTATTCACTGGCGAGATGATGAGCTTGCAGTATGTTGCTCCCCTAATCACCCTCTAGCACGTTTAAATCGACCTTTAACAGCAAATGATTTTTATCAAGTTGAATGGATTTTACGTGAGGAAGGTTCGGGAACTCGTGAAGTATTTGATAATGCTATTTTGCAAGATCTGCCAGATGCCAATATTCGCCTAACCCTAGGTCACAATGAAGCAATCTTGAAAATTGTTGCTGGTGGCTTAGGAATGTCTTGTATCTCTAAACTCGCTATTGAACCTTTAATTGAAAAAGAGCAATTAGTGATTTTAGAAACACCTTTCTGGCAACTCACTCGCCCACTTTACATGTTGGTACATCGTCAAAAATACCAAGGTCCTGGCCTCAAGGCATTCTTACAATTCTGTGAAGATCAAGTTTAAGACCTGATCTTCTAGTGCCATCTTGAGTCATTCTCACATGGCTCACCATTTTTCATTTTATTATTTATGGGTTAAGACAATTAAGGGAAGCTACCACCTCCCTTAATTTTGTATTACTTACTTGTTCGAAACGTTATCAATAATCATCTCTGTCTGTCACGGCTAAACTCGACAACAAGTTAGCCTTGAAGATTGAGAATCTCTATTAACGACGAAAATGTGATAACAACTCTGACGTAATCGCTTTATTATGATCAGCGATTTTATTCTTTTTTGTTTTAGCCGGATTAGGATCGATACGCTCGATCTTGATAGCCTTAAATTTCCCCTGATTATCTGCCGCAAGAAATCTCACTTTTTCATTTCTTTTTGGCTCACCTTCGGATGCAGGGAAATCAGAAATATGAAAGAAAATATCTCCTTCAGTAGTCGAAATAAAACCAAATCCTTTATCAGGATCATATTGTTTAACTTTTCCGGTATAAAATTCTTGCTTCATGATCTTTACCTTACTTTTTCAATACTGTTATTACAGCAGAAAATTAAAAAGAGACTTTCAATCCGCCCTCAAAACTTTACGGTTTGATTAAGTCTCTTTTATCGTTATTTCAAAAACTAGTCTTTTTGGACACTACCAAAAATTTTATCGCCCGCATCACCTAGACCAGGAACAATATAGCCTTGTTCATTTAAGCCATTATCAATAGATGCTGTATAAATCTGTACATCTGGATGAGCTGCTTCAACTTTAGCAACACCTTCTGGAGCAGCAACTAATACCATAACACGTATATCTTTACAGCCACTCGCCTTTAATACGTCAATCGCAGCAACTAATGAATTACCTGTTGCCAACATTGGGTCGATAATCATTGCAAGACGATTAGCGACATCTGGAACGAGTTTTTTATAATAAGTACGAACTTCTAATGTTTCTTCATTACGCTCAAGACCTAAAACACTTACTTTTGCACTTGGAATCAGATTAAGTACGCCATCCAGCATACCAATTCCTGCACGTAAAATCGGTACAATCGTTATTTTTTTACCAGCAATACGCTGTGTAGTAACAGTTCCAGCCCATCCAGCAATTTCACAATCCACCACTGGTAAATCTTTTGTTGCTTCATACGTCAACAACATAGTCACTTCCTGAGCAAGCTCACGGAAATTCTTAGTACTGATATCAGAACGACGCAACAAACCTAATTTATGACGAATAAGTGGGTGACGAATTTCTTGAATGGCCACAGATGTTACCTAAAAATATAAAAACGTATTTATTATAATCTTTTTTTAATGCTCAATAAAAAAAAGCCTCCAGATTTGGAGGCTTTTTTGTACACTAGAATTAGTGTTGTTGTGAAAGCATGAAATGTAATGGAGATAAAATTTCTGCTTTTAATGCTAAATTAATCATTGGATCTGGATATACACCCAAAATAATAACTAATGCAGCAGCAGCTAATACCATTAAACCACCTACTTTTTGACCCCAATGAGCATCTGCATCAATACGAGGAGTTTCTGGTGGTGTCATATACATTACAACCATCACACGTAAGTAATAGTACAAACCAATACCACTACCCACAATAATCATGGCAGCTAAGAACCAGTGCTGAGTTGTTACAGCAGCCATTACAACCAAGAACTTACCAATGAAGCCTGCTGTTAATGGAATACCAGCCAAAGATAACATCATGACTGTTAAAGTTGCTGTAAGTACTGGACGACGCCAGAACAAACCACGGTAGTCCGCAAGACTTTGTGCTTCATCTACGTTGTTATATGGGCTAGACATTAACGCTACAGCACCAAAAGCACCGATAGTTGTTAATACGTAAGACACCACATATACAGTTACGCTACCCAAGCTCGCATAAGTCATGCTAATTAAAGCAATTAACAAATAACCAAAATGAGCAATAGATGAATAACCAAGGATACGTTTTAAGTTAACTTGACGAACAGCGAGTAAGTTACCAACTAAAATCGACAATACTGCAATGATTGTCAAAATAGTGACTAACGAATCCACCATAATTGCGCCTGAAGCAAGCATATAGCGCACGAACAAACCAATGGTTGCAACTTTAGCAGCAGTCGCTAAGAAAGTTGCCATTGGCGCTGGTGCACCTGCATATACATCTGGTGTCCATTTATGGAACGGCGCAAGCGATAATTTAAACGCAACAGCAAAGATAATGAGTGCTAAACCTAATAACACCATTGGCTGTTTAATTGCGCCAAATAAAGCCTGTACAGAATCATAGAATGAAAGTGAACCAGTATATGCATAGATATATGCCATACCCATCAACAACATTGCAGAAGCTGTCGCTGAAAGTACAAGATATTTAATACCAGCTTCAAGTGAACTACTACGTTGATAAGTATAAGCAAGTAAGCCGTATACAGGGATCGACATTAACTCAAGGCTAATGAAGAACGATGCATAGTGAGAACTTGCAACCATCAACATTGCACCTGCTACTGAAGCAAGTAACAAAAGATAGAGTTCTTCGCGGTTGTCTTTATAGGTTTCGATGTAAGCGTGAGACAAAGTACAACAAGCCAAAGCCGCAATCAAAATCATAAATTGATAGAACATGGTAAATGGATCAACCATAAACATGCCCATCACATTTGCCGGTACAAACTTACCGCCAAATACCGCAAATAAAATATAAAGTGCAGCGAGGTTTAAACCAACAACAGAAGCTGTTGCGATTAAATTATGATTACGCTTAATTGAAATTAACAGCATGACGACGATTGTTGTTAAAGCAACAATCATCACCGGAGCTAAAGGCATAAGCGTAGCGAATGATACTGTGAAGTTCATGATTATTGGATCTCCACATGGTCAAGTTGAGTAGCTGTTTGCTGAACAGTGTCAACGACTTCTTGAACTGGCACATAACTATTGACGAACCACTGCATGCTTGAATGAGATACATCCAAGAATGTTTGTGGGTAGATACCAAGCCAAACGAGACCAATCGCACAAATCATCAAAATACCAACTTCACGAGCAGATAAGTCTTTTAGTGGACTAGTGTAGTGTTGCTTTTGTTCAGGATTTGGTTCACCAAACAAAGCGCGGTGAATCAAAATCAAGCCGTATAAGCCTGCAAATACAAGGCTGATAGAAGCAAGAATCGTGAATACAGGATATTTATTAAATGAACCCATCAAAATCAGGAATTCACCAATAAAGTTACCTAAACCTGGCACACCAACAAGAGCAGCAACGAAGAACATCAAGAAAAATGGCAAGTACTGAAGCTGGCCACGAAGACCACCCATTAAACGCAAGTCACGTGTATGTAAACGTTCGTAGATTTGACCAGACATAATGAACAATGCAGCTGATGACAAACCATGTGCCAACATCATGATCATTAGACCTTGGAAGGTCAAAATGTTACCTGCGTAGATCGCAAGTAAAATAAAGCCCATGTGTGAAATCGACGTATACGCAAGTAAACGTTTCATGTCAGTTTGCTGGTAAGCACACCATGCGCCGTAGAAAATACCAATCAAACCGAAAATAATCGCAATGTCTGCAAACTGAGCAGAAGCTGTCGGGAAGAATGGAATAACGAAACGAAGCAAGCCATACGCAGCTGTTTTAATCAAGATACCCGCTAAGTCTACAGAACCTGCTGTAGGTGCTTGAGCATGCGCATCTGGTAACCAACCGTGTAATGGGAACACTGGTAACTTCACCGCAAAACCGATGAAGAAACAGATCATGAAACCGTACGCTAAGCCAGGCGGTAAGTGGTTAGCTACAGCTAATAAATAGTTGTAATCGAAACCGATCATGCCTGTCATCATGTAGCCATAAACTACAAGACCAAGAATACCGATTAACATCACTAAACCAGCGATTTGCGTGTAAAGGAAGAACTTAGTAGCTGCGTAAACACGTGAACGACCGTTTGAACCTTTATGACCCCATAACGCAATCAGGAAGTAGATTGGTACAAGCATCATCTCCCAGAAGAAGAAGAACAAGAATAGGTCAATCGCTAAGAATACACCGATAACGCCACCTAAACTCCATAAAAGGTTTAAGTGGAAGAAACCAACGTTCTTTTGAATTTCACCCCATGAACAACCAACAGCAAGTACACCAAGTAGCGCTGTTAATAACACCATGAGTAAAGATAAGCCATCCACAGCTAAGTGAATGCCGATACCGAGTGATTGAATCCACGGTAAATAGAACTCAGCAGACCAAGTTGGGATTTTTGAACCCATCTCATAGCTATAAGTTCCATTTTGCCAAAGTGCAAGACCTAAGCCCAAAGTAATGAGCATACCAATTAAGGCAATCCAGCGTGGCAAGGTTTTGTCGAGCTTATCGACTAACCAACAAATAAAACCAGCAATGAACGGAACAAGGATCAGCGCGGGTAAAATTAAATTGTTTTCCATTTTATTTCCCCACTACCTGAATAACGATCAAGATCATCAATAACACCACTACACCGAGTGACATACTTGATGCGTATTCACGCAATGAACCGGTTTGACGTGAGCTTGTAAAACTGTTTCCGCCTTTAACAAGTGCAGGAAGAACTAACCACAAACTGTCAATCGGGTCACGGCCAAAGATTTTGGCGAAGAATAAATAAGGTTTAACAAAAACGATGTCATACAATGCATCAAAACCAAAAGCGGTACGGCAAATATGTGCCAAACCTGAACCCAAACTTGTTTGAGCGAATGATTTCACTGCACCATAAGCAAATGTAAATAATGCTATACCAACAACTAAACCAACTAGCGCAATTCCTACTGCTAAATGCTCTGCCCCATGCATGCCTTCAACAAATTGTTCAGCCACATGGAATTCAGGAATTTTTGCAGTATTAAGAATACCAGCTACAGGCGCTTTTAATACGGCACCTACAAAAGTAGACAGTACAGCTAAAATGCCCAATGGAGCCCAGTAAGTTGCGCCTTTAATTTCATGGTAAGGCGTGTTTTCTTGACCAAAGAATACAACCCAGATTAAACGGAATGTATAGATTGAAGTCAGGAATGCACCTGCTACACCCACCCAATATAAGGTGTGATATAGGGCAACTGATTGACCTTGTACCCAAACTTCACCAAGAATCGCATCTTTAGAGAAGAAGCCAATGGTCAAGAATGGAATCGCTGCTAATGCACCGCCACCAATCGCGAAACAAGCAAACAGGAATTTGTTACGTTTGAACAAACCACCCATTTTGAAGATGTTTTGCTCATGGTGGTAAGCCAAAATCACCGCGCCAGAAGACAAGAATAATAATGCCTTAAAGAATGCGTGAGCCAACATGTGGAACAAGCCAGCTTGATACGCTTCCGCACCTACAGCCATAAACATATAACCCAACTGACTCATTGTTGAGTAAGCCAAGATACGTTTGATGTCTGTTTGAACGAGTGCAGCAAAACCTGCAACTAACAAAGTTACCGCGCCAGTTACTGAAATGAATTGCATCACTTCAGGAGCAAGTTCGAATACGCTGAATAGACGGCAGCATAAGTACACACCAGCCGTTACCATTGTTGCAGCGTGGATTAATGCAGAAACAGGCGTTGGACCTGCCATTGCATCTGCCAACCATGTTTGCAATGGAATTTGCGCAGATTTACCAGCAGCACCCAAGAACAACATTAATGCAGTCCAGATTGTAAGTGACGAGCTCTTCGTCATTACTTCTGCTGCGTGTTCAACGATGTACTGAGTATTCAGCGTGCCAAATTGTTGGTAAAGCAAGAATAAAGCGATAAGTAAGAATACGTCACCTACGCGGGTAACTGTAAATGCTTTGATCGCAGCCCAACCATTTGCAGGGTTTGCATAATAGAAACCGATAAGCAAATAAGAGCAAAGACCTACACCTTCCCAACCTAAGAATAACAACGCTAAGTTGTCGCCCAATACAAGCACAAGCATGCTAGCAACAAACAGGTTGAAATAAGAGAAGAAACGCGCATAACCTTCTTCACCGCGCATGTACCATGATGCAAAGATATGGATTAAGAAACCAACACCTGTCACCATGCCCATCATGAGTAAAGATAAGCCATCTAAATGTAAGCTAATGCCTGGTGCAAAACCACCAACATTGAACCATGTCCACAGATTTTGAACAAAAACTTGCTGACCACTTGTGGTAAATGCCATTCCAGCAATCAGTGCAAATAATGCAGATAAACCTACAGAACCTACACCAATAATTGCTGCAACATTTTCAGAGAGTTTGTCTCGTCCCGCCGCCAACAAAATAAAACCGATTAGCGGAAATAATACTGTTAGATATAAATAACTCATCCGCGCATCTCACTAGCAGCATCCACATCCAAATGATGGAAGCGATGATAGAACTGAAGGACAATCGCAAGACCGATACATGCCTCTGCTGCTGCAAGGGTCAAAATCAGAATGAACATTACTTGTCCATCTGGTTGTGCCCATACGCTACCCGCAAGAACAAATGCCAATGCAGCAGCATTCATCATGACCTCAAGGCTCATTAACATAAATAATAGGTTGCGTCGCACCATTACACCGTAAAAACCGAGTGCAAAAAGGATGGTTGCAACAATCAAACCATGTTCTAAAGGAATCTGGCCCATTATTCTTTTTCCTCTTCTGCACCTGGTTCACGTTTACCTAAGTGGTATGCTGCAACAAGGGCTGCTAGCAATAACATCGCGGCAACTTCAACCAATAATAAATAGTGAGTAAAGAGTGCTTGACCAACGACTTTTGGTCCAATCACTTGTGCCCCAAGCGGTGCTGAAATAGTGGTGTATTCACCACCAAGCATCCAAACTAAAAGCAAACCGAGTAAGAAACTCATGAGTGCTGGATATGCCCAAGCATCTGAAGAAAGCCATTTACGTTCTTGTTCAACGGTGTGTTGACCTAAGTTAAGCATCATCACAACGAATACAAACAGAACCATAATTGCTCCGGCATAAACGATGATTTCAAGAGCACCTGCAAAAGGCGCCCCCACGATCATGAAAATACCAGCAACAGCAAGCAATGAAACGATTAGACTAAGTAAAGCGTGTACAGGGTTCGTGTTAGTCACTACACGAACCGTAGAAACGATGGCCACGAGTGCCATCAAATAAAACGGCCACATCATGGTAATAGACTCCGTACATCGATTGGTGCACTTTCTTTTTGTGCTTGACCTTTCTCTTTACCGTTAATCGCCATACCCGTTACACGGTAGAAGTTGTAGTCTGGGTATTTTCCCGGACCTGAAATGAGTAAGTTTTCTTTCTCATAAACAAGGTCTTGACGTACGTATTCGCCTAACTCGAAGTCTGGTGTGAGCTGAATTGCAGTTGTTGGACAAGCTTCTTCACACATACCGCAGAAAATACAACGTGAAAAGTTGATGCGGAAAAATTCCGGATACCAACGTCCATCTTCTGTTTCTGCTTTTTGTAGTGAGATACAGCCAACTGGACACGCAACCGCACATAGGTTACATGCCACACAACGCTCTTCCCCATCTGGGTCACGCGTTAACACAATACGACCACGAAAGCGTGGCGGCACAATCTGTTCAGCCGGTACTTCTGGATATAAAATCGTGTCACGTTTACGCGTTACATGGGTAAATACCATAAACAACGAACGTACAATCGATCCGAATCCAGCTAGAAATTTATACATTTTGTACTCCCTGCTGTCCTAGGCCTGATTCATCAGAATCACAGCACCAGTCACTAACAAGTTGACCAACGCCAATGGCAAACAAATTTTCCAACCAAAGTTCATGACTTGGTCATAACGTGGACGCATTAAAGAACCACGAGCCAAAACAAACATCATTACAAAGAACGCTGTTTTAATCACAAACCAGAATACTGGCGGAACAAATGGAATTTCTAAATTGAATGGTGCTAACCAACCACCGAAGAATAAAGTTACGATCAATGCAGAAATAAGTACCACGTTGACATATTCAGCAACGAAGAACATACCCCATTTCATACCACCATATTCAACATGGTAACCTTCAGCCAATTCTTGTTCTGCTTCTGGTTGGTCAAATGGATGACGGTGAGTTACCGCAACACCAGCAACCACAAAAATCAAGAAACCTAAGAATTGTGGAATAACGAACCAAACATCGCGTTGTGCTTCAACAATTTCACGAAGGTTAAATGAGCCTGCAATTGCAACCACACCCATCAATGAGATACCCAAGAACACTTCATAAGAAATGGTTTGAGCAGCCGAACGTAAACCACCAAGCAATGAGTATTTGTTATTTGAAGCCCAGCCACCAAACAATACTGCATAGACTGCAATACCAGCCATTGCCATGAAGAACAACAAACCGATACTCATGTCAGCAACACCCAGTGAAGGACTCACCGGGATTACCATGAATGAAAGAACCGCTGTTGCCATTGCAACAGCTGGTGCTAAACGGAATGTAAGTTTGTCAGCAAATTTTGGTGTCCAGTCTTCTTTGAACATGATCTTAAGCATGTCGGCAACGATCTGGAACATACCACCAGGACCAACACGGTTCGGACCATAACGGTCTTGCCACCAAGCAAGTAAACGACGTTCAATGAAAGACATCAACGCTGCAACTAAAACGACAACAAGCAAAATCACAACTGCTTGAACTACAGCGTAGGCGATTGGCCAGTTCTCAGCCCAAAGTGGCGTTTGACGTATAATTTCTTGATTCATGAATTACACTCCTAAAGCCACTGAAACAGGCTCAGCTAGTGACACCATTGGTGCTAAACCAACTGGGTAACCAATATAACCTGTAGGTAAATATTCAATTACTTGTACAGGCAAGCTCACACTGGTTTCGCCTGCTTTTACAGTAATGCGTTGACCTTCTTGAAGGTTCAAACGAGTTGCATCTTGTTCGCCCACTGCAAACATAGCTTCTGGAATACGAGTTTCCATTGCAGGTGTTTTAATAGTGAATTCACCAGAACCAAAAATATGATGCATTGGTACTAAGCGGAAACTTTCAGGGTTTGCAACTACAGCCACTGGAGCAACATAGCTACGCGCAGGGCGTTTTGCCAAGCGATCGAATAAACGAACACCTGAATCACCGCCTTTTAAGTGACCACCTACTTCATCTTGGTATTTGTTCCAAGATTGTGGAGAGTTCCAGCCCGGAGCCCATGCAAACGGTACTAATGATGATGCTTTTTGTGGACCAACATAACCTTCCATTGAGAATGTTAATGCTGAATCTGGATCGGTAGGCTGTTTCGGTTCATGAACCGATAACGGCGCACGCATTGCTGTACGACCTGAATAACGACGTGGTTCACGCGCAATTTTCAAACCATGTACACGGTAACCTGCATCAGGTGCCACATCTTGAATTGCTTCAAGTACTGGTACATTTTTCACGATGCTTTCAATCACATCATCAAGCAATGTCCAATCTACAGCCTTACCTTTAATGCCAGTTTCAATGGCATGTAACCAACGCCATGATTCTTTAATTGCATATTCAGGCTTGTAGTAACTTGGATCGTAAACTTGATAGAAACGTTGTGCACGACCTTCTTGGCTTACAACAGTACCGTCACCTTCTGCAAAGCTTGCTGCTGAAAGAACGATATCAGCCTGTTTCACAGTTTCAGTTTCACTGTGATCAAGCACGATTACTGTTTCAGCTTTATCTAGTGCAGCTTTTACTTGAGTAGCAGGTAAGCGACGGAACAAGTCATTTTCAACAATAACAAGTGTGTCGTAGTCTTGAGCAAATGCTTGTTCCAGGCTTAAGCCACCAAACAATGCCAAGCCCATAGAGTTCACTTCAGGAACCACAAGACTTAAACCAGCTTTAGAACCTAAGTTCTGAGTCAACTCAGCCGCAGCTTCCATAATAGAAGCATCTTGCAAACTTGTGCCTGCAATGATTAATGGTTTGTTTGCTGTTTTTAAAGTGTCAGCAATAGTTTGAGCGAATGCTTTTGCATCGTCATCCAGACCAATTAATACATCACCTTTCACTGCTGCTGCTACGGCAAAGCCTAAACGTGCAATATCATTTGGAGAAGCAACAACTTCACCAGTTGCAACGTCGGCAAGACGAGTTTGAGTTGCAGCCAAGATATAGATCGGAGATTTTGCTTCTTGACCAATACGTTGTACAGGTTCAGCCAACCAATCTGGAGTACGTGTTTTCGCAGCCATTTCGCGAGCTTTGTTTTTCGCAGCTTGGCGAACAGACAATGCCATACGTGGAGCAGTTTGAGTCAGGTCTTCACCTAAAATCAGAACAGCATCGTAGCTTTCGATTTCACGCATGTTCGGGTTATAAATACCCTCGGTTTGCATGATAGACGCAGCAAGTTCAACAAGTTTTTGTTCTTTTTGAGCAACACCAGTTGAATAATTTGCCTGACCTACAAGCTCACGTAGTGCGTAGTTCGATTCCAAGCTTGCGCGTGGAGAACCAATACCCAAGACTTTTTTGCCTTGAAGCTTTGCAATCGTTTGATCTAAAGCTTGATCAACAGAAACAGTTGCAACAGTTTCACCATTACGGAACTGAGGCTGACGTGGACGGTCTGCACGGTTTACATAACCTGTGCCAAAACGACCTTTATCACAAAGGAAGTACTGGTTAACCGAACCATTAAAACGGTTTTCTACGCGACGGATTTCACCATAACGTTCACCCGGAGAAATGTTACAACCAGAAGAACAGCCTTGACACACGCTTGGTGCATACTGCATATCCCATTTACGGTTATAACGCTCTGAATGAGTCTTATCAGTGAATACACCTGTTGGACATACTTCAGTCAAGTTACCCGAGAATTCAGATTCTAAAGTACCTGATTCTGGACGACCAAAGTAAACACGAGATGCATTGGCATACACACCAAAGTCTGTACCGCCCGCATAATCTTTGTAGTAACGAACACAACGGTAACAAGCAATACAGCGGTTCATTTCATGCGCAATGAATGAGCCGAGTTCTTGGTTGTAATGCGTACGTTTTGTGAAACGATAACGACGACGGTCATGCCCCGTCATTACAGTCATATCTTGTAAATGACAGTGACCACCCTCTTCACAGACTGGACAGTCGTGCGGGTGATTCGTCATCAAAAATTCAACAATAGATGCACGGAAATCCGTTGCTTCTTTGTCTTCAATTGAGATATAGGTATTGTCAGATGCTGGTGTCATGCAAGACATGACCAAACGACCACGCGTATCTTCTGGATTCGCATATTGCGTAACAGCACATTGACGGCAAGAACCAACCGAACCTAAGGATGGATGCCAACAAAAATATGGGATGTCGATGCCCAGACTCAAACATGCTTGTAGCAAGTTTTCCGAGCCGTTGACTTCATACGATTTTCCATCGACATGAATTGTAGCCATAGTCGAATTCCTTAAGCTTGTTCTACGTTGCTGGTTTGCACGACAGGACGAGTCGTCACTTTCGCTTCAAACTCACCACGGAAATGTTTGAGTGCGCCCATAAGCGGCTCCATCGCACCTGGTGCGTGGGCACAGAAAGTTTTACCGATCCATAATTTACGAGTCAATTCTTGTAAATGGTCGATATCTTCTTTCTTACCTTCGCCTGCTTCAAGTGCTTTAAGCGCTTTAACAGCCCATGGCAAACCATCACGACATGGTGTACAGAAACCACATGATTCACGCGCAAAGAACTCTTCTAAGTTACGAGTGAGCGATACCATGCACTGGGTTTCATCTACAACCATCAATAAACATGTTCCCAAACGAGAACCTGCTTTCATAATCGTGTCTGCATCCATTGGTAAATCAATGGTATCTGCTGGTAAAAAGTCAGTTGAAGCACCGCCCGGTAACCATGCTTTAAGCTTTAAGCCTTCTCGCATACCACCAGCATGATCTTCAATCACTTCACGTGCAGTTGTACCAAATGGCAATTCCCAAAGACCTGGGAATTTCACTTTACCTGACGCACCATAAATTTTAGTGCCTGGGTCTTTTGATTTACCTGCTGATAAACCGATATACCACTCTGGACCACGAAGCATAATTGCTGGCAAGTTGTTATAAGTTTCAACGTTGTTCACAATTGTTGGACGGCCCCATGCTCCTGCAACTTGCGGGAACGGCGGCTTAGTACGAGGGTTAGCACGACGACCTTCAAGCGAGTTAATCAATGCAGTTTCTTCACCACAGATATAACGCCCTGCACCCGTATGTACATGCAACTCAAAATTCCAGCCAGAACCTAAAATATTTTCGCCTAAATAACCTTTAGCACGAATCTGTTCTAACGCTTCATTTAGATATTGAGCCGCCTCGATATATTCACCACGGATAAAGATATAACCTTGAGTTGCCTCTAAGGTATAACCCGCAATCAACATCCCTTCGATCAATTGATGTGGAAGTTTTTCCATCAACAAACGGTCTTTAAAGGTACCCGGTTCCATTTCATCGGCATTACAGATCAAATAACGTGGACCACCATCATTTGGTGCCATTAATGACCATTTAATACCCGCTGGGAAACCCGCACCACCACGACCTTTTACAGTTGCAGCTTTAATCACGTCTAACACTTCAGCAGGTTTCATGCCTAATGCTTTTTTAAAGCCAGCATAACCTTCAAGTGCTTCGTAATCATCAGCACCACGAACTTCGTCACGTTTGCTTAAACGCCAAGTTAGTGGATGAGTTTCTGGATTACCGTCGCCATAAATTGGTTTTGGTTCAGTATTCATACATACTTCTCCAATAACTGTTTGACCGATGTCACTTCAACTAAACCGTGAGTATCTTCATCAATCATTAAAGTTGGGCCTTTGTCGCAGTTGCCGAGGCAGCAAATTGGAAGCAGCGTAAAACGACCATCTGGTGTCGTCTGACCATACTGAATTCCTAGTTCGCGCTGGAATGCTTCAGCAAGTGTTTCTGCACCCATCAAGAAGCAAGCAATTGAGTCACAAAGCAAAATTACGTGACGACCTACCGGATGGCGATAGATACGGTTGTAAAATGTTGCAACACCTTCCAAATCAGCAACACTCATCGACAATAACTGTGCGATGGCATTCATTTGAGCGTCATCTACCCAACCATTACGGCGCTGTACACACTTCAATGCATCCAAAGAGGCTGCACGAGGGTATGGATAGTGACCAATGTGATGTTCGATATCGTGAATTTCTTCCGCAGTCAAAATTCCTTCAACATTCACACGTGGCTTTTTATCAGTCAAAATCATCATTATGTGTTACCTCTTAGCGATCCACGTCAGCCATAACCACGTCAATGGTCGCCAGATAAATGATTAAGTCAGATACCAAACTTCCGTTAATCACTGAAGGCATTTGCTGTAAGTGAGTAAACGTCGGTGTACGAATACGAGTACGATAACTCATCGTCGCTTTATCTGAAGTCAAGTAGTACGTACTTGCACCTTTAACCACTTCAGTCATAAATGATGACTCGCCCGCTGGCATGACAGGACCCCATGAAACGCTCAAGAAGTGCGTAATCAAGGTTTCAATATCTTGTAATGTCTTATCTTTCGGTGGTGGAACAGCCAATGGATGATCCGCTTTATATGGACCAGAAGGCATGTTATCCAAACACTGTTGAATAATTTTTAACGACTCAGTAATTTCACGGAAGTGAACGAGTACACGTGCATATGCATCGCCTTCATACTCAACTGGCACATCAAAATCGAAGTTTTCATAGCCACTGTATGGACGATATTTACGAACGTCAAAATCAATACCTGTCGCACGTAAACCAGTACCAGTTACACCCCATGCGAGTGCAGATTTAGCATCGTATTGTGCAACGTTACGCGTACGACCAATAAACACAGAGTTTTTCAATGCCGCTGTGTAGTATTCGTTTAAGCGCTTAGGCATCCACTCTAGCAATTCTTTAACAAGTTTCTGCCAGTTGTTTGGAAGATCGTGTGCTGTACCACCAATACGGAACCATGCTGGATGCATACGGTAACCCGTGATTGCTTCAACAATGTCGTAAACTTTTTGACGGTCTGCGAACATATAGAATACTGGAGTCATACCACCAGCATCCTGAATTGCCGTACCACAGAATAATAAGTGGTTATTAATACGGAACAATTCGTTCAACATGACACGAATCACTTGCGCACGTTCAGGAACTTTAATACCAGCCATTTGCTCTACAGCCATTACATACGGCATGTTTTGAGCACAACCACCTAAGTAGTCGACACGGTCAGTATAAGGAATGAAAGAATGCCATGTTTGACGTTCAGCCATCTTTTCCACACCACGGTGGTGATAACCGATATCAGGAACACAGTCCTTCACTTCTTCGCCATCTAACTGCAATACAACACGGAACGCACCATGTGCAGATGGATGGTTAGGACCCAAGTTCAAGAACATGAAGTCTTCGTCAGCGTTACCACGCTTAAGACCCCAGTCTTCTGGCACAAAGCGTAAGTGCTCTTGTTCAAAGTCTTGTTTCGCTTTGTCTTGCATGTACGGCGTATATTCTGTCGCACGTGCTGAATATTCTTTACGAAGCGGGTGACCTTCCCAATACGTTGGCAACAAGATACGACGGAGCATTGGATGCCCTTCGAAATTGATACCGAACATATCGTAAGCTTCACGTTCATACCAGTTGGCATTTGGCCAGATATTAGTCGCTGTCGGAAGGTTAAGATCATTTTCGTTCAAGGCAACCTTGATACGAATGTCACTATTACGCTCAAGCGATAATAAATGATAGAACACAGTGAAGTCAGATGCTGGCAAACCATCACGATGAACACGTAAACGCTCATCCATCGCAGACAAGTCAAACAGCATTACATATGGGCGTTCCACTTTACGTAGGAACATAAGGACTTCTTGCACGCGTGCGCGCTCAACCCAGACTGTTGGAAACTCTTCAAAAGTCGCCTGCACGTAAAAGTTCTCACCAAATTTGGTTTTGAGTTCTTCTACGATTGCAAATGCTGGGCGTGAATCAACTGGTGTTGACTCTGGCATAGCAATGTCAGTTTCAGCCATTGGCTTGGCTTCCTATTTAATACAAATTCTGTCAATTTTCTCGATGAACATATCGGTTAGATATGTCAAAACACCGTCAAAAAATTATTTAATCTCATCCATAGAGCGTAAGTTTTTAACGGCAATACGCTGCGCATTCTTACGGTCACGTTCTGGCATCATCTTTGGCTTATACACTGGCTGAAGATCATCACCGATCACGGCAGAAAGCGGGCGTCGCTCTAATTGAATCTGGTCTTGTAAAAGCATTAAAGCTTGAATTAATGCTTCAGGACGAGGCGGACAACCTGGGACGTACACGTCAACAGGAATAATTTTGTCTACACCTTGAACTACTGAATAGATGT
This sequence comes from Acinetobacter oleivorans DR1, assembly GCF_000196795.1. Taxonomy (NCBI): domain Bacteria; kingdom Pseudomonadati; phylum Pseudomonadota; class Gammaproteobacteria; order Moraxellales; family Moraxellaceae; genus Acinetobacter; species Acinetobacter oleivorans. The sequence continues at coordinate 3,386,782 of NC_014259.1, forward strand.
CGTACATACCTCCAGAGTTTGCACAAGCACCCATCGAGATGACCCATTTAGGCTCTAACATCTGTTCATATAGACGCTGAATAACTGGTGCCATTTTTACGAAACAGGTTCCTGCAACAATCATCAAGTCAGCTTGACGAGGTGAAGCACGGATAACCTCTGCGCCGAAACGTGACAAGTCATGCACACCTGTTAAGGTCGTTGCATATTCAACGTAACAACAAGAGGTACCAAAGTTAAATGGCCACAAGGAGTTTTTACGCCCCCAGTTTACTGCTGTATGCAAGACATCCTCTAAACGAGTCATGAATACATTTTTATTCACTTCCTCTTCTAGTGGATCTGTCACGATTTGACGTTCTTGCAATGGGTATTGATCAGCATCCGGATTCGCGCGGGTCAGAGTATATTTCATCCCGACTTACTCCTTTTCAGATGACAATGCAGGTGTAGTTTTTGACTTAACACGACCTGATGATTGAGCTGGAATCTGGCCTGTAGGGTCAGTTACGAGCTCTTCAATAGAGTTAAAACGTGTAATTTCAGCAATGTTCATTGTTGGTGAACCGATTTTAATCGCCTCACCTGCTGATTTACGGCGATCTGCTGGTGACCAACTTAAAGCACCTACAGAGAAGGCATAAACAAGCGCAATCAATAAATCAACGACAAAGATCACGACAGTGGTATATCCCAACCACCCTACTTCACGAACAGAAGTAGACCATGCATATAGGTAAAGTGCCTCTAAGTCGAAGACAACAAAGAAAATTGCAACTAAATAGAACTTTGCAGACAGGCGAATGCGAGCGCCACCAGCACTCACGACACCCGATTCAAACTGCTCTTGCTTAGCACGCCCCCACGATTTCCCCCCGAGGAGTAAGGGAACTGTGAGCATAAAGACGCAAAGAAATGTAACGCCGATCACGAAGGCGATAATCGCCCAGTCGTATGGAGTAATGGCACTCATGCGGGGATAACTCCTGGCAGGCCTATTATTTAACAAAGAATGTATGTATTGGCCTTCAAATACACCAAACACAAAATTAATCCCGCCAATTGTACCTGATTTCTAATTTCGCATGCTAGTTGAAGCGTCTTAGTCTTTCGGATGATTTTCTAAACAAAACTATTCTTCTATGGGTTGTAAGGGGGGTTTCACCGCACATAATCGGTTTATTTAATAGTTTTTTTGTTTATGATGATTTTTTTCATTTTTTAATTTTAGAATATTTACACAGTTCATCGACTATTAAGTTTTAATAACTTACTTTTTTATAATATTAGTTTGTTTTTTATTGTATTCAGCTTCTCCTCTGAATTATGATGAATGTTTAGTCATGCATAATATTTTATTACTCTTGGATAAGAGTATTTATCATTAAGGGCAGCTGATGCCATACTCACTTCGTGAATTTTCATTTTTCTCCTCTTTAAAAATTTTTCTCCTGTTTAGCTTCATTATTGCAGTATGTTGTTTTATTGGCATCGCATCTCGCCCTTTAAGCTTTCTCGCATTCTTCTGGCCTGCTAACTCGGTTTTGCTTGGTTTACTCATTCGCTTTCCAAGCACACGTCGATTAAGCTCATTTTTAGGTGCTTATAGCGGCTATGTCGTTGCTGATTTACTTCAGGGTACTCCATTTGCTCTTACACTCGTTTTAACAACGTCAAATTTTCTTTATGTTGTTACTACGTTTGCACTCTATATGTTTTTTAATCAGCATATTAAAGCAGCCTACCGAGGTTATTCTTACCTTTTTTTATTTGCTTTATGCGGAGTAGGAAGTGTAGCAGGCGCATTGTTTGCAGCAACTTTCGTGCCCATGTTTAATACTAAATTTATGCTTGGTGGTTTGTGGGATGAATTTGGTTACTGGTTCACTTCAGAATTGCAAAATGCTTTGCTTCTTTTACCGATCATATTAAATCTACCTCAATATAGTCAGGTAAAACATTATTTTTCAAGAAATCGCGGCTTACAACTAACCGACCTTTTACCTTTCGGAGCTGTCCTCATTTCTATTGCAGCCAGTTATTATGACTCTGGTCCCGGTTCGCTACTCTATCCAATTGCTGCACTGATTTGGTGTGCAATTCGCTACAAACCTATTGTTGTTGCACTCATTACAAGTCTTACGAGTGCCTACATTATTTATCATGTCTCTGGACATTATCTTTTACTCTATCCAAATGACTATTTCAGCAATACGATTTCAATCCGTATTGGGTTAATTATGATGACGATTGCCCCTCTTACGGTTTCCAGTATTAGCGTTTTACACTCAGAATTAATTCAAAAGCTTCAACACGCGATTGCGCATGACGAGTTAACCTCAAGTCTTACTCGACGCCAATTTTTACAGTCGGTCAGGCTACTTCAAGAAAAAGTGCACAAGGAAAATAAAACCTCAGCCTTTTTTATGTTGGATGTAGATCATTTCAAACAAGTTAACGACAACTATGGCCATCAAATAGGTGATCGCGCCCTACAAACCTGTGTTACCACTATTCAAAATATTTTGCATCCTCATGATTTATTAGGACGATTTGGCGGTGAAGAATTTGCAATTTTCATTGCAGATACCACAAAAGAGAGTGCCTTTGACCTTGCAGAGCAAATACGAATTAAAATTAGTCAGCAACCGATTTATATTTATGGGAAATTACCAATTTTCATACAAGTCAGTATTGGTATAAGTTTATATTCCCCTTCATCCCATAGAGCGATTGAAAATTTATTTAAAGAAGCAGATGACGCTTTATATCAAGCAAAACGCCAAGGGCGTAATCGGGTCTTTATATCTTTATAGGTTTTCATTTAATCATCTAGTGTAATGAATTTTATACAATAACCTGTGTTTTGCCATGTATGCTAATAACAGATAATAAGGAGAAAAATGCATGACTCTAGAATATACGCATAAACCAAACTACTACTTGTTTGCTCAGTTACTTGTGCGACATATAGAAAGCTATATTCACAAACATCCAGATGCGAATAATGCAATTTTTGACTTGCGAGATGTCTATGAAATATTTAGACAGGATTTTGCGTCAACGACAACAAACCTAGAAGGTATTTTGCATATTGCAGATGAATATAAAATAGAAACGCTTAATGGAGATCAACCTCTTATTCAAAAATATCAGATTGATGCAAAAAATAATTCATTACTGATCGACTTTAATTCCGATGCGTTAACCAGCTTAAGAAGCGGAAAACCTATTTTGGAACCAGATGCAACTCAATTATAAGTAATACAATAAAAAAGCACCTTTATGAAGGTGCTTTTTTATTGGTTTTCAACGGAGGCTGTTTAAAGCGTTTTGCCGGCCATGTCATGATAAAGCGAGCTCCACCTAAGGTAGGACTTTCATCTACTTTAATCTCACCACCGAACCAGTAAGCAATACGACTTACAATTGACAATCCTAAACCATAACCACCTGACGCACGCGTACGGCTGTCATCTAAACGCGCAAATGCTTCAAATACTCTTTGACGATCTTGCTCAGGAATTCCGGCACCATCATCTTCAACACAAACAAAGGCCATGCCATCGCTGTGAACACCACCTGTAATACGAACTTTGTTATCACAATAACGCACAGCATTACCCACCAAGTTTTGAACCACTCGATGTAAATAACGGCGCTCTGCATCTACTTTCAAATAAACAGGAGGAGCAACAAGCTCAATTTCTTTTTGCGTTTTTAAAGCTTCAGTTTCTACCGCAACTTGATCCAATACATCAAATAGCGCAATTTCAGCAAAATCTAATGAAGGTGTGCCCTGCTCTAGCTTTGCATAAGTCATGATTTCATCAATTAAGGTATTGAGCGCTTCAATATCTTTATCAATCATATCGACCTGATGCATACGATGGTTGTAATCATCTTCCTCTGCCAACATCTCTGTACCAAAACGGATACGGGCAACCGGCGTTCTAAGCTCATGAGATACAGCTCTCATCAACTCACGCTGAGCCTCAATTAAACGCTGAATATGATCAGACATATTGTTATAACTTGATGCCAAGTTTGCCATTTCGTCACTTCCTTCAATAGGAACACGCAATGACAGATCACCTGACTTCATGCGGTTTAATGCATAACGTACTTGGCGAATTTTACGTTCTAACGGCAAGATAAGACCATAAACACCTAAGCTCAGTAAGAATAGGCTAAATAAGGTAATTCCGGCAGAAAGCTGTAAAGGCATCCAGTTAAACATTGGAACCGGTCCAAGAACCAGAACTCGTGTAGGCTGATTTGGTATTGGAGATACGATTGAAATGGTTGTTCCGCGCATTGTTGCACTATCTTTGTACAACATGACACTTTGGTCTTGGCGTAAACGACCAATTTGCTCAGAGTCTAGATTAATATCTTGAATATTGTAGATATTAATTGGATATGAAAAATGTTTTTGAATCTTGGCAAGATATTCTTGTTCTTGCCCCGGATAAAACATTAGATAATCAAGTACAAAAATAGGGAGAGCCTTCATTTGGCGCTCACTAATTTTGTCTACTTTTATCGATAAAAAGTGCTGAGGATCGTCACGTAAACCAATAATGATATACGCGATACTATTACTGGCATCGTAACGGACAACAGACTTTTGAGCTTCGATCCGTTTTTTCTCAGTACGAGATAACTCAACCTTGCTCGCATCAGTGTAATAAATTGGAAGTTCCAATAAATCTGATGCATCTGAAACCCAGTCTATTTTCTGTTGCTTCCCCGGTTGTCGAGCGACTCCCTCACTAATGACATAAGAAATACCATCAGTTAAAGATTCACGGTATTCTTGAGCACGCTGATAATTGATAATTTGTACAAGCAAATAACCAAAAACGGCAACCAAAACAACAAGAATTACCAGTCCCGCATAGATTCGCAGGAATATGCTGTGTTTAAACACTCGACCAACCTTATAGGAAGTTTATTCAGATCTTATAACCCATTGGTTTCTTTAACGAACAAGTAACCTTTACTACGCACTGTTTTAATACGTTTTGGATTTTCAGGATCATCACCAATTTTTGGACGAATACGTGAGATACGGACATCGATTGAACGGTCCTGACCATCGTATTCAATACCGCGTAAACGTTCGAAGATATCTTCACGCGATAAGATACGACCAGCATTTGATGCAAGCAACCATAATAGGTCATATTCTGCGCTAGTGAAATCAACAAGCTCACCATGCAGTGTTACAGAACGGCCGCCATTATCAATTACAAGGTCATCAAATTCGATACGCTGTGCAACTTCGTCTTCTACAGTTTTATCTGTGCGACGTAATAGTGCACGAATACGCGCTAATAGCACACGTGGTTGAACTGGTTTAGCAACATAGTCGTCTGCACCCATTTCTAGACCAAGTACCTGATCCATATCTTCTGTACGTGCAGTCAACATCAAAATCGGTTGATGATAATGTGGACGAACTTCACGGCAAACAGTTAAGCCATCGGCACCCGGCAACATGACATCCAAGACCACTAGGTCTGGTTGTTCACTAATAATACGACGAATTGCACGGTTACCATCAGTTTCTACACCAACTTCCAAGCCGTTGCGGATTAAATACTCTTGAGTTAATCGTGCTAAACGCTCGTCATCTTCAACGATCAGAATCTTTGGTAACTTTTCTTCTTGGCTCATATCATTGCCCCTATAAATCTCATTACATGCATCTTAAAAATCTTGCAGATACATTCGTTTATCATTTGCAATATACACACGTTTACATTGTAAACAAGTAGGCGTTCACCAAACTGATACATGACAACCGTGTTTTGTTGCATTTTATTAACCTTTGAATTTTCTCGTGTTTTTAACATTTAGTTATTGTTATGAAATTTCATATTCTATTCATATTTCCAATGTATGAATATTAAACAAATTATTTCTTCCCCTACATTAATTGTATTTAAGTGATTGTTTTTTGAGTTATCCACAAAGTTATCTATAAGCGTTTTTTAATAGCTTTGCTATGCTATCTCCCATCAAATCATACAGATAAAAAATTACTAAAAAGTCAAGATTGATCTGCTATGAAAAATCCCGTATCTTGTGTTCAAAATAAACTTTAACTACTAAGTCTTGTGTTTATCCCTCAAACATCGTGGCATACTTTTTGCTCGGTTCAAACGGTCTATAAACATAACAAAAGTGACAATGGAGCTATGCTGGCATGAGCGTAATTACTTCGACTCCCGGTCAAATTCAGGTGATCAAACGCACTGGAGATGTTGCTGCATTTGATGCAGAGAAAATTTCTGTTGCGATTGGTAAAGCTTTTCTTGCTGTGGAAGGTCAACAGAGTTCGGATTCAAGCCGTATTCATGACCGTATTACCCAACTGACGGAAATGGTATTAAATACTTTCACTCGTCGTTTACCATCAGGCGGTACAATCCATATTGAAGAAATTCAAGATCAGGTTGAACTTGCTTTAATGCGTACCGGAGAACAGAAAGTTGCTCGCGCTTACGTGATTTACCGTGAACAACGTACTACTGCTCGTCAGCAAACGAACTCAAACCACCACCCTACGTTACAAGTTACCGATGCTAACGGTCAGCTTCAGCCACTTGATTTGAGTGCATTGCAAGCAACTGTAGCGAAAGCAGCTGAAGGTTTGGAAGGTATTGACGTTCAGGCTATTGTTGATGAAACCGTTAAGAACTTATATAACGGCGTAAAAGAAAGTGATATTGCCACTACAATGATGATGGCAACACGTACTCGTATTGAACAAGAACCAAACTATACTTACGTAACTGCACGTTTGCTTTCTAGTGAATTAGTGAGCACAGGTTTAGCATTCTTAGGCTTACCTACAGATACGCCTGAAAACAATGCACTCGAAGCCTTTTTGAAAAAAGGTGTAGAGCTTGACTTGCTTTCACCAGACTTGCTTGATTTCGATTTAGAGAAATTGGCAGCAGCAATTCAGCCAGAACGTTCTAATCAGTTTACCTACTTAGGTTTACAGACTTTATTTGACCGTTACTTCATTCACTCAAACGGCGTTCGCTTTGAATTACCACAATTATTCTTCATGCGTGTGTCGATGGGTCTTGCGTTAAATGAGCAAGATAAAGAAGAACGTGCAATCGAGTTCTATAACTTATTGTCTAGCTTCGACTACATGGCGTCTACGCCTACCCTGTTTAACTCAGGTACATTACGTCCACAGCTTTCTAGTTGTTACTTAACAACAATTGGCGATGACCTTTACGACATTTATGGCGCAATGCGTGACAACGCTATGCTTTCTAAATGGGCTGGTGGTTTAGGGAATGACTGGACACCTGTACGTGCATTGAACTCTTACATTAAGGGTACAAACGGTAAGTCTCAGGGTGTAGTTCCATTCCTAAAAGTTGCGAACGATACAGCTGTTGCAGTAAACCAAGGTGGTAAGCGTAAAGGTGCCGTGTGTGCATACTTAGAAACTTGGCACTTAGACATCGAAGAGTTTTTAGAACTTCGAAAAAACACGGGTGATGACCGTCGCCGTACACACGACATGAACACTGCAAACTGGGTTCCAGACTTGTTTATGCAACGTGTATTTGAAGATGGTGAATGGACACTATTTACCCCTTCTGAAACTCCAGACTTGCACGACTTAACTGGTGCTGAATTTGCTGAGCGTTATGCTTACTATGAGTCTGTAGCGAAAGAAACCAACATGCTACACAAGAAAGTACGTGCTAAAGACTTATGGCGCAAAATGCTTTCTATGTTGTTTGAAACTGGTCACCCGTGGATTACATTCAAAGATGTATGTAACTTACGTTCACCACAACAACATGTTGGTGTAGTTCACTCATCTAACTTATGTACTGAAATTACCTTGAATACAAATCAAGACGAAATTGCAGTATGTAACTTGGGCTCAATCAACCTTGTACAACACGTTCAAGGTGGTGTGTTAGACCGTGAGAAGTTAGCTCGCACAATTAAAACAGCAGTACGCATGCTCGATAACGTTATCGACATTAACTACTACGCTGTACCACAAGCGAAAAACTCGAACTTGAAACACCGCCCAGTGGGTATGGGTATCATGGGCTTCCAAGATGCTCTATATGAAATGAACATCGCTTACGGTTCAGACGCTGCTATTGATTTTGCTGATGAATCAATGGAAGTAATTAGCTACTACGCGATTGAAACTTCAAGCAACTTGGCTGTTGAACGTGGTTCTTACTCAACATTCAAAGGTTCATTGTGGGATCAAGGTATCCTTCCAATCGACTCTTTAGAAATTGTTGCGAAATCTCGTCCAGAGCGCATGTTCGAAGTTGACCGTACTCAACGTTTAGACTGGGACACTTTACGTGCCAAAGTTCAAAAAGACGGTATGCGTAACTCAAACGTGATGGCGATTGCTCCTACTGCAACCATCTCTAACATTTGTGGTGTTTCTCAGTCTATTGAGCCAACATTCCAGAACTTATATGTGAAATCTAACTTGTCTGGTGAGTTCACTGTAATTAACCCTTACCTCGTTCGTGCATTAAAAGATCGTGGTCTTTGGGACACAGTGATGGTTAATGACTTGAAACACTTTGAAGGTTCAGTACAAAAAATTGCTCGTATTCCTGAAGAATTAAAAGCAATCTTTGCTACTGCATTTGAAGTAGATACACGTTGGATCGTTGATGCTGCATCACGCCGTCAAAAGTGGATTGATCAAGCTCAGTCTCTTAACCTTTACATCTCTGGTGCAAATGGTAAGAAACTTGACATCACTTACAAGATGGCATGGTTACGTGGTCTTAAGACGACTTATTACCTCCGAGCTTTAGGCGCAACTTCTGCTGAAAAATCTACAATCAACACAGGTGCTTTAAACGCAGTTAAACCTGCGACTGTTGAAGCAGCGGCAGTTGCTGCCCCTGTTGTAGAAGCGAAAAAACCAGAAGCTGTTGAAGAAGATGGTTTTACCCAAGCAGCTCCAGTTCCAATGGCTTGTTCAATCGACAACCCAGATTGTGAAGCTTGCCAATAACATTCAATGAAATTGCTCTTTTTCACTAAAGAGCAATTTTAAGAGGTAAAGATTATGCTTTTTCATCTCAGCCATAACTATATGCTTGGTGTTGGAGTTTTAATCTTTGCCTTTCTTTTCTTTTATATACCATTGATTTACGCATTTTTCACAATACGTAAGCAACAGCGTAAGCAAAATAAGTTGTAGTGAGTAGAGACCAGAGGCCCAAAATTTGGTCATGCATCAATAAAACTTAATTTTGTTTACACATTAAAAGCGTATAGTAGGGACATCTTCGTTTAAGAGATGTCAAATATAGATATACACAACGAAGAGAGAACAAAAATGTCTATCCTTAGTTGGGACGATTTTGAAGATGATTCGCAAAAACCGGCTGCACCTGAACACAAGTCTGCGCCCATCCAACCGGAAAAAACGTCTGATTCGCAGAATGTATCTGCTGCGCAGTCATCATCGCAGAGCGTGGCAGCTCCACAATCCGCTGGAACCCATTCCGTGCGACCAACAGTTGCCTCCGATACGGTGGCTAGAGCCTCTGCAGCCTTAGAACACTTAGATGTTGCCCCTGGCCTTGAAGAGCTAGAAATGGGCGCGCAACGTGTTCAAGTTGATGACAAAGCAATGATTAACTGTCGTGCGGACTTGAACCAGCTTGTTCCATTTAAATATGAATGGGCTTGGCAGAAGTATCTTGACGGGTGTGCAAACCACTGGATGCCGCAAGAAGTAAACATGAACCTAGACATCGCGCTTTGGAAGTCTGAAAACGGCTTAACTGAAGATGAGCGTACGATTGTTATGCGTTCTTTAGGTTTCTTCTCGACTGCGGACTCTTTGGTTGCAAACAACTTAGTATTGGCAATTTACCGCCACATTACTAACCCTGAATGCCGTCAGTACATTTTGCGTCAAGCATTTGAAGAAGCGATTCACACTCACGCTTACCAATACTGTATCGAATCTTTAGGTATGGATGAAGGCGAAGTCTTCAACATGTACCGTGAAGTTCCATCTGTTGCGCGTAAAGCAGCGTGGGGATTGAAATATACTCAATCTTTAACTGATCCTAATTTCCACACAGGCACGCCTGAAAACGATCAGCGTTTACTTCGTAACCTGATTGCATTCTACTGTGTTCTTGAAGGGATCTTCTTCTACTGTGGCTTTACTCAAATTTTGAGTATGGGGCGCCGTAACAAGATGAACGGTGTTGCTGAGCAATTCCAATACATCTTGCGTGATGAGTCTATGCACTTGAACTTTGGTATCGATATGATTAACCAAATCAAGATTGAGAACCCTCACCTTTGGAGCGCTGAGTTCCAACAAGAAGTGGTTCAAATGATTGTTGAAGGCACAATGCTTGAAATCGAATATGCGCGTGACACAATGCCACGTGGTGTATTGGGTATGAACGCAAGCATGATGGAAGAATATTTGAAATTCATCTGTAACCGCCGTTTATCTCAGTTAGGTTTACCAGAGCAATTTGCTGGTGTAACGAATCCATTTGCGTGGATGTCTGAGATGATGGACTTACGTAAAGAGAAGAACTTCTTTGAAACTCGCGTAACTGACTACCAAACTGGTGGTGCGTTAAGCTGGTAAGTTTAAGCATCTGCTAAATAAAAAACCGCTATCTATAGCGGTTTTTTTATTGGCTATCACCTGCTGTATCTCTCGCACATCACGTGCAGGTATATATCGATCTTTAGCAATCTTGCTAAATTGATTACCCCTATACTTATCTCTTGTGACTTTCTCACTTAAATTAATTTTAAATGAGCTTAATGCAATATTTACTGCGTCTATAGTTATTTTTTCAGAACCAACTATCACGCCATTAAAACCAATTATAAATGGGTATTTATTAATTAGTTTTATTCCACTATAGGTATCAAGGTATTGGTTAATATTTTCTACAAAGCAATATATGTATCTTACCCTTCGTTATTAAAACAAATAGAATAAAATTAAAATTATTAATATCTAAATCAATTAGCTTAAGTATTACTAATAATAAATCTATATTGTTAAAGCATATTTAACAATAATCGAGATTCCAGATAGCAGTACAATGACATTAATAATCTTCAAGAATTGTTGTTTAGACAATTTGAGTGTAATTCGCTTACCAATGAACGCACCTATCAACATTGATGGGATAAACAGAAGCGCAAGTGAAAATAAGTTATCCGAAAAGTACACACCCGCTGTAGTAAATAGAATGACTCGAAAAACCGTACTACACCCAATTAATGTAGTTTGAGTGACACGGATTTTTTCTGGGGTTTCGATTCGTCCATTGAGGTAAATCGCATATAAAAACCCACCGCTACCAAACATGGCTCCTAAGAAACCACCAGATAACCCAAAAGGGAAAACAAATTTTTTCTCTAGTTTTTTCTGTGGCTTAAAGCCGCTTAATGAGTAAATAGCATATAAAAGCGTAAAGATGCCAAATGCTAGAAGTGCGTAACTTGCATTAACTCTCATCAGTAGTATAAAGCCAAGAAAACTACCGACAAACATAAGTGGGATTAGAAATTTTAATTCAGAAAAGTCTGCCTTCTTACCATCTTTAATGACATTTGAAATGGCAGCGAACATATCTAGTAAGGCTAATAGTGGAATAATTTGTGAGAGAGGTAAAAAGTTAAGTAATACAGGACTCGCAATTAACGCAGTTCCAAAACCCACCATTCCAAAAATAATATAAGAAAAAACTATTGTTATTAACATTATCGAAAGTTGCAGCACTGAAAAATATTCTAAAAGATACATTTAAAATTCCATTTTTGATTTTTAACCAAGTCAAACTACACGAAAATATAAATCATCACATAAATATTAGATAATTTTATCAAACATTAAAATATTTAATACTCATTTTTTTTGATTACTTCTTTGTTATAAAAATTTCGCTGTAAAAATAATTTTTATTATAAAAGGATAATTCAAGAATGAACTCTAAAGTAATCATCAATGGAAATGTTGATTGTAAAGGAACTATTAGTGCTGAGTTAGATGAATTCATTACTAAAATGGATGATCATGAAATTTTCCAAAACAATTATTTCAAGCATTTAACTTCTACGTCTTGGACGCCAGAATCATATATCTTATTTCGTGACAACTTCTTCTATCGTACAGAGCTGACAGTGAAAGGAATTGCTCATGTATGTTCACGATCTGCTTTTGAAAATGATATGGACACCCTAGTCCTATTCACCCACATCTTAAGTGAAGAAACAGGTATGGGTGAAAAGGCCAAGTGCCATGAAATATTTATGGAGAATGCGCTCAATGTATTTGGCGCTGCAGAATACAATCTTCCAGAGATGAAGGTTCAGCAAGCTAAGAATAGTGATCGAATCATCGCAGAGACATTACAGTATCGAGATACTATCCAAGGTTTGATTACAGGCAGTTATCCTCGCATGTTGGGAGCAGTCATGGCGCTCGAGAACCATGCAGATAAGATGCTTACAGTATTCCGTGAAGCATTCCGATTTAATAACAAAAACCTTGATCCAAATGAATTCGTTAAGAAAGTTGAAGTCTATTTTAACGCCCATATCGAAAATGGCGTCGAAGATCGTCACGCTCAAGATGCTAAACAGTGTGTCCATAATAACTGTAATGATCAAGAAGACCTTGATGAGATTAAGTTCGGGGCGAATGAAACATTAAAAGCCCAGCTTAAGATGTGGAATGCAATGTTTAATCAAGCTGTATCACTTTAATTAAAAACGGATTTTGAGATCTAATAATGCAAAACTTAGGTATTTCACAAGCAGCCTTGAATTTACGTGAATCAATTACACACGGAACTAAGGCGAAAATTTTAGAATTAAATCAAAAATCTAATGCAGATGATCAGGTCATTGATTTAAGTATTGGTACATTGGATGAAAAGACTAATAGCGGCATTGATAATGCAGTTAAGAGTTATATCTCGAATAATGCTGCAATTATCCATGAGTTTGCCCCAGTTAAAGGCTTTCCTTTCTTACGAAAGTCTATTGCTGAGCGTGTGAAGCGTTTACGAGACATCAGCTTCAACCCAGATACTGAAATCATGGTGACTCCTGGAGGTATTAAGGGCGCTATCACCGTTGTATTCCATACACTTCTAAATCCAGACGATGAAGTGATTTACCCAGTACCAAACTGGCCCCATTACGCAGACATGATTGAATTACACTTAGGTAAAGCTAAACCAATCTATGTCAAAGACTTTTATAACCAAGCGATTGATGTAGTTGAATTAGAAAAGACCATTACAGATAAAACCAAAATTATCATTCTTGGTGACTGTTTAAACCCTTCTGGCAAAATTTATACTCGTGATGACTTAGAGTCGATTTCGAAAGTGATTTTAACTACCAATGCCGAACGTTTATCAAAAGGTCTAAGCCCAATCTATGTGCTTTTTGATTGCCCTTATGAATCACATATTTTGAATACTAAGCCTGCAAACATTTCAAATATTACGCAGCAGTTTAAGGCCCAGACACACTCTATGTGGGACTACACTATTTATATTACTGGTCCCGGTAAAACCTATGGAATGCATGGAGACCGATCTGGATATATTTGTGCTTCGGACAAACTGATTAAAGTTATGGAGAAGGTACAGGTTAACTTAAACTCATTTGCTTCCACCTATGCCCAAATTGCGACGCATGAAGCAATGCAAGAATACATGGATGACGTTGCAAAGAAACGCGCGGTAGTTGCGAGACAAAACATGCAGACATTCATTGAGGATTTGAAAAGCTGCACTGGTTTAGAAGTGACTGAGCCTGAAGGTGGATTTTTCTTATTCTTGGACTTGTCAAAGTATGGTGACAAAATCCAAAAGCTAGGATTTGATTCAGCCGATCAATATCTTTTGGAAACAGCAAAAGTTGCTTCTATTGGAGGCATGCATTTTGGTGAAAACATCGATAGCCTCCGACATTACATTCGTATGAATTGTGGACGTGATCCAGTGACTCTAAAAGCAGCCGCAGCACGTATTAAAGACGCCCTTCAGAAATTGAACTAACTCATATTATTCAGGAAGTTAATTTTTAACTTCCTGAATTTACATTTTTATGGACGATATTACTTTGAAAAAGTTCTGTATCATTGGAATGGGATTCTCAGGTACGTGTACCTTCATTAGCTTTGTAAAAAAAATACTGAATCAAGATATTGATCATAAGTCATGTTCTATCACTCTTGTCGAAATGCGTGAATCTATTGGACATGGGAATCCATACGACAAAGATGAATTATTGGCTGGTCATCTGTGTAATAACCCTGCCCATTCAATGTCGCTTTGGGATAACGACTTTGTGGATTGGATGGAAGAAAATAAAGATCACCTGATTAATCATTATCCACATCTAATTTATAAGAAATCTTTGACTGGTGAACCACAAGTCTTCCCCAATCCTAATGCCTTTTACCCTAGAGCTTTATTTGGTGTCTATCTCAATGATAGATTCAAAAAATACTTAGAGTTAGCTAAATCAAATTACATTAAAGTTGAAGTTTACAATGGTTATGAAGCTATCGATGGCTATGAAGCTAAAGGTGGTTATAATCTCGTTATTAAGAATCAAAACTCAAACCGAACCATTGAATTAAAAGGGTTTTCTAAGCTGTTGCTGACTATCGGGCACTGGACTGCAAGTAGTTTAGATTCCGAACAAAGTTTATTCGTAAAACCATATCCTTTTCAAAAAGTCTTAATGAGACTTAATGACATTATAAGACAAGATCATAAGCCAAATGTTCTTGTACGTGGTATGGGCCCTAGTGGTGTTGATACAGTCATCACTCTATTTAGTGAAGGATCGTTTGCAACTGAAAATGGGGGCTTCTCGAACTATCAGAAGGCCGTGACAGATGAAAACTTCAAAGCCTATGTTGTCAGTCGTTCAGGGTACTTTCCAGCGGTACGAGGCAATAAGCCTAACTATGACTTTAAGTATTTCACTCATGAATCTTTTCCTGAGTTGCAGCAACACTTAAATAAAGTTTTATCACTAGATGATCTTCTTCATCTGCTTGATCTTGAGCTTAAAAATGCAACTAACGGTGAAGTGTCATTCAATGATTTGTGCAACTTGAAATTTGCCAATGCTTATGAAAAGTTGAAATATGATCTGGAGCACCAAGAGCTTAATGACTTAATTAATATGATCATTCTTAAAGTACGAAGAATGAAGTTTTACCGTTATTTAAGTAGTCATGATAAAAAACGCTACGACCAAGAGTTTGATCATTTATTCATTCGTCTTGCCGTACCAATCCCACTGGAAAATGCACAAAAGCTGAAATGCCTCTTTGAAGCTGATCTACTCCAATCAATTAAGCTTGGCTATAACAGCAAACCTCTAAAGATAATGGATAGCCGTGTACAGCTCACTGATCATCTGGGGTATTCATTTGATTTTGATCTTGTAGTGAATACGATCAGTCAAGACTTTGATATCTATAAGCATCCTTCAGTATTGGTTAAATCATTGTTAGAGCAAAAGAATATTGTCCCGAATATGGAGGATGAATATAACACTGGGGGATTAATGCTGGATGGTTTCGAGACCTACAAACTCATGGAAAACCGTAGAGGATCCATAAAGCCCTCGGAGTATTTTTACTCTTTTGGTGTGCTTACCCGATACTGGCAAAATGAACGCAACTTTTCCAAAGCGATTGTTGATGCAGCTGATTCTGTCTCGACTGATTGGGTTGAATTGCTTCAAAAGCATCTCAGTGAACCAATATTTACTCCAGAACAACTTTATAAAATTAGTTAATCAGACTAGGAAATGATCAATGGAAATGCATCAGTTTTGTTATGACCGTGATATTAGGATAGTGCTATGCAATTTAAAAGATAGCCTGTTTCCATTTCATAGGCATACTCATATCCCCGATCTTGTGTACTGCTCAAAAGGTGCTATTCAGGTTGAGTTACCAGATTTGAAGCAGAAATATATTGTTAATCAGGGTGACTTTTTTCAAATTCCACCAAATGTTAGACACAGATTTGCAAATAAAGATATTGAGGTTGAAAGCCGCTATATCATTCTTCAAATTGGAGAATTTAGTATTGAATTTTTTAAAAATATTGAAGAAATAGAACCCCTACTTGCCAATATCGAACCTAAAACTCGACTGAGTTCAGATATTTTTATTAAAGACTATAACGCTGACATTCAATATATTATTGAAGACTTTCAAAACAATAGAAAAAAGGAAATTAGTACCGAGGAACAAGCAGACATTATTCAAGCATTAGAAGTATTTTTGCAGAATGGGTATAAGTCAAAATTTCCAGAAAAATCGTACTTTTTTGCTTAATCCCACTGCGTGTTAGTCATGCAAAGCATAGTCATATATTCAAGCAAGCTCTTGAAGTTCCTTGTTATAACTTATGCTTTGCATTTCCTGTAATCGTGAATAAGTTCTTTGAAATTCAAATTTAAGTCTCTCACCTTTATATAACTGATTTAATGGCTGTGAGGCAACAAAGTAGAGTTTGATTTTTTGATCATAAAGCTCATCAATCAAATAAATAAAACGTCTCACGGTATCATAAATTCTATCTGTTAAATCACCAATTCCACTGATAAGCACATAGTCATATTGCGTTGCTATCTCAATATAATCAGCTGGGCTTCTGGCTTCTCGGCAAAGGTTTTCAAAGTCGAACCAAATCACATTCTTATAGCAAGATTTAACCTCGACTGATCTGTGGTTGATTATGATGCTCGTCTTGAGTTCTTTCTGGTTATTGGTAAGTTGCTGGTAAACCGAATGAAGCCATTGTTCTGATTCTTCATTTAATGGAAATCTATAGAACTCATCATTGGAGTTGCTTTCTTTTATAGTTCTATAATCAAGTTGATTACCGATCTTCAAGACCGTGCAATTCTTATTGATATGATCTATGGTCTCTAAAAATCTATCGCGATTTAAACCATCTTTATAAAGATCTTTCGGATCGATATTCGAGGTAGCAACCAATATCACTTTCTTTGAAAATAGCAGATTAAATAGATTTGAAAGTATCATTGCATCGGCAACATTTGATACAAAAAACTCATCGAAGCAAATCAGTTTATAGTTGCTTGCTATGTCATTAGCGATCAGCTTTAAAGGATCTTTATTTCCACGATAGCCAATAAGCTGCTTGTGAACATCTTTTAGGAAATGATGAAAATGCACTCTCATTTTCTTTTTAAAATTAAGAGAGTTATAAAATAAATCCATAATCCATGTCTTGCCTGTTCCTACACTTCCCCACATGTATAGGCCTTTAATCTGGGGACTAAAGAAATGATTAGACTGGTTTTCAATTTTATTCCAAATCTCATTTAATGTTTCAATAGCTTGTCGCTGAGACGGATCTGCAAGAACAACGCCAGTATCAATCATGGAGTTGTATATCTCGATTGGACTTTGACCCTCATGCTTAAGCATCTTCATTCCCTACGGTAGCCAAGATTGTTGTTGAGTGCTTAATAATAATATCATTCATTATTAAAACTGCTGGAGAAAGATAAGAAAGCTGATGCCAGTATAATGGAATCTTAATCCTATATTCCTTTGAAATTTCCTTTATGCCTAGATTCGATAAATCCTGATTTATCTTGCATATAGGCATTATTCCGTAGCCCATATCACAGGCAAGTCCAGAAATATAAGAATCAGTCGAAGGAATAATATGAAAAGGAATCATTGATTTTTTGAGTCCGAAGTTAGATTCTAAAAAATCGAAATATATTCTTTCATTTTCATTAAATAAAACTAAAGGAGCTAAACGAAGACTCTCTCTATTAATTCCATTTTTAAACCATTTATTAATAAAATTCTCTGAGGCAACCAGACAATAAACCATATTACCTAAATGTACACTTGTACACCCTCTAATTATCTCAGACTCGGAAGTAATGCAGGCCTGAACTTCTCCTCTTTTTAAGAGTTCGAAGGTATTACAAAGCGTATCAATCTTTACATCTATTGTAATAGCCTCAGAAAGACAGTACTTGGCTAATATAGGGAAAAGCAATGACTCAAATGTACCTATACTCGCAGCAATGGGTAATGGTTTAAATTTATTGTTGATGACTGATTTTAAAAAAACATTCTCTAATAAAGATGCTCGCTGAAGATAAGCAAATAACTCAGCTCCAAATGGTGTTGGTTTACATGGTCTTTCTCTAACTAATAATACATTCCCTAATCGCTCCTCTAATAATCGAACTCTTTGAGAAATTGCTGATTGAGATACACATAATTTTTTACCAGCTTTTTCGAAACTTCCTGTTTCAACAACGGCCGAAAAGGCGTCGCATTTAATTTTATCTAGCATTTTTAAATGTTATCTATATTAATTAAAATTATATTTCTTAATCATAGTAATGGGTATGGCAATACGAAATACTACAATTGTATTACTTCTGCTAAATAATCATTATTTATTTTAGTTAAATGAGTATCACACATGCAATTAATTAGAAAAACTAATAAAACCATAATTAAATTCAATATTAATTAAAATGCAGCAACAGACTACTAAACTGGTGGTGCGTTAAGCTGGTAGGTTTAAGTATTACTTTTTAAAGTAACTCAAAGCCATAAAAAATGACCTCTTCATTACTTGCAAGAAGGCATAATTTCTTGAATATAATCAATCTTTTCTCGAGTACAAAACTGAGCCAACTAAAACGGCTTGGCCTGCAATGCTAACGTGTAATATTGAATCTGTTTTCTCAACTGTTACTAAAACTCGCCCCGGTCTTTGTATGGCTAGACCTTGATATCCCCAATAAGTTATTTTCTGGTCACATTCGATTAAATCGTGATGAACAAGGTACGCTCCCGCTGGACCATTTGCATTACCAGTTACAGGATCTTCATTAATACCGATCGCGGGTGCGAACATTCGACCATAAGTAATAGGTTCTTGCTTACTACCTTCCAAGACAAAGGGGAAAAAACCATTGCAACCTATTTCAGCACTCATAGCTTTCAATTTTTCATTGTTCGGAGTTAATCCATCAAGTGTACTTCTGCTCAGCATGGGCACCATCACCTTGGAATGCCCCGTCGTGACAACTTGTATTGGCAAGTCAGCAAAATCACTTTCACTCATACCCAGTGCGCTTGCAAGTTCACTCCGTTGACTTGCATTAAAAGGTGGTAAAAATTCTACGCGACCTTGGGTCATTTTCACCAATAACGCTTCTGGACTTCCAAATATTGAAACGGGTAAATGACCTGCCCCTGTTTTTGCAATTAATGGATAGTCTGATTGGTGGCCTGTAGTTGCACGTAAAAAATGAGTAGCGATCGTCGCATGTCCACAGATCGGGACTTCATTTGTAGGGGTAAAATATCGAACATGTATGTCATGGCTTTGATCTTTAGGTGACAAAACAAAGGCAGTTTCTGAATACCCTGCGAATGCAGCAATATCTTGCATTTCTTGAGTTGAAAGATGGTCAGCATCTAGAACAACTCCTGCTCGATTTCCTGTATTTGGTTGGGTGGTAAATGCATCAACCACATAAATGGTCGTCATGGCAGAGCTCCTCTGTTGTTAACATTGTGATCTCAGAAATAGCTCTCGCCATAACCAGAAAATCTTATTTAATTGCTGCGCCACATGTCGTAGCCCTAAAAGCTTTATAGTCGCCTCATATAATGAGTTTTGAGGCCTTATAGTGATTGTTTGAATTGTATAAATCTAAACACTGGGGATACTATAGTTTTTATTGCAAACGCATTTTTTAAATATGGAAAGGTATGAACTGGGACGATACTAAAATTTTGTTAGCTATTGGGCGAACTGGCGGGTTGAGCCGCAGTGCAAAATTGCTTGGTATTAGTGTTTCTACCGTACATCGCAGAGCTGTTGAACTAGAGAAAAGTCTCAATGTGATTCTTTTTTCCCGAGACAGTGATGGCTATACACTCACCCATGTTGGAAAACATTTTTTTGCTTTGGCTGAAAAAGCAGAAGAGCATTTAATAGCGATGGAACGTTACAACGGTCAAGGGCAACAATCATTGTTCCGCATTGCTTTACCTGAGTTAATTGGGCAGCAGTTGCTTCAATCAAAGCTAACAGCATTGCAACTGAAGCATCCAAATTTACAATTAGAGATATCAACGAGTGTCGTTCCTGTTGATTTTTCCCGACGGGAAGCTGACATTATTCTTCGACTTGTTCGTCCAGAAAGCGGGCGTTACATTATTCGCCGACTTGGCCAACTGGAGTATGGGCTTTATTGTAGTAAAGATTATCTCGCCAGTTTCACAGAGCATGCTGAAACGTCTAATGATTTACTGAATCATCGTATAATCGGTTGGGACAGAAGCCTTCAATATACGTTCTTAGCACAATGGATACGTGAACTCACCCAAGATGCAGTTCCTGCTTTGTCTTTTGATAACATGCACTCGCAACTACGAGCAGTCATTGAAGGACAAGGAGTTACAGCCCTGCCTTGTTTTGTTGCAAAGGCTTCTGGTTTAGTACTCATACTACCTGAGCAAACTTTAAAACAAGATGTGTGGTTAATGCGTCATTTAGATACTAAGGATAGTGACTATTCAACGTTGATTAGTGAAACGATTGAAAAAGAACTACAAGAATATCTGTTGTAATAAACATTAGCTTTTATTCTGATATTTAAAAGCCTTTAAAAGTAATATTAAAACAATCACCACTAGCCAGATTAAAATTAAATATCTCATCAATAAGGTGGGGAACATAACCCAATTCCACCAAGAAGCAATTTTTTCTTCACTTGTTGAAAAATTAATTACACTCCCTTTTTCATCTTCAAAGCGAACACTACTAGCTACAATTTTGTTACCATCAAGAAATATTGAAGGATAAGGGAAAAAACTTCCTTCTAATTTAAGCAATTTTCTAGGTCTATATAATTCACAGAATGAACCATTCTCATTTTTAAAATATGCACAATTAATTAAAAATTTTTTATTTGTCCTTTTTATTATCAGTGATGTCATACGCCCATGTTTAATTTGAAATTCAGGTTCATAAACAACAAAACCCTCTTTTTTAGGAGTGAAAACTATACTTGGGTTAAGAGCACAAAGTAGTACGATCAGACAAAAACTTAAGGTAAGGACAAGAACAAAATTTTTATAAACATACGAATATAATGAAAAAAATGGATCAACCACCTCAGCAGAGATCCACATTTTAAGTTTATAAATCACAACTATCCCCTCTATAAAACAACAATAAAGAACATCACAGATAAAAGGATACCTATTAAAAGTGGCATAAAATTAGCTATATACTTATTTTCCTTAAAAACCTTGCTAAATATAAAAATGAGAAAACAAATTAAATATGACACGTTATAATTAAAAGAAGATAAATCATCAAAGTAATTTATTCCTTTACTTCGTTTAGCAAGTAGATAAAACATAAAAATAGAGTAACCCGCCAAACCTAAGAAAATTGAGGTAAATGCGCTTACCTCTGCTTTACTCATAATTTCATCTTTCATAAATTCCCCAATAAAAAATATAATTATTTAATAAAATAAAAAAAGCTATTTTATAGCAAAATTAATAATCTTTAATATAGCTCTAAATAGCCAAATACAGCTTTCTCAACTCGCTGCTGTAAATTATTTAAATCACTTTCCCCTGCTATGCCTGCTGCGTTAATCATTCCTTTACTTAAAGCAATTACATCTTGCGCGGCTGTTTGTGCATGTGAAATGCCAGAACGTATAAACAAGTCAGAAATTATGGTTTCAAGCTCATGTTGAAGTTCACTTTCTTCAATGTCTTTGCCAATCAGTTCAGAAGCAAATTCTAGTGTTCGTGCTAACTGTGGACGGCTCAATTGATGTTGCACAGCAGCACGTATGATTAATTTTAATTTTTCTTTTAAGTCTGCGGCTTCATGTTGCTGTATGGCCTCAACAATATGATTTGAAAGCTTAGCGCGCTCACGTCGAATTAACTCGACGATTAAAGCATCTTTAGAAGGAAAGTACTGATATAGGCTACCAATGCTTACGCCAGCAAGTTCAGCCACGGCATTTGTGTTAAATCCAGCAAAGCCTAAAGACTCTAAAATGCGAGCAGCCGCCTCTAAAATAGCTTCAAAGGTAGCCACTGAGCGTGCTTGACGCGGGCGTTTGCGTGGGTCTGGAAGTGTTTCTGACATGGGCCGAAATGCGAGTATTTAATATGAGCAATCACTCATATACTGACTGAGTCATATTGATATGACAAGCAAATGCTGTCTTTTTCAGTTGAGCTTCAACTCGGCCCAGTCATGGAGTGGTTATGTCTAGAACCTATACTTTTTTTATTCATTTAAGAGCACTACCCGCTTGGTTGGCTTTAGCGCGTGAAAAGCGGGCGGAGTTTAGTATACAAAAGCTTGAGCCTATTTTTGAGAAGTACTCGACTGTAAAAGTTCGATGGTATGACGTTGAGGCATTTAGCACTAAAGCCAGTGATATTGCTGTGTTTGAGACGACATCTCTGCAAGATTATTATTTTGTGATTGATGCGATTCGAGATTCTGAATTTTGTACAGTTCCCTACTTTGAATTTGTAGAGATTATTCCTGCCATTGAAGATGGATATGTGGAGTATGAATAAAGTTTCCTGTAAGCGGGTATAACTTTTTATCAAACCAGTGATGCTTTAAGCCAGTAATTTTATGGCTATGCCTAAAGTAATAGCCATCGTAAAATTTAGTAGCTTTATTTCAAATTTTTTATATCTATTTAATATAGCTATTCTTTTTAAAAACTTGTTGAAAACTTAAAGGAATATTTTGTGTATTAGGAATATGCCCAAAGAAATGCTCATCTTTTGTTTGGAAAAAAATATCAAAGCTTTGACTCATAAATGGATCGACTTCACTTTGTTTTTGGTAAATTGGTGTAAGCCTATTGATATAATAATTGATCCAATCAACTTGATTTGAAAAATAAGAATAATCTTTAAGGTCAAAATATAGGCTATTCAAGTTATCCGCAATCAATTCTACATTTGGATGAAACAACCAAATAATAATCTCCATAGGAGAAACTTTTTTCAGCGTATGCTGAGATGTTTTATCAAATCTTTCAATTTTATATAATTGCGCACCAGATTGACTATAACTAGTACAAAGTAGTTTTCCATTATGAACTTGATCAAGGTCTTGACCTAATTCTAAGGTACGTATTCTCTTAGAAATATCTAGACATTCAGGTAAAGTTATTAATTTAGATTTTGCTATATTTTTAAATATATCAACTGATTGCTGAACCACTCTTGATTCACCCGTACCAGTAATAATACCTTGCTCCCAAGCATATAACTTCGAGTAATGTGTAGTAGAAAGTTCAACATCTAAGGTTTCATTTACAGTTACTCTTTTATTGTCAACTGCAACAATAATGCTATCGTTTAATTGAATAGCTAAGATGAAAGTCATATTTTACGTAAAATAACGAGACATTTGATATACATTTATTTTAGGCTATATCTATGCAAAGTTCTGAATATTTTTTTTATAAAAATTGAGGTTATTGATGGCTGGTGGTTCTCAAATTATTATTAATAAAGATGGTATTACCCTGATTACACCAGGAAAATTTGAGCCGAAAGCTGGACAACACCTTTTTAAAGGCGGTGAAAAGGCTAATTTTTCTTTGCCAGAAATCCCTAATGTTCAATCTCCTTTTAGTAATAAATTAGATGTTTATAATCTATTTAAGGAAACATCTAATATTAAATATTCTGTTTTACATTCAAATGGACAAGTAAAAACTGGCTTCCTTGACCAGTATGGTAGGACTGGACGTATCAGATCACAGGAACAGGAAAAAGTTAAAGTTCTGATTGGTGGCGATGAATGGCACTATTATATTAGCCGTTTCGGTGGAACTATTGAGGATAATACTTATATTAAATTCCTAGATTTTGTAGGAGATCCTATACCAAATTTAGAATTTAACTTAAGTGATGATAATAATAAAACTCTTATGGAATGCAGGACAAATAATGATGGTGAAGCAGTATTTGTATGTCCTAAAGATGACTTTCCAATCCTATCCGTTAAAAGTTTAATTACCAATGAATTTAAGCCAATACTAAGAATAGAAAATAACTTAGTAAGAGAAATAATTTTAGTAAGTCCTAAGATCTTAAAAGAAATCGATTTATTACAAGAAACAGATGAGAAAGGCGATTATTTAAGAAGTAACTATCATAAATAATTGAATATTCAAAAAGTATTGTGAGTGATAAAGATGGCAAATGAACAGAAAGATTTACAACAGAAAGTAAACCAAAATGGTAGGCCTGTTTCAGTGTTTACTAGAGAACATCTCGAAACAGCTGCTAATGTAGCCTCAGAATCTTCAGATATATTAGGTTATTTAAAAGATGGAACTTCTGTTGTAGATAATTACAATTTTAGATGGGGTCTTATCCACTCAAAAAATACGCCTTTGTTTAGTAAAGAAAGGTTAGAAAAAGCTAGGGAATTCCGATTTTATAAAGAAAATCCTCAGACAGGACGAATTTTTAAAGGTAATCAGCATACAAAAGTATTCGATACTAAAAAATTCGGAACCAAGATTGATAAATTAGGGTCAAAAGCAGGTAATTTTGGAGATGGAGTAGAGTTAGCATTAGCTATTGTCGATAGAAACCCTGAAGCCCTTGCAACAAAATCTTCTACATTAGTGCTATCTAAAGCTGGAGAAAAAACGGGTGAAGTTGCTGGACTTGCTGCTGCTGGAAAATGTGCAAAAGTAGCAATAAAACGGTTAGATCCTAGAAAAGCTACAGTTGTTGGTCTCACCTGTGCTGGTGCAGCCATAGGTGTGAAATACTGGTTAAAAGACAAAGGAGATGAGTTAGGAAATACGGTTGGAAAAACAAAGACTGCTATAGAGGCAGCTCAAGGCGTTCTCGATGCAGTAGACATATTGGATCAAGTTGAGACAAAAGCGGCTGAGAGAGAGAGACAAGAGGCTATAAAAAAAGATCCAATGGTAGAATGGCATATAGTTGGAGCAGATTAATTTAAAAGAGATATATTATGAATTTAAAGTATTTAATGATTTCTAGCCTCATAAGTATATTTTTATTAGGTAGTGCAGGCTGCTCAGAACCTATTCCCCCACAAAATAAGACTCAAAGTGAAGCAAGCCAATTATATGAACAAGGCGGTAAATATTTTTTAGGTAAAGATGCTCCTAAAGATTATCAAAAAGCTTTTTCTTATTTCCAAATGGCAGCTGAAAAAGGCTTACCTATTGCACAAAATGATTTAGCAGGAATGTATTCCAAAGGAATAGGTACCCCGAAAAATGAAGAAAAAGCTTACTATTGGTATGAGAAAGCTGCTAAAAACAACTTTCCGGAAGCTCAATATAATTTGGGTTTGATGTACGATAATGGCTATTATGTAAATAAAGATAGATCAAAAGCTTTAGAATTTTATAAATTATCTTCTGATCAAGGATATGCTAAAGCTCAATATAATTTAGCAAATGCTTATCTTTCAGGGAATGGAATAAATAAAGATATTAATTTAGCTCTAGAATTATATAAGAAAGCTGCGGATCAAAATCTTTCTGAAGCTCAATATAATTTAGCAAATATTTATTCTGATGGCAGTCTAGTTAAACAAGATAATGAAAAAGCTCTAGAGTTATATACAAAGGTAGCAGAAAAAGGCGTACCTGAGGCTCAAAATAACCTCGCCTATATGTATGCTAATGTTTACTCAGATTATGAAAAAGCAAAATTTTGGTTCCAAAAATCTGCCGACAATGGATATGAGCCAGCAAAAGAAGCTTTAGAACAGTTCCAATAGTTCTAAGTAATTTACTTCTTAGAAGTCACCATCAAATATACAATTAATCCAATTAAGACCAAGAATATTAACTGAATCTCTAAAAAAAGGTTTATCATCCATGAGTTTCTAAATGATAAACCTTTTTTTGTTATTAATATTTTCGATTTTTTTGTATCTGGTGAAATAAAAACTTTTATTTCATTCTTTTTCTTTATCTCATTAAATATAGATACATTTTGGTCTTTCATCTCATCACAATTCTCAGAAATAAACAATCTATATACAACCAAAAAATCTTTTTCTTCTGATTTATAAACTTTATTTTGATATGTATATTGATACCTTATATCTCCACGAGCACTTCTATCCATTCCTCGTCGCCAATATTTTCTTTTACAATAAACGTTATAATCTAAAATTTCATAATCTTTTATCTCAATCCAGTCAGGATGAAATAATTTAAAAACTTTTGATTGTAGGTTAAAAGATGAAGTTACAACTAATAAAATAAGAAAAACAGCTAGTAAGGATAAAATAATTTTTATAAATAATTTCATTATTAATATATATCCCGATCAAAATAAAAGAATTTCAACTCAACTAAAAATAATATATAAATATGTTTCATATACTCTTAGCGGGTAAATATTAGCATGAAAAAAAATTTTTATTGAATAACCTTAAGTATAGTTACCGTATACTATTTTATTATTTATACCCCCTCCCCCAAAACCTCTCCAACACCACATCCCGTTCATCCAAACGATTTGAACTCAAAACCTGTAGCATCAAGCCATCAATTAGGTTTAAAACCATGTTGGCATCTGGATTAAATGCATTGGTTTCTAGACTAAAGACCAAATCAAAAAGCTCTCGAAGTAGCCATTTTCGATATTCAACTGCCATGCCGTAAGCGCTTGGGTAAAGCTGTTTTATTTCAAATATGGCTTTAAACAAAAGGTGGTAAAGGCTATTCACATCAACATGTAAATGCACAATTTCTTTAAGTTTATCGCTTGGTTTTGGGTAGCGGTGTGAATAGACAATTGCTAGAACTTCTTCTTTCAGTCTACTTTTTTGAAAGCTTATGCATGTTTCAACCAGCTTTTCTTTCGAGTGAAAGTAGTTATAAAGCGTGGCTTTGGGAATTTTAGTTTCTTTGGCAATCAGGTCTACGCCCGTGTTGTGAAATCCATAGAGATTAAATAGATCTATTGCGCTATGAATAACTTTTAATTTTTTTGAAGCCGTTTCTAAAGTTGGCATAGTTTTACCATTATAAAAATAGGTTGTTATGTCTGGCTGAGATAAAAAGCCTGTGCCCTTTTTGGGAGAAAAAAAGGCACAGCAAAGCCGTAAGACGGTGCTTGGCACATCTCAAGTTTTATTGTTGATATAAGTTTTTAGTCGTAATGACTTAAAGTCTGAAAAGCGGTTAAGCCTTCAAACTGTTTAAAGATGAATTAAGTGGTGTCGTTATAGCTTTTGGCAATGAGTGCCAAAAAATGATGGATGTGCATAGCCAACTCCTTTTTATTGGGAGTTCTGCCAAAGCATTCATTTGGAATTATGGTGGCAGAACGAAAGAGGGTTGACAGACTGGCTCAAGACCCAGCACACCCGAAGGTGTCCCCCTTCCGTCCTACCGCTACAAAAAGGGGGACGAGTGAGTCTACATCAAAAAAATGAATTTTTTCAATGTTCTTGAGCGCGGCCTGTCAAAGCCGGCTGGCAATGTAGGCCAGCACGCAAAGCATAATTCGAGAGTTGATAGGTGTCAATGTAGCTTTTATGACAAGCATTTAAATTTCTTATTATTTTTCATTAGATTAACTTAATTATTATTTTAGATATTATATTTAATTATATTTTTAAGTTGAGTGAAGCGATCCATGCTTATTCATTTCTATCTTTTAACTTTTAATGTGTGAGTGCACAGCGGAAAGTCGGTTTAGACAATTTCCGTCTGCCCCACTTGGTGATAAGCACGGTTAAAATAAACCAAACTTTGGTCATGCTGGCTTTGTTTAATCGCCACAATCGGACAAATAAGAATGGTGTGTGTACCGACTTGTTGAATTTGTTCAATCTCACAATCGAAACTGACCAAAGCATCGTCTAACACAGGTGAACCTGTTTCTAACTCAATCCATTCGCCATGTTTAAAGCGTTCTTCTGGCGTGAGCTTAGATGAAAATGCTTTTGAAATATGTTCGTGGTGTGCGCCTAAAACGTTCACAGTTAAGATTTTGTTATCTAGGAAATGTGCATGTGAACTCGCAGATTGGTTCATACACACCAATAATGTCGGAGGTGTGTCAGTCACACTACAAACAGCAGAGGCAGTAAATCCAAAACGGCCAGACATGCCTGCCGTAGTCACAACACTAACCGCGCTTGTGAGTAAAGACATTGCATTTCTAAAGTCTGTTGCTTGAACCATGACATTATTCCTAAATTGAATCGTACCTTGTCCTGAGTGTTTGCTATACCGCCCAACTCCATCAGGAAGGTACTTTATCAACATGCGTTCTGAGTAGAACGACATGTAGTAAGTAAAATGAGGGTTACTTGTTTGATTATCAACTGCCATCAAAAAAGTAACCCTTTATACCACTTATTGGTAAATATTAAGCAGTAAGATCAAAACCAGTAAGTTCTCTGCGAACGATTTCTGCACCTGCCGTTAAAGCATTTAACTTGCCACGTGCCACTTCACGTGAAAGAGGCGCCATACCGCAGTTTGTGCAAGGGTAAAGCTTGTCAGCATCTACAAACTGAAGCGCTTTACGAAGTGTGTTCGCCACTTCTTCTGGTGTTTCAATTTGGTTAGATGCAACATCAATTGCACCAACCATCACTTTTTTACCACGAATGAGTTCGAGTAAATCGATAGGCACATGTGAGTTGTGACATTCTAACGAGATGATATCGATGTTAGATTTTTGCAGTTTCGGGAAAGCTTCTTCGTACTGGCGCCATTCTGAACCTAATGTCTTTTTCCAGTCAGTGTTAGCTTTAATGCCGTAACCATAGCAAATGTGGACCGCAGTTTCACACTTAAGACCTTCAATTGCACGCTCTAAAGTCGCAACGCCCCAATCATTTACTTCATCAAAGAATACGTTAAATGCAGGTTCGTCAAACTGAATAATATCTACACCAGCAGCTTCTAACTCACGCGCTTCTTGGTTCAAAATTTTTGCAAATTCCCAAGCAAGTTTTTCACGGCTCTTGTAGTGACCATCGTAAAGCGTATCAATCATGGTCATTGGGCCAGGTAATGCCCACTTAATTGGTTGATCAGTTTGTTGACGTAAAAACTTAGCATCTTCAACAAACACAGGCTTTTGACGAGACACCGCACCTACAACAGATGGCACGCTTGCATCGTAACGGTCACGAATTCGAACAGTTTCGCGCTTCTCAAAATCTACACCATTTAAGTGTTCAATAAACGTGGTCACAAAGTGTTGGCGAGTTTGTTCACCATCGCTCACAATGTCGATGCCAGCAAGGCGCTGTTCGTGCAACGCCAAACGTAGCGCGTCTTTTTTACCTTCAAGCAGACCTTCGTTTTCGAGTTTCCAAGGCGACCAAAGCTTTTCAGGTTCTGCAAGCCAAGACGGTTTAGGTAAGCTGCCAGCAGTTGAAGTTGGTAATAATTTCTTCATGATCAATGACCTATATGTTGATTAGTTAAGAGCGTAATTAGCAGACCACTGCTCAAGAATCGCTTGGTATGGTTTGATAAATTGCTCTTCAACAAACTTCCCTTGCTCAATAGCGAGGCGGCTACGTTCTTCACGGTCATACACAATTCGAGTAAGTGAGTAATCTTGGTTCTTTAAGCTTGGCTGATAAGACTGTCCAGCCACTGAATTTGCGTTGTAAATTTCAGGGCGGTAAATCTTTTGGAACGATTCCATGGTGCTGATGGTGCTGATCAACTCAAGGTTGGTGTAATCACTCAGCAAATCACCAGTAAAATAGAACGCCAAAGGTGCAGCACTGTTTTTAGGCATGAAATAGCGAACTTTTAAGCCCATTTTTTGGAAATATTCATCAGTGAGTGAATAGTCTTCTTGCTTGTATTCAACACCTAAAACAGGATGTTCGTTTTCAGTACGGTGATACTCTTTAGTGGTTGAAACGCTTAAGCAAATCACAGGTGCTTTTTTAAAGTTGGCTTTATAAGTTTCAGAGTTAATAAAGCTCTTAAACAAGTTACCGTGCAATTCACCAAACTTCTCTGGCGTGCTAAAAGTAGACTTGTTTTTGTTGTGATCTAACAACAACACACTAAAGTCATAGTCACGTACATAAGACGAGAAATTATTGCCTACAATACCTTCGATGCGTTCATTGGTCTTTTTATCAACAATATTGGTTTTCAATATTTCGATTAAAGGAAGCCCGCTTGCACGGTTTTCGGCATCAATATTCATTTCAACTGAAATGATTTCAAGTTCAACGCCGTAGCGGTCACCTTTAGGGTTGTCCCAATGAGCTAAGGCATTAAAACGATTGTCGATCATCTGTAAAGTGTTGCGCAGATTCTCTTCACGGCTCATCCCTCTCGCTAAGTTAGCAAAGTTGGTTGTAATACGCGTATTGTCTGCTGGACGATAGTTTTCATCGAAACAAATACTCTTAATCGTAAATGTAAATTCTTTACTCATTTTGATCAGTACCCTAATTTCTGAGATAAACCTAAAAATATTTCGAGCTCTTTTTAAACTTTCCAGCCTTGTCAGATTTGTGCCTTATGGTCTTATCAAAAGTGAATTACTGGAACGCTTCAGAGCGTGAATAGATTTATACCGCAATCAGAACATGAATAAAAATGATTTAGTCTCATTACAAACTGAGTTAAATTCATGTTTAGGGTTTAATAAAGAAGTATGAAGCTAAATATTTTTCATCTTTGGGAATTTTAGACAGCAGAAATTCATTATACGGCGCTCACAAATCACCTTTAAAAATTCAAATATT
Source organism: Acinetobacter oleivorans DR1 (assembly GCF_000196795.1). NCBI lineage: Bacteria > Pseudomonadati > Pseudomonadota > Gammaproteobacteria > Moraxellales > Moraxellaceae > Acinetobacter > Acinetobacter oleivorans. The sequence continues at coordinate 3,417,696 of NC_014259.1, forward strand.
TATTATTATTTTCAATATGTTAATCCATAAAAATTTAGGGAGAATGGCTAGACCTAAAGTAATTTATGCTGACTCTCATTCATCTCTGCTTTTAGCCATTCTAAAAATATGGTTTTACGTGAATCTTCCTCAAAAGCACTATGAGAAAGTAAAAAATAGGCTGAATTATCTTGCACAACAGGTGAAATTTTTTTCAGTAAGTTCCACTCAAGCTCTTTTTCAATCATATAAATTGAGATGACTGTAGCTCCGAGTCCCGCCACACAACCTTCTAAACATAGATAAAAATGTTCGAGTTCAACTTTGGTGTAACCTTTTAAACTCTGCTTTAATTCAACAATGCGACTAATGCTTGTGAAAAAATTGGGTCTAGAGGTCGAAATGAGTAAGTCGGTTGTTTCCGATGGCTTGGTTGCTTGAACTAGAGCGATATATTCATCGGCAATCTTTTCACTATAGATATGCTCTCCCCAATCAAAATCATTTCTACGAATTGCGATATCAATATTATCTTTTTCAAAATCGACCACCCCGCCTGCTGTGAGTAGCACAACCTCAAAATCATGACCGAGCTTTTTAAACTTCGATAACCGTGGAATAAGCCACTTCATGGAAAGAGTCGGTTCACACGACAAGACCAGTTGTTTATTGTGAGTTTTAGGCTGGCTGAGTTGTATTAAACATTCATCGAGTTGACCAAAAACCTGATGGCAACAACTCAATAAAATTTCGCCCTGCTCAGTCATCACAAGTGTTTTATTTTTTCGCTCGAACAAAGCCGTATTTAAAGCTTCTTCTAAATTATAAATCTGCTTACTAACCGCACTTTGCGTCACAAATAATTTCTTTGCAGCTAAAGTCACACTGCCATACTTCGCCACAAAATAGAAAAATTTTAGTGAATTCAGCGATATTCTTTCGATCATTCCAAAAACTCATAGATATGTAGTCGTTTTTATCGATTTTTATTTCTAGGTTTCTGTTCAAAATAAAAATCATCTTTATTAAAACCCATTTTAGATGATGAAAAACATATTGAATATCGATATCTATCTTCGCAAACCTAAAGCCCCCGCATTTCTTGCAAAAAGAATAGCAATTTTAAGTAGTGTTTTCGCCCTCTTACATACATTCCAAAAAGTACAGATAAATTCTCTCGTTTTTAACGAGGGCGCAAAATAATGGCAGAGTTCATTGCGGTTATTTTAATTACGATTTTGGCAGTGGTAAGCCCCGGTGCTGACTTCGCGATTGTCACCAAAAATAGTTATCTGTACGGTAGAAAAATAGGTGTTTTCACTTCAATCGGAATATCGCTTGGCGTATTGGTACATGTAACCTATACACTTGTAGCCGTTGCCTTTGTGATGACTTATACCCCGCAAATTTTAAATATTGTTAAGTACATTGGTGCGCTTTATTTGATCTATATTGGTTATAAAACTTTTACTCAAAAACCAGTTTTAGACACTGCCAGCTTAACTTCTATAGGTACTTTTCAAGCGATAAAATACGGTTTTTTTACCAACGCCCTGAACCCTAAAACCACACTATTTGTAATTAGTACCTATACGCAAATTGTGAGTTTAACTACGCCTAAAACCATTCTTTTGGCTTATGGCTTTTTTATGTCTTTTGCTCATTTCTTATGGTTTTCACTGGTGGCTGTGCTTTTCTCTTCCATGCTGTTGAGACAAAAAATGTTAGCCAAGCAAGTGCAAATTAATAAGGTCATTGGCTCAATTTTATGTGTATTAGGCGTGATTCTACTTTTTACTCAGTTTCAATAGAACCAATGAATTTTAAGAAACTGTAGAGTGTGGACTGAGCCCTGTGTACAGAACTCAGTCCATTCAAGCGAGTTAAGAATCTATTTTTTAAGTATTCGATTCAGATAAATTATTTACATTCCAACGATTCGCTCTTTTAAATGTTCCGACATCGTTAAATCGAACACCCATATCACGCATGACTTTATGGGCAATAGGCGCAGTCATTTGTCGAATGTAGAATGGTTCTTTCACCACAAAATGATGGATGGCATGTGTCGAACCAAAGTTAAAGCAAAAGAGTTGGAACGGCATCATCCACCACGGTGTTAACACTTGCGTTTGTTGAATCACATTGCCCAATTCAACATCACCGTAGTAATGCATATTGCTTGTCACAAAGTGCAGGCAGAAGGTACGCAGCACATTTGGCGCAATCCATACCACAGTCAAAACATTAATCACATGCATAACATTTAGGGTTGTAGCTGACCACGCAATCGGTGCATTTGCCAAGCTTGCAACCATATCAACTGCATGGAAGCCTAAGAAGATATACCAAAGAGACCAATGAATAATTCCAAGTGGAAAATAGGCTAAGAACGCACGTTTAAAAATAACTTTTCTAACAGTCCAATTGCTTGCAGCAATAATGCGTAGCAAAACTGCAAAACCATTGTCACCGATGGCGACGAGTCGGCGTATGCTCCACTGCTCTCCATTGGTGAGCGCTCTTTCTTCTAAATCAACTTCAGTGCCTGAATTTTTATGGTGATTAAAATGAAGCTCACGGCGTTTCCACGGGTTAATGGTACTTGGGCGAGCTAACCACACTAAGCCCATCATTAAATGATGTGCCCATGGTTTTTTTCTAAAATACATCCAGTGAATGAGGTCGTGTTCTAACTCATGGGTAAGAGATGCAAAAAAAGCAATAATTGGAATTGCAAACCACGCTGAAAGCTGATGATTGATATAGAGTACGGCTGTAGCAATCATTCCAACGAGGGAAACAAATAGAATCATCGCCCCTATTGCGTTTTGATGGTTCAAAATGGGATAGCGCTTGCGTAAAGCCACGCCTTCCGCTGTGACCACTTTTTTAATGTGTTCCGTTTTTTCGCTATCACTCATTCCAGCAGGATTTTTATATATGTAGGTCATCCGTTATTCCTCAGTTTTCTCATGTTCCTACTTTATTTATATCTATCTTTGTACGCTTAGCTCGAAACGCCAATCTATTGGCTATGGATGCCAAAATAGTAAGATTCAAAACAAACAAAAGATTTTTTAGTTTTGAATCTTTTATACTGCTCACAGGAATATGAGTCACAAGTTATAGGACATAACATGCCACAGACAGCAACGGCACTGGCTAGCTGGGTTAAAGCGATTCAAAAAGCGCTTGAGAAAGCAGGCGTGGATAGCCAACCTTTATTAAAACAAGCAGGTTTAGATGTTCAGGCCCTAAATGATCCAGATGCACGCTATTCATTAAAAAACACAGCAACTTTATGGAAATTAGCCGTTCAAGCGACTCGAGACTCGTGCTTTGGCCTTAAAGTTGCCAGCCAAGTCAACCAAAATACATTTCATGTGTTGGGCCATTCACTCATTACCAGCACCACACTAAAAGAAATGTTTTTAAGAATTATTCGTTACTTCCGCATAGTGACCGACATTCCTGAACTCGAGTTTTATGGCGAGGGAAAAAATCATTATTTCGTTATTCATGTTCCCGACGAAGTTCAACCTGAATCTATCGATGCTTTTATCTCTGTTTTTATTCGTTCAAGTCGTGCGTTACAAGGTTCTGTTTTTTCGCCCTTACGCATTGAACTAAGACGCTCAGAGCCAGAAGATTTAGAAACTTTTCAGAGTATTTTAAAAGCCCCGATTGCGTTTAATGCACCCAAAGACATGATTGTGTTTGACACAGCAACCATAGAGCAGCCTTTAGATGGTGGGAATCCGTCCCTCACCCAAGAATATGATGAGATTATTAATCGTTATCTCGCTCGGTTTGATAAAGAAAATATATTGGCTCGTGTGAAAGTAAAACTCATTGAAAAATTATCTACAGGTGACTTTCAACAGCAAGACGTTGCAAAAAGTTTAGGCTTAAGTATACGCAGTCTGCAACGTAAGCTATCGTCAGAAAATACGTCTTATAGCGAGCTACTCGACAATACACGGCACGAACTCGCTTTGTCTTATATCAAAAATTCAAGCCACAATATTACCGAAATTGCCTATATTCTTGGTTTTACCGATGTGAGTAGTTTTACCCGTGCTTTTCGACGCTGGACAGATTTATCACCGCTACACTATCGGGAAAAACATCTCTCTTGTTCTTAAATTTTTAAAAATTTTAGATAAAAAAAGATGCCTCGATGTGCATCTTTTTTTATGAATATCTTATTTTTTATTTAACAGTTCAAGCATAGACACCGTGGTGACTTTAGCCCCGACAGGCAAGGCTTTTAAATCTACAACATAGTTCGGACTATGCGGAATATAAGGCACAGGTTTGCCTTGCTTTACTGCATTGGCAAACACAACCGGATCTGCCACGCCAATGAACATAAAGTTAAACGGAATGTCTTTTTGATCACCTAACAAATGGTGAACATCTTCAGAACCCATAACGGCGGGATATTCAGTTAGAACATGTTTGTCGCCTAGCAAAGCTTTTAGTGGTCCATTTAAACGCGCAGAGAATTCTTTATTATTGACTACAGGCGTACTTGAACCCTTAAAGGTAAAAGTAGGCAATTGATCTTTACCCATGCCCTGCATTTCGGCAGCACCTTCACTCATGAACTTAATGTTATTTAACATGGTTTCGCGTATTTTTGGATCAAACCAACGCAAGTTCATTTTGACCAGTGCAGTAGAAGGAATCACATTATTCGAATTTCCGGCTTGGATCGAGCCAATCGATAAAACTGCTGCTTGTTGAGGGTCGACTGCGTTACTCATAATAGTTTGATATTGAGTTACTGCATTTGCCGCCATACTAATTGGATTTTTGGTTAGCATTGGTAATGACCCATGCCCACCCACGCCTTTAAATAAAACATCGAGCTGATCGGTTCCCGCCATGCGTGGTCCCGGTGCATTGATTACGACTCCAACAGGTGCAGGTGTGGTATGTACTGCAAAGAAATAATCAGGTTTTGGTAAGTTGTATTTTGTCCACAAACCGTCAGTCACCATAGCTTTAGCACCCGTTATAGGCTCTTCAGCAGGTTGTGCGACTAAAATAATAGTTCCGCTCCATTCCTTTTTTAAAGCGACTAAGGTTTTTGCCATACTGAGCATCCATGTCACATGTGCATCATGGCCACACATGTGTGCAACAGGCGTTTCGGTTCCATCGTCAAGTTTTACCCGCACTTTACTTGCATAAGGTAAGCCAGTCGCTTCTTGAACAGTATTGGCATCCATGTCGGCACGGTACATGACCGTTGGCCCATTACCATTTTTCAAAATGCCGACCACACCTGTCTTGGCTATGCCAGTTTTAACATCAAACCCTAATGACTTAAGCTCTTTGGCAACAATGGCAGAGGTACGCGTTTCCATAAACCCAAGTTCAGGGTGTTCATGAATATCTTTATAAACCTTACTTAACCATTCTGTTTGTCCATCAATAATCGTTAACGCTTTTTGTGAGACAGTAGGTAAATTAGATGGGTTTACTTCGGCATGGAGGACAGTTCCATAACCTGCCATCAAAGTCGATAACCCTAAAAATATGCCATTTTTGATGATTTTATTCATGTAATTAAAACCTTATAAATGAATGATTTAATTTTAAAATTTATATCCTATTTTTAAGCCATAGCTTATAGAGTGATTATCCTTAAACTCACCCACATAATAGTCACTGCCTGCCTGTGCGCCAAGCTGAGCTTTTGCATCGCCTAACCAGTAATATTTCACACCACCAGAAATAAAGTATTGCGATGTTGGACTGTATTGGGCTCCCACTCCTAAGTTGTAATATCCCTTGGTTGGGCCACCCGTTGAAACTTTATCGCCAGCTCCCGAGTCCCAGCCCACTGACACAGAACCTAGCCATTTAGGTGAAAAACGTTGCCCTAGTCCTAAATTTAAAGCCCACTGGTCATCATCATAACGAACCAAATTAAACCCTTCTGGACGGCTTGGTGTTGATAATCCCCCAATAACTTTTGAAATTTCACCAAAACGGTAAGGTTGTAGCGCCAAATCACTCCAATTTACCCAGCGCAAGCTCCCAAACAATAAAGTTCCTTGGCGTAAACCTGTTTGAAATTCTAAATTCACTGAGTTTGGAGATTTAAATTTGGTTGGGCCAGAGCCTTCGCTATTGGGTAACTCTGAAATAATATGATTTAAATAGTTTTTCTTTTGCTCGGTCATCTGCCCGATAGAAATCATATAGTCGAGATGTTGGCTAACTAAATCGCGTCCTTGCTGAGTCGTTAACATATCAATTAACGGCGCATTTTCAGTTGCGTTTACTTTGTGGGTAATGGCAGAACGATAGGTAAGTGAAACTTTAACGGCCTTTTCAGGAATTTGATAAGCCAGTCCAGCTAACCAGCCCCAATCACCCACAGTTTTAGTTTGAAAGTCATAGCCATTATAAAGACTAAATACATTGCCTCTTAAATTGACCTGACTTTTGAAAGTTTGATAAACCGGCCCTGCAAAAATATTCCAGTTTTTATTAGGCTGATATCCGGCAATGAAGCTGAAACTTTGAATATCAAATTCCGATTTTGCATTTCCTGTGGGAACTTGACCAGAAGTAGCATTTGCAAGGCTTGTAGTCGTAATACCGGGAAGCATAACTGTGTCTTTCGGCGTTGCGATAAAGCCATTTACACCAGAATATTCTGTGTCAGCACCAAAAGGCTGATCGTAAAGCAACCCAAATGAATACTGCGGTGCAAGCTGAAATTTTAAAGCCGCAGTCGGCCGATAATCTGTATTGGCAATGTCGGAAATTGACTGATGGGAAGGGTTAGTACCAGATTCCACTCCTTTTAAATCAGTATCTGTCACACCAAGACTTGCTTCAAAGTAATTTCCCGGTTGTAAAAATGCTGATACGGATTGGCCTGTTTTATCAAATGCCGCAGCATGTAATGCACTTGTACAAATTGAAGCTATTCCCAATACTAATGTTCTACTTCTTACGACAAAAATCATCGATCCATCCTGGATTTTTTTATTTTGATTGTTCACTTTATTTAGATTTTGAGTGGTGTGCTTAGCCCCAAACGCCAAATCGTTGACTGTGGATGCCATATTAAAAATTATAAGATTGTCTCTCTGAAATGAGATAAGTTCATTTGGACTCAAGATTAAAGACGAAAAAGATTTAAAACTTTCAGATAATTTTTTAAGAAACTTTTGTATTTATTGCTGTTAATATTAAAACGCATGATAGATTTTCCAATCCTTCATATTTCTATAAATCAAGGATGATGAGCGAATACATTTATTATGGAAATCAAGCAAATAAAATATTTTTTGACGGTGGTTGAAGCAGGCAGTATTGGTAAAGCTGCCCAAAAACTCGATGTCGGCGCTTCGGCCATTAGTCAGCAAATTAGTAAGCTAGAACAAGAGCTAAGCATTCGCTTATTACAGCGTAATGCTTTTGGCGTCACGCCTACACCCGCGGGTCTGGCCTTTTTAAAACACTCTCAACTTATTTTGCGTCAAGTTAACTTCGCAATAGACGCTGCACATTCAGCTCGGCTTTCAGGCCATGTCAGCCTTGGTTTTCCGCCCACCATTACCGCTTTAATTGGCATCCCTTTAATGAAACTTATGTCTGAACGCTATCCAGACATTCGTCTAGAAATTGTCGAGACGCTTTCAGGCAACCTGATTCAGTCGATTAATTCGCGTCAGCTTGATATTGCCATTATTTTTACCAATGAAATTGATAAACAGTGGTCGATACAACCTTTGGTACGTGAACAAATGTATTTAATGGCACGTAAAGAAGTGCTCGAAAAATACGGTCTTGCAGACTGTATCAAAAGCGGAATTATTCAGTCTCAGCAAATTGGTGATATTCCTTTAGTATTACCAAGGCAGCGTCATAGCTTAAGAAAATTGCTTGAGCATAAGATTGGGCAGCTTAATGTTGTCTATGAAATTGATGGTCTACACTTACTCATGGACAGCCTGATTCACCTTGACCTTGCAAGTGTTCGCCCCGGAAGTGCTTGTCTGCAAGAGTACAAACACAAGCTTCAACTACTTAAATTGATTGATCCTGAAGTTGAGCGAATCAATTACTTGGTGAGCCTTGCCGAAGAAGAATTATCACCTGCTGCACTGGCTGCAAAATCAGCAATTAAAGCCTGTGTAAAAGAGTTGATTCAAAACCAAATATGGCCGTGTTCTGAAATTATTTTATAAAGGGTCATTAATTTTATTAAATACCTAATTAATTTTGCCCTCTCACTCCCTCCTGCCGTTTGAGATTACATTTTCATCTGAATGATAAGTGAATTTCTGTTTATCGACTTATAGATGTGTAGTTTGAACTGGAAACAAGGCATCACATTTTCTACCAAGGATACCTTTAAATCTCATCTCTAACCCATTTCCTATTTAGGTTTATTGAATGAGTCAATTTTAAAGCCCTCAATTGAAGATCGTGAATGTTTCCATTTTGTCAGGCCAAGGAGGTCTCCAATGGATGTCGTGAATAACCGTAGGGCTACTTTTAAAAAAATATTAAATGTAACGAGTGGCAACTTTTTAGAACAGTACGATTTTTTTCTTTTTGGTTTCTATGCTACTTATATCGCAGCAAAATTTTTCCACTCTGAAAATGAATATGTCTCTTTAATGATGACATTTACCGTATTTGCTGCGGGTTTTCTTATGCGTCCTCTCGGCGCTATTTTCTTAGGCGCTTATGTCGACAGAGTTGGTCGACGTAAAGGTCTTATTGTGACTTTAAGCCTTATGGCAATCGGAACCATCTTAATTACCTTTGTACCGGGTTATGAAACCATTGGTATTATTGCGCCAATTTTGGTGGTGATTGGACGTCTATTACAAGGCTTCTCGGCAGGTGTTGAATCTGGTGGTGTATCGATTTATCTAGCTGAAATTGCAACAGATAAAAACCGTGGATTTATCACAAGCTGGCAATCTGGCAGCCAACAAATTGCGGTTGTATTTGCAGCATTACTTGGCTACTGGCTCAACACCATTTTAACTACTGCTCAAGTGGGTGAATGGGGCTGGCGCATTCCGTTCTTAATTGGTTGTTTGATTATTCCTTTAATCTTCTTGTTCCGCCGTACGTTAGAAGAAACTGAAGACTTTAAAGCGCAAAAAACTCATCCATCGACCAAAGAAATTTTCAGCACGCTTGCGAGCAACTGGCGCATCGTACTTGCGGGCATGATGATGAGTGCCATGACCACAACCACGTTCTATTTCATTACGGTTTACACCACTGTGTATGCAAAACGTACTCTAGAAATGTCGGTAACAGATAGCCTTTTAGCAACCGTATTTGTGGGTTTATCCAATTTCTTCTGGTTACCAATGGGTGGCTTACTTTCAGACAAAATTGGTCGTCGTCCAGTTTTAGTCGGCATTACAACCCTTGCCATCTTTACAACTTATCCAGTTTTAAGCTGGTTAGTGAGTGACATTAGCTTTACCAATCTAATTATTACGCTTGCTTACTTCTCGTTCTTCTTTGGTATGTACAACGGCACCATGGTCGCAACGCTTGCCGAAGTAATGCCAAAACGTGTACGTACCGTTGGCTTCTCTTTAGCGTTCAGCCTTGCAGCCGCTATTTTTGGTGGTATGACTCCAATGGCTTGTACGTACCTTGTCGAAAACACAGGCAATGCAAGCACACCAGCATTCTGGCTGATGTTAGCAGCTGTATGTAGCTTAATCTCAAGCTTGTATTTATGCCGTGGTTCTAAGCAGAAGAATGCAGACCCAATTGCTGAACCTGCGAAGGTTAGCGCTTAAAACAATAACTACTTAACCTGAAATTTTAATGAACAGTACGGCGGATGTTGCAGCCGTACTGTGCTCTCCTATCATTAAAGCGAGATACTATGAAAAAGTCCCCTATCTTCATGACCATTTGCTTAGCTGGTGCAGGTTTAGGCTCAACGCTTGCTAACGCAGATACACTCGAAGTGATTAGCTCAGGCGGTTTCTATTCATCTATGGAAAAACTCATTCCAATATTTGAAAAGCAAACTGGTCACACGGTTCACCTTTCGTCTGGTTCATCAATGGGTGCATCACCAACTGCAATTCCAAATCGACTCGATCGTGGTGAACATTTTGATGTGGTGGTATTGGCTGCTCCTGAACTGAACAAGCTTGCAGAGAAAGGTTATGTAGACCCAAGTTCACAAAGTGCTTTAGTCAATTCAAGCATTGGCATGGCTGTGCCTAAAGGTGCACCAAAACCAGATATTACCTCTGCGGCAAAATTCGAAAAAGTTTTATTAAATGCTAAGCACATAGGCTATTCAGCAAGTGCGAGCGGCACGCATCTTGAAAAAGATGTTTTCCCAAGCTTCCCACCTGTCGAGTACAAAGTGATTTCTGGTAAAGCAGAAAAAGTGGTCGGTGACCGCGTTGCAAAACGTATTGCTGAAGGTCAGTTTGATATTGGTTTCCAGCAAATTAGTGAAATCAAACCTTTTACAGGCCAATATGGTCAAGTTGATTTAGTCGGTCCAATTCCTGCGCCTTACCAGAAAGTCACTGTATTTGCAGCAGGCATTGGTAAAAACTCTGAACATGAAAAAGTCGCAAAAGAACTCATCAAATTTGTGAAGTCACCACAAGCAACACAAATTATTGAAGAACAGGGTCTTGAGCAGGTTAAACAATAAAAGCTCTAAAAGGCAACATCTTGAGGTGATGTTGCCTTTACTCTGTTGGTGGTTTACTCAGCGTAATAGAACAAAATGTATAGCGATAAACCAGTGTAGAATAACCAATAAAGGACAATGTAGTATTTGCCGTGGAACTCAAACAACTCAAGTATTTTATTGCGGTGATCGAGTCAGGAAGCTTGGGTAAAGCTGCAAAAAATCTCGATATTGGAACTTCTGCATTAAGTCAGCAAATCTCAAAATTAGAAAGCGAGCTTTCTATTCGCCTTTTACAACGTACTGCTTTGGGTACAGTTCCCACCCCTGCGGGTTTAGCTTTTTTTCAACAGGTTCAACTGGCGCTTAGACACTTAGACCATGCTGTAGACTCTGCACATTCTTCACGTTTAAGTGGTCACGTCACTGTCGGTTTTTCGCCAAGTGTCGCGTCGGTTATTGGCACACACTTTTTAAAACTCATGAGAAACCGCTACCCCGACATTAAAGTCCGTCTAATTGAAGGTTTATCGGGTGACCTCAAGGCATTAGTTAATGCAAGGCAGCTCGATGTTGCCATCATCTTTAGTGACGACGTCGACCCACAGTGGGCCATCCAGCCTTTAGTCAAAGAGCAAATGTTTTTAATCTCGCCTAAAGAAGTGCTGAGTCAGTACCATATTGAAAGCTGCATAGACACTCAAACCATTACTCATTCACAGCTTAAAGAACTTCCGCTGATTTTACCGAGCCAACGACATGGGCTGCGCTTGTTGCTCGAACAGAAAATTCATCAGCTTAAAGTGGCCTATGAAATTGATGGGCTGCATTTGTTAATGGAAAGCATTAGCCAACTCGAAATGGCAACCATTCAACCTGCGGGTGCATCGTTAAACTCGCGGCAGGACTTATGTTTACTGCGCATTGTAGAACCTGCTATTGAGCGTATTAACTATTTAATTAGTCTGTCTGAAGAAGAACTCTCGCCTGCTACTTTAGCCACCAAAGTAGTGATTCGTGCTTGTGTGACCAACTTGATTAATGAAAAACGCTGGCCAGGTGCGGAGCTCATAAACACTTAAGCCATTAGTGTTTATTTTTACTAAACACCCATTCAAACCCAGCCTCTCACTCCACCTTCTCTTTTAAAGCTACATTAGCCCTAGCTGAGAAAGGGAGAAATCCATGCATGATGTGATTGTAATTGGTGGTGGGAATGCCGCACTGTGTGCCGCGCTCACGGCAAAAGAAAGTGGCGCGTCTGTGCTAGTAATAGAAGCAGCACCTAAAGAATGGCGTGGTGGTAACTCACAACACACTCGTAACCTTCGCTGCATGCATGATGCTCCTCAAGATGTATTAGTCGATGCTTACCCAGAAGAAGAATATTGGCAAGACCTACTTAAAGTCACTGCTGGAAAAACCAATGAACACTTAGCTCGTCTGGTCATTCGTAGTACAGCAACCTGCCGCGACTGGATGCGTAAACATGGTGTGAATTTTCAGCCGCCGCTATCGGGTGCTTTGCATGTTGCACGTACCAATGCCTTTTTTATGGGTGGCGGTAAAGCCCTCATTAATGCGTATTACCGAAGTGCCCAAGAACTTGGTATTGAGATTTTATACAACACAAAAATTAAAGATCTAAAGTTAAACCAAGGACATTTTGAAGCCGCAATTGCTGAAGATGGTCGTGTGTTTAAAGCAAAAAGCTGTGTATTGGCCGCAGGTGGTTTTGAGTCAAATCTGGAATGGTTAAGAGAAGCATGGGGACAAAATGAAAACGGTGAATGGCCTGCCGATAATTTCATTATTCGCGGAACCCGCTTTAATCAAGGCAACTTGCTCAAATTTATGATAGATCAAGGCGCCGATATTATTGGTGACCCATCACAATCGCACTGTGTGGCCGTAGATGCACGCGCACCGTTATATGACGGCGGCATCTGCACCCGTATTGACTGCGTTTCACTGGGAATTGTGGTTAATAACAAAGCCGAACGTTTTTACGATGAAGGCGAAGACTTCTGGCCAAAACGTTATGCGATTTGGGGCCGTCTTGTTGCCAAACAGCCTCAGCAAATCGCCTATTCGATTATCGACTCAAAAGCGATTGGTCGCTTTATGCCACCTGTGTTTGCAGGGGTAAAAGCAAATAGCATTCAAGAATTGGCCGAAAAAATCGGGCTAGATGCAAAAACCTTCTGTCACACGGTAGAAGAATTTAATCAAGCCTGTGTACAAGGCACCTTTAACCATACGGTTTTAGATGATTGCACTACCCAAAATATTGTTCCCAACAAGACCCACTGGGCCGTTCCTCTCGATCGCCCACCCTTCTATGCCTATGCGCTTAAACCTGGCATTACCTTTACCTATTTAGGCTTAAAAGTCGAAGACGATGCTGCGGTGCGTTTTAACGATAAAGCAAGCCGCAACCTGTTTGTCGCAGGTGAAATGATGGCAGGTAACGTACTCGGTCAGGGTTATACCGCAGGGGTCGGCATGTCGATTGGCACAACGTTTGGACGCATTGCCGGAAAAAATGCAGCCCACTACGCACTTTCACAAGGAGTTGAACATGAATGCTAGTACTAAAGCCCTGATTCCAGTTGTTCAGCTCTCTGACCATGAGCAGGAAGTTCAAAGAGCGCTACAGATTTGTAATGCTTGTCGTTACTGTGAGTCATTTTGTGCTGTATTTGCGGCGATGACCAAGCGTCTTGAGTTTAATCAAGCCGATATTCATTACCTCGCAAACCTGTGCCATAACTGTGGTGCTTGTTTACACGCTTGCCAATATGCCCCGCCGCATGAGTTTGGTGTAAACATTCCAAAAGCGATGGCACAAGTACGTTTGGAAACTTACCAAGAGTTTGCGACCCCTCAGCCTTTAGGCCGACTTTATAAGTCTGTCGGGATTCCATTCGTTTCGGCGTTATCAGTTATTTTCTTTTTATGCATGTTAGCTGTGGTGTGGTACAAAGGCACCGACCTGTTTGCAGGCTACCAAGGTAATTTTTATGCAATTTTCCCGCATAACTTTTTAGCGCTACTGTTTGGAGCGACCTTTACAGTTGCGATTGTTCTGCTCGGCATTGGGATTAGTAAATTTTGGAGACAGACGTCTAAAGTTATTCATGGCAAAGTTGAGAAACCAGATCTAGTTCAAGCTACCCAAAATGTATTAACACTTAAATATTTAGACGGTGGACATGGCAAGGGCTGTAATGAGCAAGATGACCGTTACACACAAATCCGCCGCGTGTTCCATCACCTGACGTTTTATGGCTTTATGCTTTGCTTTGCAGCCACAGGCGTAGCGACTTTATATCACTATTTCCTTAACCTGCATGCACCTTACCCTATCTTTAGCTTGCCTGTTATTTTAGGTACGTTGGGTGGGTTTGGCTTAGTGATTGGGCCATCTGGTTTGCTCTATTTAAACCTTAAACGCCATCCATTACATGGTGACCGCGAGCAAAAACCTGTAGATCGAGGCTTTATTTTCCTTTTAATTTTAGTCAGTGCTTCAGGCTTAGCTCTTATGGCATTTCGCAATACACCTTACATGGCACTTTTACTGATTTTCCATTTAGCTACGGTCATGACATTCTTTATTACCATGCCATTTGGTAAGTTCGCACATGGTTTTTACCGCAGCGCTTCTTTACTCAAATTTGCCATCGAAGAACGTATTTCCAAGAAATCATAATTTCATTCAAAAGTATTCACTATCTTGGCGTAGTGAATACTTTCATTATTTTAAGCTCAAAATACTTCATACCTTGCCTACTTTTTACTATTTAAAATTCCCAAGCCATACATCGGCCACTTGGTACTCGCTTTAATGTTATTAATCAGCATCGCTACCAAAACTAAAGACACTGCGCCCACCAAAACAGGGAAAATTAAAAAGCTCCACTGGTAATGTATGCTGCTTGCGGTGAGCAAAATAACCAAAGGATTAGCTCCAGCAGGTGGATGAACGCATTTAAAAATCTGCATGAGTGCAATTGCGCAGCCCACTGATAACGCAATTGTAAAAATAGAAACACCGACAAATTTTAGAAAAAATAAACCCACAAAAGCCGAAATAAGATGTCCAAATATAATATTTCTCGGCTGTGCCAAAGGTGACTGTGACACGGTATAGAGCAATACACAGGTCGCACCAAACGGCGCCATGATAAAGATATTGTGTGTGAGCTTACTCAACCACAGAAGTATAAAAATACTGAGCGTCCCCCCAATAAGGCTTCTTAAAACATCAACTTTATTGGGCGATGGAGCCAGTTTTTCTTTGCCATAAAAAATCGAGAACATGGTTTTTTCCTCAAACAGACATTGCTTTTTAAAAAGCATATAGATAAAATTTCAAATAGTACAGATCTGTACTATTTTATTTTTTGGAAAAGTTTTATGTCAAAATCTGCCTTAAAAATATTAGATACAGCCGAAAAGTTATTTAACGAAAATAGTTTTGTCGGGGTGGGTGTCGATCTGATTCGCGATGAATCTGGCTGCTCAAAAACCACGATGTACACGTACTATAAAAATAAAAATCAACTGGTTAAGTCTGTGCTCGTTGCACGTGATGAACGGTTTAAGCAAAGCCTTTTGGGTTATGTTGGAGATGCAACAGGGTTGGAAGCCATCAATAAAATTCTGGATTGGCACACCAATTGGTTTAGACAAGATTTTTTTAAAGGCTGTTTATTTGTAAGAGCAGTCGCTGAATCTAACCAAGATGATCAAGACATTATTTCTATTTCTAAAGCCCATAAACAATGGATTAAAGTACTGATTGCGCAAAACTGCAATGTACCGAATGGTGAAGCTTTATCTGAGCTGATCTATACGGTGATTGAAGGCTTAATTAGCCGCTTTTTAGTCGATGGTTTCGATGAAACACTTGCGACAAACATGAAAAATTCTATTAATCAATTATTTAATATTCATCAACATTAGTATGAGAACTTAAAATGGAAGTGGACCATATTTTTATTTGTGTACAATCAGGCGCTCCCGAAGCTGAAACTTTAAAAAAATTCGGTCTAACAGAAGGTTCATCCAATAAGCACCCGGGTCAAGGTACAGAAAACAGACGCTTTTTCTTTAAAAATAGCTTTATCGAATTAATCTTTTTAAATAACCCCGAAGAAGCCTCAAGTGATCTCACCAAACCGACTCTGCTTTTTGAGCGACTAAGTACTCAAAATAATATCGCGTCCCCTTTTGGTATTTGTTTTCGTCCTAAAAATAAAGATGATAACGGTGCAAAATTTCCTAATTGGGTTTACAAGCCAAGCTATTTGCCAACTAGCTTAGAAGTAAATGTTGCCAAAGATTCTGTTGTATCAGAGCCGATGTGGTTCTTCCTTTCATTTGCTTCACGACCAGACCTTGCTGCGAAAGAAAAACAACAACCACTTGTTCATAGCAAAGATTTATCAGAAATAACTTCTATCAAAGTTTCTATTCCAAACCTCGAACAGCACCCTACTTCGTTACTGTTCAACATGCTCGATCATTTTGAAGTGACTGATGGATCAGAGCATTTAATGGAAATTAGTTTTGATCATGAACCTCAAGGAATGATTCATGATTTTAGACCAGAGCTACCGCTTATTTTTAAATATTAAGACTCTTATTTTCTAATAAAAAAAACTGTGATTTATTTCAAATCACAGTTTTCATTAAAATTGAATAACATTAAAAGCGGCAATAGCTTAAGCAATTTTCCCATCAATAATGCCTTTTTCTTTTAACGTAGCCAGCTCTTCTGCTGTTTTAAATCTCGATAAGATTTGAGCAGTATGTTCACCTAACTCTGGCGGTGCATGATGGTATTCAACCGGAGTATCAGACAACTTTATTGGTGAACCAATGGTTTGGAAGTTTTCATTTAAACGATGAGGAATATTCACCACCAAGTTGCGATGTACAATTTGTGGTTCAACCAAGGCATCTTCAATAGAGTTGATAACACCTACGGGTACTTTAAGTGCATGAATCATATCAACCCACTCTTTGGCAGTTTTCTGCAAAAAGTGCTCCGACAATAAAGGAATCAGTTCATCTCGATATTTTACGCGGTCTTGGTTGCGCATAAACTTTTCATTTTCGAGTAGCTCTGGATAACCAATCGCAATACATAAATCTTTAAATTGTTTGTCGTTACCACAAGCAATAATAAATTCTTTATCTTTGGCCTTAAAAGTTTGATACGGCACAATACTTGGGTGTTGATTACCCATGCGCTGTGGTGCCTTACCAGAAGCTAAATAGTTCATTCCCTGATTTGCCAGTGCCGCGACCTGCACATCAAGGAGTGACATATCAATATATTGTCCACGTCCTGTGTGTGACCGTGCAATCAAAGCTGCCTGAATCGCGATGGTTGAATACAATCCCGTTTGAATATCTACAACAGCCACACCAACCTTTTGCGCACCGCCGCCTGCCACATCATCAGGCTCACCAGTAATGCTCATTAAGCCGGACATACCCTGAATAATAAAATCATAGCCGGGTTCTTCTGCACGTGGGCCATCTTGCCCAAAACCAGTAATCGAGCAATACACAATATTTGGGTTTAGCTCACTTAATGAAGCGTAGTCCAAGCCATATTTAGCTAAAGACCCTGTCTTATAATTTTCAATTACCACGTCGGCAGTCTTGGCAATTTCATAAATTAAAGCCTGACCTTCGGGTGTAGTTATGTCTACCGCAACCGAATATTTATTACGGTTAGTACACTGAAAGTAGCCAGATTCACGGGTCATGTTTCCATCTTGATCGGGCATCCATGGTGGCCCCCACATGCGGGTGTCATCACCGACCCGAGGGCGTTCAATTTTAATGACTTCCGCGCCAAGGTCTGCCAAGATCTGTCCGCACCAAGGCCCTGCAAGCACACGACTTAAATCTAAAACCCGAATTCCTTGTAATGCACCCATATCGATACCCTTATCTTTTTAGAAGGTACTCAACGTACCTTCCTGTCATTGTTTATGATTGTTTTTGCGGATCGTACTGACGATCTTTAATAAATAATCCCGGCAATACACCCGCCACAAAATACGCAGCGCCCATCACAATAAAGGCCATGGTAAACGTACCGCCCGATGCCAAGAAACCAATCGTGGCTGGTGCAATCGCAGCCCCAACACGACCAATGTTATAGGCACCACCAATGGCTGTTCCGCGCACATCAGTTGAAAAACTTTCAGCCATATAAGTCGCGTTCACACCGTATGGAATGCCATATAAAAAGCCAAAAGTGATTAATAAATACAAAATATTGTCAGGGGTATTAAAGAAAATAATGATTGGCAAGAACACGGCGCTGGCAATTGTTCCAAACACAAAAACAGCACGGCGGTTAAATTTGTCAGCAAGATAACCCGCTAAAATTTTGCCTAAAATCATTGCGGTATATGAACCCACCATATAACTGGTTAAGTTTTTAAAGTTCATATGCACTTCTGTTTCTAAATAACTTGGCATCCAGTTGTTAATGCCGTAATAACCAAACTGTAAGAAGAATGCTGTCGTCATCCACAACAAAAACATCTTGCGGTGCTTAAAATTATTAAAAATTTGCTTATAGATACTGCCACTTTTCGGCTTTTCAGCCACCACTCTTTCTTTAGGTTGTCTGTTGCCTTGTAAGCTTTCAATTTTGGTGAGCTGCCAAGATTTTGGCTCTGGTACAAATCGTTGTAGGAAAATATTTACAAAAGCAGGCACCACGGTTAGGAAGAATAAAACGCGCCAGCCATGATCTGGAATAATTGCGCCAGCTAATAGGGTCGCTGCAATATAACCTACGGTCTGACCCGTCTGTAACGTACCCAATACCGTTGTACGGTACGTGGTTGGTACATATTCAGCCATTAAGGTATTACAAGCCATATAGAGTGCTCCAATACCCAAAGCACCAATAAAACGTAAGGCCATAAATTGCTCGAAGCTTTGCGTAAAGCCCAATAAGCAAGTCGCTACAGAAAAGAAAGTCACCGAGTTGGCAATAGTTCTTACGCGACCAAACTTGTCACATGCCCAGCCACCCAAAATACCGCCAATACCCATACCTGCCAAAGAAGCACTACCTAATGCGCCTGCCTGAAAGGTACTTAAACCAAACTCTGCCTTTAAGCTGGTCAAGCTATAAGACAGCAGCATAATATCAATGCCATCGACTACCATCGCAAAATAGGCAAATAACAACGCCCATTTCCATGTATTTGGTCCAATCTTTTCATATGTTCCAAGGTTACTTGGAAATGTATTTCTTAATTCTTTCGATATTACTTGAACGTCATTGTTCATCTTTAGTTCCTCATTTTCCCAAATGAGTCATCGGTAGCCTACTTATGTTTTCTGTATGACTTAATCTTCTATATTTTCATCATCTTATATTTAGTTTTAAGTACATAGAGGCGTATCTTTACATGAGTATCCTTACGATGAATCTTGTCATTATCCATAAATTTTTGCGTAAAAATCCCTAAAGGCGTTCTCGAAAGAACACCTTTATCTTTTAAAAAATTAATGAGTTAGTTACTAAATGCCGCGATACCTGTTTGTGCACGACCTAAAATCAAAGCATGAACGTCATGTGTACCTTCATAGGTATTTACGACTTCAAGATTGACTAAATGACGTGCTACGCCAAACTCGTCACTAATACCGTTTCCACCCATCATGTCACGCGCCATGCGGGCAATATCAAGTGCTTTCCCACAGTTATTACGCTTAATGAGAGACGTGCCTTCGACTGCAGCAATACCTTCATCTTTCATACGGCCAAAACGTAAAGCCACTTGCAAACCCAAAGCAATTTCAGTTTGCATATCTGCCAGTTTCTTTTGGATTAATTGATTTGCAGCCAACGGACGACCAAATTGTTTACGGTCCATGGTGTATTGATGTGCAGTATGCCAGCAGAACTCGGCAGCACCCATTGCGCCCCATGCAATGCCATAACGAGCACTGTTTAGACAGGTAAATGGGCCTTTTAAGCCTCGAATTTCAGGGAACGCATTCTCTTCGGGTACAAAAACGTTGTCCATTACAATTTCACCTGTAATCGAGGCACGTAAACCCACCTTGCCATGAATTGCAGGTGCAGATAGACCTTCCCAGCCCTTTTCTAAAATGAAGCCGCGAATATCACCCACATTACCTTCAGCAGAAACTTCTTTTGCCCAAACCACAAATACATCTGCAATTGGGCTATTGGTAATCCACATTTTTGCGCCACTTAAACGGTAACCACCGTCAACTTTTTTAGCACGTGTAATCATACTACCTGGGTCTGAACCATGGTCAGGTTCAGTCAAACCAAAACAGCCAATGTATTCGCCAGTAGCTAGTTTAGGTAAGTACTTCTGCTTTTGCTCTTCGGTACCAAATTCATGAATTGGAACCATCACCAATGAGCTTTGCACGCTCGCCATAGAGCGGTAGCCCGAGTCGACATATTCAATTTCACGTGCAACCAAACCATAACTCACATAGTTCAAACCCGCACCGCCATATTGCTCAGGGATGGTTGGGCCCAGTAAACCGAGCTCTCCCATTTCACGAAAAATAGATGGATCTGTTGTTTCATGACGGAATTGTTCAAGTACACGGGGTTGCAAGCGTTCTTGGCAATAGGCATGAGCCGCATCACGAATCATGCGCTCATCTTCGGTAAGCTGTTGTTCAATTAAAAATGGGTCTTGCCAGTTAAATTGAACTTTTGCTTTTTTTGTTGTCACCATGTGATTCATCGCATCCTCTGCTTGATTTGATCTTCTTTATTTAACTCGATGTTATGCGTGAAAAATGCAGTAATCAAACGATAAATGTTCATGCAGATATGCGACTTACGCATATTTAAAATAAGACATATTAAATTTAGATATTTAATTGGTTGTATTTCATTAAAAATGGCTTATTTTTATACTAAACTCGGATATCTGCATTTAGATCATATGCTGTTTTGAAATATGACCACAAATAAAAGGATTTTATTTATGCGAAGAAGCATCCCGTCCATTCAGGGCCTGATTTGCTTTGAAAGTGCAGCAAAACATCTAAGTTATACCTATGCTGCGCAAGAGTTATGCATTACCCAAAGTGCAGTCTCGCGCCAAATTCAGCAGTTAGAAGATTTCTTGGGTGTTGAACTCTTTATACGTACTCGGCATGGTGTTGAACTCACCATTGCAGGTCAGCAGTATTTTAAAAGTATTAAGCCTTATTTATTGGGTTTAGAGAAATGTACAGCCGATGTGATTTCTCATAAAGGTTTAGGTGGAACATTAAAATTAGGTGTCGTTCCTACCTTTGCAACGCGTTGGCTGTTACCCAAGCTCCATCTTTTAAATCAAAAACACCCTGAAATTACGGTTCACTTAGAGACCAGCACCAAACCTTTTTTATTTAATGATAATATTTTTGACGCTGCGATTTTTGCAGGTACTCAGCAGCAAATTGACCACTGGCCCGGCATACAAGCGCATTATTTAATGGATGAAGAAATTGTACCTGTGTGCTCACCAAGACTAATCGAAAAGTATTTTCCAGATGCGGTGATGATTAATGAAAATATCTATGATCTAAGCTCTGAAGATTTGCTGAAAATTCCCCTGCTACAACAAACCACCCGACCTAGCATTTGGCAAGAATGGTTTCTGACCCATCACATCCAGCATCCGAAGCCCTTTGATGGACAACGCCATGAGTTATTTTCAATGCTTGCCGTTGCTGCCAGTCATGACATGGGAATGGCTTTAATTCCACAAATGTTGATTGAGTCTGAACTACAAAAAAAAGAACTGGTGATTGTTTCCAATAAAAAATTAAAAGGCAGCCGAAAGTACTACCTCATTCACTCAAGCCAAGATGTATCACCAACCATTCAGAAATTTGTTGAGTGGATTTACCAAGAACTAGAACAACTAAAAAGCAATACAAATTAGCTCAGCAGCTCTGATTTATGCTCAATATTGCAATCTATGCACATAAAAAAAGATTGTGATTGATGAGATCACAACCTTTTAGTTAAGTATAAATGTCTTTGAATTAATGACTCATTAATTGAATATCTGAACCGCTACGTTTAGGGTCAATCAAGATTTTGGCATGCTGTTCAGGATCACGTAATGCTTCAAATGCACTCGTAACACCTTCTAAGCCAACAACACCCGTAATGAGCGGTGAACAATTCACTTCCCCTTCTGCAATCATATGTAGCGCATCTCTAAACTCAAGTGGTGTATAGCCCAACACAAACTGAATTTCTAACTCTTTATTAATCGCAAGTGCGGGTTCGATTTTGTCACTTTGCATGCACACGCCCACCCCGACAATTCGGGAAAATAAAGGTGCACCTTCAATAATTTGTTGTAAAACACCCGGCACACCCACACACTCAAAAATAACAGGACGTTTTGGTAGAGCGCCCAATTTATCAATCATGCGCCATCCATGCCACCATGGTAAGCGTGTCGCTTGCAACTTATCAAACAGCCCCATGCCCATATTAATCGCGTCAGAAACATTGCCAAGCAAACCAAACTCTTTCCAGTTGGCAAATGGCGATGTCTCTTTAGGATCTACCACAATATCGGCACCGCATTGCTCGGCAAGCTTACGGCGGTTTGGTGAAAAGTCGCTGGCAACCACGGTTTTAACCCCAGCTGCTTTAAGCATTAATATGACACCTAGCCCAACAGGACCACAACCAATCACAATTGCAGGTTCACCAGTTTTCACACGGCTACGGCGAACAGCATGCAATGCAACCGCCATAGGTTCAGTCATGGCAGCACTATCGGCATCTAGACCGTTGGGTACTTCAAACATCAAGCTCGATTGAGCCAATACTTGCTCAGCATAACCGCCCGAAGCATTTGGAGAAAGCCCTGTCGACAAATACCCATGCTGATCTACATTTAAAAGCGGCATTGCGCAAACGAGTGTATCGGCTTTAAATTTGTGACGTGTTTTTGGGCCATAATCCAAAACTTTGCCACAAAATTCATGTCCTAGTACAAACGGATCTGTAGACTTGGCTAAACCATGAAACCCGACACGTGCAGCCAAATCATGCATGTGATCACAGTGGTGCTGCATATGTAAATCAGAGCCACAGATCCCACATCGCACCACTTCTAATAACACCTGTCCTTTAGCAGGCGTTAATTTCGGTTGGTCCACCACTTGTAGTTTTGCTTGATGACAAAGTACCGACTTCATTTGAGCGCTTCCTATTTCTTCTTTTTCATTTACTTGCTAGAAATAGATTTCTACAGATAAATTAATCGCTTTATCAGTTTGGTCTTTAGCAAGCCTTTATTCATCTTTACAACTAAAAAGCAAAATACCAATGACCATTCTTCAGCCAATCCACTATTGAAGAGTCAACAAAAACAGGCTCAGCGAAATTAAAAACAATAAAAATCTTGGTGCTTGTATCTTACACAGACTGCGTTATCTTCTTAGGCCAGAACAATGTCATCAAAATTAAAACTAATACAAATATAGTAAGTTCAAAAAACTCAACTCAACACTTTTCACAAAAACATAGCAAATCCAAACTTTTATCAGCAGCTCTAAACAGGCATGATGAATTAAGGCGAACAGATAAGAAGAAATCTATGATTACAAAAACGCTTCCGCTTACAGATATACACCGTCATCTTGATGGCAACATCCGCATTCAAACCATTTTAGAATTGGGCCAACAATACAATTTGGATTTACCTGCCTACGACATTGAATCTTTACGCCCACACGTACAAGTTATGGATAACCAACCTGACTTATTAAGTTTTTTATCTAAGCTCGATTGGGGCGTAAAAGTATTAGCAAGCCTAGATGCCTGCAAACGCATTGCTTTTGAAAACATGCAGGATGCTGCCCAACAAGGCCTAGATTATGTAGAGCTGCGTTTTTCACCGGGTTATATGGGCATGACCCATCAACTCCCACTTGAAGGCGTTGTTGAAGCAGTTATTGCGGGTGTAAAAGAAGGTAGTCAAGCTTACGGGGTAAAAGCGAATTTAATCGGCATTATGAGCCGTACTTTTGGTCAGGAAGCTTGCGAAAAAGAATTAAATGCCCTACTTGCCCATAAAAATGATATTAAAGCGTTGGATCTTGCTGGAGATGAGCTTGGTTTTCCGGGCAATTTATTTATTGATCACTTTAAAAAAGCGCGTGATGCAGGTTGGCACATTACGGTACACGCAGGTGAAGCTGCCGGCCCAGAAAGTATTTGGCAAGCCATTGAAGAATTAGGTGCCGAACGAATTGGACATGGTGTTAAAGCAGTTCAAGATTTAAAACTTTTAGATTATTTAGCTAAACATGAGATTGGTATTGAATCTTGCCTCACTTCAAACATTCAAACCAACACAGTACCGTCTTTAGCAGAACACCCATTAAAGACTTTTTTAGAACATGGTGTACTTGCCACCATTAATACAGATGACCCAGCAGTAGAAGGTATTGAGATACAACATGAATATTTAACTGCTGCCCCATTAGCAGGTTTAAGCCCTGAGCAAATTTATACAGCTCAAGAAAATGGACTTAAAATCGCATTTTTATCAGATCAAGAAAAAGATGAGTTAAGACAGAAATATCAATAACAGAGAACAGAGAACAGAGAACAGAGAACAGAGAACAGAGAACAGAGAACAGAGAACAGAGAACAGAGAACAGAGAACAGAGAACAGAGAACAGAGAACAGAGAACAGAGAACAGAGAACAGAGAACAGAGAACAGAGAACAGAGAACAGAGAACAGAGAACAGAGAACAGAGCTTATATAAACACGTTCAAATATTGGAGTGCGATTGAATTAAAATTTCAAAGTAGAAAACAAAAAAATTCCTTCCATCGTTAAGACAAGAAGAAATTCTTTTTAATCTTTGGGATATTTTAAAGCTTTAACGCTTTTAAATATGGTCGGAGCAGTAGGATTCGAACCTACGACCCCCTGGTCCCAAACCAGGTGCACTACCAGGCTGTGCTATGCTCCGAAATTGGGGTGAATGACGGGATTCGAACCCGCGACAACTGGAATCACAATCCAGGGCTCTACCAACTGAGCTACATCCACCATCAAATAGTTCTATGTACCAAGCTACCGAGTGGCGCGCCTGACAGGATTCGAACCTGTGACCATCCGCTTAGAAGGCGGATGCTCTATCCAACTGAGCTACAGGCGCTTAACCGATGATGCTTATCATGCGATACTTCGCCGATCTTAAAATATTATTTTAAGTGGTCGGAGCAGTAGGATTCGAACCTACGACCCCCTGGTCCCAAACCAGGTGCACTACCAGGCTGTGCTATGCTCCGATCTATCTCAGCTTTTGCTGTATCGCACATCGTGCGGTACGGTGTGCATTCTAGGCGCGACGCCCTCAGACGTCAACACCTATTGTCAAAAAAAGTTAAAAATCCTTATCAAATGTATATTTAACAAGCATTTTGAGTTTTTTTAACGCTTTAACGATGCACTAAAGGCTAACATTCGATCTAAAGGCATTTTGGCACGTTCAGCAAGTGCTGGTTCGACGTGTATTTCCTGATCACCTTTTTGTAAAACTTCTAAAATCCCATCGAGTTCATTCATTGCCATCCACGGACAGTGAGCACATGAACGACAAGTTGCACCCTCACCTGCTGTTGGTGCTTCAACTAAAATCTTATTGGGTACCGCTTGCTGCATTTTGTAGAAAATACCGCGGTCAGTTGCCACAATGAGTCTTTCATTTGGCAAAGTCTGCGCAGCTTTAATCAGTTGAGAGGTACTACCTACCGCATCGGCAATGTCTACAACTGATTCAGGCGATTCTGGATGTACCAATACAGCCGCATCTGGGTACAGTGCTTTCATGTTGGCAATGCCACGTGCACGGAATTCTTCATGCACAATACATGCGCCATCCCAAAGCAACATATCTGCACCAGTTTTCTTTTGAATATAGCGACCTAAGTGCTGATCTGGTGCCCAAATAATTTTTTCGCCCAAGCTATCTAGGTGTTCAATAATTTCTACAGCACAGCTTGAAGTCACCACCCAATCTGCACGTGCTTTAACAGCAGCCGATGTGTTGGCATAAACAACTACGGTGTGGTCAGGGTGCTGATCACAAAATGCTGTGAACTCATCGACAGGACAGCCCAAGTCGAGTGAACAGGTTGCCTCAAGTGTCGGCATTAAAATTGTTTTTTCAGGAGACAGAATTTTTGCTGTTTCTCCCATAAATTTGACACCAGCCACAACGAGTGTTGAGGCAGCATGATCTCGTCCGAAACGGGCCATTTCTAAAGAGTCAGAAACGCATCCACCTGTTTTTTCGGCAAGCTCCTGTACTTCAGGGTCGCAATAGTAATGAGCAACAAGGACAGCATCACGTTTTTTGAGCTCTGCTTCGATCTGTGCAAACTTTTGTTGTTTTGCTTCTTCACTTAAGCGATTGTCTTTTGGCTCACCTAAACGGTCTAAATGCGCTTGTACAATGTTTTTTGCATCGTTGGCAATTAAAGTCGCATCACTCATAAAACGTCTTCTCTATCCTTCATGCTGGCATACCTGCTCGCATATAACGTTACTGCTTAAATGATTTACGGATTGAATCATTTAATATCAAAAGTTGGGGCTAATAAAAAAGCCTCTTTGTCGAGGCTTGATTATAACTGATATTTAAGAACGGTAATCAGCATTAATTTTGACATAGTCGTAAGATAAGTCACAGGTATATACCGTGTCTTTGGCCTGACCACGTCCTAAATCAACACGAATGGTAATTTCGGTTTGAGCCATAACACGCGCGCCTGCTTCTTCGGTATAGTCTTCAGCTGCGCCGCCATCTTTACAGATTTGTACGTCGTCTAACCACACTTGAATTTTAGACACGTCTAAGTCTTTGACTCCTGCATAGCCAATTGCAGCTAAAATACGTCCCCAGTTCGGGTCCGATGCAAAAAGCGCAGTTTTGACAAGTGGTGAATGCGCAATGCTATAAGCAATGTCACAACACTCCTGAATGTTACCGCCACCCTCTACAGCCACAGTAATAAACTTCGTCGCGCCTTCACCATCACGAACAATTAACTGTGCTAAACGATTCATTACACGCGCAAGTACTTCTAACACTTTAGTGTAGCGTGCATCACTGTCCGATGTAATTTCAGCGCCACCAGCCTGACCTGTTGCTACAAAAATACAAGAGTCATTTGTTGAGGTATCGCCATCAATCGTAATACGGTTAAATGAATGCTCAACTGTCGTTTTTAGTAGCTTTTGTACTAAATCGCGGCTAATAGGTGCATCTGTTGCCACAAAGCTCAACATGGTTGCCATGTTCGGGCGAATCATTCCGGCGCCTTTACTAATACCTGTCATGGTATAAGTAATGCCATCTAGCTCAAATTGTTCAGATGCACCTTTAGGTACTGTGTCTGTGGTCATAATGCCAGATGCAGCATCATTCCAAGCTGCTTCTTGTACGCTATTTAATGCAGGTTGAAGACCAGCAAGTAAACGTTCCATCGGAAGTTGCTCACCAATCACCCCCGTAGAAAACGGAAGAACTTCAAAACTGTTTACCCCAGCAATCTCCGCCAATTTTGCACAAGTATCCTGAGCATTTTTCAAACCTGTAGGTCCAGTTCCTGCATTGGCATTACCTGTATTAATCACTAAATAACGAGGATTACCTTCGGCAAGATGAGCTTTAGAGACATGAACAGGTGCTGCACAAAATGCATTTTGAGTAAATACACCAGCAACATTTGAACCTTCTGCAAACTCAAAAATGACTAAATCTCGTCGGTTTTGGTAACGTACATATGCTTCTGTTGAGCCAATTTTTACACCTTTTACCACATGCATTTGTGGCATTGTTACGTCACCGACAGCCATTTTTAGAACATCCAAAGTTTGTTGAATAAGATCAATATTTCAAAAAAAGCGATGCCATGAAGCACTTTCTTCATGAAATATCATAGTGGACAGCTTAGTAGAAAAGTCTAAAAAAATCGAGCGCAAAAACGGCTCATTGTTGCTCTAGTTTTAATAAAATATCTTTCTTATCAAGCCCACCAGCAAAACCAACTAAAGCACCGCCCGCACCAATGACTCGGTGACAAGGTGCAATAATTGAAATCGGGTTTTTGCCATTTGCAGCGCCCACTGCTCGCACCGCTTTTTCATTGCCAATCTGAACAGCAATATCTTTATAACTTCTTGTTTCACCATAAGGGATGGTCAGTAAAGCAGACCAGACCTGCTTTTGAAATACGGTTCCTTCGAAATCGAGTGGCAATATAAACTCACGGCGTTTACCTTCAAAATATTCTTTTAATTGTTGTTCGGTCTTTAGTAAAACTGGATGCTCAAGTTGTTCGACTAGCTCGGCCAGTCGAACACGTTTTGGATTTTCATTGTCCCAGAGTATTGCCACCAAAGCATTTTCATTCGCAACCAGCTTTAATTGCCCAACAGGCGAATTGATATACTTATAAGACAGCAACATAGTTTTGTTCTCTTAGGACGGCGATGAAATTTTCATTAAAACCAAACCTGACACAATCAATACAGCGGCAATCATTCGCATAGCGCCAACAGGCTCATGAAGAAAGAAAATACCGACTAGAAATGACCCGATTGCGCCAATTCCTGTCCAAACCGTATAGGCAGTACCAAGGGGTAACGTTTTCATTGACATTGAAAGCAGAATTACACTCAAAATCATAAAAACTACGGTAATAACACTAGGGGTTAAACGTGTAAAACCTTCGGACATTTTCATAGAATATGCCCAAATGATTTCAAATACACCTGCTAAAATTAAAATAGCCCAAGCCATAACATTCACTAATTTTTATAGTGTCAGGTCGTCCCGACATGATTACCCAATATGGGGGAGGTCGTTCCTCCTTTATGAGAGGACTCAGTTTACTTTAAAATAAAAAATGAAGGCAAACCTTATCTAAAGCTTGCCTGTCTTAGAAAATACTATTCGTTTTTTAACTGTAAAATTTTTCGTGCGCCATTTAAAACAAACAAGACAATAATTAATCCAATCATTAAATCAGGATAAGGAGAACCTGTAATGGCAACCAATATTCCTGCGACAATGACACCCAAGTTTACGATGACATCATTTGCAGAAAAGATATAACTCGCCTTCATATGTGCCCCACTCTCTTTATGGTCTCTCATTAAATAAAGGCAACTAATATTGGCTGCAAGAGCCAATCCACCAATTAAAATCATGAGAATTGAAACAGGTTCACTGCCGTAAATAAAACGACGCAACACATCAATTAACACAATCATGGCTAAGCCAAACTGAAACCATCCTGAAAGATGCGCAGCCTTTAATTGTGCATTTAGATTTTTACCTACCACAAATAAAGCAATGCCATAAATTGCAGCATCAGCAAACATATCAAGCGAATCAGCGATTAATCCTGTCGATGAAGCAATGATGCCTGCCATAAACTCAATGACAAACATGATGCCATTAATGAGTAACAGCCATTGTAAAACTTGCTTTTGTGAGGCATTGGTTGAAGAGCTAGCTCGAACCTTTTTAGGTTTTTCAACAGGTTCATAATGTGGCTGCGTTTGTTGTAATTCTGCTCCTAGTCCTAAACGTTGCAGGCTTTGGGTGATCTTTTCAGCTTGAACACTGTGATAAATCGCCAAATGCCGTGCTGGTAAATCAAAATGAAGCTCTTGAATATCGTCAGCGTAAGAGGCCAAAGCCATCCTCACCATTTGCTCTTCAGCTACACAATCCATGTGAGGAATATGATAATAACTCACCCATTGGCTCTTTCTAGGCATAGCTTCACTAGGTGTAGAATACTCCTGAGACGGCATGCTTGAGCACCCGCAGCTAGAGCTGGTTTTATTTAAATGTATTTGATTCTCTTGTTTTTCTAAAGCCATCTGTGCACCATAACTGACACAAAAAACAATGCCATCAGTATAAACCAATGGCATGTCATTAAGCTTAATTTTTGTTCGGCAATTAGAACTTAAGTGTTAACCCTGCTCCATAATACCAACCATGTTCAGAGTCAGTTCCAGTTTGCCAAGCGGTTTGTTTTAAACCTTTTTCATAGCCGTAACCCACATCAACAAATGGCATGACCTTTTTGTTGATTTCATAACGGGTTTGAAAACCAGCTTGTAAACTAGATAACCCTGATTTACTTGCATAGTGAGATTCATCTTGCAAAACAACATCTGCTTTTAAATAAGGTTTACCAATTAACTTTTGGGTAAAGAGTAAGTCTCTTTCCGTTTCTAAACTTAGCTTCCATAGCTGGTCTTCACCTGCATAAAGATATGCATCGGTTTCAAAAAAGTAAGGTGCCATGCCATGCAAACCGACTACACCTGCCCAGCGATCTTGCTTTTCATCTTCCCGTTGTAAACGCTCGTAGTTTACCCCAGCCTGTACATCCCAATAGTCAGCTACATTTCGACTGTAAAGTACTGAACCGCCGTAATTAGCATCTTCTGACTCGGCTTTTTCAACATGGGTTTTGATGAATAGTTTGTTTTCATCAGTTCCCACCCAGCTTTCCAATTCAGAAGAAAAACGTCCTTCTCCTTCTTCATTTTGAGTCCAACCAGAATCAATTTTTGTTGCTTGATAGATCTGTCCACCATGTTCACGTAAATGATCATGAGTTAAAGGTTCTTGAGCAAAAGCAAATATAGATATACCCGAGAAAGCACCGCAACATATCATTTGAGAAAATAACTTAGTGATGCGCATGACTAGCTCCTTTCTCATTTTCAGATTGAACAGGTGCTTGAGATGCTGGTTTTGCCCCATCATTCACTTGAGCTACAATCAACTTATTCATCATCCCTGCACTCATGTGATAAAGCAGATGGCAATGAATCGCCCATTCTCCTAAAGCATCGGCTGTTAATAACGCAGTAACTGTCTTTCCTGGTGGAACAATAACGGTATGTTTATTTGGCAAGTTTTCAGCTTGCTGACCATTTTCCAATTGCATGAACATGCCATGTAAATGCATTGGATGAGCCATCATGCTGTCATTCACGAACTTCAAGCGAATACGTTCGCCATACTTAACTTGCAATGGCTCAGCTTCGCTAAATTTCTTGCCATTAATGGTCCAGATATAACGCTCCATGTTGCCACCTAAACGAATAACAAGCTCTCGTTCTGGCGCACGCGTGTCTGGCTGAGGTGTTAAAGATTGCAAATCACTATATTGCAGTGCTTTCATACCCGCTGGTGTCGAAGCATTTGCCCAGCCATAAACGGGCTTATCCTTTTTAGTTTTATTCTCAGATTGCGCAGGCATCTCATGTTTCATATTCATCATAGAATGATCATGTTTTTCAGATGACATACTTTTCATGTCATGATCCATGTTCATCATCGTATGATCATGATTAGTCTGGCTCTCTTCTTTTTTCATTTCAGGCATCGCTGACATGTCATGCTTCATTTGCATCATAGAATGACCATGTTCTTCAGATGACATATTTTTCATGTCATGATCCATGTTCATCATCGTATGATCATGATTAGTCTGGCTCTCTTCTTTTTTGATTTCAGACATAGCAGACATGTCGTGTTGCATGTTCATTTGATGGCCAGCATGTTCATCACTCGCTCCATTGCCATGACTCATGCCCATATCGTCCATAGTTAGCAAAGAACGTGGACGTGGTTGCGGCATTTGAACTGGCTCTACAGCTTGCGTATTTTCATTGTGCAAAGTCCCGATGGCAAAACCACTGCGGTCAATAGACTCTGCTTCAATCTGATAATTTGCTTGTTTAGGCTCTACAATAACATCGTAGGTTTCAGCTGTACCAATACGAAACTCGTCAATTGCAACTGGTTTAACTGGCTGCCCATCTGCACTTACAACTGTCATTTTCAAATTTGGAATTCTGACATCAAAAAATGACATTGCCGATGCGTTAATAAATCGTAATCGAACCTTATCGCCAGCTTTAAAATTACCTGTCCAGTTTTGCTGAGGTGTCTTGCCATTAACCAAGAAGGTATAACCCGTCACATCAGACATATCGGTTTTTAACATCCGCATCTGATTCCACATCGAACGATCTTGCCAAGTTGCTTTTAAGCCTTGTGTTTTAACTTGCTTCAAAACATCAGATACGGTTTCACGGCGGTTTTGATAATACTCAGCAGATTTCTTCAAATTCTTCATAATGCTATCGCTAGAAGAATGATGAAAATCTGAAAGCATCACCACATAATCACGATCCGTTTTTTCATGTGCAGCTACGGGTATTTTCCCTTTCGGGTAAATCACAAGTGGCCCATATAAACCATCTTGCTCTTGGCCTTTGCTATGGGCGTGATACCAATAAGTGCCGTTTTGTTTCACCTTAAAGCGGTAAACAAAATCTCCGTTTGGCGCGATTCCTTTAAAACCATTGAAACCCGGTACACCATCCATTAACCCTGGCAGTAATAACCCATGCCAGTGCAAAGACGTGTCTTGATTCTTTAATTGGTTATGAACATGAATAACAGCCTCATCTCCTTCTTCAAACTCAAGAAGTGGGGCTGTAAATTTTCCATTTACGGTAATTCGTTTGAGCGGCTGACCCGTAACATTGACCTGTTGTTCATTAATATTAAGGTGATATTCCTTAATTGCCGCGAGGGTCCATGGTGAAACCAATAGACCAAATACAGCGACGAGGCTGCTAATTGTTTTATGAGACATTGCTGTAATCCTTTGAACTAAAAAAATAAGTAAGAAAGGATTAAGCTTTTGGAGGACGTAAAATTTCTTGCCAGTATCCGGCTAAATGCTGAGCCTGATAAATACTGCTAAATTGAGACGAAATTGGAATGAATTGCGAGTCAATATCTGGTACAGCTTGCTGTAATGCCAAATTCACAATTTGACAATGAACTGGGTTACAGTCCTGACAATGCTCACCATGCGAGTGAACAGCCTGTGTCATATTTTGATGACATACTGTCTGATCATCTGTTTGAACATGCATATTCTTATGCGAAGTTTTTTCACTATGACACGGCATCGTATGAAGATCATGCTGCATAGGCGTCTGAGCAACAGACACACCACTCCACCCAATGACCAAAGTCATTAGGAACACAAACCAAGCATACTTGCGTAAGTGTCGTAGAGCCATTGTGGTTTATCACCTAGAACCGATGAGTAATCTTAATTCCATTAGCATAACCAAGTTTTCAAACAGATACAATTTTCAATCTTAACTGTTTGTTTTAAAGTAATTAAGCAAATGGTGGTTGATGCTGAAGGACTAAATCAATCACATCTAGTGCACCCTCTTGTTCATTACTTACAGTTGTATAAGGGGCTACTGCTTTCAAAGCTTCAACTGCATTTTCAACCGCAAATCCATAACCGACAGCTTTGATCATCTGGATATCATTATTGTTATCACCAATCGCAACCACTTGATCAGATTCAACCTGCCATTTTTGTAGCAATAGCTTCAAACCATGTGCTTTATGCTGGTCTGGAAGAATCAAATCGATAAAACCAAAACCACTTGAAACAGGAACTAATACTTTATCTGCAACAAAACTTTTATTCTGAAAATGTTCAAAAATCGCAAAGCTTTCGTTTTCCTGAGCAGTAAAAGTAATTTTACATACCAAGTCATCTAGTGCATAAAAATCATCAATAACTGTTAGCTTTTCAAAGTATCGAGCGACTTTGGCATAGTCCTCTG
Organism: Acinetobacter oleivorans DR1; assembly: GCF_000196795.1. Lineage (NCBI taxonomy): Bacteria > Pseudomonadati > Pseudomonadota > Gammaproteobacteria > Moraxellales > Moraxellaceae > Acinetobacter > Acinetobacter oleivorans. The sequence goes on from NC_014259.1 coordinate 3,451,138, forward strand.
CGTTCATGCTGTTATGCACATAAGCACTCTGTTTTCCGCAGATCACCATGGTTGAGGTGTATGTAGGGTCAATCGCTTTCAGAATCTCAATATATTGTTGCTGACTTAAATGAGCAAAAGCTATTTCTTGCCCTGCATCTACAACATGCGCGCCATTTTCTGCAATAAAAGCAATTTCATGACTAATTTCTGGAAAATAGGTAATCAGCTTTGCGAGTTGGTTACCACTGGCAACCACGAAATGAATATTATTTTGTTTAAGTTGTTCGTACTGTTTTAAAAAACGTGCTTTGTTGTACTGCTTCTTAGAATTAAGAAAAGTCCCATCCATATCTACCGCTAAAATTTTTATCGTCATTAATTATCTAAATCTCTTACTAAAATCTTATTAAAGCAAATTTAGCTTTATTTTTCATGACACTTTTACAGTTTTATACTTATCTATCTCTAAAAAAATTTCACACAGAGCCGTATCGTTTTTTGCACAGGTTATTTTTTAGCAAAGCTTAATAAAAAATCAGATAATAAAATATTCAACACGCATAAAAAAAGAACGCCAAAACGTTCTTTTTTCATACATTTCGCTTAGAGAATAAACGGTTGATCTAATTTTGTTTATTTTACCAACATCTTATCCATACGGTTATCAACACAGTTATCCATATAGTTATAAACAAAGTTATCCACAAGCTTATTCTCAGTTCAATATACTTTTTTAAGCTTCTACACTGCCCACTTTCGCAAGCTCTGCACGCATTTGATCAATCACAACTTTATAATCTGGTTGACCAAAAATAGCTGAACCAGCAACAAACATATCTGCACCTGCTTCTGCAATTTCACGAATATTTGCAGGGCCAACACCACCATCAACTTCTAAACGAATATCGCGGCCACTTGCATCAATAATTTTACGAGCTTCACGCAATTTTTCTAAAGTCATTGGAATGAACTTTTGTCCACCAAAACCTGGGTTTACGCTCATTATTAAAATTTGATCAACTTTATCAAGCACGTAATCTAAATAGTGCAACGGCGTTGCAGGGTTAAAGACTAAACCTGCTTTTGCACCACCTGACTTAATCAACTGTAATGAACGATCAATGTGGTGCGATGCTTCTGGATGGAAAGTGATAATATCTGCACCAGCTTCCAAAAAGTCTCCAATAATTCGATCAACTGGAGATACCATTAGATGCACGTCAACAGGAGCTGTAATCCCATAATTTTTTAAAGCCTTACATACACCAGCACCAAAAGTTAAATTTGGAACATAGTGATTATCCATCACATCAAAATGTACTACATCGGCACCTGCGGCTAACACTTTGTCTACATCTTCACCTAAACGAGCAAAATCGGCAGATAAAATAGAAGGAGCAATCAAGTAAGGCTTGGACATAGGTGGATGACCTGGCTAAAAATTTAAGGAGAGGCTGAAAATTATAACAAAAAAGAACCTAATTGGCCTGCTCTTCCTTGCTTAAATGACAACATTTCAAACTTGCAACGTAACGTTGCAACAATAGAATGCTAACGGCGAAACGAATTTGTTAAGGTACATTAAACCAATGTGAGGATTGATAATGAAAAGCACAACTCATCTATTAACAAACGATGGAAAACGCATTGCAAAACGTCTAGTTAATCATTGGAAGCACAAGTTTGAAGTACAAGAAACTGAACAAGATTTTAAAATCTTAATGCCTACAGCAACGATTACACTTGCACCAGAAACAGAGCAGTTAAACGTTGTAATTGATAGCCAGTTAGATGACCACAACCACTTAGAAAAAGTTGTCCTTGATCATCTAAACCGTATGGCTCAACAAGAATTTCAGGTTGAGTGGCAACACTAATTAGCCAGCGACCTTTTCTAATTGAATTGCATGGAACTGTAAATGCTCATCCATAAAGGTTTGAATAAAGTAATAACCATGATCATAGCCAGGATGTTGTCTTAAAGTTAAAGGCTGTCCTGCTTTTAAACATGCTTGCTTAAACTTTTCAGGGTGAAGTTGTTCATAAAATTGGTCATCTAATCCCTGATCAACCAGAATTTCGTCAAATACTGCACCATTTTTTGATACTAAAGCTGTGGCATCATGAGCCAACCAGCTATCGCGATCTGCACCTAAATAATGACTAAAGGCTTTGTCTCCCCATGCACACTCTGTTGGTGCACAGATTGGAGCAAAAGCAGATACCGACTTAAATTTCTCTGGATATTTAAAAGCTAAAGTTAATGCCCCGTGTCCACCCATTGAGTGCCCAAAGATACCAACTTGTTGAGCGTTTACAGGAAAGCTTTTTAAAATGAGTGGATATAACTCATCAATTAAATAGCTTTCCATTTGATAATGCTCAGACCATGGTGCTTGTGTAGCATTAATATAAAAGCCCGCGCCTTGTCCAATATCCCAATGATCCCCTACTGCGACTTGTTCTCCACGAGGAGAAGTGTCTGGGGTAATCAATATTAGGCTCAGCTGTGCGGCCATATGCTGTGCATGTGCTTTAATGGCAAAGGTTTCTTCAGTACACGTTAACCCAGCTAAGTAAAACAAAGTTGAGCAAGCTTTACCTTCTAGAGCTACTGGTGGTAAATAAACACCAAACTTCGCTGGTCCTTTTAAATAAGAAGATTCAAATTGGTATATACGCTGCTCGCCCTCAAAGCAGCGGTTTTTTTGCAGGAGTTGCATCGTTTTTAGCCTCTGTTTTTGTTTGAGCAATATCTACACTACCTGTATTTTGCTGAGGAAATAGATACTTTTCCAATTGAGGTAGCATAAGTTCCATATTTTTACCAATCATCCACTGAGGCTCTGAAGGTTCAACACCTTGAGCCACTTCCCATTTGGTTACTGTTTGCTTAGCTGTGTTAAATGAGTCTTTCATCGACGATTGCTCTCGCATAGCCAAATCAAAGAAAGCTCGTCCAAAATAGGTATAGTCAGCTTCGTTATTACATCCAAAAGAAGTTTTATCAGCGGCAGATGCGGTAATAATTAAAGTATCAGGAGACTGTAAAGCAGGAATAAAGCTTCCTGAATAACAGGCTGAGATAACAATCACGCGCCAGCGAATACCAGATTTATCAAGTGTTTCACGCAACCATTTCGGGTCTACTTGCCCTAAATCTAATGGTGCATTTTCAATTTCGAAGTGATTCTGTTCACCGTGTGAAGTCATATATAGAAATAGGACATCGCTATCACGGTTCATTTGCTGTCCCATACGGCGTAGAGCTAACTCGATACTGGTTTTAGAGGCAATCGGAATTTCTGTACGGGTGTCTGGATTATTGACCAACATCATCGAACGACCAATCGTTCCAAAACGTGTATCAAACTGTTCTTTAATACGGACCACTTCCGATTTAAAAACATCTTGGTAACTATCGCCAGCAACACCTAAAAAATACCAATGACTTTTTGCCTGCTCGCCATATTGGACTTGCTCTAAAGAATCACTCAGCAATTTACTTTGTGCGTAAAAAGCATCTTCAGCAAATGTTGGAGCCGAATCTTCTACCTTCCAAATCGGTTGATCTTTTACAGAAAGTTGCCACACTACCATTGTCGCAATAGTCGCAACCATGACGAGTGCACGTTCCCACCAAGGCCACTTAAGTTCGCGTGAGAAAACCCAAATCACCGCTAAACTTTGCCACACAAACAAAGCTACAAATAAGCTCGGTAAAATTCCGTTATAAATAGCATCGGGAATAAAGTTGAGATAACCATTAGAACCCAAATACTGAATTAAACATTGAATTAATAAGATATTTGTATCTAGAACCAACCACAGTAAAGCAGGTACTAGCATTAAACGAGGTTGGTTGGTGCGCTGAGATAAGAAAATACCGACAATTAAGGCAATAAATGGCCAAAGTGCATAACCAATTAAACCTTGAGAATTGAAATCACCGATTTGACCAGCGACAAGCCAACTATACAGAGAGTTAGTACATCCCCCTAAAATTCCCCAAACAATAAGCTGAAGAATAGATGGATGTACAATTTGTAGAGAACGTCTTGATCCCAAAAACAGCCACATTCCGGCAATTTGGTTGCTTTTAAAATCATGCCAAAAGTTAATGGAGGGTTTAAGATCAATCATAAAAGGTTTTCAAAAATTTCGTTTTTGTCAGGCATCTTAAGTGTATGCCTGCTAAGAATTTTAGCAATCATGCTTTTGAACTATATCACATATATTTGTGCATTATTCAAGCAATAAAACCTAACCTTACATAAGCCTACTGAAAATACGCATCAAAACGACAAGCATCTCCTTGCCATTGATGAGCTGGCTCTTGATTCGCCAAGAAAATAGCATGGCGCGGTCGTTTAACGATTACACGTTTAGCAACTTTCTGTGCCAAAACCAGCAAATTATCCCCCAAATCCATCTCACCATCTTCGGGTAAAAGTAGGTGTAAAAGCTGCATCTGTTTTTTAACTTGAGCTTGTTTTTTGATGGCTTGATGATTCTGGTCACGCTGTGGAAACATCGGATCTAGATAAACCACATCAACTAGTTGAGCTGTTTGCTGTAACTGTTGTAAATAACTTGCAGAGTCAGCAAAGATCAGTTGAATCCGATCCATAAACTGGCTTAAAAAGCTGTCTTGTTCAGCTTGTGCTTTTGCATCTTCAAGTAAGGTAAATAAAATTGGATGGCGCTCAACCAATTGTATTTGTGCGCCTAAATAAGCCATGAGTAAACTATCGTGGCCTAAGCCTGCTGTAGCATCAACCAGTATTGGTTTTTCACCTAACTGACAAGCCCGAGCAATCATTTCTGATTTAAGACTTGCACGTTTTAAACGGGAAATTTCGGCTTTCCAGTCGGGCTGCATTTTCATGCCATTTGCAGATAACCATAGCCCATTTTCATCCACACAAAGTGCCAACTCAGGATTTAAACGCAGAAAACGTGCATTCAGTTTTTCAACTAACTGCAAATCTACAGTCACACCTCTAGAACAAAGCACAGCTTGGTAGTGCTGTGCTTGTTGTTGAAAATCTACTTCAAAATATATGTGCATGATTCGCCTTTATTTTGCTTTACCCTGATCTGCTATTTTTTTCCATGCATCATCACGTAAATAAACTGGTAAAGCATGTTCAGCATCAACCCACTGCTTTTGCGCCGCATAAACACGTGCAATAGAAGCAATGTCTTGCGCAGTTGCCGTGATTGTTTGATGATCTGCATCAGCTTGAAGTAACTTTGCGCCCGAACCAATTAAGCAATATTTTGCGTAAGCAGCTGCTAGCTCGTAGCCCATTAATTTTTCTTCATCAATACACTGCATAATTCTATGCTCATCTAGAACATAACTTGCAATGTAAACTTCGTTCATACGCGCATCGAGAACCGCTGTGACTTGTTTCAAACCTTCAAGTCGGTATGCCGCTTGAGCTAAAGCTTGCAAACTCGAAACAGGAATAACAGGTAAATCTTGTGACCATGCCAACGCCTGAGTCACAGCTGCATTAATGCGAACACCACTAAAAGAACCCGGCCCACGGCTAAAGGCAATCGCATCTAGACCAGCAACCTCAAGACCTGTTTGCTGTAGCCCCTGCTCAATCATGGGCAAAATGGTCTGGGTTTGTGCTTTCGCCCGCGTATCGAGTTGAAAAAACAGTTCTTGGGTTTCATCGACTAATGAAATAGAACACTGCTCATTTGCAGTTTCCAACGCCAGCAATTTCATGCACAACCTTAGTATTAAATCAGATTAAAAACGAGGGTTATGATACCCCACTCGGCTCTGATAGGCGAGTTGTTCTCTTTCTAAATAAAAATGCCAAGCTTGTGCTTGGCATATAAAATAACTTATTAAAAATTTTAAAAGTGGAATTCCTTTAAATCTGCATAGTTCTTAAAATGCTCAGCATAATGTAATGCACTCAAACGTATTTTTGCAGCGCCATCTTCATCTAAAGTTTTGACAATTTTGCCAGGTGACCCCATCACCACTGAATTATCTGGAATCACCTTCCCTTCAGGAATTAAGGCATTCGCACCAATAATACAGTTTTTACCAATCACAGCCCGATTTAAAATTACGGCGTTCATACCAATCAAACTATTATCACCAATCGTACAACCATGCAGCATGACTTTATGCCCGACTGTGACATACTCACCAATATTTAATTCAAGTCCAGCATCGGTATGTAGTACAGAATTTTCTTGAATATTAGAGAAATCACCAATTCGAACTACACAGTTATCGGCACGTACTACAGCTCCAAACCAAATGCTGACTTGACGCCCTAACTCTACTTGTCCAATGAGTGTTGCTGTTGGAGCAACCCAACCATCCCATGGTTCATGTAAGGCTTTTGGGTGCTGTCCTTGATAGCTATACATCATAATTTATCAATCCTGATCATTTATTCTTATGAGAAAACTTTGGCATTCCAAAGGTTGGCGAGTTGAGTAAAAATGGCCAATCTTTTTGATAACCCAATCCATATTTAAACAGAGCAACTAACATACGAGCAGTTAACCCCCAAATAATTTCATTATCAATCTGTAAGCTTGGAAAATATAAAGACTGATGGGCATATCGAACTTCATAGGGTGTCGGGCGCGTCTCGATCAGTTGTTGTAACGGGACAAAGAAAATTCGGTCAATTTCGGTAGGTTGAGGGATTAAAGTCACCTCTGGAGGAATAAGTCCAACGATCGGTTTTACAGACAAACCACTTCTTGCACGCTGCATCGGCAAATCACCTAACAGCTGCACATCAAAAGGGTTTAAAGCTGTCTCTTCCTGAGCTTCTCTTAACGCTACAACAATATTGCTGGTATCACTAGGATCACGCTTTCCACCCGGAAAAGAAACTTCCCCCGCATGGTTGTTCATATGTATTGAACGGCGTGTAAGCAGTACCTTTGGATCATTTTCATTAGTAATTGCAATCAGTACTGCTGCTTGTGCTTCTTGTATGCGGGTGGAAAAGCGCAATCTTTGCTGTAACTTTTGTGTTAGCAAGTGCTCTTCCATACCATTCACCTATTATTCTATCTCTCTTTGCATCATATCTGAAAATCAAACTTAGGGAATAGAGTTGATGCGTAAGTCTAAAAATTCAGTTATGCTGAGTCATCTCTATACTCGATGATAATTATGAGTTTCTGTGTAGCGTGTGGGCATAAAACCGAACAAAAAATTCCTTTAGGTGATCATAAAGTACGCCGTGTTTGTACTCATTGTGGAAATATTCACTATGAAAACCCCAAAGTAATCTGCGGTGCCTTAGCGTTATGGGAAGATAAAGTACTCCTCTGCCGTCGTGCGATTGAACCTCGTTATGGTTTATGGACTTTGCCTGCTGGCTATATGGAATTGTTCGAAACCATGGAGCAAGGTGCAGCACGCGAAACACGTGAAGAAGCAGAAGCCGCGATAGAAATAGAGCAACTGTACTGTATGTACAATATTCCGCGTATTGGTCAAATTTATGTACTTTTCAAAGCACAGCTGAAAGATGGGATTTTTGGTGCAGGTGAAGAAAGTATCGAGAGTCGCTTGTTTGAAGAACACGAAATTCCATGGGGTGAACTTGCTTTCCCTAGTGTAGAACATACATTAAGACACTATTTTGAAGATCGTAAAAAACAAGTGTTCCCAACTCATCTTGAAACTTTGGGTACTCGTTTAGACAATACGGGTTAATCAATTAAATAAATAAAAAAGACCGCTAAGCGGTCTTTTTTTGTCTCTTATTTTTAAGGTTTAGTTTTAAGCGCATTACAAGCTGGTATAGACTGATTAGCTAGTTTAATAGACACCGTGCCAGATAGGCGTTGAGCCAAGGCTTTCTCAACATCTGTTGGTGCTGGGCTAATATCCTTAATATTATTATAAACAGCTTGATAGAAAGCATAAAGATTAATCCAACGCGCAGTCTTGTTTTCATAATCACTTAAATTAATACTATTACTGCTGTTTTGACCTGCTAATAAGTTATAGAGATTAATCTTCGCTCCATTTACCGAAATTGCATCATTTACATTATCATCTGGATTAGTATCCGCTCTCACTACAGAGTTAAGTCCCATCAAAATCCCATTAAGGTTACCTAGCTGAGGATTCGATAAAATCATACGAACAGTAATAGAACTGTCATTATCAGATGACTCTGTTCCACCAGTAGTACCAAGTCGATATTGTTGCACACCATTACTATCAATTAAGCTGTTTTCTGTTACTGTTGCACATTGACCAGACATATCGGTTGCAGTTGCATTTGGTTTAATATCCGTACGAATATTTCCTTTTTCATCAACGACAATGCCTAAATCGATAGGAGCTATCCCAGTAGTATCAAATCGAAATGTCAAAGTCGCATATAATGGGAAGACATAGCGTTGACCAGAACTCACGTTAGCTGCTGTTTTAAAAATTTCTTTTCCAAGATAACTAATAGGATTGGCTTTAATAATATCAAGTGAACCCTTATAGTTTTCAGTGCCTACTGTTTGACGCCATAAACCATAATGCTGAATATTTCCTGTTGTCGAGCGTGTTAGCTGTTTATAAAAACCTTCACTTCCAGCAACAGCATAATCGTTCATAAACTTACCTTGATAGATTTGCAAATCATTATTTGCATTGCTATCAACGCTTAAACGTAATGGTTGAGTCGATTGAATATCTTTTGAAATTGGGTTAAGCCAACCATTTTGTTGGGGAGCAATTAGCATTTGCATTGGTTTTGCTTTGGTCCACAATAAAACTGGGGGAGCAACACCAGTCACGTTTCCTTTATCATCTTTATATAAAGTAGCATCACCACGCCATTGCAGGCCGTAACCCATTGCATAACCTTCACGGTCAGTCAACATGAACATGTTAGCCATCATATGACGTAAATTAGTGGTAGATTTATTAAAGCAATCTGCTAATGCCTGATTACAGCCATAAAAACCTAATGGTAACGGTGAACTAGTAGAATCTACAATACCCGCATAAGTCGCTTCATTTGCTTGAAATAATGCAGCATTTGCCAAGTTTGTGACTTGAACTACGAGTGCATAAGCTTGTGCATCAGACACTTTGCTTACATCTAACCAAGGTTTTAGAAGAGTTGCATATTGCCCATTCTTCCATTCTGTCGCAGTTATATCTTGTGTCAGATTAGCCAACAGATTTTTCTTATCTTGAGTAAATTGGGTTGGTTGTAAATCACCTACCACATTATCGCCACGTTCAACGCCAATACTTTGGAATAACTTAACTAAAGCCATAGCCACTTTAATAGTTGGATCAGCATTACTCATTGAAGC